>NZ_JCBCUR010000014.1:0-152396 GCF_059862305.1 Pseudomonas sp. MF09156
TGCTTTTCGGTCACTTGCTTGACCGCCTGGATTTTGAATTCTTCGGGATAACGCTGGTTGCTCATGGCACCTCCTAATGGGCCTCATTTTAAGGCTTGGAGGTGTCTACGAAACTAGGGGCGATTCACTATGTAGTCTGCCGCTGTTTGTACGACATCTTCTAGTCCTGTGGCGCCATCGCTGAGTGTGAGCAACGCAGCCTCTAGATTACATTTATCGCATCCAGAGCCAGCCAGCAGAAGCATCCCCCTACGTTTGTAGTAGGGAGCATCCGAGCTCAAATCGCGTTCCGCCTGGCCAAGGAGCCATTCACGATTTCCTCCTTGGATTAGTAGCTCACAATTGGCTAGAACATAGGCGTCGCTCTCTGACGCATCGATGCGTGCTAGCCAGAGATGGCAAGCTTCGTTTGGTCGGGGATAAGACGATAGCGCCGCATCTAGTAGGTCCCCCTCAGTCAGGCCATCAACTGTCCGTACCACCACATCATCCGTTCGAATCAAGCTCATAAGCTCCAACCCCATTGCGTCGCCAGAATTGAGCAGCACCCTGGCGAGCGCTGAAACAAAGCTCCCGATAGACCTCAGGCGATTGCGGTTCTTGGCGTATTCAATGAGCGCCTGGACTTCCTCTCGAAAACCAGACACTTTGTCGAGCATTGCATTGAGCGTTAAATCCGACCAGAAGGCTGTGTAAGCCCAATTCCCGCGCTCAGTTGACGACTTAATCCCATCTCTCAGAGCTTTCTGTAGGTCCGCAAACTTGCGGTCAGAAAAGCTGTCCTGCAATGCAGCAAATCCGTCGCCTTGCTCCAACCCTCCCCATGATGACAACTCAGAACGGAAGGATACGGTGCTGTCAATTTGGCTCCAGTCCACTGAGACAGACGCCACGCCTCTTCGATCTGGTGCTGGCGCCTGGACAGTCACTCTGAGTTCAGGAGAGGGGGGCTGCTGCGGGTCAACCTGCAACTGTAGCCAAGCGAGTACATGCCCAGCAAACGCTGTCGCAAATTCGTGCTGGCGCTCGCCAATAACATTCCCAAGCTCTTGTGCGCAGGTGGCGAAGTCGCACCTGTTGAGAAGTGCAGATGGTGTCTCTGTAGAGTGCATAAGCAAAAGTGTGGTGAACCAATGATTCTCTAAATGCGTAGGCTCGCGCGTCAGTTCCAACCGGTCGAGTCTTTTGCACACCTCTGCTTTTGGCATATGGAACAGCAATTCAAATGCGAACCCGCGAACGACACTGTCAGAGATTGCAAGCGCCCGGTCGATAAGCGGTAGCCAAACGGCGCTCGTGGGCATTCTCTGTGCTACGGCGTACCAGAGCACAGGCAACAGTTGGTCATCTTCCTCCGCAAGACCTGCTATTTGCTCCTGAACATCGGGGGGGAGCTGCCGAAATTCATTTGTAAAGCTCACCAGATGAGCTCGGGAATTATCACGTCGCAGAAGCTCCTGGACCTGCTCCTGCGGCGGCAAGTGTGCCAATAGCATGCCGAACAGGGTGTATTCAGTTGCCTTTAAATTGTCCGTATCGTTGTCCACGGAGGTAAGTACTCGTTCCCACGCTTGTCGAACCAACGCAACGTCCATAGGTTCGAACAAGCTAACGTAGCTATGTGCGGAAAGGGCCCAGGGAAACATTGCTTCGTTCTCCCGCTGCCCGATTGTGCGGATGAAGTCGCGAACCGTAGCCACATATACGTCTTGGCAAAGTCGGCAGAGCAGCGGCTCAAGTAACTCCCAGTCGTGGTCCTCAATAGTCTGCCCACGCCCGACGCGGCGGTTCCCTACTGGAAAACTCTGCGCATAGGCTCGCAGCTCGCATACGAAATCATTCGGATAGTGAAATGTTGTATCCCATGCGTACTTGTTCGCAGCTTGCAGCTTCCTTCTGAATCCCATGTCAGTTCTACTCAGATAGGCCGGGAGTTCCTCTCTGCTTGGGCTTCTATAAAGGTTGAGCTGCGGATCGTTGCGGATCGCCTCTTCGGACGCCTTTCGCGCTGATCTCAATTGCGAGGCAAGAATCGGGTCGGCTGCAGATTCGAGCATTGTTCTTCTGACTCGAGCCTTGCCATCTTCCGATACCAAAGACATCGTCTCCACTCGTTGGAGAGCTGCGGCCACTTGCTGGCCGAGCGCAGACCTACTGGAGCCAAGAATCCAACCGCTGATACGCCCTCTAAATGTCAGCATGACTGAATCAGCCACTAAGCTATTGAAAGCGACCTGGAAAAAAATCCGGCGGTCCCCCTGTGAAATTACCGCCAGTGCCAGCCTTGCGAGTCGCAGAAGCCGTTGGTTCTCCACCCGGTTAAGTACTACTGACCCGTCTTCGGTGAGTTGAACTCGGCCTATGGTGGGTGCAACTGCGGTCACACTTGCGCTAGTCCGTTCCGTTAAAGCCTCTGCATCATGCCGATAGAACTCGCCGTGCTCGTGAATAAAGCTTGTCCAGCGAGCAAGCACGTTCACAATCGCACTGCTAGGGCTTGCGTGCTTAGCGATCTGTATGAGCCCGTGTAGAATCATTTGCTCAATGGTCGAATCCACGCCTGCCACTGCCCACAGCTCCTCGGCAACTTGAGCAATGACGTGGGGCCGCTTCGAGGCGAGCGCGATGACCCCTTCGACCGAAGTCTGGTCGGCGTTCTGACAGTCCAAGAATTCCAAGGTGAGGGCAACAGCGACATCGTCTCTCATTTTCTCATCGGCCAGCGCTTTGTACGCCGCCGATGCACAGATTTCGGCGGTGAGCGGATTTCGCTGCGTATCGTGCACGAAAATGCCAATCTGCTGGCGTAATTCGGCGACCGTTCCGACATCTAACGCAAGCGCATCAATCAAAAGAAGGCTCAATCCTTCGACGAGATATGGGCGCTCGAGGTAGAGCGTAGTTTTTTCCTGGCGCAACACTCCCCCCGACGCGAGTTCGGATAACGCATCAGCAGCGTGCGGATTGAATGCGAGTAATTCCTTCAATTCACCTGCGGTCACGCGCCTGCTCATCTCGCCGGCAAGATGCTTCAGAACGTTCTCAAACTCGTCGGGAGCAACCGGGTAGTCCATGCGCGTGCGGTAGCGATTTTTCCAAGCGTGATACTGAAGCATCTCGACGGTGAGCTCGCTCGCATCGCCACCTTGCCGAAAGTAAGCGAGCGCATCCGCCAAATAGCGTGGCTTTCGAGCCACAGGTCCAAGAGCCCAAAGCTTCTCAACGATTTCCCGGGACTGGTACTGCATCGCAACTGCGAACTCTTGCTCGTTGAATTCAGAGAGATCGAACTCCATCGCCTGCAGATTGAGTCGAGGCTTCAACTGCTTGCGCCAGGTATCAGGCCTACAGGTGATGACAAATAGGACGTTCGGACCAACTTCGGCGACTAGGTTCGCTATGTAATCGGTCCAGAACTGAAAGCTATGCCTTTCGTTAATTCCATCCAGCACGATGATTCCGCGCGAGTCCGATGCGCTGCCAAGCCACCTTTGAAGCTTCAGACGGAAGATGTCTTCTTCAGATGTTTGCAGTTGGGTGACGGCAAGTCTGGCCAAATCTTTTAGGCCGAGGTCCTTACTTGCCGAAGACTTGAACCAGAAGACAGGCGGTGCAGCTTGTTTGGAAATCACCCCCCGTACCCATGTGGCGACTGCCCATGACTTCCCGTTTCCCTCATCACCTTGAATGACGCATATACGGGGAGCTTCGGCTGCCCGGGAAGTAGAAGCGAAGGACTCAAGGTGCTGCTGCACGGCCGGCCGTGGGACATTCACAGATGATAATGCGCCCGACGCCAGGGGAGCATTCAGCCGTAAACGGCTGGTTTCCTCATTTTCCAGGACTTTGCATAGCGATGCATTCAACCGTGAGCGAAAGCTTGGCAGACCAACAGTGGCGCTCTCGAACGCTTTTCTGATGCGCTTCAGAGCGTTCCCGAATCCGGCGCTCTCACTCACCTTATGAAGATAATCGTGTAAATCAGAACTATCGATGCTGCTGCCTTTGCAGAAGGAAACAACATCGTTCCAGAAAGCGGCTGCAAGGTAGTCGAGATCCGCGGGTTGAGAAAGGGAGGCACAAGACAGGACGTAAAAGTCAGCGCCCATTTCCCGCGTTTTCTTCGCCAGCCACTCTGCCGCCGAGGCGTCCACAGTGCGCGTAGTCGCCAAGACCCACATATCTAAGTTGGGCGATGCATTTATAGAAATTTCGATTTGCGTGCGCAGTCCCCTTTCGTCAAGAGAGCTTGACTCTTGGTACCGCTTGCACTCGACGAAGATGCATTCATCTGCGTTGACATTGGAGTCCAAATCGCGCCCTTGTTGGGAACCGGATCTCCGCACAAGAAACGGGACCTCCGTGAGCTTCGTCAGCAATTTGGCAATCAATCCTTCAAAACCTGCCTCACCGCTTGCAGGCAATGAATGAAGGGCCCGAGCAAGTACGCTCATTGTCGACTTCTTTGCCGAGGCCCGCATCGACGCAGGGCTCGGTTTCCTTGTCTTATTGGTTGCTGCCACAGCTACGCTCCTAGTGCTTATACTGGTCTGCTCTGCAGATCCCGTTTACTTGTACAGTTCGCCAGCCGGACGCACAGGATACTTAGCCAACCAACGTTGGTTCCACACCTCACCTCGACGGCACCTGGCACCGAATAGAGTATTAAGCATGGCGCCGCGTAAGCCGGCTACTCGGTCATGTAGGCTCGATGTTACCGTCCTCCATTTGCTTTGACTCTACCCACTTGGATGAACCGTCCATGATCGATTGAAGCCTGCCGGCATTGTCCGCTTTGGGTTGATCGCTGCCCGTCACGAACGGCAAAAATCGGCCATTAGCAGGCACTCATGATCACCATCAATCGTACAAAAGCGCATGATCGACATTGCAGTGGCATTATGGTACTACGAAGGAAAGGAAATTTTTCTTACGCGCTAGGAGCTTTCTGTGGAACAAAGTAGATCAGAGCATATTTTAGCCCTAGCCAAAGAGCTACTGGACGACATCGAACTAAGCAGGCTGCCCGCTGAGTCCTTGCTTTTGAAAGCTTCAAGGCTCGCTCGATGGGTTGGCTCTGACGAGATCAAATATTGGATCAGTCTGGAGATGCAAGGGTATAGCGGAACAAATGAAGTATCGATCAAATATATGGGTCTTACAGGTAGATGGATCAATAGAGAGGAGAAGAAAGGCTACTGGGGTCCTCTCGCACAGCAGGAGGCAGCACTGGCAGCCCAGAACATAAAGTTAAAATCTCTTACCACTCCCGATACTAGCGGGGACTGGGCATACCGTATCATGGACATGCATGAAAAGCAGCTGACCAATACGACAAACTATATATCCACCTTAAGCGGAATTAAAAGTCGCGTTCTTTCGATCCTGCATACATTTGTTTCTGGAATATATTATGAAAAGGAATTTGACAACTTGTCCGAATCCATCTTCGAAAAATATAAAAGCGACGTTGATAGCCTAATATCTGCCAATTGTGGCGACGTTCTAGAGCAGATACCATCGGTAATATCAAGATTGGCAGAAGGGAATTCGGAATCCATCAGCCAAGCGTTGACAACCGTACGCAGAATAATTGATTCTTTTGCAGATTCAATTTTTCCTCCGAGAGAAACAACAGTTAACATTGGGGGGAACGAAATTACTCTGGGCGCCAACAAGCATCAAAATAGGATTAATGCATTCGTCAATGAAAGAGTTGAAAGCAAATCGCGTAAAGCCAAGATCCGTCAAAATCTTTCGAATTTTTATGAAAGAGTTTCTGTTGGCGTGCATAACGATGTGTCTGCCGAAGAAGCTAGATCGCTATTTCTGAACTGCTACTTATTATTAGGTGAGGTTCTGCATATTTCAGAAGATTGAAGCTTCAGAGCTTTTTGACAATGTTCGGCTCTTAGAATGAGTTCCCTTCAGAGTTGAAAGACGGGTGCAGATTAATTTTTTCGATTCGGCTTCTGCAGGCTGTGCGTAACAATTATAAAACTAACTTCATTGAGAGATGTTGATGAACTTGACAAAAATAACAATCACAGTCGGTATAGGCGTACTTTTAATATTCGGCTCCTATGGATCCCTCGTACTGTATAAAACATGGCCGATAACCGAATACTCAATTGCAAAGGCTGGGACTTTTGGTGACAGTTTTGGCGTGGTAACTTCTCTGTTTTCCGGCTTGGCTTTTGCGGGAATTATTCTAACCATATTGTTGCAAAGAAAAGAGCTCACCGAATCGAGAGAAATTTTTAGAATTCAAAGATTCGAGGGTTCTTTTTATCGTTTGCTGGAGCTTTGCAGAAGGAATCTAGAAGACGTAAGAGTTATAGATTTCGAAGGTAAAGCTCACGAAGGCATTGGCGCGCTTTATTACTATAGCAAGAAATTTACAGATGCAATGAAGCGACATAGTAGCTTTCTACAGGTCGATCATGGTCAAGTCGTATACGAATATCATTTGTTCGTGGAAATTCAAAAACACATTGTTCGACAGGCTCGTTATCTTGGTACGCTTCAGAATATTCTGGAATTGATCGAGCGAGATCTTCCAATCGATCAAGAAAGGAAGCCTTATTGGGACATAGTTTCCAGTCAAATCACGTTTGGTGAAGCTAGGTATATTTTTTATTGCTGCCTGGTGTCAAGGAACGACGACCAGCTCCGACCATTAATGGAGAGATCTGGCTTGATAGTAAGACTCATAAGCGGTTCAAATATAAGTAGCACGCTTCGTGAATCGTACAAACGGGCTCATGGAGTCGAATTTATAAAGTCTCCCGTTAAACTGGTACTTCCATACTCGCTTAAAAAGCTTAAGGAACATACAAAGCTCGCAAAAGCTTCTTTGCGGGCCGCTGCAAGTGTTAAGGCAACTAAAAAGGCTGAGCTAGACCGGATTCGATAGAATTTAACTCGCACATGCGATGGATCGGAAAGATTGATTTGGCCTCTAGCTGTGAACTGTAAATCGCCCCTAGTTTCATAGATTCTTTCGGGCCACAGGAACACCAGCCTAGTCCGAGTTAGACTGTCTGCTTTTGGCCGTTAGTGGACGCTTAATCTCGAGCACAATCCCATGCCCAATCGAGGAGACGCATACCGATAATGGCGTCTTAAATTGCCAGAAAACAGATAGGGTTGCGGAAGCGATCCGAAAAATTGCGGAAGTGATCGTCAAATCTTAGGCAATAAAAAACCCCGTAGACCATTGATCTACGGGGCTTTCAAGAGTGGAGGCCGAGGTCGGAATCGAACCGGCGTAGGCGGATTTGCAATCCGCTGCATAACCATTTTGCTACTCGGCCTCAAACGATCAATGCCAAAACCACTGACATTCACCGCATATAAACTTGAGTGGGCTATGTGAAGCTTGCCTCTACTCTATCTCATTGAAAACATTGAAGTTTTTTATGTCTCAGCGCGTTCAATGGCGGCAATTATGTACTCATTTGCTGGGGCTGGCAACCCCTTGATTTCAAAAAATATTCTTCTGTAGGGCAGAGCCGGGGCGGTCTGGGAGAACACGCCCCTGCCCTGCCTATGCTTAGTAGCCCAGTGACAGCCCAGTATTGCGCCGTGGGTCGTTGGCGCCGTAGAAGCGGTTGTTGCCCACGGGCTTGCCGTCCAGGGACGGGGCGCCGACGAGGATCGCGGCCAGGTGATTGGCGTCTTGGGGGCCGGCGAATTTGTGGCCCCAGCTTTCGAGGATTTTCTGGGTGTCGGGGCTCAAGGCGAAGGTTTCGAGGTTGGTGGTGTCGGGCATCCACTGTTGGTGGAAACGTGGAGCGTTGACGGCTTCCTGGATGTTCATCTTGTAGTCGATGACGTTGAGGATGGTGAGCAAGGTGGCGGTGATGATGCGGCTGCCCCCCGGTGTGCCGATGACCATCACGGCCTTGCCGTCCTTGGTCACGATGGTCGGGCTCATGGACGACAGGGGTGCCTTGCCCGGGGCGATGGCGTTGGCTTCGCCCTGGACCAGCCCGTACATGTTTGGCACGCCGACCTTGACGGTGAAGTCGTCCATTTCGTCGTTGAGGATCACCCCGGTCTTGCTGGCCATGACGCCGGCACCGAACCAGTCGTTGAGGGTGTAGGTCACCGACACCGCGTTGCCCCATTTGTCGACGATGGAGTAATGGGTGGTGTTGCTGCCTTCATGGGGCGCAACGCCGGGCTTGATGGCCATGGAGTCGCCGGCCTTTTGCGGTTCGATGGCGGCGCGCAGTTTGGCCGCGTAGTTCTTGTCCAGCAGATGCTCCACGGGGTTCTGCACGAAGTCCGGGTCGCCCAGGTAGCTGTTGCGGTCGACGTAGGCGTGGCGCATGGCTTCGATCTGGTAATGGGTGCCCTGGGCCGAGCCGTAGCCCAGTTCGGCCATGGGGTAGCCTTCGAGGATGTTCATGATCTGGCAGATCACCAGGCCGCCCGAGCTCGGTGGCGGCGCCGAAACTACGTGGTAGCCGCGGTAGTCGCATTCGATGGGGGCCAGCTCGCGGGTCTGGTATTTGTCCAGGTCGGCCTGGGCGATGATGCCCTTGCCAGCCTGGCTGGAGTCGACGATAGCCTTGGCCACCCAGCCTTTGTAGAAGCCATCGGCGCCCTTGGCGGAGATTTCCCGCAGGGTCCGCGCGAGGTCTTTTTGCACCAGTTTCTGCCCAACCTGCAGCGGCTCGCCTTTGTTGAGGAAGATGCCGCGCAGGTCCTGGTCTTTTTTGAATTCTTCGGTGGCGCTGTGCAGCATGTCGATATCGCCCTGGTCGAGGGCAAAGCCGTTTTCTGCAAGCTTGATAGCCGGCGCGATCACCTGGGCACGCTTGAGGGTCCCGTATTTACTCAGGGCCAGCTCCATGCCGGAGACGGTGCCGGGCACGCCGACCGCCAGGTGGCCCTTGGCGCTGAGGCCAGGGACGACATTGCCGTCCTTGTCCAGGTACATGTCGGCGGTGGCCGCCAAGGGGGCTTTTTCGCGGAAGTCGAGGAAGGTCTTGCGCCCGTCCGCCAATTGCACGGTCATGAACCCACCGCCGCCGAGATTGCCCGCTGCCGGGTAGACCACCGCCAGGGCGTATCCCACGGCCACTGCCGCATCCACGGCGTTGCCGCCAGCCTTCAACACATCGACACCCACGTGGGTCGCCAAATGCTGGGCCGTCACCACCATGCCGTTTTCACCGGCCACCGGGGCCTGGGAGGCCGCCTGCACACAGCTGAATGTCAGGACCAGGGCCGTCGCGATCAAGGTTCGGGTAAAGGGTTGGTAGTTCATCCGTGGATACTCTGTTTATTAGAAGCGTTAAACGTAGCTTCTTTCGCACAGCAACCCCAGCCAAGTGGCGCTTTTCAGACAGAGCTTGTCGGTGACGGAATGCTATATTCGCCCCGCCCTCCTCATTGCCCATGAGACACACCGATGCCCACGGTCGCCGACCCAATCCACGCGCTGTACCACAAGATCACCTGGAAGCTGATTCCGTTCCTGTGCTTCTGCTACCTGGCGGCCTACCTGGACCGCATCAACATCGGTTTTGCCAAGTTGCAGATGCAAGACCAGTTGCAGTTCAGCGAAACCGCGTTCGGCCTGGGCGCCGGCCTGTTTTTTGTCGGCTATATCCTGTTTGAAGTACCGAGCAACCTGATCCTCGAGCGCGTCGGCGCACGGATCTGGATCGCGCGCATCATGATCACCTGGGGCCTGCTCTCGGCCTGCACGTTGCTAGTCACCTCCACCACCCAGTTCTATGTGCTGCGGTTTTTGCTCGGCGTCGCCGAAGCGGGATTCCTGCCGGGGGTGTTGTATTACCTGACCACCTGGTTCCCCACCCATCGCCGGGGGCGGGTGTTTGCGCTGTTCATGATCGGCCTGCCGCTGTCCAGTGTGATTGGCGGGCCGTTGTCCGGCTGGATCATGGGCCACTTCGACCAGGTAGGTGGCCTGCGTGGCTGGCAATGGCTGTTCCTGCTCGAAGCGCTGCCCAGCGTGCTGTTGGGGGTATTGGCGTTCTGGGCGCTGCCCAATACCTATCACCAGGCCAAATGGTTGTCAGCCGCCGAAAAGACCCTGCTGCAACAGCAGTTGCAGGCCGATGACAGCCAGGCCAGTCAAAGCCCACGGCGTTTTCGCGAGGGGTTCTTCAACCTCAAGGTGTGGATGCTTGGCGGGATTGATTTTTCGATCCTGCTCAGTGCCTACGCCATGGGCTTCTGGATGCCGACCCTGATCCGCAACGCGGGGGTCAGCGACACGTTCCATATCGGCCTGCTCACCGCCCTGCCCAGCGTCGCCGCGCTGGCGGGCATGCTGCTGATCGGCGCCAGTTCCGACAAATACCGTGAACGCCGCTGGCACATTATCGTGCCGTTTTTGGTGGGCGCCGCGGCCATGGCCAGCAGCACGTTCTTCACCCATAACGTGATCGCCACCGTGGCCCTGTTTGCCGTGGCTTCGGCAGCGATCCTCGGTGCGGTGCCGGTGTTTTTCAGCCTGCCGGCGACCTTCCTTACCGGCACTGCGGCGGCCACCGGTTTTGCCCTGGCGTGCTCCCTGGCGAATATCGCCGGGCTGGTCAGCAACTCGTTGATGGGCCTGGCGATAGATATCACCGGCAGCAGCGCTGGGGCCATGTGGTTCTTTGCCGCCAGCCTGCTGCTCAGTTGTTTGCTGGTGATTGCGTTGCCGGCGAAATTGGTCAACCGCTAGGAGCGAGCGCGAAGCTACATACCCCTGTGGGAGCGGGCTTGCTCGCGAAAGCAGTGGGTCAGTCAACATCAATGGTTGCTGGGCCGACGTCTTCGCGGCGATGCGGCGATCCGACAAGCCCGCTCCCACATTTGATCTTCGCTGCTTTGAGCATTTCGTTCGCTTAACTGATCGGCATTGGGGCTTGCCTGCGATAGCGGTGTGTCATCCGCCAGAAATGCTGACTGAACTGCCGTCTTCGCGGGCAAGCCCGCTCCCACATTTGATCTTCGCTGCTTTGAGCATTGCGTTCGCTTAACTGATCGGCATTGGGGCTTGCCTGCGATAGCGGTGTGTCAGCCGCCAGAAATGCTGACTGAACTGCCGTCATCGCGGGCAAGCCCGCTCCCACAGGGGGGAGGCAGGCTCAATGACCGCTATGGGCCATGCCACTCGGCTGCTGCAACAGTGCCAGGTCTATCTCTTCGAAACGCAGCACCCGCCCGCCAGTATCTGCCGCGACTTTCTGCGCCACCGCCTGCTCGGCAAACGAGGCCAGCACCACGCCCATGGCGCCCTTGAGCCCGGTGCCGAGCACGTAGTAGGCGGTCTTGGCGTCGATCAGGTGGGCATCGTCCGGGGTATTCCAATGGCTGCGCCCCATGTCATGCACATACAGCTTTGACTGGGCATGATGATTTTCCGGCTGCAACCACCAGCCGAGCATTTCTGCGGTCGAGCAGAACTTCTTCGCCGCGCCCTGCTCCACCACCTCGCCCTTGGGCCCCGGGAATTCGCTGATCACCATGCCACACACATGGCACTCATCCGCCGGATGGAACGCCACCGGCCCATCACCTGCCCCCGCCGCCACCGGCTTGTCACACCCCACCAACAGCAGGCTCAACAGCAACACCCATCCGATTTTCATGCTCAGCTACTCCACCGATAAAAAATTCATGCCGCGCGCCGCCCGAACAGCCAATAGGCCCAGGCCAGCGGCCCGGCGACCCACGCCGCCAGGCACAGCCACAACGCCGCCTCCGGCACTGCCAAGTCACCGCCCAGGGCCATCACGCCTACCGACGCGGGGCCGGCATCGAAGCCCGACAGGTTGATCAGCCGGTACACATCCGCCGGGTTGAACAGCAACAGCCAGGGCAGCAGCGTCGGGCTGAACTGCCCCTCGCTGAGCACCAGCAGCGCCAGCAATGCCAGGTCAAAGACCAGCACAAAAAAGAACCACACCCCCAGGGCCAACCCGGCCGCCGTGGACTTTTCCGCCGAGACGCTGCTCAACACATACGCCATCCCCAAAAAGCCCCAGCCGAGCAAGGTCGAGGTCAGCATGAAGCGGCCAAAGGCCCAGAGCAGCAGGCTGAACTCGACGTCATCCACCAGCAGCGCGATGGCGAGCATGGCGCAGCCGAATCCGATAAAGGTCGCCAGCGCCAGGATCAGCCCATGCCCGACAAACTTGCCGAGCAGGATCTGCCCACGCCCCAGGGGATAGGTGAGCAACAGCAGCAAGGTGCCGCTTTCGTCCTCGCCAACAATCGCGTCATAGGCCAGCAACAGCGCAATCAATGGCATCAGGAAGGTCGCCAGGCTAGCCAGGCTGGCGATGGTTGCCGGGATCGAGGTAAAGCCCAGTTGCCCGGACGCCGCCGCACCGAGCCACCCAATACCGATGGCCAGCACCGCGAACAACAGGCTGATGGCCAATAACCAACGGTTGCGCAGGCCATCGCTGAACTCTTTGCGGGCCATGTTCCAGATCGGCGTCATTGGGCACGCTCCACAGGGCTGTCCATGTAATGGCGGTACAGGTCTTCCAGGGACGGCACGACAATTTCCACGTCAGTGGGGCTGTCCTGGTCGAGCAACTGGCGCAGCAGGTCCAGCTTGTTGCCATTGAACGCCGCCACTTGCAGCCCTTGCGCGCCCCAGCGCTGGGTCACGTGGCCGGCCTCGCTCCAGCGTTTTTGCAAGAGCGCCGCACGTTGCAGGCCGCTGCTGCGGATCAGGGTCGGCAGCCCCGCTTCTTCGCGCAAGGCCGCCAGGGTGCCGAGGGCCAGCAGGCGGCCCTGGGTGAGGATCGCGGCACGGTTGATATGGGCCTCCACGCCCGGCAGCACATGGGAGCAGAGGATGATGCTGGTGCCCTGCCCGCGCAGGCGGTCGAGCAAGCAGTACAAATCCTGGGTGGCGATCGGGTCCAGGCCCACGGTGGGTTCGTCGAGCAGCAACAGGCGCGGCTCGCCAAGCAGGGCCTGGGCCAGGCCGAGGCGCTGGCGCATGCCCTTGGAATAGGTCTTGACCCGCCGCCGCGCCGCCGCTGTCAGGCCGACGTCTTCCAGCAACGTCGAGACCTGGCTCATCGGCGCGCCCTTGAGCCGGGCAAAATGCTGCAAGGTCTCCAGGCCGCTGAGTTGCGGGTAGAACGTGACGTTTTCCGGCAGATAGCCGAGCATCCGGCGCACCTGGGGATCACTGGGCGCGCGGCCAAACACCCGTACCTGGCCGCTGCTTGCCTGCAATAAACCGAGGATCAGTTTCATGCTGGTGGTCTTTCCCGCGCCGTTATGGCCGAACAGGCCCAGCACCTCCCCGGGCGCCAGGCTCAGACTCAAGTCATGCAGCACAGTGGCGGGCCCATAGCGCTGGGTCACGCCTTCGATTTCGACGACAGGCATCATGCGGGCTCCTTGAGCGGGGAAAGCGTGGGGTCTTTCATCAGCGGATGGCTGTCCATCACCCCCGGCGACTTGATCACCGGAAACGCCCGTTGCACCCAGCGCAGCAACTCGATGCCGGGGCTGTTCATCAGCAGGCGCACCTGGGGATACAGCCACAGCAGGCGGTCGACGTTATCGTTGGGCTCGTAGGCCACATCCCCCAGGCCGTCGTTATTGCGGTCCCAGCCCAGGTAATCGCTCCAGTAATTGCCGCGACCATCTGCCGACCATTCCTGCAAGCGGGTGGCCACGTACTTGACCTGGCGCTGGTTGCCGACAAAGGCATTGTTGGCAATCCGGTTGTCTTCGGAGCCGGCCGTGAGGTGGATGCCCACCGCGCTGCGCCCAAAGTGGTTGTGTTCGATGCTGTTGAACAGCGAGTTGTAGATAAACAGCGCCTTGCCTTCGGCCCCGGTGATCATGGTGTCGCCGGTGGTGCCGTCGCGCACGTCGTTGACCACGTTGTCGCGCAGGGTGGAATAGGTGATGTAGTTCATCAGGATCCCGTAGTTCTGGTCCTGCTCGGAGCGATTGCCGATCACCGTCAGCTTGCGGCTTTGCATCAGCGCATAGCCGGTGCGGGTGCGGCGGGTGATGTTGCCGAGCACCTGGTTGTCGTTGGCGAACATGTAGTGGATGCCGTAGCGCAGGTCTTCCAGGGTGTTGCCTTGCAGCAGGTTGCCGTTGGAGGTGTCGATGTAGATGCCATCGCGGGCATCGCGCACCAGGTTGCCGATCACCCGCGCGCCCTTGACCGCGTACAAATGGATGCCATTGCCCCGGTCCTGGGAACGCATGGTCGGGTCGCCCTGGATCTGGTTGTCGATCACGCTCACATCCGCCGTGCCATCGACCCACACGCCAAACCCCTGGCCGCGCAGGCGGTTGTTCTTGATCAAGGCGCCGTGGGCCTTGGGCTGGATGAAAATGGCCGCGTTCATCGCGGTGAGGTCATGGCCCCAGTCGAGGAAGGTGCAGCCCTCGACGGTGACGTCGGCAGCGTTGATCAGCAGACCATTGCCCTGGCCCTGGCTGTGGATCACCGCACCGGGTTCGCAAGTCAGTTGCAGGGGCTGGTCGATGCTGAAGGAGCCCTGGTAGTCACCGGCGGGCAATTGCCAGCGGTGCGGGCCTGCGGCTACCAACGGCAGGTCGGTGATGGGCAGTACAGCGGCACTGGCGGTGGCCGAAAATAGCAGCCACACACACCCGGTCCATAACGTGCGGGGTCGAGCCACGGAGTATTCCTTTTTGATCAAAACAGATCCCATGTGGGAGCTGGCTTGCCTGCGATAGCGGTGTGTCAGGCAACCGACAGTTTTCTGATGCACCGCTATCGCAGGCAAGCCAGCGCCTACATTTGTTGGGTGCTCGCCGTTAAGTGCGCTCCACCAGCATCCGCCCCACCATCTCCATATGCAGCGCATGGCAGAACCAGCTGCAGTAGTACCAATGCAGCCCCGGCTTGTCGGCGATGAAGGTGATGGAAGATGTTTGCTGCGGGCTGATTTCCATGCTCACGCCATGGTTGGTCATGACAAAGCCATGGGTCACGTCCTCGATCTGGTCGATGTTGGTGATGGTCACGGTGACCTCATCGCCATGTTTGACGGTGAATTCCGTCAGGCCGTAGGTCGGCGCCATGGAGGTCATGTACACCCGCACTTTCTTGCCGTCGCGGATCACCTTGTTATCGGTCTCCAGCTTGATCCCGTCCTTGGCCGCAATGGCCACGGTTTCGGCAAAGAACGGGTCGTTGCGCTCCCAGATTTTCTTGGTCTTGATCTGGTCGCGCCGCGCCATCACGCAGTCGTGGGGTTCGGCGAAGGTCGGGCCGTCGTGGACCAGTTTCATTTCATCGCCGGAGATATCGATCAACTGGTCGTTTTCCGGGTGCAACGGGCCGGTGGGCAGGAAGCGGTCCTTGGAGAACTTGCTCAGTACCACCAGCCATTGGCCGTCGGCATCCCGGGTTTCGGTGAGCGAGGCGTGGTTGTGGCCAGGCTGGTAGTGCACATCGAGCTTCTGCTTGATGTAGTTGACCTTCTCACCGCCGTAGGCGCGGATGGCTTCGGCGATGTTCCACTTGACCACCTGGCTGTCGATAAACAGCGTGGTGTAGGCAAAACCCCGGCCATCGTAGGTGGTGTGCAGCGGGCCCAGGCCCAGCTCCGGCTCGCCGACCACCACGCCGCGCGGGTCTTTGATCTTGTCGCTGAACAGGTCGTCGAGCTTGTCGATGGCAATGATGGTGCAGGTCGGCGACAGCTTGCCGTTGGCGATAAAGTACTTACCGTCCGGCGAGGTATTGCAACCGTGGGGGTTCTTCGGCACCGGGATATAGCGGGTGAATTCGCTGTCCTTGCCGTCGTCGCCCTTGCGCCCGTCCACCACCGGCACCTTGACCCCGTCAAGGTTGATGAACTTGCCGGCCTTGATCGCCGCCTCGATGCGCGGGATGTTGAATACCACCACCCAGTCGCGTTCGTTGCGCATCATGCCGCCCAGGTCGGAGGCCTTTTCCGAGTTGTAGCAGGTGGCCGCCGCGTATTTGCCGGTGTAGTCCATGTCGGCGTTGTCGAGGTTGCCGTCGACGATGACCTGGAAAGCCATTTCCATCTTCTCGGCGTCGATGGCGTTGAACAGGGTGAAGCTGTTCTTGTCCTGCAGGTCGAAGGTGTGGCCGTCATTGGGGTGCGGGATGATGAACTCGGCGTTGCAGAACACGTACTTGGTGTACGGCACCTTTTGCAGGCGCAGGCCGTGGATCGCCTGGGCGTTGGGCACGGTGACGATCTTGTCGCACTTCATGATGTCCAGGCGGATCCGCGCCACGCGAGTGTTGGCCTTGTCGTTGATAAACAGGTATTTGCCGTCGTAGCGGCCATCGGTGGTGGACAAGTGCGGGTGATGGCAATCGCCGTTCTGGTACTTGGCGCCCTCCCCCAGGATGCGCTTGCTCTCGTTGGTCAGGCCCCAGCCGGTAGCCGAATCGACGTTAAACACCGGGATGCGCATCAGCTCGCGCATTGACGGCACGCCCAACACCCGCACTTCGCCCTGGTGGCCGCCGCTCCAGAACCCGTAGTACTGATCCAGCTCCCCTGGGCCCACATGGATTTTCGACTTGGCTTCCTTGGCCGCCGCCGCAAAGGACTCGCGGGTAAACACCGTACCGCCGAGGGCCGAGGCCCCTGCCAGCACCGCGCCGGTGACGGCGCCAGTGCCAAGGAAACCACGCCGGCTCATGCCTTCGGGTTCCGGGGTGGTCCCGGTTTTGTTCGATTCGCTGTCGTTCATGATGTGCTCCAGATATGAAAAGTGGGTGCCCAAGGCCGTCATTCAGGCACCGCCACCTGCACCACCGGGATCAATTGCCCAGTGGCGGGTGCGGCCTTGTTGCGTTTCTTGCGCTTGTTGATCAGGGGCGGGCATTTGTGGTCGTTGTGCCAGGTCATCTGGCAATCGAGGCAGTAGTGGCATTCATTGGCGTTGATATGGCCGTCGGGGTGGATCGCCTGGATCTCGCATTCCCTGGCACACAACTGGCACGGATCGCCACACTCCTTGCGCCGTTTGAGCCAGTCGAACAGCCTGAATTTGCTGGGGATCGCCAGCGCCGCGCCCAGTGGGCAGAGGTAGCGGCAGTAGACTTTGCGCGTGAACAGGTTGATCACCAGCAGCGCCACGGCGTACAGCACGAACCACCATTGGCGGTCGAAATGCAGGGTGATGGCGGTCTTGAACGGTTCCACTTCGGCAAACCGCTCGGCGGTGGCCATCGACTCCAGGGACAGGCCAAACAGCCCCAGCAGGATCAAATACTTGATCGCCCACAGCCGCTCATGCACGGCAAACGGCAACTCGAACTGGCGCACCTTGAGCTTGCGCGCCGCCTCGTTGAGCAGCTCCTGCAGCGCCCCGAACGGGCACAACCAGCCACAGAACACCCCCCGGCCCCACAGCAGGATGCTGGCGGCGGTGAATACCCAGAGCATGAAGATCAGCGGGTCGGTGAGGAACAGCTCCCAGCGGAACTGCTGGAACAGGGCATGCACAAAGGTCAGCACGTTGACCACCGACAACTGCCCCAGGGCGTACCAGCCGATAAACACCACGGTAAACAGCAGGTAGCCACGGCGCACCCAATGCAACAGGCGCGGGCGCCGGGCCAGGCTGTCCTGCAAAAACAAAATCACCGTCAGCAGCACCAGGGCGGCGCCCAGGATCAGGATCTGCACGTGTTTCTGGTACCAGATCGTCAGCCACATCGGCCGGTTGGCTTCGTCGATGGCGGCCTGTTCGGCGGCGGTGGGCAACGGGCGCTCCAGATACGCCTCGGGCATCTGGTAGGGCAATTCAAAACTGCTGAAGGTGCCACTGACCGGGCCGGTCTGGCGCCGTACCAGCAGCTCCAGGGTCCACGCTGAGCCTGGATCGAACGCAGCCTGGGGGCGCACGATAAACACCGACATTTCATCGAACTCGGGCATGCCCTCGGCGAACACGTCGTACAGGCGCTGGTGGTCCATATCGCGGAAGCTGATGACATTGCCGAACTGGCGCAACTGCACCCGATCAAAAATCCCGCCGCGCACATAGCCCGAGCCCTTGAACGAAAAAATCCCGCGTCCCAGCACCGCGATGGCCTGCTCGCCGGGCTTGAGGCCCTGCATCAACACCCGGTACTGCGCGTCACCCAACAGGTTGCGGCCGATGGTCGGCGCGTTGAGATCGGCCACATACAAGTCGATAAACGTCTCGTCGACCTGCCCCGCCCCCGCCACGTCCACGCCTTCGGCCTCGGTGCCCTTGAAGGCGGCATCCACCTGGCCGCGCGTCAGGTGCAAGCGGCGCACCGCGCCATTGCCGGTCAACTGCGCCCAGTTGGCCGGCTCGAACAGGTCAGCGCGCACCAGCGCGACTTTCTGCGCGGTGCTGGCCTTGTCCTCGATCAGCTTGAGCGACACCGCCACTTCGTGGGCGGCGCGCATGATCACCTCATTGACCACCATCGCCGTGACCGTGGCACCGGCCACCGCATCCACGGTCACCGCCTGGCTGTCACTGGAATGCCCCACCACCACCCGCTGCTTGACGTTGATCCCGCTGTAGCGGGCGGTGAAGTCATGCAGCTTGGCCTCGGGAATGCCGATCAACAGAATCGGCTCGTGGTGCTCCAGCACATAGGCATCACGGATCACCCCGGCCGGGTCGAGAATCACCTGGGTGTTGATCGGTTTGCCGGAGTACGCCGGGATGTCCACCACGTCCAGGCTCTGGAACACATAGCCGATGACCGCGCCTTTGGCCGACAGCGTGCGCACCTTGAACGGGCCTTGGGCGGCGGAAATGGCGTCGGCCTGCGGGAAAATCTTGTCGATGCGCTGCTGTTCAATCGCGCCGTAGGACTTGGCCTGGGCCGGGCCGGCCAGGCTGAACAGCAGCACCAGGACAACCAGCCAGGTAACGGGACTTGCAGCCAGGGTAGCGAGGGTCGAGGGCTTGGTGCGGTTCATGGGCTCACTGACTTCAACGGCCGGGATATGCAGCCGATGGTAGGTGGCACGTGGCCAGTGAGCCCTTGATTGAAATCAAGTCTGGGGGTGGTGCGGCGTTTGGGCGCTGGCTACATGCCCAACCACTGCGGCAGCGCCAGTGAGATAAACGGCACGTACGTCACCAGGACCAGGAACGCCAGGAGGATCATCAGCCATGGCATCGCTGCGCGGATCGTCTGGCCCAGGGTCAGGCCGGTCACCGCCGAGGTCACGAACAGGTTCAGCCCAACGGGCGGATGCACCAGGCCGATCTCCATGTTCACCACCATCACAATCCCCAGGTGAATCGGGTCGATGCCCAGCTTCATCGCAATCGGGAAGAAGATCGGCGCCAGGATCAGCACAATGGCCGAGGGCTCCATAAAGCTGCCGGCGATCAACAGCACCACGTTGACCATCAGCAGGAAACCGATCGGCGTCAGCCCTTCGGAGATGACCCAGGCCGTGATTTCCTGCGGGATCTGTTCGGTGGTCAGCACATGGGCAAACAGCATGGCGTTGGCGATGATGAACATCAGCATGATCGACAGGCGCCCAGACTCCAGCAGCACCTTGGGGCAATCCCTCAAGCGCATGTCCTTGTACACAAACAGCGCGACAAACGCCGAGTACACCGCCGCCACCGCTGCAGCTTCAGTGGGGGTGAACATGCCGCTGTAGATACCGCCGAGGATGATCACCAGCAGCAACAGGCCCCAGAACGCGCGACGGGCACAGCCCAGCCACTGGGCAAAGGTCGCCCGGGGTTGTGCCGGCAGCTTTTTGATACGCGCCACGATGTAGATCGCGATCATCAGCATCAGGCCCAGCAGCAAGCCGGGGATCACCCCCGCCATAAACAGCTTGCCCACCGAGGTTTCCGTCGCCGCCGAATACACCACCATCACGATGGAAGGCGGAATCAGGATGCCCAGGGTCCCGGCATTGCAGATGATCCCGGCACCAAACTCCTTGGGGTAACCGGAACGCACCATACCGGCCACGGCAATCGACCCCACCGCCGCCACCGTCGCCGGCGATGAACCGGACAGCGCGGCGAACAGCATGCACGCCAGCACCGCCGCAATCGCCAGGCCGCCACGGATATGGCCGACACAGGCGTTGGCAAAATCGATCAAGCGTTGCGCCACGCCGCCGGTGGTCATGAACGCCCCCGACAGCAGGAAGAACGGAATCGCCAGGAAGGTGTAGGCATCGCTGGTTTCGAACAACTTGATCGCCAGAGAGCTTAACGAGTCCTGGCTGAACATCAGGATCGACATCGCCCCCGACAACCCCAGGGAAATCGCGATGGGCACGCCGAGAAACATGAACACCAACAGCAGTAAAAACAGACAGAGAACGGCCATCAGTCACGCTCCTCATGGCTACCGGCCAACTTGCTGGCTTCACCGGCTTCGTCGGCCAGCCCCAACCCGACCTGACGGTGGGTAAACAGGCGGTAGAAAATTTCCAGGTAGCGGATCAACACCAGGGCAAAGCCGATCGGCACGATCAGCGCGATATGCCCCACTTCCAGGCCGAAATGATCGAGGTCCTCGGCCCCGATCCCGGCCGCCAGCACGGCACTCACCCACTTGTAGCTGGCCACCATGAACAACCCGGCGTAGGCCAGGCAGCACAGGCACGCGAGCATTCCCAGCAGGCGCTGGACCCGGCGTGGCGTCAGGCGCACCAGGGCATCGACCCCCAGGTGGCCGGCGGTGCGCACGCCATAGGAAATCCCGAAGAAAATCAGCCAGCCGAACATCGCCTTGGTCAGCGCGACGCTCCAGGTCATGTCCTGGGCCCAGGTCATGGTGCCGTCGCCCAGGGCGTTGAAAAAACTGCTGCTCCAGGCCCATTTGTCGGCCAGGGCAAAAAACAGGGTGTAGATGTTGTTGAGCATGACGTAGACAAACGTCACCAGGGTCATGGCGGCCAGCAGGAAGGCGATAAAACCTTCCTCCAGGTGCTCCCAGACGCGCCTTAGGGATTGCATGGCAAAACCTCGCTTACAGGGAAAGGGGTCGCAACATGTGGGAGCGGGGTTGCCCGCGATGGGGCATCAACGGCCTCTCGGCTGGCTCAGACGCCGCCATCGCGGGCAAGCCCGCTCCCACATTGGGTCGGGGTCGCGCAGGCGATCAGTGGTTGGACGCGTCTGCGGCCTTGATCAGGTCAGCGCCAATCAGCCCCTCGAACTTCTGCCACACCGGACGCATGGCTTCGCGCCATAGCTGGCGTTGCTCGGGGGTCAGCTCGATGATTTCGCTGGTCTTGGCGTCGATAATCTTCTGCTTGGCCGACTGGTTCAGCGCTTCGGCCTGCTTGTTCACCTCGACGGTGACTTCGACCATGATCTGTTCCAGGCTACTGCGGATGTCCGGCGCCAGGCCGTTCCAGAACTTGGCGTTGGTGATCACCATGTAGTCGATCAGGCCGTGGTTGGACTCGGTGAAGTACTTCTGCACCTCGTTGACCTTCTGGCTTTCATAGTTCGACCAGGTGTTTTCGGTGCCGTTGACAGTGCCGGTCTGCAAGCCTTGGTAGACCTCGGCAAAACTCATCTTGCGCGGGTTGGCACGGATCGCCTTGAACTGCTCCTCCAGCACACTGGAGGCCTGCACGCGGAACTTCAGGCCCCGGGCATCCTTGGGCTCGTGCAGGGCCTTGTTGGCCGACAGTTGCTTGAGGCCATTGTGCCAATAGGCCAGGCCGAGGATGTTCTTGTCCTGCATCGACGTCAGCAGTTGCTTGCCTTCAGCGGCCTGGAAACGGTCGACGGCGGCCAGGTCGTTGAACAAAAACGGCAGGTCGTAGATCTGCACCTGCTTGGTGTACTGCTCGAACTTGGCCAGGGACGGCGCCAGCATCTGCACATCGCCCAGCAGCAGCGCTTCCATCTCCTTGCCGTCGCCAAACAGCGACGAGTTGGGGTACACCTCGACCTTGACCTTGCCCGCCAGGCGCTCTTCGGCAAGTTTCTTGAACAGCAGCGCGCCCTGGCCTTTGGGGGTGTTTTCCGCTACCACGTGGGCGAACTTGATGATGATCGGATCAGCCGCCTGGGCCAGGCCTGCGGCAAACAACGTGGCGGCGCACAACAGCGCCCGAGAAAGCTTGAGCATGGGTATCACCTTTTTATTGTTGTGGTGGTGTCAGGCAAGGTGCCTGATGTGAGGCGTGTAGTGAATTTCAATTTTTTAAACACTGCGTTCGGCCAGGCCGAACACCAACCTGGGGAGCAATGCCTATCCCGCGTGGGAGTTCTGTGCTGCCAGCAGCCTTTGGGCCCGCAGCAACACCGGCGCATCCACCATCTGCCCATCAATCTGGTAGGCCCCAGCCCCATGGGCACCGGCCTCCACCACCCGTTGGGCCCAGGCCAGGTCCGCCGCACTCGGCGCCAGGGCCTCATGGATCACCGGCACCTGCTTGGGATGGATACACAGGGCCCCGGCAAAGCCCATTTCATAGGCATGCCGGATCGAGTGGCGCAGGCCCTCCGGGTCGTCGATCGCCGGGTGTACACCGTCCAGCGGTGCCACCAGGCCGGCGGCGCGCGAATGCACGATCAGCGCCAGGCGCGCCTGATCCAGGGCAAAATTCGCCGCCGCCGAGTGGCTGCTCAGGTTCAGGTCCAGCGCCAGGTCCAGGCCACCGAACGACAGGCGCTGCACTTGCGGCGCATGGGCGATTTCGGCCACCGCCAGCAGGCCTCGTGCACTTTCGATAATCGGCCAGATGACTTTGCCGGCAGCGGCGACCACCGCCACCTGGGCGGCACTTTCCACCTTGGGCAGCAACACCCCGGCCACGTTGCCGTGGGCTTTGCAGAACGCCACATCGGCAAAGTGCTCGGCGTGTTCTGGGGCATTGATGCGCACCCACACACAGGCATCGGGGTTGGCCGTTAAAAACCCGCCGAGGTTGTCCCGGGCCTGGCGCTTGAGCGGTTCTTCCACCGCATCTTCAAAATCCACGATCACCGCATCGGCACCACTGGCCAGTGCTTTGGCAAAGCGCTCCGGGCGGCTGCCCGGCACGAACAAGGCAGAACGAATCAAAGGCATCACAGAACTCCTGATTAGATAACGCCGCGCGCGCGCAGGCTGTCGATGGCCTCACCCGAGTAGCCCAGCGCCTGGAGAATTGCCTGGCTGTGCTGCCCCAGTCCCGGTACGCCGTCCATACGCGGGCTAAACGCGGCGTTACGCGCCGGTGGCAATAACGACGGTAACGGCCCGGCCGGGCTGTCGATTTCACGCCAGCTGTCGCGGGCCTTGAGTTGCGGGTGGTCCCACACGCCTTGCATATCGTTGACCCGTGCACTGGCGATCTGCGCGTGTTCCAGACGCTGGATCACGGCCTCGGTGTCGAGTTGGGCAAAGCTGTCGACAATGATCTGGCGCAGCACTTCGCGGTTGGCTGAACGCTTGAAGTTGGCCGAGAAGCGTTCATCCGTCGCCAGCGTCGGGGTGAGCAGTACCTTGTCGCAGAACGCCGCCCATTCGCGTTCGTTCTGCAAACCGAGCATCACCGTGCCGCCATCGCCGGTGGGGAACGGCCCGTAGGGGTAGATCGTCGAATGCGCCGCGCCGGCCCGCGGTGGCTGCGGGGCACCGTCGAAGGCGTAGTACATCGGGTAGCCCATCCACTCCACCAGGCTTTCCAGCATGCTCACGTCAATGCGGCTGCCCTTGCCCGTCTTGCCGCGCAATAGCAGTGCCGACAGGATGCCGCTGTAGGCGTACATGCCGGCGGAGATATCCGCGATGGAACAACCGGCCTTGGCCATCTGCTCTTCACCGGGGCCACCGGTCACCGAAAGAAAACCGCCCTCGCTCTGGATCAGCAGGTCATAGGCTTTCTTTTTCTCGTAGGGCCCGCCTTCACCGTAGCCGGAAATATCACACACAATCAGTCGTGGAAAGCGCGCCTGCAGCGCCTCGAACGCGAGCCCCATACGCGCCGCCGCACCGGGTGCAAGGTTCTGCACCAGCACGTCGGCATCGGCCAGCAAGGTGTCGAGGATAGCGCCGGCCTCCGCCTGCTTGAGGTCCAGGGTCAGGCTTTCCTTGGAACGGTTGGTCCACACAAAATGCGAGGCCAGGCCGCGCACGCGCTCGTCGTAGCCACGGGCAAAATCACCGCTGCCCGGGCGTTCGATCTTGATCACCCGCGCCCCCAGGTCGGCCAGTTGGCGGGTACAGAACGGCGCAGCAATCGCGTGTTCCAGGCTGACCACGGTGATGCCGTCCAGCGGTCGTTGATTAGCAGTCATGACAATTCCTCAAAGCCAATGGGCCATGGATACGGCGTTGCGCAGGTTCCAGACTTTTTCGATCAAGGCGCTGGCCTGGGCCGGCGTGCGGGCGCCGCTGAACTGGCAGAGGCGCTGGAACTTGTCCGCCAACTGCACTCGGTCCAGGGTGTTGCCCGGGTCGCCCTTGGGCTCGTCAATCGCACCATGCAACGTGCGGCCATCGACGCAGGTCACGGTGACGCGGCCCAGCCAGCGCTGCGGATAGGCGTCGTCGACTGCGCGGTCGAAGATCATGCTGACCTTGTCGCGGAACGCAGCGACGGCGGGATCGCTCAGGGCCCACTGATGAAACTCGGTAAGCCCGGCTTTGCCGTGCACAGCAATCAGGCCGAGCACGGTACCCATGGAGAACTTGGCCTGGTGCACGGTGGCCGGTACGGTCACGCGGCCGAGCACATCAATAGCGCCTTGGTACACGCGGGTCTCGACCCTGGCGATATCCGCAGCGGCCAGGCCTTCGCGCTGCATCAAGTCCAGCAACGCATCGGCGGCCGGGTGGGTATGGCGGCACGAAGCGTGGAACTTGAACGAGGTTTCCAGCAGCGCCCAGCGGCTACCGAGGCCTGCGGACAATTTGCCCGGCTCGGCGTCAGTGGACATACCCGCCGCCAAACCCTGCTCGCCTTCGAGGATATTGCGCGCACCGCTCAAGCCATCCGCCGTCAGGTACGCGGCCAGCAAGCCATCCGCTGCGGCCTTGGCGGTGTGCAACTGCTTGGAGTCAGCGGCATCGCGCAGGAACTCCCAGAGCCCGGCGGCCTGGGTGCCGGCGCTGCCGAGCAGGTTGATGAATTGTTCTTCGTTGAAGTCCAGCAACTTGCCCACGGCCACCGCCGCCGCCAAGGTGCCGACTGTGGCCGTGGTGTGGAAGATCCGGTAGTGGGAACGGCCCATGAACTCGCCGATGCGAATCCCGGCCTCATAACCGGCCACCGCGGCCAACAACAACTCGCGACCGGATTTGCCGAGATCTTGCGCGGCGGCCAGGGCAGCGGGAAACACCACCGTCGCCGGGTGCAGCACCGAGCTGTTGTGCAGGTCGTCCTGCTCCACCAGGTGCGATGAGGCCGCGTTGAGCAGCGCGGCAAAATACGCGCTGCTGCTGCCACCGTTGACGATTATCTGCGAAGGCCCGGTGGCCGGGCCCATCTTTTGTGCATAGCGCTCGAACAAGGGAATCGGGTGCGAACCTTGGCTGGCCAGCGCCGAGGCCAGCCAATCCAGATACAGTTCTTCGATACGCGCCAGCACCGCGTCGGGCAATTGCGCGTCATTCAACTCGGCGAGGAACCGGCACAAGGCTTGGGTATGGCTCATGCTCAGGCCCTCAGAAGCTGCGTGGCAGCTCGAGCAGATGCTCGGCCACGTACGACAGGATCAGGTTGGTGGAGATCGGCGCCACCTGGTACAGGCGCGTCTCGCGGAATTTGCGCTCCACGTCGTACTCGCAGGCAAATCCGAAGCCGCCGTGGGTTTGCAGGCAGGCGTTGGCCGCTTCCCAGGACGCCTTGGCCGCCAGGTACTTGGCCATATTGGCGCTGGCCCCGGCATTGACGCCGCGGTCGTATTCCTCGCAGGCACGCCAGCGCATCAGGTCCGCCGCCTCGATTTCGATATGGGCTTCGGCAATCGGGAACTGCACCCCCTGGTTCTGCCCGATTGGCCGGCCAAACACCACGCGGTCGCGGGCATAGGCACTGGCCTTTTCGATAAACCAGCGGCCATCGCCGATGCATTCGGCGGCGATCAGCGTGCGTTCGGCGTTGAGGCCGTCAAGGATGTATTTGAAGCCCTTGCCCTCCTCGCCGATCAAGCTGTCGAGGGGCAGCTGGAGGTTGTCGAAGAACAACTCGTTGGTCTCGTGGTTGACCATATTGGCGATGGGCTGCACGGTCAGGCCGTTGCCGATGGCCGCGCGCAGGTCCACCAGGAAGATCGACATGCCCTCGGACTTTTTCTTCACCTCGGCCAGCGGCGTGGTACGCGCCAGCAGGATCATCAGGTCGGAATGCTGCACCCGCGAGATCCACACCTTTTGCCCGTTGATCACGTAGTTGTCGCCGCGCCGAATCGCGGTGGTCTTGATCTTGGTGGTGTCGGTGCCGGTGGTGGGCTCGGTAACGCCCATGGACTGCAGGCGCAATTCACCGCTGGCCAGCTTGGGCAGGTAGAAGCGCTTTTGCGCCTCGCTGCCATGACGCAACAGGGTGAACATGTTGTACATCTGGCCATGGACGGTGCCGGAGTTGCCGCCACAACGGTTGACCTCCTCGAGGATCACCGAGGCTTCGGCCAGGCCCAGGCCGGAGCCGCCGTATTGCTCAGGAATCATAGCCGACAGCCAGCCAGCGTCCGTCAGGGCCTTGACGAAGGCTTCGGGGAAACCCTTTTCTTCATCGATTTTGCGCCAGTAAGCGGCGTCGAATTCAGCGCACAAGGCGCGCACGCCTTCGCGGATGGCGTTGAGTTCTTCGTTGTCATTGGGGTTCATTAACGGCTCTCCGCCTGTTGTTCTTGGATTATTCGAAATGCACTTCAGCCTGCTGCGCCAGGCCAGCAGCGTTACCGGCCCACAGCTGGGCGACACCGGCCGCCGTCACTCGCCCGCCCACCTCAAACGCCTGTGGCGCAATCAACGGACGCACGCCGCGATAGGCAAAACGGCGCAAGGTGGCTTCGGGATGTGCCCGGCAAAAGGCGCGCAGGCTCAAGGTGGCGATCAGCGGCCCATGCACCACCAGCCCCGCATAGCCTTCGGTGCCGGTCACGTAGGGGTAGTCGTAGTGAATGCGGTGACCGTTGAAGGTCACGGCGCTGTAGCGAAACAGCAAGGTCGGCGTGGGCTCGATCGCCTCACACCAGTCGCCCCGGGCCAGGGCATCGCCGCTGCCGGCCTTGGGCGGTGTGGGCTCGCGGTAGACGATGTCCTGTTCCTCACGGATTGCCAGGCGGCCCTCCTGGGAGTAGTCGTGGCGCACGGTGACAAACAGCAACGAACCGCTGCGCCCGGTCTTTTCCTCGACCTGGGTGATGGTCGACACGCGGGTCGCCGCCTCACCGGCACGCAAGGCGTGCAGGAACTCGATACGCCCACCGGCCCACATGCGGTTGCGGTTATCGGCCGGCGGCAGGAAGCCGCCACGGGCCGGGTGGCCGTCGGCGCCCAGGGCGGTTTCCGCCAGCGGGTCCTGGAAGAAGCACCACTGCCATAGCGGTGGTAAATCTGCTCCGTCGTCCGGCACCGCCTCGCCGAAGGTGGCGGCAATACGCTTGAGTAGGTTACGGCTCAAATGGTCGTGGGCGGTTTCGCTTCGGCCAATCCAATCAGTGGCGCTCATCGGGGGCAGGTCCTCGGGCAGTGAGTGTCTGCCCCGGATCATGCAAGCGCCTGGCCGTTCTGAGAATTTGCATTTCAATAAACCAGCGTTCGGCTATGCTGAACGCCGCTATCTTCACCTGGGAGCCTTGCATGCACTTCGACCTGGCCGACCTGCGCCTGTTTATCCATATCGCCGAATCCCCCAGCCTGACCCAGGGTGCCAAGCGTGCGTTCCTCTCGCCGGCAGCCGCCAGTGCACGGATCAAGGCCCTGGAGGGCCAGTTGGATACGCGCCTGCTGTACCGCGACAGTCGCGGCGTGGAAGTCACCCCGGCCGGTGAACGGCTGCTGCACCACGCGCGGCTGATCATGCGCCAGGTCGATTACCTGAAAAGCGAATTCACCCAATATGGCGCCGACTCCGCCGGGCATATCCGTATCTTTGCCAATACCACGGCAGTCACCGAGTTTCTCCCGGAAATCCTCGCTGGTTTCCTCTCCCAGCGCCCCGGCGTGACGGTCGACCTGCAGGAGCGCCTGTCCCGTGACATCGTGCGCGGGGTGCTCGACGGCACCAGTGACATGGGCATCATCGCCGGCCCCGTGCAGGCGCCGGGCTTGCAGGTCTTGCACTTCAGCACTGACCACCTGGTGCTGACGGTGCCGGTGGGCCATCCCCTGGCCAACCAGCCGTCAGTGACCCTGGAACAGACCCTGGCCTATCAGCATATTGGCCTGCACGAAGGCAGCACCTTGCTCAGCTTCTTGCGTGAACACGTCGAGCACCTGGGCAAGCAACTGTCCCTGCGCATCCAGATGTCGAGTTTCGAAGCCATCTGCCGCATGGTCGAGGCCGGAGTCGGCATCGGCATCATCCCCGAGTCCGCCGCCGTGCGGCACAGTCGGACCATGCAACTGGTGAGCATCAAGCTCGATGAAAGCTGGGCGGTGCGCGAACGCAGCATCCTGGTGCGCGAGCTGGATGCCCTGCCGGGCGCGATCCGCGCGCTGATTGCGACCCTGAGGCCAGCCGTTTAACAGTCTTTGACAGTTTCCCGACAAAGCTGCCAAAGACCCCTGCCCCCGCCGTCCCTAGGATTTGAGCCTTCCTTGGAACGACGAAGGCCATCATGCGTTCAAAAACGATCTACCTCGCTGCCACTTCTGTGTGCCTGATCACCTGCACCCAACTGTCAGCCGCCGCCGACTGGCAATACAGCCTGCAAGCCGGGGCAGCCAACCTGCCGCGCTACAGCGGCAGCAATGAGCGCATGACCGCGCCCATGCTCGGCGCAAACATCGTCAGCCCGTGGGGGATTTTTCTCGATACCAACAAGGGGCTGGGTTGGGGTTATGAAGATGACAACCTCAGTTTCAATGCCTATGTCGGCGCCAGCACTGCGCGCAAGGACCAGAAGAAAAGCACCAGCCTGGGCTCCGACCGGCTCAAGGGCATGGGTCAAATCAAGTCGCGGCCGCAGTTCGGCGTGAGTGCCAGCTATACCCTGGGCACCGCAATCCTCGGCGCAACCCTGGAACATGCGCTGGAGCAAGACGATAAAAAAGACAGCGGCA
This sequence comes from Pseudomonas sp. MF09156, assembly GCF_059862305.1. Classification (NCBI taxonomy): domain Bacteria; kingdom Pseudomonadati; phylum Pseudomonadota; class Gammaproteobacteria; order Pseudomonadales; family Pseudomonadaceae; genus Pseudomonas; species Pseudomonas sp. MF09156. The sequence continues at coordinate 29,192 of NZ_JCBCUR010000014.1, forward strand.
AGGCGTTTACCTCCCTGGAACTGAGCATTGGCACCAACCTGTATGACGGTGACTACGGCACCGTGGACGCCAGCCTCAACAGCCGCTTTGGCGATGGCAACTATGTGCAGACCTGGTATGGCGTGACCACCGGCCAAGCCCAAAGCAGCCGCTTTCGCGCGTATGACGCCAAGGGTGGGATGGTCAGCCGGGGCTTGAACCTCGATTGGAGCGTGCCGCTGGGCGACCACACAACCTTCTCGACCTTGCTGGATGTGCAGTATTTGTCCGGTGATGCGGGCAAAAGCCCGATTGTGGAACGCAGGATGCAGACGTCGGTGATGGGCGTGTTGAACTACACCTTTTGATTTGCAAACCCAATCAGACAGGGGGGGCTGGCTTGCCGGTCGCCGCATTGCTGCGATGATCATTCGCTCTTTTTGGGTTGTTGGGGGGGGGTGTATATATCCGTTGCTGCGGTTACGGCCACTTAGGGTTCCGCCCTTACGGCGGGTCACTTTCGAAGAGCGCGAAAGTAACCAAAGCGCTTTTGCCCCACCACTCGGTGCCTCGCCTAGGCTCGGCATGCCCGCAGTCAGGCATTGCTCCGTGGGCCCGCCGCGATCGGCCATCCATGGCCGTGTCGCGGCTACCCCGGCATCCATGCCGGGGTGCCCACTGCGCAATACCTGCCTGCGGCCATCGTGGTTTAACGGGGCGCCTAAGATCAAAAGCCAGATCAAAAGCAGAGCAACAGCAAAGCCAGAGCGCGAAGCTGCATTCGCCTGTGGGAGCTGGCTTGCCTGCGATGGCGGCCCAATAGATCGCCACAGAGTGTCAGGTACCCAACGTCATCGTTTACGACCATCGCAGCGAGGCGGCGACCCGACTAGCCAGCCCCACATTTACAACCTTCATGAGTTTGCAAAAGGTTAGTCGGCGTAGGCCCAGGTCATGCGGAACGACGCCCCGCCCCACTGCGAATCCAGCACCTGCACCTGTCCGCCATGCCACTGGCTGACCCGCTGCACCAGCGCCAGGCCCAGGCCAAAGCCGCCGGTGCGGCGGTCGCGGCTGGCGTCCAGGCGCATAAACGGCTGGAAGATTTTCTCCCGGCCGTCTTCGGGTACGCCGGGGCCGTCGTCGCACACCCGTACCTCGTAGCCACTGCCAAATTTGACCAGCGATACCTCTACCCGCTGCTCCGCGTAACGAATGGCATTGCGCAGCAGGTTGATCACCGCGCGCGCCATAAACCGTGGTTCGATCTGGATGAAATCAACTTCACAGGTGCGCAGCGACAACTGGACGCCTTCGGCCTCGGCTTCCAGGGCCACGCTGCCGATCACACTGTCGAGCCAGCTTTGCGCCTCGATATTCTCGCGGGTGACCTGCGTCGCGCCACGCTCAAGACTGGCGTAGGTCAACAGCTCAGAAACCATATCCTCCAGCTCGCCGAGGTCGGCGTACATGTCGCCAATCAGCGCGCGGCTCTGGCGCGGGTCGGCTTCCTGCTTGAGCTGATCGAGCTCAAACGACAAGCGCGCAATCGGGGTGCGCAACTCATGGGACACCGCGTTGGTCAGCTCACGCTGGTTGGCGATCAGGTGCTCGATGCGCTCGGCCATCTGGTTGAAGTGCCCGGCCAGCTCGCGCACGCTCGAGCGCCGTGGCAGTAAGATGCGCGAGCCCAGGTCATTGTTACCAAAACCCTGGGCCGCCACGCGGATATGCTCCAGGTCGCGCCAATGCGGGCGCACCCAGAAATACAGGACGATGGCCAGGCACAGGCCCAACAGGCTATAGGCCCACAGGTACAGCCAGCGCGGTTCCACCGGGAGTTTGACCTGGAGCAACTGCGCGCCGCCGTCGATTTCGGTGATGAACTCCATGAAGTCGCCGCGCACCACCAACTTGCCGTCAGCCAGTATTTGTTGCTCGCGAGGGTCGAATCCCGCCGCCTTGCGGTCGATAAAACCCAGGCGCAATCCATAGTGCTTTTGCAGCTCGGCCAGGCGCGCCTCGCGAGCTGCGCCCGCCGGCAACGGGCGTAATTGCTCCACCAGGCCGTAGGCCGGGCCGCGCATGGCTTCGCGGTTGTAGGTCTCGTTGGCTTCGGGCAGCAATTCATCGAAGGTGTAGTTCACCAGCCAGATCGCCCCGGCCAGGCCCAGGGCCAGGATGATGTACAGACGCAGGAACAGGCGCAACATCGGGCTAGACCTCCCAGGCAAACGGGTTGAACAGGTAGCCCTTGCCCCAGATGGTCTTGATGCACACCGGCTCACGGGGGTTGTCATTGAGTTTGTTGCGCAGCTTGCTGATATACACATCGACACTGCGGTTGAGCCCGTCAAAGGCGATCCCGCGCATGCGGTTGAGGATATCGTCGCGCGAGAGGATCTTGCCCGCACTGCTGGCCAGCAACCACAGCAGCTCGAATTCCATGGTGGTCAGGTCGATCTTTTCGTCACCCAGGCTCACCCCTCGGCAACTGCGGTCAATCGCCAACTGGCCGAACGCCAGGGAGCCGCGCACCGTCGGCTCCGGCAGATGGCGGCGCTGCAAGGCCCGCAAGCGTGCCAGCAACACCGGCGGCTTGATTGGCTTGATCACATAGTCATCGGCGCCGGACTCCAGGCCGAGGATATGGTCCAGGTCGTCTTCCTTGGCGGTGAGGATCACGATGGGGGTGTCGGACACATTGCGGATCTCGCGGCACACATGCAGGCCGCTCTGGCCCGGCAGCATCAGGTCGAGCACGACGATCTTCGGTTTGAACGCCAGGAACACCGCCAACGCCTCATCGCCCCGGTGCACCACGCGCACTTCAAAGCCATGCTGTGACAGAAAATGCGCGATCAGCCCTGCCAGCTTCTCATCGTCCTCAACGAGCAGGACCTTGCCCAGACCCAAGTTTTCCATAAGTTTCCACTGTGCCAGCGCCGATTGAAGTGCGCGCATTATAGTGGGCAACAGCGATCCACAAGCGCACGCAGGGCCCCATACAGCAGGGCTTTGACGCAAACTTCATGTTTTTAAGAGTTTTTTACAAATAGCCCGCAGTCTTTCACGGGCGTTTGAGATCAGGCCGGCACGCCGCTGTGGAAACGGAACTCGACGTCCGGTGATTCGATCAGTTCCTGCTCAGCGGCGCGGACCCGCTCGATCACTTGGGCAACATCCTTGGCATCGCCGTATTGATAGGCCAGCTTCAGATAGCCCTGAAAGTGTCGCGCCTCGCTTTTCAGCAGGCCAAAGTAGAACTTGCCGAGTTCTTCGTCCAAATGCGGCACCAGTGCTTCGAAACGCTCGCAACTGCGCGCTTCGATAAAGGCGCCCACCACCAGGGTGTCCACCAGTTTCACCGGCTCGTGGCTGCGCACCACCTTGCGCAAGCCCGAGGCATAGCGGCTGGCGTGCAGTTGGCGCAGTTCGATCTTGCGCTTTTTCATCAAGCGCATGACTTGCTCGTGGTGGACCAGTTCTTCGCGGGCCAGGCGCGACATCATGTTGATCAGGTCAACATGGGAGTGGTACTTGGCAATCAGGCTCAAGGCGGTGCTGGCGGCCTTGAACTCGCAATTCTTGTGGTCGATCAGCAGGGTTTCCTGGTCGGCCAGTGCGGCCTGGACCCAGGCGTCAGGGGTGCGGCAACCGAGGAATTCATGGATTTCGGGCAGGTTCATCGGGCTCACGGGCAAAGGATCACAAAAGGCCGCCGATTATACCGACCCCGCCGCAGACCACCAGTCACGGGCCTTGATGTGCATCAACATGACGTACGGCGGGCAACAACTATAGTTGTTCGAAGCCTTGTCCTTCCCACCCTTGGAGATCCCGCTCATGAACGAAATTGGCAAAATCCTGGTGATCATCGAGCCCGAACACTCGGAAAGCCTGGCGCTCAAGCGCGCCAAGCTGATCGCCGGGGTGACCGACGCTCACTTGCATTTGCTGGTGTGCGATGAAAAGCATGAGCATTCGGCCTTGTTGAGCTTGCTCAAGGCCGGCTTGCAAGAGGATGGCTATAGCGTCAGCACCGAACAGGCCTGGCACAACAACATGCATAAAACCATCATCAGGGTGCAGCAGAGCGAGAGCTGCAAGCTGGTGATCAAGCAGCACTACCCCGACAGCCCGCTGAAAAAGGCCCTGCTGACACACGAAGACTGGAAACTGCTGCGCTTGTGCCCGGCCGCCGTGCTGCTGGTCAAGACAGCGACCCCATGGACCGACGGGGTGATCCTGGCGGCCATCGACGTGGGCAACCTCGATAACGAGCATAAAGCCCTGCACGCCGCCATCGTCGATCATGGTTTTGACATCGCCAGCCTGGCCAAGGGCCAGTTACATGTGATCAGCGCCCATCCGTCGCCCATGCTGTCGGCAGCTGACCCGGTGTTCCAACTCAAGGAAACCATCGAGGCCCGCTATCGCGAGCAGTGCAAGGCGTTCCAGGCCGAGTTCGACATTGACGACAGCCGGCTGCACATCGAAGAAGGTCCGGCCGATGTGCTGATCCCCCATGCCGCCCATAAACTGCGCGCGGCGGTCACGATCATAGGCACCGTGGCACGCACCGGGATTTCCGGGGCGCTGATCGGCAATACAGCGGAAGTGGTGCTCGATGCACTGGAGAGCGACGTGCTGGTGCTCAAGCCCCAGAGCATCATCGATCACCTGGAGGAACTGGCCAGCAAGGCAAAATGAAGATCAAACATGTGCGAGCGGGCAAGCCCGCTCCCACTGGGGATCTTGGCGGTGCAGAGTATTTTGGCCACACCGCAGAGCAATTGTGGGAGCTGGCTTGCCTGCGATAGCGGTGGGTCAGTTGACAGATGCCTGACTGACACGCCGCCATCGCGGGCAAGCCCGCTCCCACAGGTTGATCAGCGACAGTCAGTGGCCTAGTGCATCCTTGAGGAAGCCTGGCGCGATGTAGCGCTGGTAATGCGCTTCGGACAGGATAAAAAACTCCCGATCAATGGCATCGCGCAGTTCCGGCAGGTTCCAGTCGCGAAACTCGGGCATCAGCACCATGCCGTAGGCGTCCAGGTTGTTGATCACCCGGGCGCCCCGGGCGATCAACTGGTAGGCCCAGCAGTATTCGGACTGGTGCGGCACAAAGCGAATTTTGCGCTGCTCCAACTGCCAGCGCAGCCGTTTGGGGTCGAACACCTCCAGTTTGCCCGCCATCACCTGAACCAGCAGTTGCTCAAGCCGCAGCCATACTGCGCGCTTTTCTTCCTCGCCATAGCCGTTCCACTGGATCACTTCGTGGTGGAAACGCTTGCAGCCCCGGCACACGAGATCGCCGTAAACCGTGGAGCACAGGCCGATGCAGGGGGTCTTGATGGTGTGATTGGACATGGGTGGCAGCGCACAAATCAGCGAAACAGTGGCCCATGTTAGCCCTTTGTCTAAGGTTCATCACCCTGCAAACTTGCTGCGGCAACTTACCTTTAGAAATTTTTTGCCGTAGAATCATCCGGCCTTGTAAGGCGCCAAATAATCCGTTGGAAGCTGTTTTCAAAGCGTCACGAGCACAGTCGTTCCTTCAGAACGGTGTTGGCGCTGGTTATTTACCCTCCAAATAACCAGCACCAACCCTCATCAGCTCCGTTCTGCAGGCGTAAAACTTTGAAAGCAGCTTCTGTGAGAAATGCCGGCAGCGCTGGCTCTACGGCCCAAAAAGCCCTCGAGCGCATGCGTGCCGTGCATGTCTGGATGAGCGTCCCGTGGGACCACTGATGAGGGTAATAACTGTGCTTGAAGCCTACCGCAAACATATCGAAGAGCGTGCAGCCCTGGGTATCGTTCCCCAGCCGCTAAACGCCGAACAAACCGCAGGCCTGGTCGAGCTGCTGAAAAATCCCCCGGCTGGCGAAGAAGAGTTCCTCGTTGACCTGATCACCAACCGCATTCCACCAGGCGTTGACGAAGCTGCCTACGTCAAGGCCGGTTTCCTGTCTGCCCTGGCCAAGGGCGAAGTTTCTTCTCCCCTGATCGACAAAAAACGCGCTGTTGAACTGCTCGGCACCATGCAAGGCGGCTACAACATCGTGACCCTGGTCGAGCTGTTGGACGACGCCGAACTGGCGGCCGTTGCAGCTGCCCAGCTCAAGCACACCCTGCTGATGTTCGATGCGTTCCACGACGTCGCGGAAAAAGCCAAGAACGGCAACCAGCACGCCAAGGAAGTGATCCAGTCCTGGGCCGACGGCGAGTGGTTCAAGAACCGCCCGACCCTGGCCGACAAGATCAGCCTGCGCGTGTTCAAGGTCACCGGCGAAACCAACACCGACGACCTGTCCCCTGCTCCCGATGCCTGGTCCCGTCCTGACATCCCGCTGCACGCCCTGGCCATGCTGAAAATGGCCCGTGAAGGCATCGTGCCGGACGAGCAAGGCAAGACCGGCCCGATGAAGCAGATCGAAGAAATGCGCGGCCAGGGCTTCCCGATCGCCTACGTCGGTGACGTGGTCGGTACCGGTTCGTCCCGTAAGTCGGCGACCAACTCGGTACTGTGGTTCTTCGGCGACGACGTACCTTATGTGCCTAACAAGCGCGCTGGCGGCTTCTGCTTCGGCAGCAAGATCGCTCCCATCTTCTACAACACCATGGAAGATGCTGGCGCACTGCCAATCGAATTCGACGTCACCAACATGCACATGGGCGACGTGATCGACCTGTACCCGCATGCTGGCAAAGTCTGCAAGCACGGCACCGATGAAGTCCTGACCACCTTCGAAATGAAGACTCCGGTCCTGTTGGACGAAGTTCGTGCCGGCGGCCGTATCCCGCTGATCATCGGCCGTGGCCTGACCGAGAAGGCTCGCGCCGAGCTGGGTCTTGGCCCTACCGACCTGTTCAAGCTGCCTGAAGCCCCTGTCGACACCGGCAAGGGTTTCACCCTGGCCCAGAAAATGGTCGGCAAGGCCTGCGGCCTGCCAGAAGGCAAAGGCGTTCGTCCAGGCACCTACTGCGAACCGAAGATGACCACCGTGGGCTCCCAGGACACTACTGGCCCCATGACCCGTGACGAACTCAAGGACCTGGCATGCCTGGGCTTCTCGACCGATCTGGTGATGCAGTCCTTCTGCCACACCGCGGCCTATCCAAAGCCGATCGACGTGACCACCCACCACACCCTGCCTGACTTCATCATGACCCGTGGCGGTGTATCGCTGCGTCCGGGCGACGGCATCATCCACAGCTGGCTGAACCGCATGCTGCTGCCGGACACCGTGGGTACCGGTGGTGACTCCCACACCCGTTTCCCGATGGGCATTTCGTTCCCGGCCGGTTCTGGCCTGGTAGCGTTCGCCGCAGCCACTGGCGTAATGCCACTGGACATGCCGGAATCGATCCTGGTGCGCTTCAAAGGCAAAATGAAACCTGGCATCACCCTGCGTGACCTGGTGCATGCCATCCCTTACTACGCGATCCAGTCCGGCCTGCTGACCGTTGAGAAGAAAGGCAAGAAAAACGCCTTCTCCGGCCGCATCCTGGAAATCGAAGGCCTGAACGACCTGACGCTGGAGCAGGCTTTCGAGCTGTCCGACGCCTCGGCCGAACGTTCGGCTGCCGGTTGCACCATCAAGCTGTCCAAAGACTCCGTCACCGAGTACCTGAACTCCAACATCACCCTGCTGCGCTGGATGATCGGTGAAGGCTACGGTGATGCACGTACCCTGGAACGCCGTGCCCAAGCGATGGAAGCCTGGGTTGCCAACCCTGAGCTGATGGAAGCCGATGCCGACGCCGAATACGCCGAAGTCATCGAGATCGACCTGGCTGAAATCAACGAGCCAATCCTCTGCGCGCCAAACGACCCGGACGACGCCCGTCTGCTGTCCAGCGTTGCTGGCGAGAAGATCGACGAAGTGTTTATCGGTTCGTGCATGACCAACATCGGTCACTTCCGCGCTGCCGGTAAGTTGCTGGAGCAGGTCAAGGGTCAGCTGCCAACCCGTCTGTGGCTGTCGCCGCCGACCAAGATGGATGCTCACCAACTGACCGAAGAAGGCTACTACGGCATCTACGGCAAGGCTGGCGCGCGCATGGAAATGCCGGGCTGCTCGCTGTGCATGGGTAACCAGGCTCGTGTTGAGCCGAACTCCACTGTAGTGTCGACTTCGACCCGTAACTTCCCGAACCGTCTGGGTGATGGCGCGAACGTCTACCTGGCTTCGGCCGAGCTGGCGGCAGTCGCTTCCACCCTGGGTCGCTTGCCGACCGTCGAAGAGTACATGGGCTACGCGGCGAAACTGGACACCATGGCCAGTGACGTCTACCGCTACCTGAACTTCGACCAGATCGCCGAGTTCCGCAAAATCGCAGCAAGCGCCAACATCCCGGTGGTTCAAGCCTAAGGGTGTGTTGATGTGAAGAACGCCGCGTATCGCAAGGTACGCGGCGTTTTTTTATGCCTGGAAAAACCTGCCAGGCACTGGCTGTCGACGACCTTTCTCCCACGACCTACCAGATCAGGTAGTTGTCCCGCCACACCTTGAAGACCGAAACTCTCTACACCCTGATGCCCGCGTCATGGGATCTGCCTGCTTTGGATGTACTCGCGCTGTATGCCGTACTACTTCTAATAAAAACAGCCAAACCTTGTCCTCGATGCCCGAACCCGGTGGCAGGGGCGCTCTCACCCGTTTTTAAGTGATTAATGGAGGTGTGTTATGTGGCGCAACCAATACGTGATCAAGAACGTCTTCAAGGACTATGCGGTGTCGGTGGAACAAATCGGCGATGCCCCCGATAAAAAGAACGTACTGCTGGTCAATGGCGCCATGGCCACCACATCGGCCTTTGCCCGCACCAGCAAATGCCTGGCCGAACACTTCAACGTGGTGCTGTTCGACTTACCGTTCGCCGGAAACTCCCGGGCTCACAACCCGAGCCGTTGCCTGGTGACCAAGGACGACGAAGTACAGATCCTGCTGGCGCTGATCGAAGGCTTCAACATTCACCATCTGGTCTCCGCCTCCTGGGGCGGCCTGTCGACCCTGCTGGCCCTCGCGCAAAAGCCGGACAACATCGAAAGCTCCGTGGTGATGTCATTTGCCCCCGGACTCAACGGCCCGATGCTCGACTACGTCAGCGGTGCCCAGGCCCTCATGGCCCGGGATGACAATGCAGGTATCGGCCACTTGCTCAACCAGACGCTGGGCAAGCACCTGCCGCCCCGGCTCAAGACCGCCAATCAACAGCACATGGCGCAGTTGATCAACGCCGAACAACATCAAGCGCGATTCCATATCGACCAGGCCCTCAAGCTCAATGAAGGGGCTTACCTGCCGCAGTTGTCGAACATCGACAGCCATGTGCACTTCTTGAACGGTGCCTGGGACGAGTACACCAGCGCCATGGACGTGCAGCGCTTCAAACAGTACATCCGCGACTGCAGCTTCTCCACGGCCGAGTGCAGCGGGCATTTTCTCGATCTGGAGTCCAGGGCCGCGGCCAACGGCGTGCACCGCGCGCTGCTCGGCCATCTACTGAGGCAGCATGACGCCCGGCCAGAGGCGTTCTGCATGCCGCCCCCTCAGCAAGCGCAGTTGAGCTTTGCCTGAACACTTTTGAGCAAGGATGTAGATGATGCGAGTAATCATGATTGCCATCGGATCGGCCGGTGACGTTTTTCCCTTCATCGGCCTGGGCGCAGCCCTGACCCTGCGCGGCCACCAGGTGACGCTGTGCAGCATGCCGGCGTTTCAGCGCACCATCGAGGCACGGGGCCTGGCGTTCGTGCCGTTGTGCGATGAAGCGACCTACAACGCCGCCATGGGCGATCCTCGGCTGTGGGATCCGAAAACCTCCTTCGCCGTGCTGTGGCAAGCCATCGCCGGCCTTTTAGAGCCGGTCTACGATTATGTAACCGCCCATAACACCGACGATACGGTGGTGGTGGGCTCGCTGTGGGCCCTGGGCGCTCGAATCGCCCATGAAAAATATGGCTTCCCTTACCTTTCCGTCCAGGTGTCTCCCTCAACGCTGCTGTCGGCCCACTTGCCGCCCGTACACCCCACGTTCAATGTGTCGCCCCGCTTGCCATTGACGGTGCGCAAATTGCTCTGGCGCGGGATCGAATACCTGAGCCTGGACCGAACCTGTGCCCCACAAATCAATGCGTTACGTCGCAAGCGTGGTTTGCCAGGCGTGGCGAAGAACATCTTCAGCCAATGGATGCATGCGCCCCACGGGGTGATTTGCCTGTTCCCCGAATGGTTCGCCCCCGTACAGCAAGACTGGCCACAACCCTTGCACATGGCCGGTTTCCCGCTGTTCGACGGTGGCACCCTGGGGCTCGATGAACAGACCCGGGCCTTTCTGGATGCAGGATCGGCCCCCGTTGTCTTCACCCAAGGCTCCACTGAGCACTTCGACCAGCAGTTTTACCGCTTCGCCCTGGAAGCGCTGCACAGGGTCGGCGCACGTGGCATTTTTCTGACCGGTGATCGGCCACTCCTCAACGACCTGCCACCCACTGTGCTGCAGTGTCCGTTTCTGCCGATGAGTTCGCTGTTGCCCCGCGCCGCCGGCCTGGTCCACCCCGGCGGCATTGGCGCCATGAGCCTGGCCCTGGCGGCCGGCATTCCACAGATTGTCCTGCCGATTGCCCATGACCAGTTCGATAACGCCGAACGACTGGTGCGCATGGGGTGTGGGATACGTCTTGCCCTGCCATTGGACAGGCATGACCTGCAAGGTGCGATCTCAGCGCTCTTGCATGACACCCGGTTGCAAGGGGCGTGCCTTCGGGCGAGCAACCTGATGCCCACGGATGCTGCGTCCTGTGAAACAGCGGTCATGGCCATTGAGCAGTGCCACGCGCGCCACTCCCTGCCTCGCCTGTGCCGAGCGTCATAAACACGGCCTCCACGGCAAAAGTACCGTGCCAGAGCCGTCGGCACAGCGCCGGAAAAGTTTGACAGAAATATCTCGTGGGCTAGATTGCCAAAGGTTCCAGGAATCGAGGCGACTGTCCATGGAGAAGGAGAACGACCTCATCCGCTGGTGGAATCGCTTGCGGATAGAGATGCTCACGCAACAGGAAGGGGCACAAGTGTTCGCACTGCTGGAGCGGGAAGTGTTGCAACTGGGGTTCGAGTACTACGCCTATGGCGTACGCCACCTGACCCCGTTTACCCGCCCTAAAACCAAGATTTACGGCTCCTACCCCGAAACATGGCTGGAGCATTACAAGGAGCAAAACTACGCGGCGGTCGATCCGTCGATTCTCAGTGGCTTGCGTTCCACCGAGATGGTGCTGTGGAACGACGCACTGTTTGATAACAGCCGCAAGCTATGGCTGGAAGCCCGGGATTGGGGCTTGTGCATCGGCGCCACACTGCCGATTCGCAGCCACGATCATTCGCTGCGGGTACTGTCGGTGGCCCGGCGCCAGGACCAGATTTCCCAGGCCGAAAGCGACGAGATTCAATTGCGCCTGCGCTGCATCCTCGAACAGGTGACACAGCGCCTGACAGACCTTGGCCATAGCGAACGCTGCCATCAGTCGGTATGCCTCAGCCAGCGGGAGCGGGAGATTTTGCAGTGGACCGCCGATGGCAAGAGTTCAGGCGAGATCGCGCTGATCCTGACCATCTCCATCAACACGGTGAATTTTCACCTCAAGGCCATCCAGAAGAAATTCGGGGCGGCCAACAAGACACTGGCGGCAGCCTATGCCGCCGCACTGGGCCTGATCTAGGGCCCGCCGATCACGATAAGGACATCCAATGATCAGCATCATCACCCGCCATCACCATGAACTGTCTGCAGCCCTTGAGGACGATCTGGGTCGCTACCGGCACGAAGTGTTCATCCAGCAACTGGGCTGGCAACTGGACTCCACCTACGCCCTGCCCCAACGCGAATTCGACCAGTTCGACCAGGCCGACACGCGCCACATCCTCGCCCTGGACCCAAAAGGCCAGGTCTGCGGTTGCGCGCGGCTGCTGCCAACCACACAACCTTATCTGCTGTCGGAAGTCTTCGGCTTTCTGTGCGACCAGCCGAGCCCACGCAGCAGTGACACCTGGGAAGTGTCGCGCTTTGCCGCCCGCGCCCTGGAAAAAGGCCGCCTGCCGATGCGCGTCTGGTGGAACAGCCTGCACCATGCCTGGAGCCAAGGCGCCAACCGGGTGGTGGCGGTGACCACGCCGGCGCTGGAGCGCTACTTCCTGAAAAATGGCGTGCAGCTGAGTCGCCTCGGCTCCCCGCAACGGGTGAACAAAGACCATGTGGTAGCGCTGAGTTTTCCTGCCTGGCAGAAAAACGGCCGACTCGCGTTACAGGCGCAGTCGGCCGTTGCCTAGCTGAATGTACGAATAAAGCCGAGGTAGCCGGCTCTGGTCACATCAAGGGATCAGCGAGTAAATCAGCGAGGAGATGGCTACCAGGCCGACCAGGGTTACGAACACATTGGACATCTGCCCGCGGTACTTGGCCATGGCCGGCACCTTGCGGATCGCGTACATCGGCATCAGGAACAGGATCGAGGCGATGATCGGCCCACCCAATGTCTCGATCATCCCCAGGATGCTCGGGTTGAGCGTGGCCACGATCCAGCACACCACCAGCATGAAGCCTGCGGTCATGCGGTCCAGGGCCTTGGCGCCCGGACGACGGCCGCTCTTCACGATCAGGCCCTTGAGGCCTTCGCTGGCACCGATGTAGTGGCCCAGGAACGACTTGGCAATCGCCACGAACGCAATCAACGGCGCAGCAAAGGCGATGGTCGGGTTATCGAAGTGGTTGGCCAGGTAAGACAGGATCGACAGGTTCTGCGCCTTGGCCTCGGCCAGTTGGCCTGGCGACAGGGTCAGCACGCAGCTGAACACGAAGAACATCACCATCGCCACCATCAACAGGTGCGCGCGGGACAGGATCTGCGAGCTGCGCTCTTCGGCGTGGGCGCCGTACTGGCGCTTTTGGTCAACGGCAAAGGCCGAGATGATCGGCGAGTGGTTGAACGAGAACACCATCACCGGAATCGCCAACCACAGCGTGTGCAGCAACGCTGACGGTGCCGGCACAGTGCTGGCAGTGCTGAGAATGCCGCCGTTCCAGTGCGGCACCAGGTACACCGCCAGAAACAGCAAGGCGACGATAAACGGATAGACCATCAGGCTCATGGCCTTGACGATCACCTGCTCGCCGCAACGCACCACGGCCAGCAGGCCCAGGATCAGCACGAACGACAGCAGCGCCCGTGGCGGTGGCTCGATGTGCAACTGGTGCGACATGAAACTGCCGACCGTGTTGGTCAGCGCCACGCTGTAGATCAGCAGGATCGGGAAGATGGCAAAGAAGTACAGCAGGGTGATCAGCGCACCGGCCTTGATGCCGAAATGCTCTTCAACCACCTCGGTGATGTCCGAGCCCGCACGCCCCGACAGCACAAACCGGGTCAAGCCACGGTGTGCGTAGTAGGTCATGGGGAACGCCAGCAACGCGAGGATCAGCAACGGCCAGAAGCCGCCCAAACCTGCGTTGATGGGCAAAAACAAAGTACCGGCACCAATCGCCGTGCCGAACAGGCCAAGCATCCAGGTCGTGTCCTGGCGGCTCCAGCCCGTGAGGGTTACAGGTGTCGTTGCGTAGCGTTCATCGACGCTATTGGCCTGATCATTCATCCGCTCGGTTCTCCGCTTTCATACGATCGCGACGAGTCAGAAAAACCTGACAGGCAGCGCCACAACCGCAACAGGGGCGCGATTGTCCGGGATTCGCTTGAATAAGCAAAGACTTAGCTGAGGAATGGTTGTGCGTAGCAGATAAATCAGATTGACGACAATTTGTTTGAACCCGGAACGTTACGCCAGTGCGGGCCACTCAAAAAGCGCTCTTTACCAAACCCTGGAGACTCAAGCATGACTACATTAGGACTGAATTTGTTCAATGCCGGCCAATTGGTCGATAGCGTAACGTCTTGCGTTGCCGATCACATCGAGGCACGGGAAAAGCTCAAGCAACCCCAGAATCAAACCTTCTCGTTTGGTGGCGTTGAATACACCGCCGCGCCCAAGCCTCGCAACACCCTGATCCCCACACCTCGAATCGGCTAAACGTTCGCGACCTGCCAGGGCACGGATCTATTGCGCAATAGATTCGTCGCCCTCTATCCGCCCCGCCGTCGCCCCGTGGCTGGGATGCAACGGCCCGGGACACGCTTGAACATGCATAGGCGTCGGTGAGGAATGGGCGTGCAGTGCAACTGCGCTCAAGCAGCCAATAACCCTACAACCGCCACCCAAACACAAAGTTTATACATACTTAAAATCTGCAAGTTACGCCGACCTATTTGTAGGAATAGACCTACTTACATTTCCCGCTTCATATTTAACATTCAAATTATCTTTTAACTTAATTGCCAATGGAATTGTTACAAACATATACCCAGGCATTGATAGCGCTCCCTATCAGCCCTATATTTCCCCCGCCCCAATATAGACAACAACAAAAAAAACAACTTATCAAATCCCCTCCCGGAGTTATTTAATGCGTAAATACAATGCTATTTTTGCAGGCCTGTTTCTCGCTGGGCTGCTTACCCCGCTCACCAGCCAGGCACAATGGGCAACGTCCGATATTCGCGCACTGGCCGCCTCGCCTCAGTGGCTGACCACCAAGGTCTACATCGAGGGCGCACCGCACGTAGACGTCAAGGACAAGTACCCGGGGGTGGTTGGCATCTCCACGTGGGACCCGGAGCGCAATCGTTATGAGTTCTTCTACGCCGACACGGGGTTGTCAAAGTATGAGCATGGCGGCGGCGGTTACTTCCTGGTCACGGGCGACAAGAAAAACCACATCCTGGTGCCCGACAAAGGCCCGATCAGAAGCGTAGTGCGCCGGCTGGAAGTCTTGAACAACCAGGAGTTCACCTACTCTCGGGAAGTCCCGCGCGACATGCTCGAAACTACTGAAACCGTGCGCATCTATGTTGTTCACGCACCTTACAAAGGGCCGATCAAAACGTCCACCTCCCACTAACTTCATATTAATACCCCACGCAATATCCATAAAACCAACAAAAAGACACTACCTATGAAAACCCAACTCAAGTCCTTACTGATATCTACCGTTTGGTTATCCGCCCTTATTTCGAGCGGTGCCAATGCACAACCGATAGCCAAAGAACCTGTTGCCACTCCCGACAACGCAGTCATGCTGACGGTATTTCTAAAACATGACCAATCACGCCCACTAAGCGAACTAAGGGCACAACTGGCCAAACAGGAGTTCTATAAGGTATTTCCACCGGCGGGCGTAGAAGTCGTCAGTTGGAACATCACCATGGGTATCGGACAGGTCATTGTCCTACGCCTGCCCGCCTCTCGCCTGTCAGCGGTCAACCTGGCATTGGAAAACACCGCCTGGGGGACCTACAGGACCGAGTTCTTCCCGACCTATGATTTCAAGGAAATCGCCCAGGCCGAACAAAACAAGGTACGCCAGGCCCAGTAACACCCCACTCGATGCCAGCGTCTTCAGCCTATGCAGACGCTGGCATCCCCGCGCCAAAGCCTTGCATCCAGGGAAGATCTTTCACCCGCAAGCATTTCGCACTGCAAAAAATGCCGCATAATCCAGGACTCAAACCCCACAACAAGAGCCGCCCCATGCCCGCCACTGTTCTGGTCCTGGTTGAAACCATCAATGACTACCTGCCCATCATCGAGAGCAATGGCTTTCATGTGATCCTGGCCCCGACACCGGCCGAACGCAGCCAGGCCATCAAGAGCCATGGCGCACAGATCCAGGCCGTGCTGACCCGTGGCCCGCTGGGCTTGCATGCCGATGAGATCGCCGCCCTGCCCTTGCTGCAAATCATCTGCGTGATCGGCGCGGGCTATGAGCAGGTGGACCTGCAGGCCGCCAGCAATCGCGGGATCGTGGTGACCAACGGTGCCGGCGTGAATGCACCGTCGGTGGCGGACCACGCCATGGCGCTGCTGCTGTCGATGGTGCGCGATATTCCCCGGGCCGATGCCGCAGTACGCCGCAGCGAATGGCCCAAGGTCATGCGCCCGTCCCTCGCCGGCAAGCAGTTGGGCATCCTCGGCCTGGGCGCGGTGGGCCTGGCGATTGCCCGGCGCGCGGCCCTGGGGTTTGACATGCAGGTCAGCTACCACAGCCGCCAGCCCCGCAACGATGTGGACTACACCTACTGCGCCACGCCAGTGGAACTGGCCCGCAACTCCGACTTCCTGGTCATCGCCACCCCCGGCGGCCCTGGCACCCGCCACCTGATCGACCGCCAGGCCCTGGATGCCCTGGGGCCCAACGGTTTTGTGGTGAACATCGCGCGGGGCAGCGTGATCGTCACTGCCGACCTGATCAGCGCCCTTGAACAACGGCGCATCGGCGGGGCAGCGCTGGACGTGTTCGATGATGAACCCAACGTGCCCGACGCCCTCAAGCGGCTCAGCAACACCGTACTCACCCCGCATGTGGCCGGGCTGTCGCCTGAAGCGGCCCACGACACCGTGCAACGGGTGGCAGACAACCTGCTCGAATACTTCGCCGGGCGCCCGGTCCTTACACCGGTCGCCTTGCCTGCGCCCGAAAAGTGACCGATCAGGCACGCTGATTGCCGTCCAACACGCTAGCCTATTAAGCCGTCGCCGCCTTGTGGCGGGTCGGCTGTGCGCATTAGATTAGCCAATAGTCCAAGGCCTCAAGAATAAGCAGAAGGGATAAGCATGGCGCTCAATGACCAATCCACCCAGATTCGCCCCGGCGAAGAACTGGATGCCAGCCTCATCGACCCCTACCTCAAGGCCCATATCCCGGGCCTGAGTGGCAGCGCCAGAATCAGCCAGTTTCCGGGCGGCGCCTCCAACCTGACCTATCTGCTGGAATACCCCGAACAGGAATTCGTGCTGCGGCGCCCGCCCTTCGGGCACAAGGCCAAGTCAGCCCACGACATGGGCCGAGAGTTCCGCATTCTCAACCAGCTCAAGGATGGCTTCCCCTACTGCCCCAAGGCCTACGTGCACTGCACCGACGAATCGGTGATCGGCGCCGAATTCTATGTAATGGAGCGGGTCAAGGGCATCATCCTGCGCTCGGACCTGCCGCCGGAGCTGGGCCTGGACGCAGAACGCACCGAAGCCCTGTGCAAGAGCTTTATCGACAAGTTCGTCGAACTGCACCAGGTGGACTACCACGCCTGCGGCCTGGCCGACCTGGGCAAGCCCGAAGGTTACGTGGCACGCCAGATCAGCGGCTGGAGCGATCGCTACGAGAAAGCCCTGACCCCCGACGCCCCGAAATGGGAAGCCGTGCGCGCCTGGCTCAACGACAAGATGCCCGCCGACCACCCCACCTCAAGCATCGTGCACAACGACTATCGCTTCGACAATGTGATCCTCGACCCCGACAACCCGATGCAAATCATCGGCGTGCTGGATTGGGAACTGACCACCCTGGGCGACCCGCTGATGGACCTGGGCAACAGCCTCGCCTACTGGATCGAAGCCGCTGACCCCGCGCCCGTGCAACTGATGCGCCGCCAACCGAGCAACGCTCCCGGTATGCTCACCCGCCGCCAGTTTGTCGACTACTACGCCGAGCGCTCAGGCATCCAGATCGACAATTTCGACTTCTACTACACCTACGGCCTGTTCCGCCTGGCCGGCATCGTGCAGCAGATCTACTACCGCTTCTTCCATGGCCAGACCCAGGACAAACGCTTCGCGCAGTTCATTCACATGAACAAGCTGCTGGAGCAGATGAGCCTGAACGTCATCCACAAATCCACGCTCTGACCCGACAAGGAACCACCATGTCCAAGACCAACCTGTTCGACCTCGACGGCAAGATCGCTTTTGTCTCCGGCGCCAGCCGTGGCATCGGTGAAGCCATTGCCAAGCTGCTGGCCCAGCAAGGCGCCCACGTGATTGTCTCGAGCCGCAAGATCGACGGCTGCCAGCATGTGGCCGATGCGATCATCGCCGCCGGCGGCAAGGCCACGGCCATCGCCTGCCATATCGGCGAGATGGAGCAGATCAGCGAGGTGTTTGCCGGCATTCGCCAGCAGTTCGGGCGCCTGGACATCCTTGTCAACAACGCCGCGACCAACCCGCAGTTCTGCAACGTGCTGGACACGGACCTCGGCGCGTTCCAGAAAACCGTCGACGTGAACATCCGTGGCTACTTCTTCATGTCGGTGGAAGCCGGCAAGCTGATGCGTGAGAACGGCGGCGGCAGCATCATCAACGTGGCCTCGATCAACGGCATCTCCCCAGGGCACTTCCAGGGCATCTACTCGGTGACCAAGGCCGCCGTGATCAATATGACCAAGGTATTTGCCAAGGAATGCGCGCCGTTCGGCATCCGCTGCAACGCCCTGCTGCCAGGCCTGACCGATACCAAGTTCGCCTCGGCGCTGGTGAAAAACGAATCGATCCTGAACATGGCCCTGGCCCAGATCCCCCTAAAGCGCGTAGCCGACCCCAGCGAAATGGCCGGCGCGGTGCTGTACCTGGCCAGCGATGCGTCAACCTACACCACCGGCGTTTCGCTGAATGTGGACGGTGGGTTCCTCTCCTGATCCCACATTTTTGATCGGCGTTGCCCTTGCATACGAGTAACCTTGGCAGGATTGACCGCCTCGGAATGAAACATGGAACTGCACGTCGTCATCCAGGGCCGCAAGGACCTGGCCGAACAGCTTTACCAGCAACTGCGCGACGCCATTGAGTCAGGACGCCTGGCCGCTGGCGCGCAGTTGCCCCCCAGCCGCTTGCTGGCCGAGCAGTTGGGGATCTCGCGCAAGACCGTGTCCGACACCTACACCACCCTGACCTACGAAGGCCTGCTGATCGGCAAGATCGGCCGTGGCACCTTCGTCAGCGCCCATGCGCTGCGGCCGAAGGGCCTGCAAAGTGCGGCCGACCTGGCCTGCGCCGCCAACCTCGCCAAGTGGCAAGCCCTGCCCTCGCCCATGCGCCACCCGACGCGCGAGAGCACGTTGCGCTGCGAGTTCATCGGCGGTGCCACCACCCGCAGCCTGTTCCCCCAGGACGAATGGCGGCGCTGCACCCAGGACGCCTTGCGGCGCATCGCCCAGAACAGTGGTTTCTACGGCCAGCCCGAGGGCTTGCCGGCCTTGCGCAATGCGATTGCCGGGCACATCGCGTTTTCCCGAGGGGTCAACTGCCGGGATGACGACATTGTGGTGTGCAACGGTGCGCAGCAGGCATTGGACCTGATCGCCCGCGTGGTCCTCGAACCGGGCAGCATTGTCGCCATGGAAGACCCCGGCTACACCCCGGCGCGCCTGCTGTTCGAAGCCATGGGTGCCACCGTGGCCGGCGTGCCGCTGGACGCGCAGGGGATCCAGGTCGAGTTGATTCCCGAGGGCACCCGGCTGATCTACGTCACCCCGTCCCACCAGTTTCCATTGGGCATCCCCATGAGCCAGCCACGCCGCGAAGCGCTGCTGGCGCGGGCGCTGGCCCTGGGCGCGATTGTCATCGAGGACGACTACGACAGTGAGTTCCGCTACGAAGGCCGCCCCACCGACGCCCTGCAGAGTATGGATACACGGGGCATCGTCGCCTACGTCGGGACCTTCTCCAAAACCCTGCTGCCGGAGCTGCGCCTGGGCTATACGGTGCTGCCCCCGGCCATTCGCGGCGCGGTGCTCAAGGCCAAGCAACTGAGCGACCAGCACAGCTCGACCCTGCCGCAATGGGCCCTGGCCAAGTTCATCAGCGAAGGCTACCTGCTCAAGCACATCCGGCGTTGTCACACCGTCTACAGTAGCCGCCGCGAACGCATTCTCAGCCGCCTGGCCGGCGACCTGTCACCTTGGTTCGAGGCCGTGCCCAGCGTGGCCGGGTTCCACCTGGCGGCACTGTGCAAAGTGCCGATCAACATCCCCCTGCTGATCGAACTGGCGCGGCAGGTGGAAGTCGGGCTGTATCCGCTGGATGTGTTTTTCCATCAGGCGCCGGTGCGTAGCGGCCTGATCATCGGTTTTGGCGCCATCGAGACCCTGGACATCGACCCGTCCCTGGACAAGGTGCGCGATATCCTGCAGCAGATTGGCTGAGGGGTTTTCCAGCAGATTGGTTATAGGTACGCCGCGCGCCCGGGCGTAGGGTGAGGGGATCTGAAACGATGGGAACCCCGCACCATGAAAACACTGCTCGGCACCACCCTCCTGCTGGCTTCGCTTAGCGCCTTTGCCCACGAGCCGGTGTACAACCAGGAATCGATCAAGGTCCTGCAAGAGCACGCCTTGAGCAACGTACCCGGCAAGAAAACCCTCATGCTCACCGTGGATTACGCGCCGGGCCAGGCCACCGTGCCCCATAGCCATACCGGCACGGCAGTGGCCTACGTACTTGAGGGGCAAATCACCTCGCGCGTCAATGATGAACAGGCCATTACCTACAAGGCCGGGCAATCGTTCTACGAACCGGCCGGTTCGCGCCACTTCGAATCAAGCAATGCCAGCCAGACCCAGCCGGCCAGGCTGCTGGTGGTGATGGTGCTGGATGACAAGGCCGAGGTGCTGACGCCCCTGCCACCGCAAAACTGAACGGTAGGAGGCTTGCCAGCTCCTACCATTCAGGGACGCTTGAACTGACGCCGCAGGTCTTCGATCGGTTGCCGACAGGCGCAGCCCTCCAAGTGATCGTTGACCATGCCCATTGCCTGCATAAACGCATACATCGTCGTCGGCCCGACGAACGTCCAGCCGCGTTTCTTCAAGGCCTTGGACAAACGTACCGAAGCCGGCGACGTCGGGTTGCCCGTCCAATAGGCCATGTCCACCACCGCCGGGCGCTCGGCCGCCGTCGGTTCAAACGCCCACAGCCACGCCGCCAGCGAGCCGTGCTCATCCACCAGCTCGCACGCCCGGCGCGCATTGTTGATGGTCGAGACGATCTTTGCGCGATTGCGCACGATGCAAGGATCAGCCATCAGGCGCTGGACATCCTCCTCGGTGTACTGCGCCACCCGGCGAAAATCAAAACCGGCGAAGGCCCGCCGAAAATGCTCGCGCTTGCGCAGGATGGTGATCCACGCCAGGCCGGCCTGGAAGCCCTCCAGGCAGATCTTCTCGTACAGCGCCCTATCTTCGGCCACCGGCACCCCCCATTCATGATCGTGGTAATCGGGGTATTCGGCGGCGGCCGTACGCCATGTACAGCGGGTCAGTCCCGCTTCATCGGTTGTCAGTCCCGGCTTATCCATACATCACCTCAGCGGCCAAGCCCGGGATGATAAGCGAAAAATTTTCCAGGCCGCCAACCGCTCAAGCATCACGGTTACCGAGCAACTGGTAAGACCGGAGCACACAAACACCCCTTCATCCCCTTGTAGTTTGCAAAAAACCGAGCGTAGACTGGCCGCGCACTGGACTTACCGGTAAGACCACAACAATTAAGCCCTGGACCCACCAGGGCACCGAATAGAGATCCCTCCCATGCTCAGATGGTGCTCGCGTTCGATTTTCCTGCAAGTCGTCATAGGCCTGATGCTCGGCATCGCGTGCGGCTTGGTCCTTCCCGAATTCTCCTCACAACTCAAACCCCTGGGTGACGGCTTTATCAAGCTGATCAAGATGCTGATCGGCCTGATCGTGTTCTGCGTGGTGGTCAGCGGTATTTCCGGCGCGGGCGACCTGAAAAAAGTCGGGCGCATCGGCCTCAAGTCAGTGATCTATTTTGAGATCCTCACCACCATCGCCCTGGTGCTCGGCCTGGTCCTGGCCTTCAGTACCGGAATTGGCAGCGGCGCCAATATCCACCTTGAACAGCTGTCTTCCGCAGGCCTCAATGAATTGGCGGATCGCGGCCAGCATATCAAGGGCACCAGCCAGTTCTTGATGGACCTGATCCCCAACTCCGTGATCGGGGCCTTCGCCGACAACAACGTGTTGCAGGTGCTGTTGTTCTCGGTGCTGTTTGGCAGTGCGCTGAACCTGGTGGGCGAAGCGGCTTCGGGCATTTCACGGCTGATCAACGAACTGAGCCATGTGATCTTCCGGATCATGGGCATGATCGTGCGCCTGGCGCCCATTGGGGTTTTCGGCGCCATCGCCTTTACCACCAGCACCTATGGCCTGGATTCGCTGCAGCACCTGGGCAGCCTGGTGGGCCTGTTCTACCTGACCTGCATGGCCTTTGTCGCGCTGATCCTGGGCACGGTGATGCGCCTGTCGGGCCTGCGTATGCTGCCGCTGCTCAAATACCTTCGCGAAGAGTTGCTGATCGTGATGGGCACCGCGTCGTCCGATGCGGTGTTGCCACAGATCATGCGTAAACTGGAACACCTGGGCATTGGCAGTTCCACCGTTGGCCTGGTGATCCCCACTGGTTACTCGTTCAACCTCGATGGTTTCTCGATCTACCTGACCCTGGCCATTGTGTTTATCGCCAATGCCACCGGGACACCGTTGTCGATGACCGACCTGCTGACCATCCTGCTGGTGTCGCTGATCACCTCCAAGGGCGCCCACGGCATACCGGGCTCGGCCCTGGTGATTCTGGCGGCCACCCTGACGGCTATTCCTGCCATCCCGGTGGTCGGCCTGGTGCTGGTGTTGGCGGTGGATTGGTTCATGGGGATTGGTCGTGCGCTGACCAACCTGATCGGCAACTGCGTCGCGACCGTGGCCATTGCCCGCTGGGAAAAGGACATTGATCTGCAACGGGCCAACAAGGTACTGGAGGGGCAGCAAGGGTATGCGTTCCAGGCCAAGAAGCCGGTACTGCCGGCGCACCAGGAGTTCTAGCGCAGATCGAATGTGGGAGCGGGCTTGCTCGCGATAGCGGTGTGTCAGCCCCTACATGTGCTGACTGATCCACTGCTATCGCGAGCAAGCCCGCTCCCACCGTTAATCGTCGCCATTTTTACCGTTTGTGTTTGCAACATAAGGAGCCCGGCGTGATCAGCACTTCAACCGTCGTCAATTCAGTCGTAGAAAAACTGCGCGCCGCCCTGGCACGGGGCCAATGGCGGCGTGGCGAAATGCTCCCCGGCCAGCGCGAACTGGCCGAACAACTGGGCATCAGCCGCCCCAGCCTGCGTGAAGCGGTGATCGTCCTGGAAACCCTCGGCCTGGTGCGCTCGATGCCCGGCAAAGGCGTGGTCGTCCTGGAAACCAGCGTCAGCGAGCCACACGCCCATGATGCCGTGGCCGACGCCAGCCTCGCCGATATCCTGCAACTGCGCTACACCCTGGAGCCGTTTATCGTCGGCCTGGTGGCCCAGTCCATCACCAGCAAGGAAATCGGCCAACTGCGCCTGACCCTGATGGACATGCGCGAAGCCCTGGAAGCCAACGACAGTGAAGCCGGGATGAACGCCTACATTGCCTTCCATGAAGAACTGTTCGCCCTGACCTCCAACCCGATTTTCCAGAACGTGGTGCAGCAGACCAGCAACGCCCTCAAGCAAAGCGCTCAGGTGTTGCGCAATTCCCCCGAACACCTGGCCGAGCGCCTGCAGGAAAACGAAGCCGTGGTGCGCGCAATCCGCAACAAGAACAGCGCCCTGGCCAGCGCCGAAATGCGCCGCCATATCCTCAACGAGGGCCAGCGCATGGGCACCGCCCTGAATATTCCCGACGACCATCTCGGCAACTGACTCTGGAGGCTGGCCATGAGCGCTCACGCCCTGCAACGCACTTTTGCTGTCACCGCCCCACCCGCCATGCGCCTGGTGCCCGATAAACGGCCATCGGTGGATGACCTCTACCCACGACTGTTCGATGCCATCCTCGAACAGCGCATCGTGCCCACCAGCCGCTTTACCGAAGAAGGCCTGGCCCAGCAATTTGGCGTCAGCCGCAGCGTGCTGCGCCGGGTCCTCGCGCGCCTGGCCGAGCAGCAAGTGATCATCCTGCGCCCCAACCTGCGCGCCCAGGTGGCGGCGCCGGATGCCGAGCAGGTGCAACATATGCTTGAGGCGCGGCGCTTGATGGAAGTGACCGTGGTCCAGTTGGCGTGCGTACAGGCCAGCCCTGGGCAGGTGCGGCGCCTGCGCGAACTGGTGGCCCGCCAGCGGGCCTGCGTCGAGCAGGGCCAGCAAGGCCCGGCCATCCGCCTGTACGGCGAGTTTCACCTGTTGCTGGCGGCCATTGCGGGCAACCGGCCATTGGCGCAGTTTCTCAACAGCCTGGTACCGTTGACCTCGCTGGTCATTGCCCGGCAAGGGGCGTTCACCGGCGCCTGGCTTGAGCAGGCAGAGATTGTCGAAGCGGTGGAGCGACGGGATGCGGGTACGGCAGCATGCTTGATGACCCAGCATCTGGATCATCTGCAAGCAAAACTCGCGTAAGCCCATAGAGATTCAAATGTGGGAGCTGGCTTGCCTGCGATGGCGGTGGGTCAGCCGCCAGCAACAGTGCCTGGACTGCCGCTATCGCGAGCAAACCCGCTCCCACAAGAGATCTCACTGAGGCAGAAAATTGTGGCCCCTCCACAGATCAAATGTGGGAGCTGGCTTGCCTGCGATGGCGCTGGGTCAGCCGCGAGCAACAGTGACGGGACTGCCGCTATCGCGGGCAAGCCCGCTCCCACAGGGGATCTCATTGGGGCAGAGAATTTTGGCCCCGCCACAGATCAAATGTGGGAGCTGGCTTGCCAGCGATGGCGCTGGGTCAGCCGCCAGCAACAATGACTGGACTGCCGCTATCGCGGGCAAGCCCGCTCCTACAAGGTATCTCACTGGGGCAGAGAATTTTGGCTCCACCACAGATTAAATGTGGGAGCTGGCTTGCCTGCGATGGTGGTGGGTCAGCCGCCAGCGACAGTGACTGGACTGCCGCTATCGCGGGCAAGCCAGCTCCTACAAGGGATCTCACTGTGGCAGAGAGTTTTGGCCCCATCACAGATTAAATGTGGGAGCTGGCTTGCCTGCGATGGCTGTGGGTCAGCCGCCAGCAACAGTGACTGGACTGCCGCTATCGCGGGCAAGCCAGCTCCTACAAGGGATCTCACTGTGGCAGAGAATTTTGGCCCCACCACAGATTAAATGTGGAAGCTGGCTTGCCTGCGATGGCGCTGGGTCAGCCGCCAGCAACAGTGACTGGACTGCCGCTATCGCGGGCAAGCCAGCGCCTACAAGGGATCTCACTGGGGCAGAGAGTTTTGGCCCCACCACAGATCAAATGTGGGAGCTGGCTTGCCTGCGATTGCGGTGGGTCAGCCGCCAGCAACAGTGACTGGACTGCCGCTATCGCGGGCAAGCCAGCTCCCACAGGGGATCTCACTGGGGCAGAGAATTTTGGCCCCACCACAGATCAAATGTGGGAGCTGGCTTGCCCGCGATGGCGTTGGGTCAGCCGCCAGCAACAGTCACTGGACTGCCGCTATCGCGGGCAAGCCCGCTCCTACAAGGGATCTCACTGGGGCAGAGAATTTTGGCCCCATCACAGATTAAATGTGGGAGCTGGCTTGCCTGCGATGGCGGTGGGTCAGCCGCCAGCAACAGTCACTGGACTGCCGCTATCGCGGGCAAGCCCGCTCCTACAAGGGATCTCACTGGGGCAGAGAATTTTGGCCCCACCACAGATCAAGTGTGGAGGCTGGCTTGCCTGCGATGGCGGTGGGTCAGCCGCCAGCAACAGTGACGGGACTGCCGCTATCGCGGGCAAGCCAGCTCCTACAAGGGATCTCACTGGGGCAGAGAGTTTTGGCCCCATCACAGATCAAATGTGGGAGCTGGCTTGCCTGCGATGGCGGTGGGTCAGCCGCCAGCAACAGTGACTGGATTGCCGCTATCGCGGGCAAGCCAGCTCCCACAAGGGATTTCACTGAGGCAGAGAATTTTGGCCCCGCCACAGATCAAATGTGGGAGCTGGCTTGCCAGCGATGGCGTTGGGTCAGCTGCCAGCAACAGTAACGGGACTGCCGCTATCGCGGGCAAGCCCGCTCCTACAAGGGATCTCACTGGGGCAGAGAACTTTGGCTCCACCACAGATTAAATGTGGGAGCTGGCTTGCCAGCGATGGCGCTGGGTCAGCCGCCAGCGACAGTGACTGGATTTCCGCTATCGCGGGCAAGCCCGCTCCTACAAGGGATCTCACTGGGGCAGAGAATTTTGGCCCCATCACAGATCAAGTGTGGGAGCTGGCTTGCCTGCGATGGCGGTGAGTCAGCCGCGAGCAACAGTGACGGGACTGCCGCTATCGCGGGCAAGCCCACTCCCACAGGGGGCGGTCGGGGCAGCAAATTTTGCATACGCCCCACCTTGTTCCGAACCCACAAAAAAGCCCCGTCTCTCGCGAGACGGGGCTTTGTTTTAACGCTCCAGCAGCCGATTACAGCACCGCTTGACCACTCATTGCCAGGTCCAACAGTTCCCGATTGGCCACCGCGTACATGGCGTAGTCCGTACCCACCGCAGCACGGATTTCCACCATCATCGCGCGCCAGCGCTCGACCATGCTCGCGTTCTGCTCCAGCCACAGGGCCACGCGGGCTTCCATGTCTTCTGGCGCATCGGCCATTTGCAGAACCTTGATGGTGATCGCCCGTTGCTGCCAGTCCACGTCATCGCGGAAGGCTTCGCGGGCCTGGGCCTGCCAGTTGTTGCCCACCGGCAGATCGCTGATCTGCTGCAGGTACCACGGCAAGTCCAGGGCGCTGCCTACGGCGAAGTAGGCCTTGGCCACATCGGCAGCGCTCTGGCCGGTAACGTCAGCGGCTTCGATGATCGGCAGCAAGGTGTACAGGTGCGTGGTGCCAGCAACCATGCGCGCCAACAACTCCGGCACACCGGCTTCGACATAGGCCTGGTAACGGTTCTGCCAGCCTTCGCGGGTCGGGCCTTCCAGCAGTTCGTCGAGCTTGAGGCCCAAAGCTGCCAGGTGCGGACCGAAGTGCGCCACATCGCGCGCGGCGTCCTGCTCGTTGCGACGGCTGCGCAGGAACCAGCGGGTAGCCCGACGGCCCAGGCGCATCAGCTCGTCCATCAACGCCAGTTGCACCTCGGCGGAGACCTGGTGATCCAGGGCTTCGATCTGCCGGAACCAATGCGGGAGGTGGAAGATGTCACGCACGATCACATAGGCGCCCGCCACGTTCGCCGGGCTCATGCCGGTCGACTCTTTGAGGCGTTGCACGAAGGTGATGCCCATGTGGTTGACCAGGTCGTTGGCGATCTGGGTGCTGACGATCTCGCGCTTGAGGCGGTGGCGACGCATGGCCTCGGAGAACTTGGCCACCAGGCTCGGTGGGAACGCGGTCTCCATGTCGCGGGTCAGGTAGTCGTCATCCGGCACCAGGGACTTGAGCAGCGCTTCCTTGAGGTCGATCTTGCTGTAGGAAATCAGCACCGACAGTTCCGGGCGCGTCAGGCCCTTGCCAGTCGCGGCGCGCTCGACGAGCTGCTCCTCGGTCGGCAGGTACTCGATGGCGCGGTCCAGCTTGCCACGGCCTTCCAGGTCGCTCATCAGGCGCTTGTACTCCGCCGCACGCTCGTAGGCTTTGCGGGCGGCCAGGGACAGGGCCTGGGTCTGCTTGTAGTTGTTGCCCAACACCAGGCTGCCGACTTCGTCGGTCATGCTCGCCAGCAACTGGTTGCGTTGCTTGTCGGTCATATCGCCCGCCTGCACCACTTCGTTGAGCAGGATCTTGATGTTCACTTCGTGGTCGGAGCAGTCCACGCCACCGGCGTTGTCGATAAAGTCGGTGTTGGAACCGCCGCCATTGAGGCCGAATTCCACACGACCCAGCTGGGTCATGCCCAGGTTACCGCCCTCACCCACTACCTTGCAGCGCAGCTCGTTGCCGTTGACGCGCAGCGCGTCGTTGGCCTTGTCGCCCACATCGGCGTGGCTTTCCGTGCTGGCTTTGACGTAGGTGCCGATACCGCCGTTCCACAACAGGTCCACCGGTGCCTTGAGCAAGGCATTCAGCAGCTCGGTCGGGGTCAGCTTGTCGGCCTGGATGTCGAAGCGCTCTTTCATCTGTGGCGAGATGGCAATGCTTTTGGCGCTACGCGAGAAGATACCGCCGCCTTCGGACATGATGCTGGTGTCGTAGTCCGACCAGGCCGAACGCGGCAGCTCGAACATGCGCTGGCGCTCGATGAAGCTGGTGGCCGGGTTCGGGTTTGGATCAATGAAGATATGCAGGTGGTTGAAGGCGGCGACCAATTGCAGCTTGTCGGACATGAGCAAGCCGTTACCGAACACGTCACCGGCCATGTCGCCAACGCCGACCACCGTGATGCTGTCTTGCTGCACGTTGATGCCGCGCTCACGGAAGTGACGCTGCACCCCGACCCACGCGCCCTTGGCGGTGATGCCCATTTTCTTGTGGTCATAACCGGCCGAGCCACCGGAGGCAAACGCATCCCCCAGCCAGAAGCCGTAGTCGATGGCGATACCGTTGGCGATGTCGGAGAAGGTCGCGGTGCCTTTGTCGGCCGCCACTACCAGGTACGGGTCATCGTTGTCGTGGCGCACCACGTTCAACGGAGGCACCAGGGCGCCGTCTTTCAGGTTGTCGGTAATGTCCAACAGGCCGGAAATGAAGATGCGATAGCAGGCGATGCCCTCGGCCGCGATCTCGTCGCGGCTGCCGCCCAATGGCAGGCGACGCGGCAGGAAGCCACCCTTGGCGCCGACCGGCACGATCACCGAGTTCTTCACCTGCTGGGCTTTGACCAGGCCCAGCACTTCGGTACGGAAGTCTTCTTCACGGTCGGACCAGCGCAGGCCGCCGCGAGCGACGTTGCCAAAGCGCAGGTGCACGCCTTCGACGCGCGGCGAGTAGACGAAGATCTCGAACTTCGGCACTGGCTTGGGCAGCTCGGGAATGGCGTGGGGGTTGAACTTGAAGCTGAAGTAAGACTTGTTCTGGCCGTTGGCATCAGTCTGGTAGAAGTTGGTGCGCAGGGTGGCCTTGATCAGGTCCAGGTAGCGCCGCAGGATCCGGTCCTCGTTGAGCACCTGCACGTCGTCCAGGGCAGTGAGGATCGCTTGCTCCAGGCGTTGCTGCTTGTCTTCCAGGTCGTCGGCGGTGAGCTTGCGCGCCAGGTAGAAGCGGGTCTTGAACAACCGGGTCAACTCGCGGGCGATGTCGGTGTGGTTGTTCAGGGTGCTGGCGATATAACCCAGGTCGAAGCCCAGGCGGATCTGCTTCAGGTAACGGGCGTAGGCACGCAGCAGTGCAACGTCACGCCATGGCAGGCCGGCGGTCAGTACCAGGCGGTTGAACGCATCGTTCTCGGCGTCGCCGTTGACGATATGCACGAACGCGTCCTGCAGGGTGTCGTTGAGCTGCTGGATATCGAGGTTCAGGCCTTCGGCGGCGGTGAACGCAAAGTCGTGGATCCAGAACTCGCGGCCATTGGCGTGACGCAGGCGGTACGGGAACTCACCGAGCACGCGCAGGCCGAGGTTTTCAAGGATCGGCAACACGTCGGACAGCGCCAGCGGGGTATCGGCGTGATACAGCTTGCAGTGCAATTCCTGCTGGCCGGTCACGTGGCCCAAAGGCTGGTAGAAGCTCATCACCAGTGGCTTGGCTTCCGTCAGGTTCAACAGATGCTGCATGTCGACCACGGCTGAATGCGCGGCGAAACGCTCGCGATAGCCTGCGGGGAAGCCTTTGGGGAAGTCTGCCAGCACGTTGGTGCCGTGGGCTTCGCCGAAGCTCTCGACCACCAGGCTCGCGTAGTCGTCCTGCCAGCTGCGGCAGGCCTGCACCACTTCTTTTTCCAAAAGCAGGGGGTCGATATCCAGGCGGTTCTTCGGGTCAACCCGCAAAATCAGCTGGACACGGGCCAGCACGGACTCGGAGAAGAAGGTCCAGAACTCGCAATCCGAGGCCTTGAGGCGATCCATCAGCACTTGCTGGATCTTCTGGCGCACTTCGGTGGAGTAGATATCACGCGGCACGTAGGCCAGGCAGTAGCAGAAACGACCGTACGGGTCTTTGCGCAGGAACACGCGGATCTTGTTGCGTTCCTGGATCTGCACGATCGACATCACGGTGCTGAACAGCTCGTCCACCGGGGTCTGGAACAGGTCGTCGCGAGGCAGTACTTCAACCACCTGGGCCAGTTCCTTGCCCAGGTGCGCCTTGGCCTGGAAGCCCGAGCGGCGCTCGATTTCCGCGACCTTGCGGCGGATATAAGGAATCACCCGCACGCTTTCGCCGTACACCGAGGAGGTGTAGAGGCCCATGAAGCGGCATTCCTTGATGACCTTGCCATCGGCATCGATCTGGCGGATCGACACGTAGTCCGGGTAAGCCGGACGGTGCACACGGCTTGGGTGCGCAGCCTTGGCGAACGACAATACAGCCGGCTCGCGCAGATAGGCCACGGCGTAATCTTCGATGCGCAGGTCTTCAGCGGTGAGGCCGGCGCGCAGCAGTTTGGTCAGGCCGAGGAAGGAAGTGGCGTCATATTCCAGATGACCGCCGTCCTGCTCGTCATGCACCACAAACTCTTCGTAGCCCAGGAAGGTGAAGTGGTTGCCCACAAGCCATTCCAGGAAGCTCTTGATCTCGGCCTTTTCTTCGCCTTCGATGGCGAACTGGCTGTTGTCGATACCGGCCAGCAGTTCCTGGACCTTGGCCTTCATCGGCTCGAAATCAGCCACGGCCACGCGCACCTCGCCCAACACCTGCTCAAGTTCCGTGCTCAGGACATTCAGCTCGGCGGCATTGGCGCAGCGGTCGATCTCCAGGTACATCAGCGATTCTTGCAGGACGTCTTCGCCCTGGGTGCCCTTGGGCAGGATTTCCAGCAACTCGCCCTTCTTGCCACGGCGCACGCTCAGTACCGTGGTTTGCAGGGTATGGATGCTGTAGCCGCGGCGGTTCAGTTCGGTGCGCACCGAGTCGACGAGGAACGGCAGGTCGTGGTGCAAGACCTCGACCGCCGTGTGGGTCGACTGCCAGCCGTGGCGTTCGTAATCGGGGTTGTACACTCGCACTTGCGGCTGGGTGTGATCAAAGCGCTCAAGCAGGCGCCAGGCAGACAGGGTGCAACCGGCCAGGTCGGACATGCGACGCTGGGTCAGCTCGTCCAGGGAAATAATGCCGAAGAATTGTTCAGCGAACAGCGCCACTTGTGGCAGTGCCTGTTCACTGATGTGCTGCGCCAGTGCCGCTTGCAGTTGATGCTGGAAGTCGGCTTTGCTGGCTGCGGTGAAGAACGCCATCTGTGGTACTCCGCTTGGGCTTGTTATTGATGGAAGCGTCGCGTGTTATCCCCTGGTGGGGAGACCGTCATTTCTGTTCGCAGGTGATGATGATAAACACCATAAACGAATCAGGGTGACAGGTGGGTGAAGCTGGACAAGTCAATGAGGTCACATTCGACGTCCACTGGATGCACCCCCTGCGCATGACGGTACGGCGGGCAGGTCAGAGTCACGCAAAAGGCACATCCGTTGCGCAGCTTAACGAGTGCGGCAAGCTGGCTGCTTGCTGCACTGCGACATATTCGGTCAACACACGGCATTGCGCGGTTGCACCAAGAGCAACCCTTCCTACCGCTCAGGTGTAGGTTGAGGATTAAAAGCGCAGCCGCCAAGCAGGCATGATCAACCTGCCGCCCGGTAAAACTTCATACATCCGTAAAATCTAATTCCTAACTCCGCGCAGGAACCGTATTTCAATATTGAGTCACTTAGTTTGAGCAGGTATTTCCTTCGACACAGGCTCTATTACCACTCAACGAGGCGCTATTGAACGTATATTCCCCCGCCCTCCGCACCCCGCTGCCAGGGCACCAGCACCCTTGCATGCAGCCCCCTGCACCATCACGTCCGGGTAGTGCTGCCACTGCTGGGCAAGACATTACGGCGGCCTGTTTCAAAGCGCCCGTAGCCAACAATAAGGCCGTGCAACAACTCATCACCGACTACACCTACCCCAAGACACCGGACGAAGTCACTTCGCTCCACGTCAGGCGCCAGATCAAGCAAACGTTCGGTAAAGATATTGACCCCGATAAAACTTACTTAGTGAGCATTCAATATGATCACCGCACTAACGCCCCACCTTATAGCGGGGTCATTGTTCAAAAAATATCACTGACCCAGGCAGCAAGGCTCAACCAGCAGGACGAACCTGAGTTCCACGGGGCGCTACGTTCAAAAGAAGACGGGCCCTTTGAAATAAGACAAAGCTCAACACATACCCACGACCCTGACGGCTTTGGCAGGTTCGCGCGCCCAAATGAATCGGGGTTCACCAGCCACTTTCAAGGTATTTACACTGAGCCGTCGCAAGCGACTGCCCATCTCTATGATGCAAGCAATAGAGTCGATATCAGAGCCACCGACTTTAAACAGATGGTATGGGATAACAGTTATAAGTCCCCCTATGACCAGTACCTGAACAATTACTGGAACAGCAATTCCCGCCATGCCTATGCCCAAGCCTCCAGAGGCGCCTTCTTGCAGGCGTCGCACAGATCCCTGAGCGAAAACGATCGACAGATCGCCATGGGTGCCGCAGGACTACCGGCCGACCAAAGTTACCAGTCCCTTAGTCACAATGACCTGATACAGCCCTACAAGGCTGATCCAAATCTGCAAACCAAATTCCTCACGTTCAAAGGTTTTAACATGCGCGCCTTTTACACTTTGGATAAGTCCACAGGCCGGGTCTTGTTGTATCTGCCTGGCCATGGGTCCATGTTGAAAGGCTTCGACTCCAAGAAACACATGAATAAGTGGCTGGCCGAACAATTGAAGGACCCGCAACAAGTCGACAGTTTCAAACTGTACTTCCGCCCCCAGGACCGTCCCGATGAATTCCTGTCCAAAGGCATTGATGCGCTCATAGACAACACCCGTAATGTGCTTAACAGTGACCTTCCTGTCGCTACGCAAGAAAAGCTCGGGTACTTTGACGAGGGCGGCCTATTCGATGGCCAGGTAGTCCAAGGGAACCCGTTTGAGGAACTGCAGCAACGCACCGAGCAAGACCTGAAAAACGCCACTCGCTTTCAATTCGTACTTAATCGCGACGTCACGGCAAAGACTGCCTTCAAATATTTGAATTGGGCCAAATATGGGCTGCTGCTTTTAGCTCCGCTAGGTATCGCTTTTCCACCGCTGGGCGCTGCACTGACAGTAGCGAGCGTCTCAGTGGGTGCAGCAGAGCTCGGCGTTGGCATTGACAGCTATATCAATAAGCGCCCCGAGGCAGACAAGCTCATCAGCGAAGGCACGGCGAAAACCTTTGTCCCGCTGTTTACCAGTGGTCTGGGCAATGCCTTTAAACCGATCAGCAGCACAATCAGCGCCTGGGCCTTCAATCCCTGATGCCCGTTTGACACAAAAGCCGACACAAAGCCCGAGGTAATGGCAGAATTACAGCCTGCCGGCCTTGTCGCCGCCTTTCCACACAGGACTCCACATGCAACTGACCACCGCCCACCTGCTCGCCACCCCTTGCGATGACGAAGAAGACAACATGGCCATGCTGTGCTGCCACGGCACCCAGGGCGAGATGTTCATGCTGTCCCGTTATCCGGATGAGGACGAGGTGGAGCTGACCTGGGACTACGAGCCTTCGACCCTGGATGGCTTGAAGATCACCTTGAGCGCGACCACCCTGCTGGTGGAGATCGGTGCGGCGGACAAGGATGCGCCGGGCGGCAATGATCACCTGCTGATTAACCACGCCACCGCCGAGTCGGACCTGGCCGAGGTAGAAGAAACCTTGCAGAACATTCTCAAGGGCACTGGCACTTACATCCGCACGCTTTGACTGGCGGCGGCTAAATCGCCATCGCAGCGATGGGGCGACCTGACAAACCCGCTCCCACCTGTGGGAGCCGGGCTTGCCCGCGATGGAGCCCTCATCAACGCCAAAAACCTCAGGCCTTTGCTGTAAGCCGCAAAAAATACCCCCCGGTTCGTTAGTCGCCAGCCCCTCCAATGCATTAAAGTAAGCGCCCCAGGCCTTGGCGTTTTTCACAATCCCCAGGCTCATCTTTCCAGGAACCGTCATCGATGGAACATCGTGAAGCGCTGCTCGCGCTGCGAACCTTTCTTTCTACGCAGATTCTCGGCCAGGAAAAACTCATCGAGCGCTTGCTCATTGCCCTGCTCGCCGACGGCCATATGCTGGTAGAAGGCGCTCCCGGCCTGGCCAAGACCAAGGCCATCAAGGAGCTTGCCGAAGGGATCGAAGCACAGTTCCATCGTATCCAGTTCACCCCCGACCTGTTGCCCGCCGACATCACCGGCACCGAGATCTACCGCCCGGAAACCGGCAGCTTCGTGTTCCAGCAAGGGCCGATCTTCCACAACCTGGTGCTGGCGGACGAAATCAACCGCGCCCCGGCCAAGGTGCAGTCGGCGCTGCTCGAAGCCATGGCCGAGCGCCAGGTCAGTGTCGGGCGCAGTACCTACGAGCTGTCGCCGCTGTTCTTGGTGATGGCCACGCAAAACCCCATCGAGCAGGAAGGCACCTATCCCCTGCCCGAAGCCCAGCTCGATCGCTTCCTGATGCACGTCAAGATCGGCTTCCCCGATGCCGCCGTGGAGCGGCGCATCCTGCAACAGGCCCGTGGCGAAGCGCTCAACGGCGAGACCAAGCCCGAACGGCGGGTCAGCCAGCAGGCGATCTTTGCCGCGCGCAAGGAAATCCTCGGCCTGTACATGGCCGATGCCGTGGAGGAATACCTGGTGCAACTGGTCATGGCCACGCGCACACCAGCCAAGTTCGACCCGGAAATGGCCGAGTGGATTGCCTACGGCGCCAGCCCCCGGGGCTCGATCGCCCTCGACCGCTGCGCCCGCGCCCACGCCTGGCTGGCCGGGCGCGACTTTGTCAGCCCGGAAGATATCCAGGCGGTGCTGTTCGACGTGCTGCGCCACCGCATCATCCTGTCCTTTGAAGCCGAAGCGGCCGGCATCGACCAGGACCGCGTGGTGCAACGCATTCTCGACGTCGTTGCCGTCGCTTGATCCCCATGAACGCCGGCGATGGAATCCGTGTTTCCCTCAGCGAATTGATCGAGATGCGGCATCGCGTGCGGGAGGTGCAACTGTTTTCCACGCCGAGCCAACGCAGCCCGCTGATCGGCCTGCACCATTCCAAATTGCGCGGGCGCGGCGTCGACTTCGACCAGGTGCGGGTGTACCAGGCCGGCGACGATGTGCGCACCATCGACTGGCGCGTCACCGCCCGCACCCAGGAGCCGCACACCAAGCTGTTCCATGAAGAGCGGGAGCGGCCGATCTTTATCATGGTCGAGCAAAGCTGCCGGCTGTTTTTCGGCTCCGGGCTGATGTTCAAGTCAGTCCTCGCCGCCCAGGCCGCGAGCCTGATCGGCTGGGCCGCGCTGGGGCACAACGACCGGGTCGGCGGCCTGGTGTTCGGGGATAACGAGCACTACGAGATCAAGCCCCGGCGCAGCAAACAAAGCCTGCTGCAACTGCTCAACCGCCTGGTGCGGGTCAACCAGAGCCTGAACACCGAGAGCCGCCCCGAAGCCGATGCCCTGGGCATGGCCCTGCGCCGTGGCCGCGAGGTACTGCGCCCCGGCAGCCTGGTTATCGTGATCTGCGATGAACGCGCCCTGACCGAAGGCGCCGAGCAGCAACTGAGCCTGCTGTCGCGCCATTGCGACCTGCTGCTGCTGCCGGTCTCAGACCCGCTGGACCACGCCCTCCCCGCCGCCGGCCTGCTGCGTTTTGCCGAGCGTGGCGCACAACTGGAAATCGACACCTTGAACTTCGAGCTGCGCCAGGCCTACAAGGCCCAGGCCGAAGCACGCATCGCCCGTTGGGAACTGCTCGCGCAGAAGCTGCGGGTGCTGCTGATGCCATTGAGTACCCAGAGCGAAATGGTCGAGCAGCTACGTGAATACCTCAACCCCCAGCGCCCGGTGAAAAAGCCATGAGCAGCCTGGACTCGTTGCAACCGCTGATCGCCCCGCCGGCCATTGGTTTCTGGCCACCGGCGCCGGGCTGGTGGCTGTTGCTGGTGCTGATCCCCCTGGCGGGCTGGGGCGTGTGGTGGCTGCGCCGCTTTCTGCCCGGCAAACGCCCGCTGGCCCGGGCCGAGCAACCGCTAGACCCTCTGCGTATCGCCGCCCTCGCGGAGCTGGCGCTGATGCCCAAACCCTACGATGGCGCACCGGCCGGCGCCTGGCTGCAGCAGCTCAATGGCCTGCTCAAACGCCTGTGCCGCAACGACTACCCCTACAGCCAGAGCCACACCCTCAACGGGCGCAAATGGCTGGCCTTTCTTGACAACCGCTGCCCGGCGGCCGGCCTGACGCGCTGGATGGTCCTGGTGGAAGGCGCCTACAAACCCGAATGCAAACTCGACGACAAGGCCATCGCCGGCCTCACGCAAGCGGTCGACACCTGGATTCGCAAACATGTTTGAGTTCGCCTGGCCGTGGGTCTTTGCCCTGTTGCCCTTGCCGTGGGTGATGCGCCTGATCCTGCCAGTGGCCGACAGCGGCGAGCCGGCGTTGAAGGTCAGTTTCCTGGGCGATCTCGAAGGCCTGGCCCGGCGCCGTGCGCGCATCAATCTGCCGGGTTGGCGCCAACAAGCGCCGTTCGTGGTGCTGTGGCTGTTGCTGCTGACCGCCGCCGCGCGCCCGGAATGGCTCGGCGAGCCGCTGCCGATTGCCGCCAGCGGCCGCGACCTGCTGGTGGCGGTGGATGTGTCGGGCTCCATGGACTTCCCCGATATGCAATGGCAGGACGAAGACGTCAGCCGCCTGAGCCTGGTCAAGCACCTGCTGGGGGACTTTCTCGAAAGCCGCGAAGGCGATCGCGTGGGCCTGATCCTGTTTGGCAGCCAGGCCTACCTGCAAGCGCCGCTGACCTTCGACCGGCGTACCGTGCGCACCTGGCTGGACGAGGCGCGCATCGGCATTGCCGGAAAAAATACCGCGATTGGCGACGCCATCGGCCTGGCCCTCAAGCGCCTGCGGCAACGCCCGGCACAAAGCCGGGTGTTGATCCTGGTCACCGACGGCGCCAACAACGGCGGCGAAATCGACCCACTGACCGCCGCCCGCCTGGCCGCCGAAGAAGGCGTGAAGATCTACCCCATCGGCATTGGCGCCAACCCCGAACAGACCGGGACCCTGGGCATGCTCGGCCTCAATCCCAGCCTGGATCTGGACGAGCCGGCGCTCAAGGCCATCGCCGCGGCGACCGGCGGGCAATATTTCCGCGCCCATGACGGTGCCGAGCTGCAAGCGATCAAGCAAACCCTCGACCAGTTGGAGCCGGTGGCGCAACAGCCGACCCAGGCCCGCCCGGCCCAGGCGTTGTATAGCGGGCCCCTGGCGCTGGCGCTGTTTCTCAGCCTGCTGTTGGTGATCCAGGAACGCTGGCCGGATAACGCCTTGCAACGGCTGCTCAATAAACTCTCGACCAAGGGCCATTTCCTGCAACAGCACCCACAATGGCGCCAACGCCTTCAACGCCTGCGTTTGCGGAGGCGTCGATGATCGCTTTATGGCCGCACTGGTTCCGTCCCTGGTGGTTGTTGCTACTGCCCGTGCTCGGCTGGTTGCTGTGGCAACTGTGGCATCGGCAAAAACGCGCCGGGCGCTGGCAGATGATCCTGCCGCCGGCCTTCCACGCGGCCCTGCTCAGTGGCGGCAATGGCCGGGAGAGCAAATCGCCGTGGCTGCTGCTGGGCCTGGCCTGGCTGCTGGCCCTGCTGGCCTTACTCGGCCCAGGCTGGCAACGGGTCGAGCAGATCAGCCAGAAACCCGCCGACCCGCTGGTGGTGTTGCTGGAACTGACCCCCGAGATGCTCGCCACCGACAGCCCGCCCAACCGCCTGGAGCAGGCACGGCGCAAGCTGGTGGACCTGCTGCAGGCGCGCAGTGACGCGCAGACCGCCATCGTCGTGTATGCCGGTAGCGCCCACACACTGGTGCCGCTGTCCGACGACCTGGCCACCAGCCGCAACCTGCTGGAAGCCCTGCGCCCGTCGATCATGCCCGAGGCCGGCCATCGCGCTGACCTCGCGGTGGAAAAAGCCCTGGGCCTGCTCAAGCACGGCGGCCTGGGCCAGGGTCGCCTGTTGTTGATTGGCTCGTCGCTGTCCAAGCAGGAGCGCCAGGGCATTCGCCTGCTGCTGCAAGGGCAGGCACCGAGCCTGTCGATCCTGGGCATTGGCAGCCGTGAAGGCACGCCGGTGACTCAGGAAAGTGGCGAGTTCCTCAAGGACGAACAAGGCGCGATCCTGATCCCGCGCCTGGACAGCCCGACGCTCAAGGCCTTCGCCAGTGAAATGGGCGGCCGCTATCGCCAGGCCCGCCTGGACGACAAAGACCTGCGCAGCCTGGGCCTGCTGGACGGCCCGCAAAACCTGCGCGACGACGGCCAGCGCCTGCAACTGGACACCTGGGCCGACCAGGGTTACTGGTTTTTGCTGCCCCTGCTGCTGCTCGCCGCCTGCGCCGGGCGCCGTGGCTGGCTGTTCTGCCTGCCGCTGCTACTGCTGGCGGCGCCGCAACCAAGCTATGCGTTCAGCTTTGATGACCTGTGGCTGCGCCCCGACCAACAAGGCCAGTACCTGCTCAAGCACAAACGCCCGGCCGAAGCCGCCGAACACTTTGAGAACCCACAATGGCAAGGTGTGGCCCTGTATGAAGCGGGCAACTACGCCGAGGCGGCCCGGCGCTTTGCCGAGGGCAGTGACGCCTACTCCCACTACAATCGAGGCAATGCCCTGGCCCGCGCCGGCGAGCTGGAAGCCGCGATAGACGCCTATGAACAGGCCCTGGAAGCCCAGCCCGACCTGCAGCCGGCCCTGAAAAACAAAGCCCTGGTGGAACGCCTGCTCCTTGAAGAACCGGAGCCCGAGCCGCCAGCCCCCGAAAAAAACGAGGATGACGAATCCCCCCAACCCGGCCAAACTGCGCAACCAGGCGACAACAGCCAGCAAACCAACGGCGGCGAGCAATCGCCCCAGGGCGCAGGCCAGGCGGGCACCGGCGAGACACAAACCGGCACCCCGCCCACCGCGGGCAACAACGAAGTACCCGGCAGCGAACTGGGCGACGAACAGACCACCACGCCCCCCTTGCGCCCGGCCGATGCCAACCTCGACGAGGAGCACCGCCAGGCCCTGGAACAATGGCTGCGACAGATCCCGGACAACCCCGGAGAGTTGTTGCGACGCAAATTCTGGTACGAACAGCAACAACATCAGGACAAGACTCGATGAGCCGCTGCACCCCATTTGTCTTATCGCTAGCGCTGTGGGCCGGTCACGCCCAGGCGGCCGACCTGGCCGCCAGTATCGACCGCAGCCGCGTCAATTCCGGGGAAACGGTGGAGCTGACAATCGAGTCCGATGACGTTACCCAGTTCGGCAAGCCGGACCTGTCGCCCCTCGACCCGCTGTTCGACGTACGCGGCACCCGCCAGATCAACCAGCTCACCACCCTCGACGGCAGCAACCACGCCACCACCCGCTGGATCATCACCTTGCAGCCCAAGACCACCGGCACTGTGGTGATCCCAGCGCTGCAACTGGGCGAATTCAAGACCCAGCCGATCAGCCTGCAAGTGGACGAAACCCTCGGCCAGGACAGCGACAACCAGCTCGAACCAGTATTCATCGAAGCCAGCCTCGATGAGGACAGCGTATATGTGCAGGCCCAGGCCCTGCTGACCGTGCGTATCTACCATTCGGTGGCGCTGTATGACGACAGCGTCCTTACGCCCTTGCAGTTGTCTGACGCGCGCGTCGAGCCAGTGGGTGATTCGCGCACCTATGAAAAAGTCATCAACGGCGTGCGCCATGGCGTGATCGAAATGCGTTATGGGATCTACCCGCAGCACAGCGGGCAACTGCTGATCCCCGCGCAAATGTTCAGCGCCACCATGGTCGAACCACGCCCGGCCCAGGGCACCGCGCCCCAGGCGCCCAGGCCCGGCAAGCTGTTGCATGTCAATTCCACCGAGATCCCCCTCACGGTCAAGCCCAAGCCTGCGCTCTATCCAGCGGACGCCCCCTGGCTGCCGGCGCGCAGCCTGAGCCTGGGCGAAAGCTGGAACCCGGAACCCACAAACGTGCAGGTCGGCGACTCCCTGACCCGCATCCTCACCCTCAAGGCCGAAGGCCTGGCCAGCGCCCAGCTGCCCGCGCTGCCCAGCACCGAAATCGCCGGCCTGCGGCGCTACCCCGACCAGCCGGTGCTGAGCAACCAGAACAGCGAGCGCGGGGTGATCGGCAGCCGTGAAGACCGCGAAGCCCTGGTACCCAACCGCGCCGGCGCCCTGGAATTGCCCGCCGTGGAAGTGGTGTGGTGGAACACCCACGAAGACCACCTGGAGCGCACCAGCCTGCCGGCCCGCACCCTGCAGGTGGCGGTCAACCCGAGCCTGGTGGTCGACACCCCGGCCACCCCCACCGTGATCACCGCACCGGACGATGGCCGCCTGTGGATCTGGCAGCTCACCAGCCTGTTCCTCGCCTGCACCACCCTGCTCGGCTTCGGCCTGTGGTGGCGCGCCCGCTCCCGCCCGGCGATCCAACGCGCCGCCCAGACCGGGCCCAGCCCCCGCACCTTGCTCGACGACCTGCGGCGTGCGAGCCAGGCCAACGACCCCCAGGCCACGCGCCAGGCGCTGGACGCCTGGGCACGCCAGCAACCGGAAACCCTGGCAGAGATGGCGGCGCGGTTTGTGCCGCTGTCCGATGCCCTGGATGGGTTGAACGGCGCGCTCTATAGCGAAAGCGGCCAGTATTGGCAGGGCGAAGAGTTGTGGCGGGCAGTCAAGGCCATTCCCATGGCCGAACGCGAACAGGCCCCGGTGGCCGACAGCACCAGCTTGCCGCCGCTGTATCCCAAGTAACCGCCCACGCTGTACCGACGGTGAACTCAGCTGTAGGAGCTGGCTTGCCTGCGATGGCGGTGTATTAGTCGATAAATGTGTTGGCTGACCCAGCGCCATCGCAGGCAAGCCAGCTCCCACAGGGGAATGCAGCTTCGCGCTCTGGCGTTGGAGGGCTCGTCACAGATTGTTAAAGGCCAGCAATCCATATCCCTTTAATTTGCAGGACGTTTCCTAGACAATCCTTCGGCCTTGCGCCTGCACAGTCCACTGGCTAGCCTTCGCTCCTTCGCTGAGCATCAGCGATCGGGTGTGAGAACCTGCCAACCAGTAGGCGCCAAGCGCCACTACCGTCATTACCATGTTCTATGGCGGCTGTGTGCGGGCAGACTTCGGTCTGGCCGGAGTCCTACTGTCCGGTATTCTCACCCTGCACATAGCTGCCACCTTTTTGTCGAGTGAGACCGACATCGGGATGGCTCCCTTTTCAGTAGGAGCTTATGCATGAACAAAATCGTCCCCGACCCACCCCGCTTCACCCCCGACCGCGAAATATTTGACCGCGCCCTGAGCCACTACCTACAACCCGCCTCGCCCCCTTCCTTCACCGTGCATCAAGACCTCAGTTTTGAAGACGCCCTTGCCCAAATCAGCGACCTGCTGCGCTGCGCAGCCGCCACCGCAGCCGGCACCACCCAAGGGCTGACCGGCAATCAACGGCACATGGCAGGCGCCACCGAGCATTTGATAGACAAGGCGAAAATCCTGGCCGACCGTGCGCTCGACTGCCTCAAACCCCATTGACCTTCCACACGCAGCCTGCGTGGATGCGAAGGCCATGCGTTAGAGATGGCGGTGTATCAGCCGATAAATGTCTTGGCTGACCCATCGCCATCGCCGGCAAGCCAGCTCCTACAAAGGATGCAGCTTCGCGCTCGGTTCTTGATCTTGGGCGCCTCGTTACCATTACAGGTAAACTCCGCTCCTTTACCTATTCCCCCACGGAGTTCGCCTTGCGTCTGTTTCACACCTCCGACTGGCACCTGGGCCAAAACCTCCACGGCCAGGAACGCGACTTCGAGCACGCTTGTTTCCTCGACTGGCTGCTGGGCCAGATCAAGCTGCACGGCCCCGATGTGCTGCTGATCGCTGGCGATATCTTCGATACGGTCAACCCGCCCCTCAAGGCCCAGGAGCGTCTGTATGACTTCATCATCAACGCTCATGAACAGAACCCCGACCTGACCGTTGTGATGATCGCCGGCAACCACGACTCCGGCTCGCGCATTGAACTGCCGGCGCCATTGATGCGGCGTTTGCGTACCCATGCCCTGGGCCGGGTGCTGTGGCTGGATGACGGGCAACTGGATGTGGAGCGCTTGCTGATTGCCCTGCCGGACAAAACCGGCGCCGTGGCCGGCTGGTGCCTGGCGCTGCCGTTCCTGCGCCCGGCCGAAGTCACCGGTGCGCTGTTGGGCGACGATTACCTCAAGGGCATCGGCCAGGTGCATGAGCGCCTGATCGCCGCAGCCAACGCCAAGCGCCAACCGGGCCAGGCGCTGGTTGCCATCAGCCACGCACATATGGCCGGTGGCTCGGTGTCGGAAGACTCCGAGCGCAGCCTGATCATCGGCAATGCCGAAGCGCTGCCGGCCAGTCTGTTCGATGCCAGTGTCAGCTATGTCGCCCTCGGCCACTTGCACAAGCCCCAGCGGGTCAATGGCGAGGAACGCATCCGTTATTGCGGCTCGCCGATCCCGCTGTCATTTTCCGAAATCGGCTATCAACACCAGATCCTCGACGTGCAACTGGACGGTGCAACCCTGGTCAGCGTCGAACCGCGCCTGATCCCCCGCGCCGTGCATCTGCAACGCCTGGACGCCGCGCCCCTGGCCGAGATCCTCAAGCAACTGGCGCAGTTGCCCGACGTCGATCTGCTGGCCGACACCCAGCGCCAGCCCTGGCTGGAGGTGCGCGTGCGCCTCGACGAACCCCAGCCTGACCTGCGCCAGCAAGTGGAAAACGCCCTGCTGGGCAAGGCCGTGCGCCTGGTGCGCATCGCCGCCGAGTACGCCGGCAGCGGCGCGCGTCAGGACCAAGGCGATGAGCCGTTGATCGAACTCGACCAGCTCACGCCCCAGGAATTGTTCAGCCGCGCCTGGCAGGAAAGCTATGGCAGTGACGTGGACGAACAGACCCTCAAGGATTTCGCCGTGTTGCTCCAGGACGTACAACACGAGGAGCAACAGCCATGAAGATCCTCGCCATCCGCCTGAAAAACCTCGCGTCGCTGGCCGGGCCGTTCGAAATCGACTTTACCGCCGAGCCCCTGGCCAGCGCCGGGTTGTTTGCGATCACCGGGCCCACCGGCGCCGGCAAAAGTACCTTGCTCGATGCCTTGTGCCTGGCGCTGTTTGGCGCCGTGCCACGCCTGGGCGACACCGGCCAGGCAAAAATGCCCGATGCCGATACCGATATCTCCATCGGCGACCCGCGCACCCTGATCCGCCGCGGTACCGGCGGCGGGTATGCCGAAGTGGACTTTGTCGGCGTCAGCGGCCGGCGCTACCGCGCGCGCTGGGAGGCCAATCGCGCCCGCGACAAGGCCAGCGGCAAGCTGCAGAACAGCCGGCAAAGCCTGATCGACCTGGACAGCGAGCAACTGCTGGCCAGCCAGAAGACCGAATACAAGACGCAACTGGAGCTGGCCCTGGGCTTGAACTTTGAACAGTTCACCCGTGCGGTGCTGCTGGCGCAAAGTGAGTTCAGCGCCTTTCTCAAGGCCAACGATAACGAGCGCAGCGAACTGCTGGAAAAGCTCACCGACACCGCGCTCTACACCCAACTGGGCCAGCGCGCGTTCATCAAGGCGCGGGAGGCCAAGGAAGCCCACAAGCTGCTGCAAGACCAGGCCACTGGCGTCACGCCGTTGCCGGCCGAGGCCCGCGCCGAGCTGGATCAACAATTGAGCGCAGCCCAGCAGCAACTCAAGACCCAGCAGGCCCAGCTCAAGCAACTGGAACTGCAACACACCTGGCTCAAGGAGCTGCGCGAGTGGCAGGAGCGCCAACACAGTGCGGCCGAGCAATTGCAACAGGCCGAGCAGGCGTGGCACGCCCAGGGCCCGCAACGCCTGGACTTGAGCCGCCTGGAGCAACTGGCGCCGCAGCGTCATCATTTTACGCGGCACAACGAACTGAACGGCCAATTGGAGCCCCTGGCCGCGCAGATCCGCCAGCACCTTGAGCAACAAACCGCCCTGCACGCACGCCAGGAGCAACTGCAACAGCAGCAAGCCAGCGCACACAGCGCCTTGGCCGCCGCGTTGCAACAGCAGACCGAAGCCGTGCCGTTGCTGCGCCAGGCCTTCGAGGAACAAAGCAGCCTCGCCCGCCTGACCCGCGAGCTGGCCCAAAGCAGTGAACAGCAACAACTGGGGCAAGCCGCCTGCACCGAAGGCCAAGCCGCGCTCGATACGTTGCATACCCAGCAGCAACAGGTTGCCAGCCGCCTGCAACAACTGGCGGCGCAACTGGAACGCAGCGCCACCCTCGCGCCCTTGAGCGACGC
The DNA here is from genome assembly GCF_059862305.1 of Pseudomonas sp. MF09156. Classification (NCBI taxonomy): domain Bacteria; kingdom Pseudomonadati; phylum Pseudomonadota; class Gammaproteobacteria; order Pseudomonadales; family Pseudomonadaceae; genus Pseudomonas; species Pseudomonas sp. MF09156. The sequence goes on from NZ_JCBCUR010000014.1 coordinate 73,539, forward strand.
CTGGAACGCCTACCGCGACCGTCTGCAACAACTGATGCTGATCGGCAATCGCCTGAACAAGGGCCAGGCCGAACTGCCGCAACTGGAAGAACGCGCCAACCGCGCCAGCGAGCAATGGACCCAGCAACGCACGGCCCTGGAGTTGCTGTATCAGGAAGCCGGGGCCGAGCCCCATGCGGTGGCCGAGCAGATCCAGTTGCTCGATAGCCTGCTCAAGGACAATCGCAAGCAGCAACGGGCCTTCGAGGACCTGACGCGGCTGTGGGACAGCCAGCAGCAATTGGACCAACAGCAACAGGAGCTGGCCCAAAGACAGGCCAGCGCCCAGCAACAGCGCGAGCAACTGAACCAGACCGGCCTGCAAGCCAAGGCCGAGCTGACAGTGGCCGAGCAGACCCTGAGCGTGACCAAGCAGTTACTGGAACGCCAGCGGCTGGCACGCAGCGCCAGTGTCGAGGAGCTGCGTGGGCAATTGCAGGATGAGCAACCCTGCCCGGTGTGCGGCAGCGTCGAGCATCCGTATCACCAGCCCGAAGCCCTGTTGCACAGCCTCACGCGCCATGATGAAAGCGAAGAAGCCAATGCGCAGAAAGCGGTCGACACCCTCAAGGAAACGCTCACCGAACTGCGCGCTGCAGTCGGCGGCTTGATCGCCCAGCAAAAAGAATTCCTGCAACAGCAAGAGCAGTTGGCGACCCAGCTCCAGGGCCTGGCGCCAAGCCTCGAGGCCCACCCGCTGAGCGCCGCGCTGTTCAACCAGGACAGCGGCAAACGCAGCGCCTGGCTGGCGCAGCAGTTGGGCCAGCTCAGCCAGAGCATCACCCAGGACGAACAGCGCCAGGGCGCCCTGCTCAACCTGCAACAAAATGCCGGGCGCCTGCAGCAACAGCTGCAAGCCGCCCAGGATGCCAGCCAGCAAGCCCGCCAGCAGTTGATCGACCAGCAACGGGAACTGGCCAGCGACCGCGAGCGCCTGGACGAAGAGCTCAATGCTTTCGCCAGCCTGCTCCCGGCCGAGACCCTCGAAGGCCTGCGCACGCAGCCGGCGGCGACGTTCATGCTGCTGGACCAGCAGATCAGCCAGCGCCTGGAGCAGCTTGGCTACCAGAAGGATGAACTGGCCGAGCAGCAACAGCGCCAGCAAGCCATCGAAAAAGAACAGGACCGCCAGCAGCATCGCCAGCAACAATTGGCCGTGCAGCACCAGCAGTTGGCCGAGTTGACCCAGCAACAGCAGGCCACCCAGGAAAAACTCAGCGCCCTGCTGGGCACACATGCCAGCGCCGAGCACTGGCAGCAGCAGCTCGAACAGGCCGTGGAACAGGCCCGTCACAGCGAGACCCAGGCCAATCAACAGTTGCAGGACACCCGCAGCGAACTGATCCAACTGGCCGCCGACCTCAAGGCCCGCCAGGAGCGCCAGCAAGCCCTGGACAGCGAACTCCAGGCGTTGCACAGCCGTATCAGCGAGTGGCGCGCCCAGCATCCGCAGCTCGACGACGCAGGCCTGGCACATCTGCTGGCCTTCGACGAGGCTGGGATCAGCGAACTGCGCCAGCAGGTACAGCACAGCGAAAAAGCCATCGAACAGGCCAAGGTCCTGCTGCAAGAACGCGAGCAACGCCTCAAGGACCACCAGGCCCTGCACAACGGCAACCTTGACGCCGAACAGCTGGACAGCGCCCTGGCCGAGCTGAACCAGCAACTGCTTGGCGGCGAAAAACACTGCGCCGAACTGCGCGCGCAACAAGCCGAAGACCAGCGGCGCCAGGACGCCAACCAGAGCCTGGCGCTCACCACCGCCAAGGCCTATGAGGAGTGGCAGCGCTGGGCGCGGCTCGATGCACTGATCGGCTCGGCCACCGGCGACAAGTTCCGCAAGTTCGCCCAGGCCTACAACCTCGACCTGCTGGTACACCACGCCAACGTGCAACTGCGCCAACTGGTGCGCCGCTACCGCCTCAAGCGCGGCGGCAGCATGCTGGGCCTGCTGGTACTGGACACGGAAATGGGCGATGAACTGCGCTCGGTGCATTCGCTGTCCGGCGGCGAGACGTTCCTCGTCTCCCTGGCACTGGCCCTGGGGCTGGCGTCGATGGCCTCCAGCACGCTGAAGATCGAGTCGTTGTTTATCGATGAAGGCTTCGGCAGCCTGGACCCCGAATCCCTGCAATTGGCCATGGACGCCCTCGACGGCTTGCAGGCCCAGGGGCGCAAGGTGGCGGTGATTTCCCACGTACAGGAAATGCACGAACGAATTCCGGTGCAGATCCAGGTCAAGCGCCAGGGCAATGGGTTGAGCACCCTGGAGGTGAAATGAGCGAAGGGGTGTTGTATTCGTTTCGCCGCTGCCCCTACGCCATGCGCGCGCGGATGGCCTTGCGCTATTGCGCGGTGGCGGTGCAGGTGGTCGAAGTCAGCCTCAAGGCCAAGCCGGCGCAGATGTTAGCGCTTTCGCCCAAGGGCACGGTGCCGGTGTTGAGTGTGGGCGGCCAGGTGCTCGACGAGAGCCTGGCGATCATGGGCTGGGCATTGGCGCAGCATGATCCCGAAGATTGGCTGCTCAAGGAGGATCCGGCGGCGCAGGGGCTGATGGCAGCGTTGATTGCAGAGAATGACCAGGCCTTCAAGGAGCATTTGAATCGCTACAAATACGCCGAGCGCTACCCGGAGCAGCCGATGGAACACTATCGGGGCGAGGGCGAGGTGTTTTTGCGCAAGCTTGAAGGATTGCTGACGCAGCGCGACTACCTGCTGGCCGATCACCTGAGCCTGGCGGATGTGGCACTGGCGCCGTTTGTGCGCCAGTTTGCCCATGTGGACCGGGAGTGGTTTGCAACGACGCCTTATGTGCACTTGCAGCAGTGGCTGGAGCGGTTTTTGGCGTCGCCGCTGTTTGTCCAATCCATGGCCAAAAACCCGTAGCCACGGTGCAGCCTTGGCGTGTCAGCCTTGGGTCTTATGATCCAGGGCGGCATAGAAGTTGGCGCTCTGTTGCAGGTATTTCTGGGTGTAGGCGCTGGTGCTGGATTTTTTGCTGCTGATCTCCACGCTGGCGCTGGCTGGCAAGGCCACGGTGGCGGAAACAGCGGAGGCGGCGATGATCGAGAAGAGATTGAAGTTCATGGCGGTAACCCTTGTGTTCAGTTGGCTGGATGGCTTGTGAAGGCCTTGGAGCAAACTTACGCCTGGGTTCCGGCTGGCTGAAATGCTTTGAAACAGTAGCCGTTATCACTGGGATTGATACAAGGAGTCAGGCCCCGCACGGCGGGGCCTGTGGCTTATTGACGCACCAGGAACTTGAGGTCGCTGGGGGCATCAATCGGCAGTTTTTGTACGGTTTTGCCCAGTTGACCGGTCTGGGTGTCACGCGCGATCACCACAATCTGGTTGCTCTTCTGGTTGGCAATCAGCAAGAACTTGCCGCTCGGGTCGAGGCTGAACTCACGGGGATGGTCGCCTTCCACCGTGCGGCGCTGGATCTCTGTGAGCTGCGCGGTGGCAGGATCAATGGCAAACACCACGATCTGGTTGGCAGTGCCACGGTTGCTGACGTAGAGGAACCTGCCATCGCTGGAAGCGTGCAGCGCAGCGCCAGCCTTGTCCGACAGCGGCTGCCCGGCGGCAAAGTCCACCAGTTGGCGCTGGGTCAGCCTGCCGTCCTGGTAGTCGTACACCGCAACCTGCGCGCTCATCTCGGTGGTCAGCCAGGCATGCTTGCCATCGGCGCTGAACAACAGGTGGCGCGGGCCACTGCCCGGCGGTAACTGCACGAAAGCCGGATCAGCCGGGGTCAGCGGCTGTTCGTGGTTGGCCTTGGGGTCGTAGCGGTAGGCAAAGACCTTGTCCGCCCCCAGGTCCTGCACAAACACGTACTTGCCATCGGGTGACGACACCACTGAATGCACGTGGTTGGACGCCTGGCGCTCAGGGTTGACCCGGCTGGCCGGGTGCGCGCTCAGTTGCACCGGCGGCGACAGCTTGCCTGCGGCATCCACCGGCAGGACGGCCAGGCTGCCGCCCGGATCTTCCAACACCGAATAGTTGGCGACAAACAGGTAGCGCCCATCGGCGGCCAGACTGGAATGGGTGGGTTCATTGCCCAGGCTCTGCACCTGGTTGACCAGGGTCAGTTGCTGGTTGGCCGGGTCAATGCGGTAGCTGCTCACGCGCCCCACCGGGTCTTGTTGGCCAGGGCCGTTTTCATTGACCACGAACAGGTGTTGCTGGTCCTGGGACAGGGTCAGCCAGGACGGGTTCTGCGCCTTGGCCGCCAGCACCGGCGCCCCGCTGAACTGGCCGGTACGGCTGTCGAACTGCAGGCGGTAGATACCTTCGCTGGTACCTGCCGTGTAGCTGCCCACCAGCAGTGCAAAGGTCTCGAGCGGCGCGGCCTGGGCCGACATCGCGCCGACACTACCGGCCATCAGCAGGGGCCAGAATTTACGCATCAGCATGTTCGTCGTCCTCGTCTTCGTTGCTGCCAGTGATGGCGCTCAGGCACACCAGGCGGTGCTCGCCCGAGTCACCGCTGAGGGTCCAGCTTTGCAAGGTTTCATCGAACGTCGCGGCCTGCACCTGGGCGATGCTGAACGTCCAGCGTTTCTCGGCCCGACCGTCCATGCTCTTGATCAGTAACTGCCGATCATCGAAGGTGAAATCAAAGGCATGCAGCCCATCGATTACGAGCATGTCGCTGGTTGCAAGTTCAGTGGCCAGGGTAGCAGCAGTCATCAGGATCATTCATCAGTGGAAAAACGTTGATGATAGGCCAAACCGTGGTCGCCGTCGTGTCGCGATAACCGGCTACCACACTGCGGCCCCAGCGGCTTGCCATTCTGCCGGAGAACCCCATCGCGCAGAACGGAACCTCTTATGCCCGACACTTTACCCGCCCCACCCCCTGGCCCATTGCTGTTCACTCACCGCAGCAACACCCCGGCCCTGGCCGTCGCCCGCCAATTCGCCGATCGCCCGACCTTGCGTCAGGTGGTCGAACACCACCTGCAGGAACGCCTGCTGGAACAGTTCCCGGCACTGGCCCTGGACCTGTCCACCGTCAAGCTGGCGACCCCCAACCAAAAACGCGGTTGGGACCTCAGGCGCTTGAGCGATGTGGTCCTCGACCACCTGGGCAATGGCACGCCCCTGAACCTGACCCAGGTCATCGACGAACGCCGCTGCTTTCTCTCCCAGCAGCCACCCTCGCGCCTGACCTATGAAGCCAATGGCCCGCGCGAACCGGACATGGCGGTCATTGAACGGTTGATCGTGGACCTGCCCTTTACCCTGCCGATCGCTTTCCAGCAGGCCCTGACGAACTACTGGAACCTCAGCGCAGACACCCTCGCCAGCCGCTGGCAATGGCTCGGCGACCTGTTGGCCGATAACCTGAAAAGCACCGCAAGCCTGCTGCCGGCAGGCCCAACCCGGGACATGCTGTTTGACCTGACCCGCCAACCTGACCGGCGCGAGCGCCTGGCCGGGCCTGCGGGCATCGTGTACGCCTACTGCCTGGAGGCTTGCGTCGTCAGCCCGGGCAGCGATGCCCGCCTGTTGAGCACCGACCTGCTGTTGGTACAAGGCCCTCGGATCCTGCTGTGCCAGGCCTCGGGCAATGTGGAGCCGTATGCTTCATTGGAGGCGTTCACCCAGGCCTGGGGCCAACGCCTGGCCAGCCGCTTGCAGGTCGACAAAGTCGTGGTCAAGCGCTACGAACCCGATGGCAATCTCTTCGATACCCAGGCCGCCCTGCTGCTCAACCAGCAATTGGACGACCTCCAAGCCATCCAACTGCCGGCCGCCGAGGGCGTACGCGCCCTGGAGCAGCAGTTCGCCGAGGCCACCGACCCGGCACTCGCCTTGCGCGCCGCCCCCGCGCCAGACCCGACGCACCAACCCGCTCTCCAGGCAGCGTTGCCGTCCTGGCTGCAGGCGGCCAGCGCCGAACAGCGCTTTGCCTATCGCCAAGAGCTGCTGGAACAGGCGCGCCTGCAACGCAAAACCGAAGGTGCGTCCTTTCTGGACGGCGTCGAGAACCTGCAGGCCTTTACCACCCGCACCCTGCGCGAGCAGATGCGCCGTGACCACCCCGAGTCCAGCGTGGAACCGGACAACCTGGAACTGACCTTCCATGTCCCGGTCGGTGACATCCACAGCGGCTACCTGGCCCCGGTGCGCATGAGCCTGACGGCACTGGCCATCAACAACCTGGCTGCGGCGCCACAGGGCCGGCTGACCCTTCGGGACACATCGGGGGCGGCCGTCCCGGACTGGCTGACCGAGGACTACATACTCGGGGAAAAAGGCCTGTTCCATAGCACCCCCGGGCTGATCCGCCAGGTGGACGTTGGCCAACACTATTCGCAGAAAATCCGCGAGCTGCTGCTGGGGGACAGCCCCGGGATACGCCGGCGCGAGGTGCTGTTCGGCGACGAACTGGCCGTGCAACTGCCACGCCAGGCCCTGGAACTGGCAATACGCGGGCAACAGGGGTTCACCTTCCTCGGTTATCGCTACGTCAAGGCCGTGCTGCACCGCAGCGCGCCGCAGCGGGAGGTGGATGCCCAGGACATCGTGATCCGCCCGCTGGCCTTCGCCCGCAAACCCGGGGCGCTGCCGGATATCGTCAGCAATATATTTATCATCGAGCCCCGGGATATCGACGCCGGGCCGGCGATTCTCTACCGCCCGCTGTACCAGGACGCGTTGCAGCAATTCAGCCAGCGCGCGGCCCTGTTCGACGCCATCGCCGCGCCCGGGGCCTTGCAAGACAGCGTGCTGGCCTGGATGTCGGACCAGGCCCGGCCGATCTACAGCCACGGCGGTTTCCATAGCCCGCATATCCTGCGTTTCGGCCAGGGCGACGACACCGTGCAGTGGCCCGCGCCGCCCCCGGCACAGTTGGCGCAGGACACCAACGGTGGGCAAATCCCCGGGTCCCTGGCCCAGTCCCTGGCCACCGGCAACCTGACCCAGTACCTGTACGGCAGCAATGCCCGGGCGCTGGTGGACCTGGCCGACCGGGACGCGGTGTCCAATACCGAAAGCCGCTGGGCGGTGCTGCTCGAAGGTGGCTGGCTGCTGTTCAACGCCTTGCTGTTGCCGCTGCTGCGCGGGCCGGCGATGGTTGCAGGCTGGATGGTGCAACTGGCGGTCAGCCTGCGGCACGATATCGCGGCCCTGCAAGGCGAGGATGACGCCGCGAGGGAGCTGGCCTGGGTCGATGTGCTGCTCAATATCGGCCTGATTCTGTTGCATGTAGCCTCCCGCCCCCCTGAATGGCTGGCGCACGACAGCGAGCCGCCCTTGCCGCTGACTCTCGCAGCGCTACGCCGCCCGGCGGGCGCGACCCAGCCGGCCATCCCGATCGAGCTGGGCCCGGTGGGCCTGCCCGCCGAACCACCGGCCGGCGACCAGACCCTGGTGGATTTTGTCCACTCCAACGCGCGCGACAGCAGCCGCCGCCGCCTGCTCGATGCCTTGCGCGAGCTGCATGTACCCTGGCCGGTGCCGGCCCCGTTGCCCCTGGAGATCGGTGATTTCAAAGGGTTGTACCGCATCGATCAACAGTGGCACGCCTCGGTGGCCGGCCTGCTGTTTCGGGTGAATATCGTGCCGGACCTGGGCGAAGTGTCCCTGATCCATCCGCAAAAACCGCAACATCCTGGGTTCGCGCTCACGCGTAATGCCCAAGGCCACTGGGTCCTGGATCTGGGCCTGAAACTGCGCGGTGGTGGGCCGAAGAACCGGTTCAAGGCCAAGCTGGCGCAAATCGCTCAGCAACGCACCCAGGCCTCGGATGAGATCAATCGCATCAGTGACGAGGTCAGCGCCCTGATCAAACGCCTGCAACCCATCGACCGGGTGCTGGAGGCTGCCCGACTGAAGTTCGAGACCGCCCACAATGCCCTGGGCGAGGCCCGCAACCGCTTGCGCAGTGCCCCTGACGACCCGGCGCGGGTGGCCGAACACCGCAACAGCGTGGCACAACGCTCCTGGGCCAGGACCGGGTTCCAGGCCTTTCAGGAGCGCTTTGACCAGGCCGCCGCCCAGTTGCTGCAACAACGACGCCTGCTGATCGAGGCCTACGGGCAGATGAAGGCCGTTGACAGCCACTTCGACTATGAGGGCCAGTGCGTGGAGCAATACCAGTCGATGCTGGCCACCGATGAGATACGCGTCAGCCAACTGGCCTCCCTGTATCTGGCAAGCTTTGTCTCCGAGCACGGCGAATCGCTGATCGAACTGCAAGGCACGGCGCACGATACGGCGGCGGTGCACTATGTCAAAGACCTGCTGGAGACTAATTTTGCGGTTTCCGAGCGTCATGCCCAGGCAATGCTTGCCATCGAGAACACCCTGGAGGAGATGGCCGCGCGCTTGAAGACCGGCCCTGCGCAACGCCTCAAATACCTCAATGGTCATCCCAAGCGCCGCTTCTACAACCGCCTCAACGCCACCCTCGAATCCCTGGATGTGCTGACCGATTTGAGCATTGACCAGACGGTTGCGGCCACCACGCCCCAGGAACAGTACTTCCTGGAGCGCCATGACCACTTGCAATCCTCGTTGTCGTCCCTGGAAGACTCGCACCTGGACCTGCTGACCACCGAGGGGTTCACCTCCACCGAGCGCAAGGAGGTGTTGACCAACCTGATCCAGCACTACAACCGGCGCCTGCAGATTTATCAGAGCCTGCTGGAGCTCGACTCGCCCCTGGCCCACCCACGGTATATGCCGCTATTGATCGAGCGGTTGTACACCGTGCGTGACAGCGCCGAGGCTGATCTGGCTGCGTTGTTGCGTGAAGATGAGTTCCTCCCGCCCCAACCGGGCGCCTTCAAGCCGGTACGGGCACCGTCAAGGACCAAGCGCGTGTTCAAGTCACGGGACAAGGGGGCCCTGGTGGGCGATCTGGAACCGGCCCAACGCGACCTACCCTTCCCCACCATTGTGACCCGCAATCCCATCACCCAGCAGATCAGTGGGCGTTTCATGGAGCAGCCCCAGGAAGGCTGGGTGGAGATCATCGAGGCCAAGCCCACCCCACCCGCCAAGCCCACCCAGGTGCCGGCGCTGGCGACCTTGCGCAGCCAGGCGCAACGGCTGCTGGAGGAAGTGCCGGCTATCGAGCGCTCCATCGAGTTCCAGAAAAAGAAACTCAGCGACCCTTCGCGCCGCGATGAACTCAACCCCCAGGACTGGCGCGACATGCTCGCGCACCAGGCCGAACGCCTGGAAACGGTGGCGGCCGGGCTGGCCCAGCACCACGGGGACAAGCCCGACATGCTCCAGACCGTAGAGCGCCTGCGCCTGCTGGCCGTCGAACTGCGCGCACAAGGCACACAACACTGCATCGAGGGCTACAAGGCGCAACGCCCGCGCCAGGAAAATATCGAATTCCTGCGCGCCCACGCCGCGATCGACATCGGCCTGGTCCACGGCCCGCAACGCACCGCGGCCAAGGACTACGTGTCGGAGTTCGCCGTGCGCGAGAAGAACCGCCTCACGGTGCTGTGGTATGCCCACTTTCACTACCCCCAGGCCGACAGCCTGCCAGGCGCCTACACCACCGCGCACCTCAAGCGCCCCGAACAGCGCTTTGTGACCCTGCGGGACCTGATCGCCCAGGCCGGTGCAGACAGCCAGGCAATCGTGCGAGACCTGTACCACCCGATCACCGCGCCGCTTGACCAACGCCTGTTCCTCAGCCTGGTGCCCGCCTAGAACCCGGCCATGAAGGGCAACGACTGCCAATAAAAAAGGATGTTTATGCAAACCCTCACCCCCTCCTCTATCGCCCATGCCGTGAGCGCTCAATTTGCTGATCGCCCGACACTGGAAACGGTAATCCGCCAACAACTCGCGTCGGCCATCGGCGCCAAATACCCCACGTTGACGATAGACCTGAGCCGCACTCGCCTGGCCCGGCCGCAACGCCGCAGTTGGCTGTTACAGCCATTTATGGCAGTGGTTCAGGATGCGCTGGCCAGTGGCATCGCGCTGGACTTCAGCGACGTGGACAACGTGCCCTGGTACCTCTCGGACGAGCCGCCAAAACGCCTGAAACTGCCCGGTTTGAGCCGGGAAAACCTCGATATGCAGGTCATCGCCAGCCTGATTGGCGAACTGCCCCAGACCCTGCCCATCGCCCTGCAAAATGCCTTGGCCGACTATTGGGACGCCGGTCATTGGCGCTGGCTTGCGCACGTACTGATGGACACCTTGCGCGTTTGCGCCCTGCGTCACACAAGCCTGGATGCACAGGCGCAGGAGGCGGTCGACCAACTGGTCACCCTCCCCGACCGTGAAGCGCGGATCGCCCGCCATGGCCAAGGTGTGGTGTTCGCCTATGGCCTGGAAGTCACCCTCAAAAGCGCGGAACAGAGCAGCCACCTGCTGAGCCCGAAACTGGTGTTGATCCGTACCGTGCAAGGCAAGACGCCGGCGCTGCTGTGCAGCCCCGGCGGTGGCATTGAAGCGTTTGCCTCCATGGATGCGTTGGTCCAGGCCTACGGCCAGCGCCTGGGTAGTCAATATCAGGTCGACGATATCCTCATCCAGCGCTACGAGCCCGACGGCGATATCTTCGAGCACCAGGCAGCGATGATCCTCAATCGCCAACTGGCAGACCTGGGCAACCTGCGCCTGCCCACGGCCCAGCCCTTCAGCGCCTGGCAGGCGCTGTATGCTGAACTCACCGATCCCGGGCGGTTTTTGCGCGACTCACCGGCCGCCCCACTCCAGGCCTTGGACACCCTGCGCCAACACCTGCCGAGCTGGCTGCTACAGGCCAGCGTCGACGACCGCGCGACTTACCGGCGGTATGCCCTGGCACTGGCCAGCGCCAAACAGCGCGGCGGCGGGCGCCACTTTTTCAGTGATCTGGACGATATCCGCACCTTCACCGTCAAGGCCCTGCTGCAAGCCCTGCAACACGACGCGGTGACCTTCGACTCCCTGTTGCCTACGCCACCGTCTGTCGCCGCCCTGCACCCCGACGACCTGCAACTGACCTTCACTGTCACCTCGGGCTATCCGGGCACCGTCGGAATTATCCGCCACGAGCGCATGAGCCTTACGGACATGGCCATCGACAACCTGGCCAGCCGCCCCAGCGGCACCGTGACCTTGAGCAATCGCCATGGCCTGGCGCTGCCGTCCTGGCTGACCGCCGACTATTTGATGGGCGCCGGTGGCCTTATTGAAAAGGTCGATATCGGTCAACACTACCCGCGCCTGCTGGAGCAGCACCTGTTGGGCGACAGCCCCGAGGCGCAGCAGCGTGAAACGTTGTTTGCCGATCAGCAGGCCGCGCAATTGCCGTTGCTGGCGCTGGAGTTGTACCTCAAACAACAGGCCGGCGTGAGCCGCCAGGGCGCACGCCTGGTGGCCGCGCTGATGCAGGGCAATGTTGCCGAGCAGCAGGTCGACAACCGCCAGGTGGTGATCCGCCATTTGGCGTTGGTACGGGCCCCTGGCGCCCCTGCCGATAGCGTCTGCAACATGTACCTGATCGAAGCGTTGAACGCCGATGTCGGCCCTCATCTGCTGTATCGCCCGTTGTATGCCCAAGCGCTTCAGGAATTCGCCAGCCGCCAGACGCTGTTCGAGGCCATCGCCCAGCCCGGCGAGCTACAGGACAGTGTGCTGACCTGGCTAAGTGACAGCGCCCGGCCGATTTATGCCCACGGCGGGTTCCGTGAGCCGCACTACCTGCGCTTCGGCCAGGGCGATGAATTTGCGCTCTTGAGCAAGCCGGTGCCGGCGACCCTGTCCCGCGATGGCATCAACGAGGAATTGCAACAATGCCTGGCCACCGGGCGCCTGATGAGCTACCTGTTCAGCGACCATGCCCGCTCACTGGTGCAACAGGCCGACCGCGAGTCGGTGTCCAACAGCGAGAGCCGCTGGCAGGTACTGCTGGAGGGTAGCAGCCTGTTGTTCGGCAATCTGTTGCTGCCATTGTTGCGCGGGCCGGCGATGCTCACTGGCTGGCTGCTGGGCCTGATGGCCAGCCTGGGCCAGGACATTGCGGCACTGGCCGCCGAGGATCAGCAGCAGCGCGAGCTGGCAGCGGTTGATCTGCTGCTCAATCTCGGCCTGCTGCTGTTCGAGGCGGCTCCAGAGGTGACGGCGTCTTACCCGCCCCTGGCTGCCGGGCTCAAGGCGCGTGCACTGCCTTCGGCGCTCGCCCCGCGTATTGCCGAACAATGGCCGGTGCCCCTGGCTCCGACGATTCGCGAGGGAGCCGTGACCCTGCCGGGCATGTTGCCGGACACCAGCCGCAATGTGTTGGACTTCAGTTTCGCGCAGACCCGTCAACGCCTGACGCCTGCCCAGCGCGTGCGGCTGAGCAGTTTCAAGGCCATCCGGCCGACGCCCCTGCCGCGCCCCGTGCTGAATGGGCCACGCAAGGGGCTGTACCTGGTTGAAAACATTTGGCACGCCGAGGCGAATGGCGAATGGTTGCAAGTGACCCTGGGGCCGGAGGGCGACATCAGGGTCGTCGCCCCTGGCGATACCACCCGCAGCGGCCCTTACCTGCGCAGCGATGCCAACGGCGTGTGGTCGGTAGATACCCGCCTGCGCCTGCGAGGTGGCATGCCCCCCAGGCGGATCGCCGCCGAACGTCAGCGACGGGCTGAGCGGATCAGCCAACTGACGCGTTCTTACGAACAGTTCATCCAGGGGCAGGTGGCCCGGCAAAAACGGATCGAGATTATCCTGGGAGTGATGACCAGCACCGCCGAAGACCCACGCTTTGGCGAAGCGCAACAGGCTGACAGTCGCCAACGCTTCGATACGGCCCTGCAGGAACAGACATTGGAATACCAGCAGCAGTTGGACAGCCTCAAAGAACGCAGCGAGCTGGGGATTGCCTTGCCACCCGAGTCGGTGGCGAGCTTGCTGGAAAATATCGTCAACAACACGCGCAAGCATGTGGTGGTGGCCAAGAAAGATCGCGACGCGCTGTACCGCAACAACAGACACTTCACGTTCCGAGGAGAACGCCTGGCCGAGGCTGTGTTCGGTAACTTTGCAGCTTACCGGCGGTTCATCCGGGAAATGATTGTCATCAATGAGCGTTCGATCCACTGGCTGGAGCAGCGTGATCGTTACCTGGACCAACTGTTCAACCTGGGCAACGCCGGCAGCGAACACTACCGCCGCCTGACCTGGGAGCGTCCCCAGGAAATCAGCGCCCTGGCCGTCAAGGACTTGCTGATACGCAACTACGCACTGATGACCCACAACCACCCGGATCATCCACTGGTCAATGTACTGATCGACATCCTTGAACCCCTGCAGGAACACTTGCGTACCCACAGTGAGCTGAACGATCTGGAACTGACGGCCGAGGACCGCGTCAGCGTGCTGGAAAGCCTGGTGGAGCACTATGGCCGGGGCCTGGATTCGTTGCAGGGGGTCGGCATCGTCAAAGCCGATGAGCTGGACAGCGAGCATTTTGCCAAGTTGCTCAAGCTGGTGGAGGGGCTGTACCAGGACGCGGCCCAGCAACTGGCCAGCGAAATCAAACCCGTCGCCCAGCCACCCAGGCGCCCGAGCCGGCGCAACCCGGCGGTAGCCGGCAAGCCGCTGAAAAAAGTCATCCGCACCCCGAAAAAAGGCACGTTTATCGGTGAGGTCAAACCCGTGGGCAGCGTGGAAACCGTCGAAGTACGCTCCCAGGTCAATGACGAGCTGCTGGGCCTGTATTCACAGCGGGGCGAGCAATGGATCGCATTCAAAGAAGCATCGCCCCCGCGCTCTCCGGCGGCACCGCGCGCGCTGAACCTGGTCAAGGGTGAGGCCCGCAAACTGCTGGCCATGCTTGAAGAGCACCTCAAGCGTGGCGAGCAATACAAGAAAATTTCCCGGCACCCGGAAGAGGTCCAGGAGGTGCTGCAGTATGAGTCGACGCGCTATGACAAGCTGGCCACCGAGCTGCACCAGGCGATCCAGGCCCAGCCCGTCGAAGCCCGCACACCGGCTGACCAGACCCTGGAAAATGACATGCGCCAGGCCGCGGCCCGCCTGAGTGAGCGTGGCCAGGCGCTACGCATCCAACTGTGCCTGGAACTGCCGCCAACCCACGGCAACCTGGAATACCTGATCGAGCAGAAACACGCCAATATGGCGTTGCTGGGCGAGCGTATCCAGTTAAGCGGCGAGCGCCGGGACTTCGTCCAGGAGTATGCCGTCAACGACCCGCTCGGTTACCCGTTGTGGTACGCCCACTTCCACTACCCGGCAGCCGATACGCCCAAGGAACACTACACCGCCGCCCACCTCAAGACACGCGAGCAACGCCGGGTCGGCTACTACTCGCAACTGGCCAGGGCACAAAGCCCCCAGGCGGTCGTGGATGTACACCGTGGTTTGATTGGCAAGGCGTTGGCCGAGCGGTGGTTCCTGCCATTGGCCACCTGACAGGGCACACACGCTCGCGGGTGACAACAGGCCCCTGGGGACAAGGGCCTTGCCTGCGGTAAGGCTCAGTGGGCAAACAGCGAATTGCCCTTCTGCCCCGCCAGTTTCTCCGGCTTGATCAGGAACCGCGCCAGGGCCGGCAGCAGCCACAGTGCACCGAACATGTTCCACAGCAGCATGAAGGTCAGCATCAGGCCCATGTCGGCCTGGAACTTGATGGCCGAGAAGATCCAGGTGCACACGCCGATCGCCAGGCACAGGCCGGTGAACAGTACGGCTTTACCGGTGGATTTGAGGGTCTGGTAATAGGCTTCCTGCAACGGCAAACCGGCGCGCAGGAAGCTTTCCAGGCGGCTGTAGATGTAGATGCCGTAGTCCACGCCAATCCCCACGCCCAGTGCCACCACCGGCAAGGTCGCGACCTTGACGCCGATGCCCATGAACGCCATCAGCGCGTTGCCCAGCACCGAGGTCAGCACCAGCGGCAATACGATGCACAGGGTCGCGGCCCAGGAACGGAAGGTGATCATGCACATGGTCGCCACGCACAGGTAGACCAGGATCAGGATGGTCAGCTCGGCTTCCTTGATCACCTCGTTGGTAGCCGCTTCGATCCCGGCGTTGCCCGCGGCGAGGATGAACTCCAGGCCTTCCTTGTTGTTTTCCTTGGCGAAGTCCTGCACCGCATGCACCGCACGGTCGAGGGTCTCGGCCTTGTGGTCGTTGAGGAACACCAGCACCGGCGCCAGGGAGCAATTGTTGTTGTACAGGCCATCGGCACGGGCGATGGAGTTGTTCAACACATCCGGGTTACGGGACAGGGTTTCCCATTTCAGGTTGCCCTCGTTCATGCCCTTGATCATCTGCTTGGACACGGTCACCAGGGAGATCGCCGACTGCACGCCCTCGGTGTTCTGCATTTTCCACATCAACTGGTCGATGGGCGCCATGGCTTCGTAGTGCGAGCAGCCTTCTGCGGGGGTCTTGACCATCACTACCAGCACATCGGAGCTGGTGGAGTAGTTGTTGATGATGAAGTTGTTGTCTTTGTTGTAGCGCGAGTCCGGGCGCAGCTCCGGGGCACCCTGGTCGAGGTCGCCGATCTTCAGGTTCTGGCTGTACCACAGGCCGCCACCGAAGGCGACCAGGGCCAGGGCAATGGAGATGGGCGCGACTTTCGGGCTGGCAAAGTTCGACAGCAGGCGCCAGAACGGATGATCGCGGTTGGCGTCCTTTTTGCTCTTGGCAATCGCACGTTTGCTGATACCCACATAGGAGATCGCGACCGGCAGCAGGATCAGGTTGGTGAACACGATCACCGCCACGCCGATGGAGGCGCCGATGGCCAGTTCGCGGATCACGCCGATATCGATGATCAGCAGGGTGATAAAGCCCACCGCGTCCGCAAGAATCGCGATCATCCCTGGCAGGAACAGTTGCCGGAACGTACGGCGGGCCGCCGTCAGGGCGTTGTCGGCCTCACTGGATTGCAGGGCGATGCCGTTGATTTTCTGCACACCGTGGGAGATGCCGATGGCAAAGATCAGGAACGGTACCAGCATCGAGTACGGATCCAGACCGAACCCGAAAAAGTGCATCAGGCCCAGTTGCCAGACCACCGCCACCAGCGTGGTACTCAACACCGCGATGGTGCTGCGCACGCAGTTGGTGAACCACAGCAGCAGCACCAGGGTGATCACGAACGCAACGCCGAAGAACAGCACCACCATGATCAGGCCGTCGATCAGGTCGCCCACTTTCTTGGCGAACCCGACGATATGGATCTGGACGTTGGGGTTCTGCTCCTGGAACTTGGTGCGGATCTTGTCTTCCAGTTCGTGGGAGAACTTCTGGTAGTCCAGGGCCAGCAATTTTCCCTGGTCCTGCGGGTCCGGGTAGGACTCCAGCAGCGGGATATCGACGATGCTCGACTTGAAGTCGTTGGCCACCAGGCGCCCCACCTGCCCGGACTTGAGCACGTTGTTGCGCAACTGGTCGAGGCTTTCCGGCGAGCCGTTGTAGCTCTGCGGGATCACTTCGCCGCCGGCGAAGCCCTCCTCGGTCACTTCGGTCCAGCGCACGCTGGGGCTCCACAGGGACTTGAGGCCGGAGCGGTCGACGCCGGAAATGTAGAACACTTCGTCGTTGATCTGGCGCAGGGTCTCCATGTACTCCTTGGAGAAGATGTCACCGTCCTTGGCCTCCACCGAGATACGCACGGTGTTGCCCAGGTTCGCCAGGTCGTTGCGGTGCTCCATCATCTTTTCGATGAAGGGGTGTTGCAGGGGGATCATTTTTTCGAAGCTGGTGGACGGGCGAATCAACGTCGCCTGCCAGAACAGGAAGATGCTCACCAGCAGGCAGATCACGATCACTGCCGGGCGGTTATTGAAGATCAGGCGCTCAAGAAAGGTCGCTTTATCGTTGTGATGACTGCTCATTCTATCCCCGCCTTCTTATTGTTTTTTGCGTTCGGCGCCGGTTGGCTCGGCGACGCGCACGCCACCCTGCCCCACCAGAATCAAGTCGCCATTGCCCGCCGCCGTCACCGCCGAGAGTGAAATGCGGTCCGGGCGGTTGAATACGCTGAACGTCAGGCCATCGTCGTGGCTGACCACCACGCTGCCGCCGTTGCCAACCACCACCAGGGTGCCGTCGTCGAGCAGGGTCGCACCCGACAGGCCAAACTCCAGGGCGCCACGGGCGGCCTTGAGCTCTACCGGCATCCAGGTGTCGCCAAAATCGGTGGAGCGGAACAGGTTGCCACGCAAGCCATAGGCCAACAGGGTCTTGGGCTGGGCGGTGCCGATCACGCCAAACAGCGAGCCCTCGTAGGGGCCTTCAAGTTTTTCCCAGGTCTGGCCCGCGTCGCTGGAGCGGAACATGCTGCCCTGCTCGCCAACGATAAACAGGCCGGCGTCCTTGACCTGGGCGATGGCGTTGAGGTGGTACTGGTCTTCGTTGTCCAGGCGGTCGCTGACATCCTCCCAGGTCTTGCCCGCGTCGGTGGTCTCGATCAGCGCACCGTAGGCGCCCACCGCAAAGCCGTGGTTGGGGTCATTGAACAGCACGTCCAGCAGCGGTGCTTCACGGCTGAGGTCCTTGAACTGCTCGGTCCAGGTAGCCCCGGCATCGCTGCTGGCGAGGATCTTGGCGTCATGCCCCACCGCCCAACCATGCTGCTCGTCGATGAAAAACACCGCCGTGAGCAACTGCCGGGTCGGCACCTTGGCCTGCACCCAGGTCGCGCCCTGATCATCGGAATAGAGGATATGCCCGCGATCACCGACCGCCACCAGGCGCTTGCCGGCGTGCACGACGTCGATCATCAGGCCTTTTTCGGCCTTCGGCGATTCAATGGCAAATGCCGCAGGTTCTGCGGCGTCGGTTGCAGCCTGGGCAGCCGTCGACAACGCGACAACCCCCAGCAGCGAGAGCGCTGTAGCCAGCACCGCGACCTTGCGCGACGCGAGCGGGCGGCAAAAACCCACACCCATGACAGGCTCACTCATAGACCTTTCTCCCATTTATTATTGTTAGGTCGTAACACCTTGCAGGGTGTTCGCAGTGCGCAAACCTGCAATCTAGAGCCCCTTGAGGAAGCAGGGGCCATCCTATCGGGCTTTGGAATCGTCTGACAATCGGCGCTACGTTATCTTTTGTTAACTAGAGGCCTTTTGCCTTCGCGCTGAATATAGCCGCATTCGCTGGAATGATGACTTGCCCGCAGCCAGCTGGCGGTATTTTTATTCCACATATTGATTGTAGGGAATTTTTATTCTATTAATTGCCCTCCTGAAAACAATAACCAAAAGGACCACCGCCATGCGCGCACTTGGAATCGGCCTGATCGGTACAGGCTTCATGGGCCGTGCCCACGCACTGGCGTTCAATAACGCCCGTGCAGTGTTTGACTTGCCCTTCAACCTGACACTGGCGGCCCTGGCCGATGCCGACACCGAGCGTGCGCAGCGCTGTGCCAGTGCCTGGGGGTTTGCCCAGGCACACGGCGACTGGCAACAACTGATCGAGGATCCGCAAGTGGACCTGGTGGCCATCACCACCCCCAACCACCTGCACTACCCCATGGCCATGGCGGCACTGGCGGCGGGCAAGGCGGTGTATTGCGAAAAACCCCTGGCGACCAGCCTGCAGCAAGCCGACGCCATGCGCCGCGCCGCCCGCGACGCCGGGGTGGTGACGCGAGTCGGCTACAACTACCAGCACAACCCGATGATCGTCCTGGCGCGGCAGATGATCGAGGCGGGCGAGTTGGGGCAGATCATCAGTTTCCAGGGCGAGTTCAGCGAAGACTTCATGGCCGACCCGGCGTCGCCCTGGTCCTGGCGCTGTGAGGTAGAGCATGCCGGCGGCGCCCTGGCGGACCTGGGCAGTCATCTGCTGGCCATGGCACGTTACCTGGTGGGCGATGTGAGCAAGGTGTGCGCCGACAGCCAGACCGTCCACGCCCAACGCCCGGCCAGCCCTGGCAGCACCCAATTGCGCTCAATTGCGGTGGACGACCAGGTACATGCCCTGCTGCGTTTTGCCAATGGCGCACGCGGCACCGTCAGCAGCAGTTGGCTCAAGCACGGCTACAAGAATCACCTGAGTTTCGAGATCAGCGGCACACGCGGCACCCTGGCGTTCGATCAGGAGCGGTTGAATGAGCTGCGCCTGTTTCGCCTCGGTGACCAGGGTTTCCAGCGCCTGCTGGCAGGCCCCGCCCTGCCCGGCTATGCCGCGTTCAGCCCGGCGGCGGGCCATCAGTTGGGGTACAACGAACTGAAGACCCTGGAGGTGCAGGAGTTGATCATGGCACTGGCCGGGCAAGGTGCAGCGGGTACTGATTTTGACGCGGCATGGGAGGTGGAGCGGTTGGCGACAGCGCTTCGGCTGGCGGTGCGGGAAGAGCGGTGGGTCAACGTGAGCGAAATTTAAAGACCTGCACCGATCAATGTGGGAGCGGGCTTGCCCGCGATGGCGGGCTGTCAGTCAGCACATTTATTGACTGACATTCTGTCATCGCGGGCAAGCCCGCTCCCACATTAGACCGTATCAAGTCAGCGCAATGCGCGGCGCAGGACCTTGCCCACCGTGGTCTTGGGCAACTCTTCGACGCGGAACTCGACAAACTTGGGCACCTTGTAACCCGTCAGGTATTCCCGGCAATGGGCCAACAGCTGTTCCTGAGTCAGGCTGGGGTCGCGGCGCACCACGACAATCTTTACCTTCTCCCCGGTCACCCCATCCTCCACGCCAATCGCCGCCACTTCCGCAACGCCTGGATGCAACGCCACTACGTCTTCGATTTCATTGGGGTACACGTTGAAACCCGACACCAGGATCATGTCCTTCTTGCGATCCACCAGGCGGATGAAGCCCTGTTCGTTCATCACCCCGATATCCCCGGTCGACAGCCAGCCCTCGGCGTCCAGTACCTCGGCGGTTTCCTTGGGGCGCTGCCAGTAGCCCTGCATTACCTGTGGGCCGCGTACCTGCAATTCGCCCTGCTCGCCGATGTCAGCCACTTCACCGTCCTCGCGGATGAAGCGCACCCAGGTCGACGGCAATGGCACGCCGATGCTGCCGGTAAATTCCATGTCGCGCATGCGTGAGATATCGATGGGGCTGATGCTCACCACCGGCGAGCACTCCGTCAGGCCGTAACCCTCGATGATCGGCAGCCCGGTGACTTCTTTCCAGCGCTTGGCCACCGCGGTGTGCGTGGCCATGCCGCCAGCGATGACCAGGCGCAGGTCGGAAAAGTCCCGGGCGCGGAACTCTGCGTTCTCCAGCAAGCCGTTGAACAACGTGTTGACCCCGGCAATGCCGTTGAAACGCTCCTTGCGCAGGATCATCTGCACCCGCTTCACGTCCCGTGGGTTGGCGATCAGGATATTGCGCCCGCCCAGGCACATGAACATCAGGCAATTCACGGTCAGGGAAAAGATGTGATAAAGCGGCAACAGGGTGACGTTGGTTTCCTGCTGGTTCTGGTCCAGTTGATCGCCCACCCAGGCCTTGGCCTGCAACAGGTTGGCGATGATATTGCGGTGGCTGAGCATCACGCCCTTGGCATCGCCGGTGGTGCCGCCGGTGTATTGCAGGAACGCCAGTTCTTCACGCGCCAGCGGCACCGGGGTGTGGGTCAGGCCCCGGCCCTGTTTGAGCGTCTGGTTGAAACGCAGCGCACCCGGCAGATTGAAAGCGGGCACCTGTTTTTGCACACGGCGCAGGATGAAGTTCATCGCCGCGCCCTTGAAGGTGCCGAGCAGGTCGCCAATGGCCGCGATGACCACGCGTTTGATCGTGCTGCCGGCCACGACTTTTTCCAGGGTGTGCGCGAAGTTCTCGAAGATCACCACAGTCTCGGCGCCGCTGTCCTTGAGCAGGTGCTTGAGTTCGTGGGAGGTGTACAACGGGTTGACGTTGACCACCACCGCACCGGCGAGGATGGTGCCCAGCAGGCAGATCGGGTACTGCAGGCAGTTGGGCATCATCAATGCCACGCGATCGCCCTTGCGCACGCCCTGGGCTTGCAGCCAGGCGGCAAAGGCGATGCCCTGGGCCTGCCAAGTGGCGTAGGTCATTTCGGTGCCGATGCTGACGTAGGCCACACGGTCGCGGTATTTGTGCAAATGCTCGAGAAACACCTCGCGCAACGACGGGTAGTCCTCGATGCCGGCATCGATGTCGCTGGGCACGCCGGGCAGGTAGGCGTTCAGCCAGATACGTTCGGTTTGGTCCAGGCTTACAGCATTCATCGCAGTCTCCTTATTGTTGTTGTAGGGCTACTTTTCAACGATGGCGGTAATGCCCAGGCCGCCGGCGGCACAGATGGAAATCAAGCCGCGCCCGCCACCACGCTGGTGGATGGCCTTGGCCAGCGCCGCCAACTGACGGCCACCGGTGGCGGCAAAGGGATGACCGCAACCGAGCGAGCCGCCGTTGACGTTCATCTTGGCGCGGTCGATAGGCCCCAGCGGCGCCTCCAGCCCCAGGCGCTCACGGCAGTAATCGGCGTCTTCCCAGGCCTTGAGGGTGCACAGCACCTGGGCGGCAAAGGCTTCGTGGATCTCGAACAAATCAAAGTCGGCAAAACCCAGGCCTTCGCGCGCAAGCATGCGTGGCACGGCGTAGGCCGGTGCCATCAGCAGGCCCTCACTGCCATCGACGAAGTTCACCGCCGCGGTCTCGCCGGTACGCAGGTAGGCCAGCACCGGCAGGCCGCGGGCGGCGGCCCATTCCTCGCTGGCCAGCAGCACCACCGAAGCGCCGTCGGTCAGCGGCGTGGAGTTGCCGGCCGTGAGGGTGCCGTTCTGCCGGTCATAGGCCGGGGACAGGCTGGCGAGCTTCTCCAGGCTGGCGTCGGCGCGCAGGTTGTTGTCGCGGGACAGGCCGCGATAGGGGCTGATCAGGTCGTCGAAGAAGCCGTTGTTATAGGCCGCTTCGAGGCGCTGGTGGCTGGTCAGGGTCAGTTCGTCCTGGGCCAGGCGCTTGATCTGCCAGCGCTTGGCCATTTCTTCGCAGTGTTCGCCCATGGACAAGCCGGTACGCGGCTCGCCATTGCGTGGCAGCAAAGGCTTGAAAAACATCGAGGGACGCACCGCCAACAGGCTGCGCAACTTGTTGCCGGCGCCCTTGGCGCGGTTGGCCGCCAGCAGTGTGCGGCGCAGGGACTCGTTGATGCCGATGGGCGCGTCGGAGGTGGTATCGGCGCCTCCGGCAATCCCCACTTCAATCTGCCCAAGCGCGATTTTATTGGCCACCAGCAACGCCGCCTCAAGGCCCGTGCCGCAGGCTTGTTGCAGGTCGTAGGCCGGGGTCTCGGCAGACAGGGTGGTGGACAGCAACGATTCTCGGGCCAGGTTGAAATCCCGTGAATGCTTGATCACCGCGCCAGCGGCAAACTCGCCCAGGCGCAGGCCGTGGAGGTTGTAGCGGTCCACCAGGCCTTGCAGCGCAGCCACCAGCAAATCCTGGTTGCTGTCGTGGGCGTACACCGTGTTGGAGCGGGCAAACGGAATGCGGTTGCCACCGACAATCGCCACACGGCGCGTCGGGGCGGGGTTGAAGCTGTAGTCACTCATGGACGACTCTCATCAAAACGTGGGTGCCAGATAAACAGGCCGCGCATATGGGGTTTGTCGCCGGCCGGGTTGCGCACCTCGAACGCGTGGCGCGGGCCGTCTGCCGGGGCATTCCACAGGGCGACCTGGCCGGGCAGGAAGATCGGCAACTTGAACTCGCAATGGGCCTCGGCCACATCCAGCCCGCCCGGGGGTTGCTGGGCGGCCAGGGCGCGGCCCAGGGTCCACATGCCATGGGCAATGGCCCGGCGAAAACCGAACAGACGCGCGCCGATCAGCGAGGTATGGATCGGGTTGAAATCCCCCGACACCTTGGCAAAACGCCGCCCCAGATCCGCCGGCAGCACCCAGCGCTGGGTCCGCCGCAGGTCCTCTTCGGGCAATTGCAGGCTGTGCCCCCAGGGTTCGCCCAGCGGGTTGGCGACATCCCGGCGCAGGTACAGGCTTTCGCTTTGCCACACCAACTCGCCGGCGCTGTAGGCATGGGTGGCAATGCTCAAGGCCTGGCCCCTGGCATGGGCCACCCAGCGCTCGGCAAACACTTCCAGGCGCAGGGCCTGGCCTTCCTGCAGGCGCCGATGCTGGCGGATGCGATTGGCCAGATGCACCATGCCACTGGCCGGGTACGGAAAACTCGGGCGCGTCAGCAGCATCAAGTGCAAAGGGAACGCCAGCACATGGGGATAGGACAGCGGCACCCCTTGCTCACGCCGGAAACCACAGGCCCGGCCGTAGGCGGCAATATCCCTGGCACTCAACTCCACCGCCGAGCGCACCAGGCGCTCCCTGGGCAAGGCCGGCGCCCCCTCAAGCTTGGGTTTGCGCAGCGCCAACAGGCCATCGAGCAACAGGCGATTGCGCGATGGCGGCGGATCGATAATCTGCGTCACGTAGTCCATGCTCAGGCTCCCAACAGGCTTTGGCCGCACACCCGCACCACCTGGCCGTTGACCCCGCCCGAGGCGGGATGCGCCAGCCAGGCGATGGTTTCGGCGACGTCGATGGGTTGCCCGCCCTGGGACAGGGAGTTCATGCGCCGCCCCGCTTCGCGAATCATCAGCGGGATTTTCGCGGTCATCTGGGTCTCGATAAACCCCGGCGCCACGCCATTGACCGTGACCTGCCGCGCCGCCGCCACGGGCGCCAGGCCCTGCACCAGGCCAATCACCCCGGCCTTGGAGGTGGCGTAGTTGCTCTGCCCCAGGTTGCCGGCGATCCCGGAGATCGACGACACACAGACCACCCGCCCACCGGCATTGAGCCCCTGCCCCTGCAGCAAGGCTTGACTCAAGTGCAACGGCGCTTCGAGGTTGACCGCCAGCACACTGCGCCAGGCGGTTTCGGTCATTTTCGCGATGGTCTTGTCGCGCGTGATCCCGGCGTTATGCACCACCACATCAAACGCACCGTGCTCGGCCACATAAGCCTGCAACTGCTGCACCGCATCGGCGGCGGTGATGTCCAGCGCCCAGGCGTGGCCGCCGACGCTGCTGGCCGCCTGCTCCAGGGAGGGCAACGCTTGCGGCACATCCACGCACACCACGTGCGCGCCGTCACGGGCCAGGACCTGGGCGATAGCCAGGCCAATGCCACGGGAGGCGCCGGTGACCAGGGCGCGGCGGCCGCTGAAGGGCTTGTCCCAGTTGATGGCGGGGGCGGCATCGACCGGATGTTCCAGGCGCACCACCTGCCCCGAGACATAGGCCGAACGCCGCGACAGGAAAAAGCGCAGGCTGCTTTCCAGGGCCTGCTCGGCACCCGGCGCGACATAGATCAGTTGCACCGTGATCGCCCGCCGCAGCTCCTTGGCCAGGGACCGCACCAGGCCTTCCAGGGCACGCTGGGCGATGGCCTGGGGCAAGTCCTGGCAGTGTTCGGGCGCGGTGCCCAACACCACCACGCGCGCGTGCTGCCCCAGGCGTCGGGCGTTGGCGTGGAAGAATTCGTAGAGTTCGTCCAGTTGCTTGAGGTCGAGCACGGCACTGGCATCGAACACCGCGCCCTGGACCTTGACCGTAGACGGCGCCTTGAGCGTGGCGGCCTGGGCCGGCACGGTGTCGGTGGCCTTGAAGATGCGCCGCACCTCGTCCGCCAGGCGCCCTGCCCCGGCGATGATCACCGGGTTGGCCAAGCCTTGCTGGCCGCTGCGATGACGTTGCAGGGGCAAGGGTTGTGGCAAGCCGATAGTCTGGGCCAGGCGACGGCCCCAGGCAGAGTTCACAAAAGAGAGATAGCTGTCGCTCATAAATCGATCCGTTTTCCTGACCTGCAAACCCAATCTCCTGTGGGAGCTGGCTTGCCTGCGATGGCGGTGTGTCAGATTGCATCTTTGGCACAGACACACCGCTATCGCAGGCAAGCCAGCTCCTACAGGGCGCGTGTTGGTGTTTAGTTCACCGGGGCGTTTTCACGTTTTTTGCTGCTGGGTTTGGCCACTTGCTCCAACGCCTGTTGACGCTTTTGCAGTGCCTCCAGCAACCCGAAGTCCTGCGGGAAGTCGTCCACCTGGATACCGTGGTCGGCGTACTCCACGTAGCGCGCCAGCAGGGTGTCTTCGTCGGCGCTGATCAAATCCAGGGCCCGGGCCTTGATGCGCCAGGCGGTAAACGCCGTACTGCTGATCGGCATCGGGTCGAGGGTGCCTTGCTTGACGGCCGCCTTGAGTCGCCCTTCGATCAACTCCACCTGGGGCAGCAGGCGGAACGCCAACTCGCCGTAGGCCAACTTGTCGACTTCCGGACGCGGGATGTAGGAGTTGGCCAGCAAACGGTCGCGGCTTTCGCCCGGGGTCTGCACCAGTTCGGCCACCTGGGCCAGCAAGCGGTCTGACGGCTTGCGCTGGGGAATGCCGAACGGGAAGCTCAAGCCACGAATCACTGCCGCAGCCGGCTTCGAAGGATAATTGTCGAGCACCTCGGCCAGGGCTTCATGGGCCCGCAACAGGGCGTCCTGGGCCGACCAATGCACCAGCGGCAGATCCGCCTGGGGCCGGCCATCGTCTTCAAAACGCTTGAGCACGCAGGACAAGATGTAGAGCTGGGACAGCATATCGCCCAGGCGCCCGGTGATGCTTTCTTTGCGCTTGAGCGCCCCGCCCAGCACGCCCATGGAAATATCGGAAATCAATGCCAGCACCACCGACAGCCGATTGGCCTGGCGGTAGTAGGACGCAAGCGAAGGGTCGGTCTTGGCCGGCACGGCAATCAGCCGCCCGCCGGTAAGAGAATGCACCGCCGCACGTACGGTGTTGGCCAGCACAAAGCTCAGGTGACCGAACATGGCACTGTCGAACGCCAGCAGCGCCTGGCGACTATCGGTGTTGCGCGCCGCTTCCATCTCGCGAAACACATAAGGATGGCACCGGATCAGGCCCTGGCCGTAGATGATCAGGCAGCGGGTCATGATGTTCGCGCCTTCCACCGTGATCGCGATGGGGCTTTGTTGATAGGCACGGGCCAGGAAGTTGTTGGGCCCCATGCAGATGCCCTTGCCGGCGACGATGTCCATGCCATCGTTGACGATGATCCGCGCACGCTCGGTGACGTGGTATTTGGCAATTGCCGAGATAACCGAGGGTTTCTCACCGGCATCCAACGACGCCACCGACACCTTGCGCACCGCATCGCAGGCATACAGGTGCCCGGCCATGCGCGCCAACGGCGCCTGCACCCCTTCAAACTTGCCAATCGGCAGGCCGAACTGCTTGCGCATCGCGGCATAGGCCGTGGTACCGCGTACCGCCACCTTGCCCAGGCCAACGTTGGCCGACGGCAGGGAAATCGCGCGCCCGGCGGCCAGGCATTCCATCAACATGCGCCAGCCGTTGCCCACTTGCTCGCGGCCGCCGATCACCCACTCCAGGGGGATAAACACGTCCTTGCCGGTGGTCGGGCCGTTCTGGAACACCGCATTGAGGGGCCAATGGCGGCGACCACTGTTCACCCCGGGATGGGACGTGGGGATCAACGCGCAGGTAATGCCCAGCGAACCCGGCTGGCCCAGCAGGCCGTCCGGGTCTTCGGCGCGAAAGGCCAGGCCCAGCACCGTGGCGATGGGGCCGAGGGTGATATAGCGTTTGTCCCAGGTCACGCTGAAACCCAGCACTTGCTGGCCTTCATGCATGCCCTTGCAGACGATGCCCAGGTCGGGAATCGCCCCGGCGTCGGAGCCGGCATAGGGGCTGGTCAGGGCAAAGCACGGGATGTCTTCGCCCCGGGCCAGGCGCGGCAGGTAGTAATTGCGCTGGGCGTCGGTGCCGTAATGCAGCAGCAGTTCGGCAGGCCCCAGGGAGTTGGGGACCATCACCGAAATCGCCGCCGCCGAGCAACGGGTCGACAGCTTCATCACCACTTGCGAATGGGCATAGTGGGAGAAGCCCTTGCCGCCATATTGCTTGGGAATGATCATGCCGAGGAAGCCGGCGTCCTTGGTGTACTGCCAGCCTTCGGGCGACAGGTCCTGCCAGACCTGGGTGGTTTCCCAGTCATTGGCCATGTCGCAGAGGGTTTCCACTTCGTTGTCGAAGAACGCCTGCTCTTCGGCGCTCAAGCGTGCCGGAGCGGCTTGCAGCAGGCGCTGCCAATTGGGTTTGCCGCTGAACAACTCGGCGTCCCACCACACGGTGCCGGACTCGATAGCCGCGCGCTCAGTGTCGGACATGGCCGGCATGATCGTGCGAAACAGGCCCAGGGCCTTGCTGGTCAACAGTGCGCGGCGCAGCGGCTTGATGCTCAGCAGCAGCGCCGGTACCACCACCAGCAACGCCGCAACGCTCAGGCCAAACCCAGCGACCACATTGAACAGGTAGCCGCCCGCCAGCCAGGCCAGGCCAGCCCCCAGCCACAGGGTGGCTGCCGCTTGTCGATACGCCAGGGCAGTCGCCGCAGCGAGTCCCGCCAATAACCAGATAACCATGGAGATACCTCTACTTGATCAGGGCAACTATTCAGGGCACGGCACGCATGTCAGCAGGTCGGTATGGCCTGCGACTGATCACCACACTACAAACTTGAAAAGACAAATTCAAATTTTGTTTTGAAATTTTTATTTAATCTGTTTGCGAAATAATTCTCTGCCGAACGTGTCAGCCGAAGTGTTGAAGGGAGAAGGAAATCACCAAGGGTCGCGTGGGCGACCCATGGGTGCAGCACCGGGTAAACGCAGTAGAAAGATGCGCTGACTACGCGTTTACCCAGGCACTACGCAGATACAACCTCAGGTCAGAAGGCGTAGGTAGCCGAGAGGCTGACCACTTCGCCCTTGGCCTCGGATTTGCCATCCAGCGACGCCGCGCCCAGACGATCAACGTTCTTGGTCTTGAGCTTGACGGTTTCCACAAACTGGCGGGAATACGCGCCGTCGATGCTCAGGCCAGGAATGGCGCGGATGTTGTAGCCAAAGCCCAGGGAGGCGAAGGTGCGATCACCATCCGGGATACGTGGGTCACGGGTGGAGTTGCGGGTTGGGGTCTGGTCGAAGGCCACACCGGCACGCACGGTAAAGTCATCCGTGAGTTTGTAGTCGCCACCGAACGAATACATCCAGGTGTTCTTGTACTTGTACGGGATCGACACGATGGTGCTGCCATTGGACTTCAAGGTCAGCGCCTCGAAGGAGGACCATTGGGTCCAGGTCACACTGGCGCCCAGGGTCAGGCGGTCATTGAAGTCGTGTACCCAGTCCAGGGACGCGTTGGCAGGGATATCCAGTTGCGTGGAGGCATTGGCACCACCCGGATACAGCTTCAGCCCAGGGTAAGCCAACTCGACCAGGGTTTTACCGTCGATCACAGGAATGGTCATCAGTGCTTCCGAGCCCGGATCGGCGTACATGTTGTACTTGCCTTCCAGCTTGTTCTTGATCTTGGCGTGGTAGTTCAAGCCCAGGGTGTCTTGCGCCGTAGGCTTCCAGGTCATCCCTGCAAACCAGCCCAGAGAGTTGTTGTCGACCTTGACGCGCATCAAGGCGAAGCCCTGGCCGGCGGGAAACGGAACGAAACCGAAATCCGGCGACTGCGCAGCAGCGGCATACAGGTCGACGTTCTGGCTCACAAAGCCTTTGGTGTGCTGAAGAATCGCACCACCACCGATGGAAAACTCATCATTGACCTTGAACGACAGGGAGCCGGTCAAGCCAACGGTTTCGATGCGGGTATCCACTGCAAAATCGCGGCCTTTCCAGTCCTCATCCCAGGTTGTGCGGGCGCCCATGGGCACCACCTGGCTCAGGCCAAAGGCAAAACGGTCGTTGATCGGGATCACCATAAAACCGGTGGGTACCCAGGCTTCGAATCCGCCTTGGCCGCCGTCACCGGTGCGCGGGGTCGACGAGACAAGTTCCCCGGTCGTAGGATCCATGACAGTGGTAGACGTCGGATTACCAGCGTAGTCATACGCCGAGCCTTTGTATTTGATATCGATATTTGCGTAGTTGATGGTGAACTGCGAAATAGTCTTGTCAATGAAAGCCATGGCAGCTGGGTTGTTGTAGGCCGCTGACGGATCGTTTTTGAACATCGAACCACCACCGAACGCCCGACCCCAGCCAGCAGTGTTAGCAGTAGGAGTCATGAAGCCGCCTGCCTGGACCGAGCCTGCAGTCACCATCAGCCCACTCAACAATGCCAGGCTGAGGAACACTTGTGCCTGTTGTTTCTTATTATTCATGCCCCACTCCTTATTGTTTTTTTTCGTCTCAATCGATAAAACCGATCAGACTTTCTTCAACAGGCGCCTCTTACGAGGCGCCTGTCTTTACTGGGTGATCAGCCCTTTTGGAGCAGTTCCTACATTAAGGAATAATAGTGACCCCAAGAGCGCCAACATTCAGTTTCACAACGGTGCAATTGCCAGAAAGCGGCTGATTGTTCGCAGTCAATGCGATACTTGGAGACGGTGCTGGTGTCGATGACAACAGCACGTCAATGGAGGAAGGGCCGCAGTTGGTTGGCGGTGGGAAGCCTGGAGTGACGATCTTGTAGCCAACGTTGTGAGCCTTGCCAGTCGTTGCAGTGAGAGGCTCCAGCAACCAAGGCAATCCAGTGATCTGAGGCAGGTCGCACAGAGAGCTGGTGCCTTGAGAGATGGTGACCTTGGTGATATCCGCCTTGCCATCTGAACGGACCGTGCCTTCAAAAACAGCCTTACAGGTCACCGAGCTCTGGAACGAAGAAGGCGACTTAACCTCAATGCTCCCAGTCGCCCCTGTAACAAACGTCGCTCCAATTGGACTAAAAGACGCCGCACTGGCCATCGAAGCCGCGCCAAAGCACAGAGCAAACGAACTTACACAAACGAGGGTTTTCAAACTTTTCATTATTTTTCCTCACATGTATGGCGAGTCATTTCGCCGGGGTAATGGCCATGATCGAGAGGTCACGGAGAAACAGCAGAACTTCCCTTTCCAGCCAAATTTCAATGCAATTACCGCTACAAATTCGGGTGGTTACTCGACGACTTTGAACGTCGGCGGCATCTTGATCGACACCGTCTTGATCTTGCAGTCTTCGCCAATCGGCACATTGGCCGCCTCCAACTTGCCGGTGGCGTTATCCCAGGTGCCTTCGGCAGTGGATGGGCCGCACTTGCCGCCCAGGCCAAAGGCGTGCACATCGACGCTGATCTTCGACATGGAGCCGCTCTTGGCATCCTTGGCCACTAAAATCCACGGCAGGTTGATGGCTTCGACGCGGCTGCACTTGAGGCCACCGTCGAACTCGACCTTGTCGACATTGACTTGCGAGCCATCGGCCGCGACCTTGCCGGCCACCTTGATGGTGCAGTCGGCGCTGATCAGCGCGCCCTTGGAAAAGCTGATGGGGCCCTGGGCAGTGAAGGCGCTGCCGGCAGGTTCGATGCGTGCGGCCTGGGCCTGGTGATAGGCGATAAGGCCCAGCGCAGCGAGCACGATATGGGTGGTGAACTTGGCAGGTGTTTGCATGGTGTACGTCCTTCCCTTGATTTTATTTTTGTTAGGGTCAAACAACTTTCTTGCAACTTAAGCAGCACTCGAATCCGGCAAACCGTGGGCGATGAAAACCTGCGCGATACACAGACCCCGAGTGCGCCCTACAACAGTTGATTCACATTAGAAGGTGCTGGTCTTGCCGTACTTCTCCAGTATCTTCAAGCGTTTGGATGGCTGGATATTGGCCAGGGTGACATCCCCCGAATAATGCCGTAGTACCCGGTGATCCATACGCCGGCGCCACAAGTAAGGGATATAGGCCCAGACAATCATGCTGGCGTAGCCATACGGCAGTTGCGGCGATTCATCAAAGTGGCGCAACGACTGATAACTGCGAGTCGGGTTGGCGTGATGATCGGAGTGGCGCTGCAACTGGAACAGAAAGATATTGGTGACAATACGGTTACTGTTCCACGAGTGGCGCGGCGAACACCGCTCATAACGGCCATTGGGCAACTTCTGGCGTTTAAGCCCGTAGTGCTCGACATAGTTCACTACTTCCAGCAACGAGAAGCCGTAGA
Organism: Pseudomonas sp. MF09156; assembly: GCF_059862305.1. Lineage (NCBI taxonomy): Bacteria > Pseudomonadati > Pseudomonadota > Gammaproteobacteria > Pseudomonadales > Pseudomonadaceae > Pseudomonas > Pseudomonas sp. MF09156. The sequence continues at coordinate 104,554 of NZ_JCBCUR010000014.1, forward strand.
TGCCCTGGATCAACAGGAAGGGAATCACCGCCGCACCCAGCCAGGCGATCATCGCGCCCCACAACACCACGCTGTACATCCAGGCGCTGAGTACGCCGTTCTTCCAGTGCCAGGCTGGCAGGCCGAGCTTGCGCAGGCGTTCGCGTTCCAGGTTCCAGGCCGAGCGCGCACTGAACCACACCGAGCGCGGCAGGAAGGCCCAGAAGCTCTCCCCCAGCCGCGAGCTGGCCGGATCTTCCGGAGTGGCGACGCGCACGTGATGGCCACGGTTGTGTTCGGTGTAGAAGTGCCCGTAGAAGGTCGGCGCCAGGGTGATCTTCGCCAGCACAATCTCCAGCAGGCGCGGCTTGTGCCCCAGTTCATGGGCGGTGTTGATCGCGATGCCAGTGGCGGCGCCGGTGGACATGGCCATGCCCAGGTAGGTGAACCAACTCACCTCGCCATGCAGTTGCACCCGGGCGGTCAGGAAGCTGGCGGTTTGCGCCATCCAGCTCGATGGGTCCATGGACGCCGTGAGTTGCAGCAGGCCGCCGTTGATCATCCAGTCGATGCCGCTGACCGCCAGCCAACCGGTCATCACCAGGGATGAAATAACCAACAACACCCCGGTGTAGACGATCCAGCGGTAGTACTTCTGCGACTCAAGGCCGCTGACAGCGGATTCTGGCGGGTTGCTGACGTCTTCCCCAAGCAGGCCGTCGATCAACGGGATCAGCCCGAAAATCACCAGCACACCGACCCACCACAGCTCTTGTACACCCGTAGTAATAGCCAGGGCGCCCGACAGCAGCGGGGTCGCCAGAGGCATGATGCCCAGCCACCACAGGTGGCGCTTGCCGTCGGTCCAAACGTGCGGGGCAGCCAGGGTCTGATTCATGGCAACCTCCGGACGCACTGCGCGGCAGGGAGGGAGAGCGAAGCAAAAGAGACAGGAAACAGGTTCAGGCGGCACTGAAGGCCACTTGAAATCAACCATGCGATAAAAGGCGTTTTTTTCATTATTTTATTCGCTCTTAGGCATTTCAAAAATCATTTCAAAATAAATATTGAAATATTTTTTTAAATAAATAGCGCGGAACCGATAGGTCGTCAACTACTTTTTCGAGGCCTTTTTTACGTGACCGGGCAGTCTCTTTTTCAGCCGTTCGGTCAGGTGTCTAGGGCAAGCGTTAGCGACTTTCGACCGCACCGTGGGGTTCATGATTATTTGCTCGCCAACGCAAAGGGCGGGTGCAGGACTGTGGCTGTTTCCAGCGGCCTGCTGCGCTTGGCCACCTGCTCGACCAATGCTGCCACCCGCTCGGTAGCGGTGATGGGCAACATATGGCCACGGCCTTCGACCAGCTGCAGCTTGAGCCCTGGCACCTTGTCCGCCAGGGCCTGGCCGTGCATGCGAAAGTCCAGCACCTTGTCCCGCGAGCCATAGATCAGGCCGATGGGCAGGCGCAACTGGGCGTAGCGCTTGACCATATCGGGCAGGTAATCGTTGACCAGGCCGATTTCGGTGGAGGCGGCATAGAAGTTATCGGGACGCATCCCCAGCAGGCCGCCGCCACGGGTGGCGAAGTCGGCCGGTGCCGGGTCGGGAGCGAATACGCCCTTGACCACCGCGCCACTGGTGAGCATGCCGATGGGCACGGTCAGCGTGCGCGACACCCAGCGCCGCAGCCAGCCAGGGCGCACCGCCAGCGACAGAAACACCAGGGGGATCATGCGCTGGGGATGGGTCAGCGGGGCCACCAGCACCAGCCCGGACACCGCATGGGGATGGTCCAGGGCCAGGGCCAGGGAAATCGCCCCGCCCAGGGAATGCCCCAGCACCAGGGGCTGGCCCAGGTCCAGGGTCTGGATAAAGGTCGCCACTTGTCGGGCCTGGCTTGGCAGGTCGGCACCGGTGCCTTTATGCCGGGTGGAATAGCCTGAGCCGGGGCGGTCCAGGGTGATCACCCGAAAGTGCTCACGCAATTGCGCGGACAAGGCATAGGTCAGGTTGCGACTGCTGCCCATCAGGCCGTGGATCATCACCAGCGGCGGGCCCTTGCCCTCGTCTACATAATGAAAGCGCTCGCCATCGATCTCCACAAAGCGCCCGTTGCTTGGAACAGCCGCTTCGATACGGCGCGTCATCCAGGCACTCAAGCCCCATAACGCCGCACTGGCAGCCATAAACACACCCGCAGCGACAACCCATTCGACAGCCATAGCTCGGTCCTCTGCTTCCCTGCTGCTGGCGATCCGACCGGTATTGGTCAAGACCTCAGCCATCGTCCACACCCTGGACTTCAACTGCGTGCGTAAAGGTTCGTCCGTCGGACAAATCGCACATAAAGGACAAGGTTGTAGCGTAGGCGATATTTTCAGGTAGATTATTTAAAATCTTTTTTAAAATAATAAATACAATTTTTCTTTGCAATGGTGTTCTATCTAAAAAGCCAAAAACAAAAAAGGAGCACATCCGATGTCAAAACCCGTAAGGCGCCCACAGCCCACGAGGGACACCCTATGAATGCCTCTACCCCGCCGAGCGGCCCGGCAGATTGCGTTGATATCGCCATCATTGGCTCAGGCTTTGCCGGCCTGTGCATGGCGATCAAACTCAAGCAAGCCGGGCTCGACGACTTCTTCATTGCCGAACAGGCCGACTCCCTGGGCGGCACCTGGCGCGACAACCACTACCCGGGCTGCGCCTGTGACGTGCAATCCCACGTCTATTCGTTTTCCTTTGCGCCCAACCCCGACTGGACCCGGCAGTTTGCCCCCCAGGCGGAAATCCGTGCCTACCTGGAGCACTGCGCGCAGCGCTTTGAACTGGCGCCGTACCTGCGTTTTGGCATGGGCCTGCAACGGGCGGTGTTCGATGAGCAGTTGCAACGCTGGCAACTGCAGTTCAGCAATGGCCGCCGTGTCAGTGCGCGGGTGCTGGTGTCGGGTATGGGCGGCCTGTCCCGTCCGGCGCTGCCGGATATTGCGGGGTTGGACAGCTTCAAGGGCAAACGCTTTCACTCCCAGCACTGGGACCACGACTATTCACTCAAGGGCAAGCGCGTGGCAGTGATTGGCACCGGCGCCAGTGCCATCCAGTTCGTGCCGCGTATTGCCCCGCAGGTGGCGCACCTGGACCTGTTCCAGCGCACCGCGCCGTGGATCATGCCCAAGCCGGACCGCCCCATTTCAGGTTTTGAGCGCTGGCTGTTCAAGCATATGCCGTTCACCCAGCGCCTGGTGCGCGGGGCCTTCTACTGGGCCCTGGAAGGTCGGGTGGTGGGGTTTGCGCTGCACCCGCGCCTGATGAAAGTGGTGCAGAAAATCGCCCTGCGTCACCTGCACAAACAGGTGGCGCGCCCTTCCCTGCGCAAGGTCCTGCGGCCGGACTACACCATCGGCTGCAAGCGCGTGCTGATCTCCAACGACTACTATCCGGCGCTGTCACGCAGCAATGTCGAAGTGGTCACCGAGACGGTGCTGCGGATCGAAGCCGACGGGGTCATCACCGCCGATGGCATCAAGCACCCGGCTGACTGCCTGATCTTCGGCACCGGGTTCCAGGCCACCGATCCCCTGCCCCGCGACTGCATCATCGGGCGCGGTGGCGTCGACCTGATGGAGGCCTGGCGCGATGGCGCCCACGCATACAAGGGCACCACCGTGCCGGGCTATCCGAACCTGTTCCTGATCGTCGGGCCCAACACCGGGCTGGGCCACAACTCGATGATTCTGATGATCGAGGCGCAAGTCACCTACATCCTCGATGCCCTGCAACAGATGCGCCGCCAGCAAATTGCCACGGTCGAGGTCAAGCCGGCCGTAGAAAGCGCCTACAACCAGCAAATCCAGGCAAAGCTCCAGCGCACAATCTGGAACACCGGAGGCTGCCGCAGTTGGTACCTCGACCCGCGCACCGGCAAAAATACGACGTTGTGGCCCGGTTCGACGTGGCGTTTCAAGCAGGTCACCCGCCAGTTCGCCCTGCGCGATTATCAAGTCACGCCATTAGTGACCGGCGCGCCGTCGCGCGCCGTCGCGCCATCCCATGCCACCGCAGAAGGAAGCCTGTCATGAAGTCATTCAATGGCCGTGTGGCGGCCATCACCGGTGCTGCGTCCGGCATGGGCCGCGCCTTGGCCCTGGCCCTGGCCCGCGAGGGTTGCCACCTGGCCCTGGCAGACAAGAACCAGGCCGGGCTGCAACAAACCGTGGAGCTGATCCAGCGCAGCACCCTGGCGCCGATCCGCGTGACCTCGCGGGAGGTGGATGTTGCCGACCGCCAGGCCATGGAGGATTGGGCCGCCAGTTGCGCGGCAGAACACGGCCAGGTCAATTTGATTTTCAACAATGCCGGGGTGGCCCTGTCGAGCACCGTGGAAGGTGTGGACTACGCCGACCTGGAGTGGATCGTCGGCATTAACTTCTGGGGTGTGGTGTACGGCACCAAGGCCTTCCTGCCGTACCTCAAGGCCAGTGGCGACGGGCATGTGGTCAACACCTCCAGCGTGTTCGGCCTGTTCGCCCAGCCCGGCATGAGCGGCTACAACGCCACCAAGTTCGCGGTGCGCGGCTTCACCGAAGCCCTGCGCCAGGAGCTGGATTTGCAACGCAGCGGCGTCTCGGCCACCTGCGTGCATCCCGGCGGGATCCGTACCGACATCTGCCGCAGCAGCCGGATCGACGCGAACATGACCGGGTTCCTGATCCATAGCGAACAACAGGCCCGCGCCGACTTCGAAAAACTCTTTATCACCGACGCCGACCAGGCCGCCAAGGTGATCCTGCAAGGCGTGCGCAAGAACAAACGCCGCGTGCTGATCGGCCGCGACGCCTACGCCCTGGACCTGCTCGCGCGCTGCCTGCCAGCGGCCTACCAGGCACTGGTGGTGTTTGCCAGCCGGCGCATGGCACCAAAAAAACGCAAGCCACCGCTGCCCAACCCCATCACTGAACAGGAGTCGCCATGATGCTGCCCATTCGCCGCGACCTGCATTTCGTCCTGCCTGCCGAACGCATCAAGGACTGGCATGAGCAAGGCCCGTTCATCACGCACTTTTTCAATGCCCTGTCGTTGCTGTTTCCCCAAGGCGAACTGTTCTTCATGGATAGCGTGCGCCACTATCGCCAGCGCATCGACGACCCGGCGTTAAAGAAGCAGATCCAGGGTTTTATCGGCCAGGAGGCCATGCACAGCCGCGAACACGTGGCCTACAACGACCTGCTGCAAGCCGCCGGCCTGCCGGCCCATCTGCTCGACCGGCGCTTGAAATTTATGCTCGACCTGCAAAAGAAGCACTTGCCGCCGTCCTTCAACCTGGCGGTGACCATCGCCCTGGAACACTACACGGCGATGCTCGCGGAGATCCTGCTCAGCGACCCCACCCGTTTTGGTGATTCGCTCAAGGGCTACCAGCAAATGTGGTACTGGCACGCCCTTGAAGAAACCGAGCACAAGGCCGTGGCCTTCGATGTGTGGAACAGCGTGATCAAGCCGGGGCCCAAGCGTTACTTGCTGCGCACCGGGACCATGCTGTTCACCACGGTGTTTTTCTGGCTGGTGGTGTTTGATTTCCACCTGCGCCTGTTGATCGCCGACCGCCGCGCGGGCGGGCATCTGAAGGGGTTCTGGCGGATGCTGAAGTTTCTCTACGGCCCCAAGGGCGTGTTCCCGCGCATGGCGCGGCCGTGGCTGCATTACTTCAAGCCGGGGTTTCATCCGTGGGATCACGACAATCGGGTGCGACTGGAAGGGATCGATAAGCTGGTGGAAGAAGTGGAGCGCACCAACTCGGTTGCCGGAATGTAGCCTTGCAGGAGCCGGCTGGCCGGCTCCTGCAGCACGCCAACGGCTCAGACCGTGCGCGAAAACTGGCCCTTTTGCTGCCCGCCCAGGTACGCATCAAAGGCCATCGCCACGCTGCGCACCATCAATTGCCCCTGGGGCAACAGCTGCACGGCATCGTCCTCGATGTGCAGCAAGCCATCCGCCACTTGCTCATCCAACCGCGACAACGCGTGGGCAAAGTATTCGGTAAAACGGATCGCATGCCCGGCCTCGACCCCGGCAAAGTCGATGCGCCCGTGGCACATCAGGCCGTTGATCACGTCGCGGCGCAGCACGTCATCGGCGTTCAGGCGGTAGCCGCGCTGCACCGGCAACAGCCCGGCGGCGATCCGCGCGTAGTACTGGGACAACTCCTTGACGCTCTGGCTGTAGCTGTCGCCCACCTTGCCGATGGCCGACACGCCCAGGCCGATCAGATCGCAATCGGCATGGGTCGAGTAGCCCTGGAAGTTGCGCTGCAAGGTGCCATTGGCCCGGGCCAGGGCCAGTTCGTCGTCGGGCAAGGCAAAGTGGTCCATGCCGATATACACATAGCCCGCCTCGGTCAGCCGGCGAATGGTCAATTCCAGCAGCTCCAGCTTGCGCTCCGGCGGTGGCATGTCTTCGGGGCGGATCATGCGCTGGGCACGGATTTGCGTGGGCAAATGCGCGTAGCTGTAGGCCGCCACGCGGTCTGGGCGCAGGGCAATCAGCTTGCCCAGGGTCACGTCGAAGCTGGCCACGGTCTGCAACGGCAGGCCGTAGATCAAATCCACACTGATCGACTTGAACCTTGCCTGCCGGGCGGCCGCGACCAACTGCACAATCTGCTCTTCGCTCTGCACGCGATTGACCGCCGCCTGCACATCGGCATCAAAGTCCTGCACGCCAAAACTCAGGCGATTGAAGCCCAGCCCGCGCAGGTTGTGGATCCGTTCGACGCTGATGGTGCGCGGGTCCACTTCAATGGAAAACTCATGATTGTCACTGGTATCCAGGCTGAAGCCCTGCGCCAGGCAGTCCATCAATTCGGCCAGTTGTGCATCGTCGAGGTAGGTCGGCGTACCGCCGCCCAGGTGCAACTGGGTCAGGGGCCGCGCGCGGTCGAACAGCGCGGCCTGCATCTGGATTTCGCGCTTGAGGTAGCCCAGGTACTCCGCGGCGCGATGGGTCTTGCGCGTGATGATCTTGTGGCAACCGCAGTAGTAGCAAAGGCTCTGGCAGAACGGGATATGGATGTACACCGACAGCGCCTTGGGTGCCAACGCCTGGTTGCTGGCCGCTACCGCCTGCTGGTAATCGTCCAGGGCAAAGGCTGAGTGAAACTGCGGCGCGGTCGGGTACGAGGTGTAGCGCGGCCCCGGGCGGTCGTATTTCTGCACCAGGGCGCGGTTGAACTCAAACGCTTTCATGATCGATGGTCTCATCGTTGGAGCAAGGGGGAACCGCGCTGCCTGCCCGGTCAAACAGTGCGCATAGAGCTTCGACCCGCTGCCGGCCCGCTGGCAGCACACAGAGGAAGCGCTCGGACAGGTCGATCAGGCCGTCCTGGTGCAGATGCTCCAGCAGCGGCCAGATCGCCGAGAAATAGCGGGAAAAAATCACCCCATAGCGGCGCTCAAGGGCCTGGATGTCCAACTCCAGGTCACAGGCCAGGCGCTCCATCACATGCTGGCGGATCTGGTCGCCGGCCTCGCAGCGCCAGCCGCGGGCGGTGGGCAGCAGGTCGCTGTCCAGTTGCTGGCGATAGCGCGCCAGGTCTTCGGTGTTTTGCGCATACAGGGTGTCGAGCTGGCTGATGGCGCCCAGGCCAAAGCCGATATGGTCACAGTAGCCGTGCCGGGTAAAACCCTGGCAATTGCGGCTCAGGTGCCCACGCTCCTGGGCCAGTGCCAGGTCGTCGTCGGGGCGTACGAACTGGCCCAGCCCGATGTAGTGATAACCGGCGGCCTCCAGGCGCTGGAAGGCGATGCGGCGCATGCCACACTTGTCGACATTCGATGAAAGCGCACGCCGTGGCTGCTGCTGGTAACGCCGTGGCGCCTGGGCATAGTCGAACACTTGCAGGCGGTCCGGCTCCAGGGCGATCAGGCTGGCCAGCTTGGCGGCAAAGCTGTCGCAGGTCTGCCAGGCGTGGCCGTAGCCGAGGTCGACATTCACCGAACGAAAGCCGAAGGTGCGCGCCGCGTCGATCAGCGACTGGATCGGGGCCGGGTCCTGATAGCCGGCCACCGACGGCGTGGCCTCGGCACTGGCATCCGGCACGCCGATATTGATGTGGTTGAACCCCAGGTCGCGCAACAGGCCCATGGTTGCCCAGTCGGTGTGCAGCGGGTCGAGGTCGAGGCTGTAGTCACCCTGGTCATGCTCAAGAAAATGCAGGCGGCTGCGCAGGTGCGCCATCAAGCGTTGCAGGTCGGCGATCGCCGGGGTGGCGCCGCCCAGATGGAATTGGTCCACCGGTTGCCGGCCGCCCACGTGGCAACCGACCAGGTGGATTTCCTGCTCCAGCGCGCCCAGGTAGTCATCCGCCACCAGGCCTGCCGGCCACTGCAGGTTCAGCGCCAGCGGGCGTTGGCGCTGACGGCTGCTGCGCAAGGCGCGCAGCAGGTCGAGGGAGCCGATGCCCGGATGGAATTTGCCGATGTCGACCTGGCTCTGGTCCAACACGCTTTGGTCACGGCGCAGGCGCCACTCGCGGGCGGGATGAATGACAGTGAGCATGACGGCCTCCGGGTCTGGCTACGGTGGGTCATTGTGCGGTGCGACCGGGCAGCGCACCTTGATATGCATCAAGCGCCGACGTTTACCAGGTGATGTAGAACATGCTCTTGGCCAGCAACACAATGGCAACCATATGGCAGAACAGGCTCAGATGGACGAAGCGCAAATAGGCCGCGCTGACCCGCCCACAGCGCATCAACCACACCGTCAGCAAAAAATGCATCAGCACGCTGGCGGCGAGGATCAGCTTGAGGGTCAGCAAGGCACCGAATGCCGAACTCGATGGCGCCGCCAGCACTGGCAGATAGCGCAACCAGACCATGCCGATCCCGGCGCCAAACAACACCAGCAGCACCCACGGCATCAAGGCCCTGGCGCGGCGGCCGATGCCCTGCTCCACCAGCAACATCACGCGGGCCGGCAGTTGCTTGTGCACACTGGCAAGGATCAACACTTCAAAGAACACCGTGCCGATAAACATCAGCGCCGCGAACAGATGGGCCAGCAGGAACAGGAGATAGAGCATCAGAGCCTCACGGTGGCCGGTCCTTGTACCGTGACTGTGCCCCAGTGCGGACGAGCGGCGCCTTGATGCCGGTCAAGGGCCCTGATAATCGTTGAAACATTTGCCCAACGCCTTGTGCGGTGGGCCTTTGGCGGTCTCTGCGACAGTGTGCCACAGACTCAATCAGCGCCCTGGCTGGTAAGGTGGCCACCGCCCCTGTGGCAGAACGTCGCAGATTATCAAGCGTGATCAAGGCCGGTAGACTACCCAGCCTTATTGTTCACCGCTTTTCAAAGCCTGACTGACCTGTTATGCGCAGCCGTCAGGCGCTTCACGGGACGCCCATTTCATGAGTACGTTATTCACCCGTCGCAAGGTCCTCACCGGTATGGGCCTGCTGGGCCTGGGCCTGTTGAGCGGCTGTGACACCGGCCCCAAGCTGAACTTCAAGTACGGCAAGGACCTGAGCGACAAGATCATGGGCCGCACGTTCAAGCTCAAGAACACCGACGGCGAGACCGTCACCCTGAGTTCGTTCCGCGGCCTGATGCCGGTGGTGTTCTTCGGTTTCACCCAGTGCCCGGCCGTGTGCCCCACCACGCTTGCGCGCATGGCCCAGGCCAAGAAGATGATGGGCCGCGACGGCGAAATCATGCAGGTGATCTTTATCACCCTGGACCCGGAACGCGACACCCCCCAGGTGCTCGACGCCTACGTCAAGGCCTTCGACCCCAGCTTCGAAGCGCTCTACGGCACGCCGGAAGAAATCGCCGTGGCCGCCAAGGAATTCGGGATCTTTTATGAAAAGATCCCCGCCGGCGACACCTACACCCTGTCCCACACCGCCACCAGTTTTGTGTTCGACACCCGCGGCAACCTGCGCCTGGGCCTGTCGGCATCCCTTAACGCCAAAGAGTGCGCAGAAGACCTGCTCACCGTCATGGAGGTCTGCTAATGACTGCTGTCCATACCCTCAAGCGCATCGCCCTCTGTCTTTCCCTGCTGGGTCTGGCCGCCCACGCCAGCGCCCAGGTGCAGGTCAGCGACGCCTGGGCTCGCGCCACCGTGCCGGGGCAGCATTCGAGCGGGGCCTTCATGACCCTCACCGCCGACAGCGACAGCAAACTACTGAGCGTCAAGTCGCCGGTGGCCAAGGATGTGCAGATTCATGAGATGAGCATGAAGGACGACGTCATGCGCATGGGCCCGGTGGATGCCGTGGCACTCCCGGCCGGCCAGGCGGTGAAGCTCGATCCCGAGGGCTATCACGTGATGCTGATGGGCCTGACGGGCCAGATCAAGGAAGGCGACCAAGTGCCGCTGACCCTGACGGTGGAAGATGCCAAGGGTGACAAGCAGACCCTCGAAATCCAGGCGCCGGCCCGCAGCCTGGGCAGTGCTGACGGCCATCATATGAACCATTGATCCTGAGGGTGGGAGCTGGCTTGCTCGCGGTGGACATAGGTATCTACACAACTCTCTTCTGGGTTTGTGTACATATCCATTGCTGCGGTCACGGCCACTTAGGGTTCCGCCCTTACGGCGGCTCACTTTTGGAAAAGAGCCCGGAGTGCCGGCCCAGCCAAAAGCAACCAAAAGGGCTCTTGCCCCACCACTCGGCACCTCGCCCAGGCTCGGTGTGCCCGTCATCCGACATTGATTTGGGGGGCCGCCGCGATGGGCCCTCCATGGCCCAGCGCGGCTAACCCGGCGTCCTGCCGGGTTACCCCCCAAATCAATATCGGATGACGGCCAGCGTGGTTTAACGGGGCGCCTAAGATCAAAATCACAAGCAAAGCGAGGCGGCCTGACAGCCGACCTGATCATCGAAGCGTACGCGTACCCTTGTAGGAGCGGGCTTGCCCGCGATGGTCGTTAACGATGACGAATGAATACCAGATACTCTGATGTGTTCTTTCGGGCGTCATCGCAGGCAAGCCAGCTCCTACAGGGGAATGCAGCTTCGCGCTCTGGCTCTGCTGTTGCCCTGGTTTTGATCTGGCTTTTGATCTTGGGTGCCCCGTCAAACCACGATGGCCGCAGGCAGGTATTGCGCAGTGGGCACCCCGGCAGGATGCCGGGGTAGCCGCGACACGGCCATGGATGGCCGATCGCGGCGGGCCCACGGAGCAATGCCTGACTGCGGGCATGCCGAGCCTAGGCGAGGCACCGAGTGGTGGGGCAAAAGCGCTTTGGTTACTTTCGCGCTCTTCGAAAGTGACCCGCCGTAAGGGCGGAACCCTAAGTGGCCGTAACCGCAGCAATGGATATGTACACATACCCAGAAGAGGATACCTATGGCCACCGCGAGCAATCCAACTCCCACAGGGGATCTTTGCCGGGTGCAGAGTTTTGTGCCACACCGCCCATCAAATGCGGGAGTTTTGCTGGGGCACCGAACTCTGAAAACCCCACGATGGATCCGTCTCGGCCGATGGACGACAAATCAATCCACAATAAACAGCCTAGCCCCGGTTGCTGTGCTCGACCGGTGCCCGTCCCTGTCATTGCCCACCTGATAACTCATCCCCGCCGTCAGGGTGAACTGGCGGCCATCCTCCAGTTCGGTCTGCAACTCCCCCTCCAGGCACAACAACACATGCCCGCGCCAACACCAGTGGTCAGCCAGGTAGCCAGGGCTGTATTCCACCATACAGGGAGTTGCCTTTGGTATCCTGCCGGCCCGACCTAGGTGCCCGGCCATGCACATTGCTCCGTCCCATATCCTCCACGAAACCGAACACTGGCTGCTCAACCATCACCTGGCCTCGGCCCTGCCCGGTTATTTGATGCTGGGGGCCAAGACGCCAATCAGCTCGTTGACTGACCTACCCGACGCGGCCCTGGCGGAAATGGGTGGCCTACTGGCGAAAACCCAGAAGGTGATGGAAGTACAGCTCCAACCCAAGTGGCTATACATCAGCCGCTTTGGGCATATGCCCGGCTTCCCGCTGCACTTTCATTTGATCCCGGTCTATGACTGGGTCGAAACGCTGTTCTGGGAGGATGAGCGCTACCGGGTGCTGCAAGACTTCGGCGCTGGCAGCAACGGGCAAGCGGCGACGGATGGGGCCGAACTCACCCTGTTTATCTGGCGCGAGTTCGGTGAGAACCCGACGCCACCCGCGACGGCCGGGCTCACGGTGCCGGGCGTGATCGAGCGCCTGCGCGCCGCGTTCAAACAGTCAGACGCTTGACCATCGGGATACACGCCAGCTCCAGCCCCGAAGGCGAATGATAGATCGACTGCTCGCCGCCTTCGTAACCGCGGCTACGATAGAAATCTGCAGCATTCAACGTCGCGTCCAGCACCACCTCCTCAATCCCCAGCTCCAGCGCCAGCTGCTCCAGGTGCTCGAGCATCTGCCCGCCAAACCCGCGCCCGATAAAACCTGGCAGCACAAACAGCGCACCGACTTCTCGATGATCCGGGTCGAGCATGCCGGTGGCGACCGGCTCGCCATCGACGCAACCCAGGTAGAACGGCTTGGCCATCAGCGCGGTGTAACCGTCCTCGGCGGCGCCACGGGTCCAGGTCAGCATCTGTTCGGCGGTGTAGGCGCCGATGCATTGGCTGCGGATCGCCTGCAGGCGGATGTCGAAGGCGATGGGGCCGTCGTCGTGGGTGGCGCGTATGATTTGCAGCATTCGAATCTCCCTGAATTAACTGTGTTTGCCGTGACCTCAAGGTGCCATTAGCACACTTGTGCTAATCGACCCCGCAGGCACCCAGCGCTATATTCGCCGGCACCCCCAACGCTCCCCGCCAGCACGTCGAACCCGCCGTGCAAGGGATCGTTGTGCGTTGAAAACACCAAAACAACCCCAAGGAAGACACACCATGAAACTGCACTCCCCTGTTACCCGCCTGGCGCTGCTGGGTGCCCTGATGATCGGTGTTGCCGGTTGCAGCAATATCAAACCCACCGAAGATCATCTCAAGACCCTCTCGGAAACCAACCTCGGCGAGCCGGTCAAGCGTGTTTCCAATGTACGCAGCGACTCCATGACCACCTATTACATCGCCAGCACCGCTTCCGGTGACTACAACTGCTCCGTGCCCAGCGGTGCCAGCGGCGGGATGTTTGCCGTAGCCAGTTTCGGCCTGATGAAACCCGCTGCCTACTGCCAACCCAAGGGTGCCCGGGGTAACGCGTTGACGCCGTTTAACTAACCCTGGCTGAGGTCGCGCAGGGTGCCCCGTAGTTCAGCGGGGCGCACTGGCTTGGACAAAATGGCGATCTGCCGGTCGTGCAGCGCCGCCTGGATCTTCTCCACGTCATGCCCGGTCAGAATCAGCGCCGGCACCGCCACCCCGCGCTGCGCGCGCAGGTGGTCGATGCACTCGATGCCGGTGGCGTGGTTGCCCAGGTCATAGTCGGCGACGATGATGTCGCAATCGCTGACCAGGCCATGCCCGCTCGATTCGGCCTGCACCTCACAGCCCCAACGCTCCAGCAACGCCTGGGTGGCCAGCAGCACGTTGTGGTCATCTTCCACCAGGCACACCTTCAACCCGGTCAGCAGCCCTGCCTGGCGCGCATCGTCACGCACCACCGGTTGATGGGTCGCGGTCGCCAGGGGCAAGCCGCGCAAGCTGACCGAGGTGCCCCGGCCCACCCGTGAGCGCAGCGCCACGTCCATGCCCATCAACAGCCCCAGGCGCTTGACGATGGACAAGCCCAGGCCGACGCCTTCAACGTCTTTGTCGCGCAACTGGCGCACGCGATAGAACTCCTCGAACACCCGGGGCAGATGTTCCTCGGCAATCCCCCGCCCCTGGTCGTGAATTTCCACCATCACCTCGCCGCCACGCTGGCGCACGCCGATCAGCACCGGGCGCTGGCCGCCGTATTTGAAACAGTTGGAGAGCACGTTCTGCACCATGGTTGCCAACAGCGCAGGATCCACCCGCACCCAGTGGGCGCAGGGGCGCAGGCGCAGTTCTACCCCGGCCCAGCGGGCGGCTTCAGCGTTTTGCCGCAGCAGGTCGGCCAGCCACTCACCCAGGTGCACCACCTGGTATTTGGGCAGCAGCCGGCCGTTGTCCAAGGTGTAGAGGTCGAGAATGGAGCGGAACAATTGCGACACGTTCAGCAGCGAACGGTCGATATTGTCCACCAGCCGCCGTTCTTCATCGCCCAAGCGCGCTTCACGCAGGCAGGCGGTAAACAGGCCGATGGAGTGGATGGGCTGGCGCAGATCATGGCTGGCCTGGGCGAGGAAGCGCGATTTTTCCAAGTTGGCGGCGATGGCTTCTTCGGACGCCTTGCGCGTGCGCTCCAGCAGCAGGTGGGCGTAGACCGGGATCACCGTGCTGGTGATCATCAGCATCAGCACCATAAAGGGCTGCGCCTGCCACAGTGGGGTCAGCCGATACACAATCAGCAGCGCCAGCAACGCCAGGCCCGTGGCAATCGCCAGGTAGCGCGAACCGTAGCGCATGCCGTTGCCGAGGTTGACCCAGACCATCACCGCATACAGCGGCAACGCCGCCTCACCGCCCACCACCAGGCCGAACGAGGTGCCAGTGTAGTCGTGGATCATCCCGAAGACCCGCCGCGCCGGATAATGCCCGGGCCAGCGTGCAATCACCTGGCGCAGCGCAATCGAGACCAGCAGGAACCCGCAGATGTAGATAATCACCGGCACATAGCGGTCCATCGACTGCCCCGGCAAAAAGCCCAGCAGGCCGATGTACACAATGGCGCAGGCGGCCACCACAATACGCAGGTTGGCTTGGTCCAGTTCGGCGTCTTTCACGAACTTCATGGGCAACGTCCTTGTACGGTCATCGTCTTATCTGTGTACCCGGCAGGCAGGCGGTGAACAGAGTGGTAAAGTAGCACGCCACAGGACAACCTGGCCCCAGGGAGGAGCACCCCATGACATGCCGGATCATCATCGCCGACGACCACCCGATGTTTCGCGAAGGCATGCTGCGCACCGTGCAACGCCTGCTGCCCGAGGCCTGCGTGGAACAGGCCGGCGACCTGGACACCGTGCTGCAGATGCTCAAGAGCGGCAGCGAAGTCGACACCCTGATCCTTGATTTGCGCTTCCCCGGCCTGACCTGCATCAGCCAGTTGGGCGAACTGCGCCAGCAACTGCGGCGCACCACATTGATCGTGGTGTCGATGGTCGATGACCCGTTGTTGATCGAACAGGTGATGGCGCTGGGGGCCGACGGTTTTATCGGCAAAAACATCGCCCCCGAAGAAATCGGCCAGGCCCTGCTCGCCATCCGCCAGGGCGAGGTGCTGGTCAAATTCGCCCCCTCCGGGCTGTTGCCCCTGGACACCAACACCCTGACTGCACGCCAGCAGGAGGTATTGCGGCTGATCGCCCAAGGCAAGACCAACAAGGAAATCGCCAAGGCCCTGGATATTTCGCCGTTTACCGTGCGCATCCATGTGTCGGGGTTGTTGAGAAGCCTGAACGTGCCATCGCGGGCAGCGGCGGCCGTTAAATACAGCCCACCCCTGTAGGAGCAGCACCATCAAAGCCCTCTCCATCGTGCGCCCCAGCGGCAGCCGGATCGCCGCAGGCGAAAAAACCCTGGAAATCCGCCGCTGGCAGCCCCAGCTGGAGCCGTCCCAGGACCTGCTGATTGTCGAGAACGGGCGCTTCCTGCATACCGATGGCGATGAAGACGAAGCCGGTGTGGCCGTCGCCATCGTACGCGTAAAGGCAGTGCGTGCGTTTGCCCCAGAGGACGTGCCAGCAGCCTGCGCCAGCTATTTCGAAGAAGGCTGGTTCGCCTGGGAACTGACTGACGTACGGCCGCTCGCACGCCCCTTTAGCGCCCTGGCGGCACGGGGGATCTACGAGGTTGAATTCATGGAAAACCGCGAGAACTGTATGAACAGTCAGATCAGAGTCGCTACCCCGGCAGACATCAACGCCATCTTCGACATTCGCACCAGCGTCAGGGAAAACCACCTGTCCCATGACCAATTGGCGCAAATGGGCATCACCCCGCACGCCATCCAGCAAGCCATGCAACTAGCGCCCTGCGTATGGATCGCCGAGGTGGAGGGTGTGGCGGCCGGTTTTTCCATGGCCGACATAGAAGAAGGCTGCGTATTTGCCGCCTTCATCCGCCCCGAATTCGAAGGCCACGGACTGGGCCGCAGGCTGATGGAGCAGGCCGAAGCCTTGTTGTTCCAGCACCATCAACAGATCTGGCTGGAAACCGCCGAAGCGAGCCGCGCCAACGGGTTTTACCAGCGCCTGGGGTGGGTGGTGGTGGAGCAATTGCCGGACGGGGATATTCGGATGGAGAAGCTCCGGGAATAACCCTGCCAGTGGGATTTTCGCCAGCGCACCGACCCCGCTATCATGCAGCCCTTCGCCCAACCCAGGAACCGCCATGCCCGCCCTCACCCTACGCAACGCCACCCCGGCAGACGCCGCCCGCTGCTACGAGATCGAAATCGGCGCCTACGAAGGTGATGAAGCCGCGACCCTGGAGAAGATCGCCACGCGTATCGCCCTGTACCCGCAGGGCTTCCTCACTCTGGAAGTGGACGGTCAAGTAGTGGGCTTTATCAACGGCGGGTGCGCCTATGATGTGGTGATGTCGGATGAGGCCTTCAAGGAGTTGGTGGGGCACTCGGCGGATGCGCCGAATGTCGTGATCATGTCGGTGGTGATCGACCCGGCGCACCAGGGCAAGGGGTATTCCACGCAGTTGATGCAGGCCTTTGTGCAGCGCATGCGCGGGATGGGCAAGCAGACCATCCACCTGATGTGCAAGGAGCAGCATGTGCCGTTGTACACGCGCATGGGTTACCAGTATGTGCAGCCCTCGGCGTCAGACCACGGCGGGATGGCCTGGCATGAGATGGTGATGACGCTCTGATCCGGCAGCGGGCTTCACCAACTCCCCGAGGCCCCGCCGCCGCCGCTGGAGCCGCCGCCACCGGAAAACCCGCCACCGGAGCTTGAGCTGGAACTGGAGCTTGAACGGTCACTGGAACCGGAGCTCGACCCGCCCGTGCCCTGACCGTAAATGAACAGCGCCGCGAACGAGCTGATGGGCAAGGCGAACAACCAGCCATCAAGGCCCATCTCCAGCAAGTACCCCGCCGCGCCATACACCCCCAGCACCATCAGCGTCTGCACGCAAAACCCCAGGCGGCTGTGGTTCCAGGCGGCTCTCATCACTGCTAGCAGGACCAGGTACAGGCCCAGCACCACCAGCGCGGCCAGCGGCCATGCCAGCCAGTTCATAAAGGACACTTCAGTCAGGTAGTGATCCACCAGGCCCAGGCCGACGCTGTAGGCCATCAGCGCCAACACGCAATAAAACACCGCCTTGGCCTGCCACAACGCGCCGAATATCGCTGCGCCGATCGACATGCAAAACGGCAGCGCCAGCACATAGATCGGCCAGGCCTTGCCATTGATTGCGGCCAGTGCCGTCAGCAGCACGGTCAGCACCAGGCCAGCAATCAGGCCACGGCGCCAATGCAGCTTGCCCGAGGCCAGCAGCACCCCGCCGATGGCCCCCAGAATCAGCGCCAGCAACACCGCAGTTTCATCCACTGTTTCAAGGGGCTGGTCCACTGCCGGCAAGTCGCCGCCCTCGACCAGCACGCTCAGGGCGTCCACGGCGCGCTGCACACCGCCAGCGTAATCGCCCTGGCGAAACGCCGGGGTCAATTGCTCCTCGATAATCCGATGGCTCAACAGGTCCGTGACCAGCCCTTCCAGGCCGTAACCGACCTCGATCCGCGCCTTGCGATCGTCCTTGGCCACCAGCAGCAAGATGCCGTCGTCGATACCCTTGCGTCCCAATTTCCAGGCGCGCAACAGTTGGGTGCTGAACGTCTGGATATCGACGTCGCCCGTACTGGGCAGCAGCATCACGGCGATCTGCGCACCCTTGCGCTGTTCGAGATCAGCAAGCTGCGCGGTCAGGCGCTGCTGCGTCGCGGTATCGAGGGTGTGGGTCAGATCGATCACGCGCTGGTTCAGCGCCACATTCACCAAGGCCGGCGGCACCGTTTGCGCCAAGGCCAGTGCGCTGAACAGCAGGAGCACCAGGCCCCAGGCCGATTGCCATAAAAACCGCCCCATACTTTGTTACCTGACGTTTCGTCCTGAAAGCGCCGACTTTACCCTATCAGCGCTATATCTAGTGACCCCATGCGGTGGACTCTCTAAACTGACGCGAAAACCTCATAGCAACACGCCACTACGAGCACGCCCATGGACCTTCGCCATCGCAATAACGTCAACATAATGGGCAATGGTTCCTCGACGCTGGTGTTTTCCCATGGTTTTGGCTGCAACCAAGCCATGTGGAATTACCTGCTGCCCCATTTCGTCGAGCGTTTTCGCGTGGTGGTGTATGACCTGGTAGGGGCCGGCCTGTCTGACCCGGCGGCCTACCACAAGGAAAAATATGCGGCCCTGGACGGTTACGCCGCAGATCTGAACGAGATTATCGATGCGTTCGCCAGTGGCCCGGTGATTCTGGTTGGCCATTCGGTCAGCGCAATGATCGGCATCCTGGCCGACCGCGCAGCGCCCGGGCGCATTGCCGCCCATGTGATGATCGGCCCCTCGCCCTGCTATATCGACACCGACGACTACGTGGGCGGGTTCAAGCCCGAAGACATCCAGTCGCTGCTCGACACCCTCGACAGCAACTACCTGGGTTGGTCCAGCGCCATGGCCCCGGTGATCATGGGCGCGCCGGGGCAACCGGCACTCAGTGAAGAGCTGACCAACAGCTTTTGCCGCACCGAGCCCGAGATTGCCAAGCAGTTTGCGCGGGTGACGTTCCTGTCGGACAACCGCGCCGATATCGGCGGCCTCACCACCCCCACATTGATCCTGCAATCGAGCGATGACCTGATCGCCCCGGTCTGCGTGGGCGAGTACCTGCACCGCGTATTGCCCCACAGCACCTATCGCCTAATCGACAATGTGGGCCATTGCCCGCATATGAGCGCGGCACCGGTCTGCGCGGCGGCGATGGAGCACTTCCTGCTGCCATGGACCGTTGCCCATGGCGAGTGAACGGTTGCCCGATCCCCAGGCGCTGTTCGACGGTGCGGCCTGTGCACTGGCGGTCACCGCAGAAGACGGCACGCTGCTGCGGGTAAACCAGTGTTTCAGCGACTGGCTGGGCATGCCGGCGACCGGGCTGCAGGGCCGGCGTTTCCAGGACCTGCTGACCATGGGCGGGCGGATTTTTCACCAGACCCACCTTGCCCCGCTGATGCAGGTGGAAGGCCGCATCACCGAGGTAAAACTGGACCTGCGCCATCGCGATGGCCACACCGTGACCATTTTGCTCAACGCCATCAAGCGCGAATACGCCAACGGTGTGCAACATGAACTGGCGCTGTTCGGTACCACCGACCGCGACAAGTACGAACGCGAGCTGCTCAACGCCCGCAAGTTGGCCGAAGCCCTGCTGCTGGAGAAGACTGCTGCCGAAACCGCCCTCCAGCACGCCCAGGCCGAGCTCAACCAGGCCTATATCAAGGCGCAGCGGCGGGCGCTGTTTGCCGAGCAAATGGTCGCCATCGTCAGCCATGACCTGAAAAACCCGCTGACCGCGATCAAGATGGCATCCGACTTCCTCGCCCGGGGCGAGCGCACCGCCAAGGAAACCCAGTTGATTGGCCATATCGGCCAGTCATCGGAACGCGCCCAGCGGATGATCGCCGACCTGTTGGACTTCACTCAGGCCCGGGTCGGCGTTGGCATCGGCGTAAGCCCCAACCCGCTGGACCTGCACGACGTGACCCGGCGCGCAGTGGATGAGCTGCGGGTGGCCTTCCCCCGCGCGTGCCTGGTGCATCACACCGTGGGCGCTGCCGATACCTGCCTGGATGGCGACCGTGTGCAGCAAATCATCGGCAACCTGGTGGCCAACAGCGTGGCCTATGGCGACCTGCAACAACCGATCACTATTACCTCGCGACTGGGCCACGACGGGGCCAGCCTCTCGGTGCACAACCATGGGCCGGTGATTGCCGACGCGCTGATGCAGGTGCTGTTTGAGCCCATGACCCGAGGCACCGACCAGAACTGCGACATACGCAGCGTGGGGCTGGGGTTGTTTATCGTGCGGGAAATCGCCAAGGCCCATGGTGGGGATGTGGGCGTCAGCTCACAGGTGGGCAGCGGTACCACGTTCACCGTTTGCTTGCCGCTGACCCACTTGTGAAGGTGCTGTCAGGGGTAATTCAGCGTCACCAGGTAAGCCCCTGAGCGCAACGGCTTGCCCGCCCCATCGTTCAGGCTGTATTGCCGATCGAAGTAACGACCATCGCCGCTGGTTTCGGTCACCAGCTTGACCTTGACGGTTGAGTGGTCCAGCGCACTGACCGTGCGCACCGGCTCGACGCCAGAGGCGCTGATGTTGCCCCCGGGTGCAAACATCGGGCAACCGCGCAGCGCCAACGTCGACCCTGCCCCGCTCCCTGCGGTGCAGGTGGCCTCCACGATACTGCCGCGAAACTGGATAACGCCATGGGCCACGGTGGTTGCTGCTTGGCCACTGGCGCTGACGAGCGCGAAAAACAGGCTGATACCGACTGCCAAACGTTGACTGCTCATATTGAACGCTCCTGGGTATATACCCATCACGTCGGCAAGTCTGGTCAGTTTCTTGAGGGTTTAAGAACTACCTGATGGTTATTTTTTCTAGGATGCCAACGGGGTCTCATATTGAACAGATCCCCGGTCAGGTGGGAGCGCCTACAGGACAGCACCCAACGCCTTCAACAGCACGCCATCACGGCCATAAATATCCGGCGCGTACAGCAACGCGCCCTGGCTATCCACCTGTACTGTCCAATATCCCAGCAACACCGGTACCGGCGTCGCCAGGCGGAACTCATGGGTCAGCCCGGTTGCCAGCAACTCTTCGGTCCGCGCCTTTTCCGTCGGGTTCACCAACAAATCACGCAGCAACATCGGCTGCTCTACCCGCACACACCCCGAGCTGAACGCCCGTGGTCCCTTGCTGAACAGCGGCTGGCTGGGCGTGTCGTGCAGGTACACCGAGAACGGGTTGGGGAAGCGCATGACGATCTTACCCAGCGGGTTGCGCGGGCCGGCGTCCTGGCGCAGGAGGATGTTGCCGGGGTGCGACCAGTCCACCTGCTCCGGCGACAACGCGCGGCCTTCACTGTCGAGCACCTTGAGGTTCTGTTGGCGCAAGTACTCCGGGTTCAGGCGAATTGCCGGCAACTTGTCCTCGCGCATGATGGTCGGCGGGATCGTCCAGGTGGGGTTGAGGGTCAGGCGCGTGATGCGTGACTTGAGCAACGGCGTTTGCCGCTCGGCGCGGCCTACCTGCAAGCGGGTCTGCCACACGGGCACGCCGCCCTGGTAGACGCTCAACTGCGCGGCTGCGACGTTGACCAGGATGCCGTCCGGCTCCAGGTCCTGGGCCAGCCAGCGAAAGCGCTCGAGGTTGACCCGCAACTGCTCGCGGCGCAGCGCTGGGCTGACGTTGAGCTCGGCCACCGTGCCCGGGCCGATTACCCCGTCGGCTTGCAGCGAGTGGCTGGCCTGGAAGCGCTTCACCGCCTCCACCATTTCATTGCCGTATTGATTGCCCTTGGGCACGCTCGCCAGGTAGCCACCACTGGCCAGGCGTCGGGCGAGGGCCGGCACCCGTGAGTCTTCGCCGCCGGGACGCAGCAATGGGCCGTTGGCAATCACACCCCATTGCGCCAAGGGTTGCAGGCGCTGTGTGGCGTAGGCTGTGCGCAGGCTGCGATACAGCTTTGCGCTGGGCCTGGCCTGGTCGAAGGCGGCTGGCATGTCGGTGAGCCCGGCAGTGGCCAGGGCCAGCACGGCGACGGCGGGGTCTTCGCTCGGCGGCTGGGAATGCCACAACGGTTCGTAATGGGCCTGCTGCAAACGGCCATAGTGCAAGTCATGCAAGGCTTGTAGGTAGTGCTGGCTGGTTTCGAAGTCGCTGCACAATACGTTGCTGGTGGCCGCCACGTCGGCCAGCCGGTAGTGCGCCGGGTCGAGGCCGTCGTCGGCCAGCAACAGTAATTGATCCTGCAACGCCTTTCGGCGTCCGTCCTCCGGCCAGAGGGCGACATTGCCTTGTTGCTGGTAAAAAGCCTGCAACCGCGCCTCGGCGGGTGCATCCAGTTGCGCAGCCAAACCGGGGCAAACGCTCGACAACTGCCCAAGTGCCAGCTGTACTGGGTTTGACGGCTCGACCAGCACTTCATCAGCCGTGGCGACCAATGGTGCTACGAGCAAGCAAAGGCTCAAGTAACATGCGTGTTTTTTGAACAATGGCTTAGCTCCAATCTACGGCGGGGATGCGATATACATGCTCAATATTGACTGCCGACTCGGCCTGATCGCCGTCGCCCTGGCCGCGTTCTGTACGGGTGCCTTCGCAGAGAATGCCAAACCTCATACCTTGTATAGCAGCCTGGCGCGCTCGGCTCCAGAACTCAATCCCGCAGTCCTCAAAAGCGCCCTCAGCGCCATGCAGTGTGCTGTCAACAATGGCCAGGAACGCTCCGAACGCCTGGCCGTGATTGACTATTCGCAGCCTTCGACCGCCCGTCGCCTGTGGATTTTCGATCTGCGGCAAAAAAAGCTGGTGCTGCGCGACCTGGTGGCCCATGGGCAAAAGTCCGGGGAAAACTTCGCCACCCAGTTCTCCAACAGCGAAGGCAGCCATCAATCCAGCCTGGGCCTGTTCCGCACCCAGGAAAGCTACCAGGGCACCCACGGCTATTCGTTGCGCATGGACGGCCTGGAGCCCGGCTTCAATGACCAGGCCCGGGACCGCGCCATCGTGATCCATGCCGCCGACTACGTCAGCCCCCTGTGGAGCAAGCGTGAAGGCCGCATCGGCCGCAGCCAGGGCTGCCCCGCCGTGCGCCCGCAAGTGGCGCGCCAGGTGGTGGACAAGCTCAAGGATGGGCAGTTCATGTTCTCCTGGTATCCCGACCAGCGCTGGTTGAAATCCTCGGCCTACCTCAATTGCAAGCCGCGCCAGATCGCCAGCGCCGGTTGAGGTAGTATCTGGAGGGCCGAGCCTGACCAGAGAGAGAACCTCAAATGCTTTTGCACCAGTCAACGTGGATCGAGATTGGCCAATTTCTCGACCGCAGCCGTACCGTTGTGATTCCCATCGGTTCCAACGAACAACATGGCCCCACCGGCCTGTTGGGCACCGATTGGATGTGCCCGGAAATCATTGCCCATCAGGCGCAAAAAGACGCTGATATCCTGGTCGGCCCGACCTTCAATATCGGCATGGCCCAGCATCACCTCGGGTTCCCCGGCACCATCTCCCTGCGCCCATCGACGTTTATCGCCGCGATTGGCGACTGGACCCGTTCCCTGGCGGCCCATGGCTTTGAGAAGATCCTGTTTCTCAATGGCCATGGCGGCAATATCGCCACCATTGAAGCGGCCTTTTCCGAGTTGTACGCCGAGGCCAGCTTCGCCCGTCGCCCCGCCGGCTTCGCCTTGAAGCTGTGCAACTGGTGGGACCTGGAAGGCGTTGGCGAACTGGCGCGCGCGCAATTCCCGACGGGGCATGGCACCCATGCCACCCCTTCCGAGATCGCGATTACCCAGTGGGCATACCCCGACTCGATCAAGACGGCGGACTACTCGCCAAGGATTGCACCCTCCGGCCCGATCCGCGAGGCCCAGGACTTCCGCGCCCGCCACCCGGATGGCCGGATGGGTTCCGACCCGGCCCTGGCAACCCCGGAGAAAGGCGGCGAACTGGTGGCCTTGGCTGCCAAGGGGCTAGTAGCTGCGGTCGAGGCTTTCAGCCGCGAAGCCATGCCAAACTGACGGTTGCGACACAGACACCAATAAAATCTATAAGAAGGACCTATTCATGAAACCCCACCAAAAGACTTTTGATCGCATCCGCAACGCCGTGCTGCCGGAGTTTCGCGAGCGCGTCGCCGACTATTTGGTCGAGTACGAAAACGTCCTGCAGGACCCCGCTGCCGCTACCGACCAAGCCTGCGCCGCCGCCCAGCAACTACGCGGTTACCTGCGCGGCCTGAACACCACCCGGGTGCTTGGCATGGAGGACTGGGAAGACCTCGACCGCCGGGTCGCGCAGGAGTGGCCGCTGGGCGCTACAACGACGGACGTGCCTGGTTGACCCAGGCCTGCACCGATGGCCGCTGCCACTGCCGCTGGGCATACGCCACCAGCCGCGCGGGCACCGGGTCGCCGTTGAGGATCAGCCGGTTGAGCATCACGGCCAGGTCCACATCGGCAATCGACCATTGGCCAAACAGATAGTCATCGCCCTCGGCCAACCACTGCTGCGCCGCCGCAATCAGTTTGTCGGCCGCCACTTGGGCCTGGGTTGATAGCGGGCCATATTTGACCGCGCAAAACACCACCAGCGTGGAGCGCTCCTGGCGGATCGGCAGCAAGTCACTGCGCAACCACGCCTGGATCTGCCGCGCCCGCGCGCGTTGGCGCGGATCCCTCGGATACACCGGCACCTGTGCAAATACATCCTCCAGGTACTCGGTGATCGCCGACGATTCGGACAACGCAAACCCGCCCTGCTCCAGGGTCGGCACACGCTGCGTCACGGACAGCCCGGCAAACACCGGCGCCTGCTGCTCCAACGCGTCCAGGTCGAGGGTGCGCACCTCAAACGGCAGGCCTTTTTCCCGCAGGGTTACAAACACCGACATCGCATACGGGCTGGTGAACTGGGCATCGACATACAAGCGCATCGGCAGGTTCGTCACGGCGGCATCTCCTTGGGTGAGCAGCCACGCTACGAGATGTGTGGCGATAAATACAATGCAGCCTTTTTATAGGGGCATTCCTCGACGGAATACGGCGGGCTCCCACCACCTAGCCGGAAAACCCACCGCCCGTAAGGAACGCCTGCTCCTCCTCGGTCGTCACCCGGCCCAACGCCCCATTGCGATGGGGAAAGCGGCCGAATCGCTGGATGATCTCGGCATGCTCCTTGGCCCAGTGATAGGTGTCGGCATCCAGCTGTTGGTTCAGCGCCAGGGAGCGCTGCTGGTCCTCGGGTAGCTCGGAATGCTCAAAGGGCAAGTAGCAGAACGCGCGCAATGCCGGGTCGATCTGGCGGTCCAGTCCCGCGTCGACCATACGCCCGGCGTAGGCCCTGGCCAGTGGATCGGTCGCGAACATATGGGCAGTGCCGCGAAAGGTATTGCGCGGGTATTGATCGAGCAGGATCAGCAGCGCCAGCGCGCCTTCGGCTTCGCTCAGCCAGTGTTCCAGCTCACCCCTGGCCGCCTGGAAGTGGGCCTCATGGAAGCGTGCACCGAATTCGGCATCGAACTGTGGATCTTTCTTGAACCAGCGTGATGGGCCCGCCGCCGTCCAGAATTGCACGACGGTTTTGAAATCAATCGGGGCGCTCATAAGTGACTCCAGGGTCGTTAGGTCTGTGGCCTACCCTAGCATCTGAATGAGCCGATTCCGACTCGGAAATCCACGCTTGCCGCCCAATGTTATAAGATAACCACCCTCCTCTTCTGCTGACGACCTCGCCCCATGACTGACGCTGTTCCTCGCTCACGCCAACGCCTGCTGTCCATCGACGCCCTGCGCGGCCTGGTGATCCTGTTCATGTTGCTCGACCACGTGCGCGAGACGTTCCTGCTGCACCGCCAGGTCAGCGACCCGATGAACATCGACAGCACGGAACCTGCGCTGTTTATCAGCCGCACCCTGGCCCACTTGTGTGCGCCGGTGTTTGTGTTGCTGACGGGCTTGTCGGCGTTCCTGTACGGCGAGAAATACCAGGGCCGTGGCGATGTCTCGGCGTTTTTGTTCAAGCGCGGGCTGTTCCTGGTGGTGCTGGAATTTACCCTGGTGAACTTCGCCTGGACCTTCCAACTGCCGCCCAGCGTGATTTACATGCAGGTGATCTGGGCCATCGGCGTGAGCATGATCGCCCTCGCCGCACTGGTGTGGCTGCCGCGCCCGCTGCTGATCGGCCTGGCGCTGCTGATCATCGGCGGGCATAACCTGCTCGATGGCCTGCACGTCGCAGCGGGGTCGGCGTGGCACGTTCCCTGGACGATCCTGCATGAGCGCAGCTGGATCGAGGTCGGCGACTCCCTGCGCCTGCGCACGACGTACCCGGTGTTGCCGTGGATCGGGGTGATTGCCCTGGGTTACGGCATCGGCCCGTGGTTTGCCGGCTCGATGGCAGCGGCGCGGCGTCAGCGGTACCTGTTACTGACAGGCGTGGCCGCGCTGGTGGGCTTTGTGGCGTTGCGCACGCTCAATGGCTACGGTGAGGCGGCTTGGCAGGTGTACGACAGCCACGTGCAGACGCTGATGAGTTTCTTCAACATCACCAAATATCCGCCTTCCCTGCTGTTCCTCGCGCTCACATTGGGTGTGGGGCTGCTGTTGCTGCTGGCGTTCGAACGCGCCGGGCAACGGCGCTGGATCGCCACCCTGTCGGTGTTCGGCGCGGCGCCGATGTTCTTTTATTTGCTGCATTTGTATGTGTTGAAGGTGATGTACGTGCTGGGCGTGGCGCTGTTTGGCTTGAACCAGGGCACGCATTTGGGCTTCGACAGCGTGGGGGCGGTGTGGCTGGTGGCGTTGCTGCTGCCGCTGGCGTTGTACCTGCCAGTGCGCTGGTTTGCCCGGCTGAAGGCCCGGCGGCGGGATATTGCCTGGCTTAAATACCTCTGATCACGTGGGCGCGGGGTTACTGGCGATGGCGGTGTGTCAGCCGCCAGTAATGCTGACTGGGCTGGCGCTATCGCGGGCAAGCCCGCTCCTACAGGGGATGTTGGCTGGGCACAAAACAAAGGTGGGAGCTGGCTTGCCGGCGATGGCGGTGTATCAGCCGTCAGCAATGTTGGCTGGGCTGGCGCTATCGCGGGCAAGCCCGCTCCTACAGGGGATGTTGGCTGGGCACAAAACAAAGGTGGGGGCTGGCTTGCCGGCGATGGCGGTGTGTCAGCCGTCAGCAATGTTGGCTGGGCTGGCGCTATCGCGGGCAAGCCCGCTCCTACAGGGGATGTTGGCTGGGCACAAGATCGGCGCCGCGCCACATAAGCCCGCTTGCACAATCGGATTTGTGTCAGCAGCAGTTACGCCAGTTCAGCCCGCAATTGCCGGGCGGCCGCCACCATATGGATCAACGCCGCTTCCGTTTCCGGCCAGCCGCGGGTCTTCAGGCCGCAGTCGGGGTTGACCCACAGCCGTTCGGCCGGGATGCGCCGGGCGGCCTTGCGCAGCAGGTTGGCCATTTCCGAGGCGTCGGGCACCCGTGGCGAGTGGATGTCATAGACGCCCGGGCCGATATCATTGGGGTAGGCGAAGGCTTCGAACGCGTCCAGCAGTTCCATATCCGAACGCGAGGTCTCGATGGTGATCACGTCGGCATCCATCGCCGCGATGGACTCGATCACATCGTTGAATTCGCTGTAGCACATATGGGTATGGATCTGGGTTTCGTCACGCACGCCGCAGGCACACAGGCGGAAGGCTTCGGTGGCCCAGTCCAGGTAGTGTTGCCACTGGGCCCGGCGCAGGGGCAAGCCTTCGCGAAAGGCCGCTTCATCGATCTGCACGATCTTGATGCCCGCCGCTTCCAGGTCCAGCACTTCATCGCGGATCGCCAGGGCCAGTTGCCGGGCCTGCACTTCGCGGCTCACGTCTTCGCGGGGGAAGGACCACATCAACATGGTCACCGGGCCGGTCAGCATGCCCTTCATGACCTTGTCGGTCAGGCCTTGGGCGTAGCGGATCCACTCCACCGTCATGGCTTTCGGGCGGCTCAGGTCGCCGAAGATCACCGCAGGTTTCACGCAGCGCGAACCATAGCTCTGCACCCAGCCAAAGCGGGTGAACACATAGCCATCCAACTGTTCGGCAAAGTACTCGACCATGTCGTTACGCTCGGCCTCACCGTGCACCAGCACGTCCAGGCCAAGGTTCTCCTGCACTTCTACGGCGTGCTTGATCTCGCTGTGCATCGCCTCGACATATTCGGCTTCGCTCAACTTGCCGGCCTTGAACGACTGGCGCGCCAGGCGGATCGACGCGGTCTGCGGGAACGAGCCAATGGTGGTGGTCGGCAATAGCGGCAGGTCGAGGCCGGCGCGCTGCTTGGCGATGCGCTGGGTAAACAGCGACTGGCGCTGGCTGTCCTTGGCAGTGATGGCCGCAACACGGGCCTGGACCGCCGGCTTGTGGATCCTCGGCGAGGCCGCACGGGCGGCCTGCACGGCACGGCTTTCGGCCAGGGCCGCAACCACCCTCGCCGCTTCTGGTTGGTTGATGGCCTGGGTCAGCACGGCCACTTCTGCACATTTTTGCACGGCGAAAGCCAGCCAGTTTTTCAATTCAGCGTCGAGCTTGTCTTCACGCCCCAGATCCACCGGGCTGTGCAGCAGCGAGCAAGACGGCGCAACCCACAAGCGCTCACCCAGGCGTTCATGGGCGTGCTGCAAGGTGGCCAGGGCATTTTCCAGGTCGCAGCGCCAGACGTTGCGCCCATTGACCACCCCCAACGACAACACTTTATAGGCCGGCAGGCGGTCGAGAATGGTCGGGTATTGTTCCGGCGCACGCACCAGGTCAATGTGCAGGCCATCAACCGGCAAGTTGGCGGCCAGGCCGAGGTTTTCTTCCAGGCCGCCAAAATAGGTGGCCACCAGTTTTTTCAGGGGGTCACGCTGGATCAGGTTGTAGGCGCGCTCAAACGCGTTTTTCCAGTCCTGGGGCAAATCCAGTACCAGGATCGGCTCGTCGATCTGCACCCATTCAACGCCCAGGTCCGCCAGGCGCTGGAAGATCTGGCCGTACAGCGGCAGCAGACGGTCGAGCAGGTCAAGCTTGTCGAAATCGCTGCCCTTGGCCTTGCCCAGCCACAGGTAAGTCAACGGCCCGATCACCACCGGCTTGACGGTGTGCCCCAGGTCGCGGGCTTCCTGGACTTCTTCGAACAACTGATCCCAGCCCAGGTGGAACTGCTGGTCAGCGCTCAATTCTGGCACCAGGTAGTGGTAGTTGGTGTCGAACCACTTGGTCATTTCCTGGGCGTGGGCGCCGCCGCAGCAGCTGTCGCTGACGCCACGGGCCATGCCGAACAGGGTCTGCAACGTGGCTTTGCCGTCGGCCGGGCGGAACCGCTCGGGGATCACGCCGAACATCAGCGAGTGGGTCAGCACCTGGTCGTACCAGGCAAAATCCCCCGCCGGCAACAGCTCGATGCCAGCCTGTTTCTGCAAATCCCAGTGGGTCTTGCGCAACTCACGGCCGACCGCACGCAGGCCGGCTTCGTCCAGTTCGCCCTTCCAAAACGCTTCCTGCGCTTTTTTCAGTTCACGATCGCGTCCAATGCGCGGAAATCCAAGGGAATGAGCGACTGCCATGACAATAAACTCCAATGTGTTGGTATGGGAGCCATTGTCGGCAGCGCGCGATAGTGAGACAAACTCATTTTATTCTAGGCAATCACGAAATCTACTCATAATCAAAACACCCCGGGTCTTCTCAAGCACCCCTGTGCAGGTGCCGATAGTCCCACCAACTGGACGTGGCGGTTTTTTTCTTGACCACAGGTGGGTAGAGCGAGCGGACAAAGTTGATGTCGCCTTCAGATAGCTCGTTGTTGTCCTTGATGGCTTTTCCATCATTGAGCCAGGATGAAGCAAAACCATAATGCATGATGGATTTGCGATCGTACTCAGACGAAACCACATTGGAAACCAATGGCTTGAAGTTGTGCTTTACCTCTTTCGCCCCACCTTTACCTATGTAGGCTTTATTAACTTCGGACCAATTAATATCTAGATTATTGTGTTCGTGCTGGTGTTCATGTTGCAGCCCCAAAACATGACCGAACTCATGCTGGATCGTACCGGCGTTATACGCATTGAGCCCTCCCTGGAAGCCAATGACCGTCGTAGGCTTGTAGGCCGGTACATTGAGCGATCGGATCCCCAAGTACGAATGCCCACCCGACAGATCATTGTCTGCGGCAATCCGGATATCCCCGTCGGAGTCATCCGTAAACTCAAAAGTCAGGTTGACGTGGGGTGCCCATTTATTGATGTTGGTTTTTGTAAACTCCTCTTGCTCGGGGGTCATGCCCAGCAGGGAAATTTTTATGACCGACTGTTGTGGCCATAACGCCGAAGTTGTCGCCACCCCGCGCTTTGGTCTGGATGGGGCCGCGACCTCGGCGCTATCAAGCAGCGACGGGTTCGGTGTATGGGCAGTTAAGTGAGCGTTCAGATTGACAGTCAACGTTGTATCCCCGCAGCGATGTAATTTCCTATTGCGTCGCATTGCGCCGCTGTAGGTTCCACTGGGGCCATGACAAGAGTTTACGAATTGTGCGCCTGGCTACCAAACCACTGCCTCACCACCCCCAACGCCGGATGGGCAGCGGCCGACGGTTGCAGGCACAACGCATAGCACCCGCCCGTGGCCAGGGCCTGGCCAAAGGGCACTACCAGCACACCGCGCTCCACCGATTCGGCCGCCAGTGTGCGGTCAGTCATCGCCACCCCAAGCCCGCGCGCAGCGGCATCCAGCGCCAGTTCATCGAGGTTGAAGGGAATATGGCGATAGTCCGCCAGCGACCGCCCGCCATGCGCCGCCAGCCAGGTGGCCCAGTCCTGGCGGTCGGCCGAGCGGTGCAGCAAGGCAAAGCGCGCCAGGTCCTGCGCCGACGCCAACGGCCCAAGCCCAGGGGCGCAGACCGGCACCAGCGCTTCCTCGAACAGCACCAGGCAATCCCCATCGTGGGTGGGCTTGGGCAGGTAGAGGATGTAGGCGTCACTGTCGCTGGCCGGTTCGACCACCTCGGTGGCCACGGTCTCGATGGCCAGTGAGATATCCGGGTGGCTGCGGTAGAAATCACTCAACTTGGGCAGCAGCCAGCGCACCGCCAATGACACATGCATGCGGATCCGGAACGGGCGCTGGTGCGGCGACAGCCGATCCTCCAGGCGCTGCAACTGCGCCAGCACGCTACGCGCGCTGTCGAGCACCCATTCGCCCTCAAGGGTCAGCCGCAGGTTGCGGCTGTTGCGCACCAGCAGCGGCACACCGTAGTGGCCTTCCAATTGCTGGATCTGGCGGCTGACCGCACTTTGGGTCAGGCACAGGCGCCCCGCCGCGGCGGTGAAGCTGCCACGCTCGGCAACCTCGACCAAGGCTTGCAGGGCTTGCAGCGAAGGCAGGTGATGGCGGTTATCCATGCGTTTTCCGAATAGATGGATGATTTTATAACGTTGGTTGTATCACCCAAGCCCCTATAAATTCCAGCTAACAATAAATCCTGCGCGACTCACCCATGCCGGTGATGCATTCAACCGAGGTGCCCTGTGGAAAATAGCTGTGGCTGGATTGCCCAAACCCAAAGCCTGCCCGCCCGTGCGCCCTTAAGTGGCACGCACCAAGCCGACTGGCTGGTGATCGGCGCCGGCATCACCGGCTTGTGTGCCGCCCATAGCCTGGCGCAACTGCATCCGCAGGCGCGCATTGTGCTGCTGGATCGACAACGGGCGGCCCAGGGCGCCTCGGCACGCAATTCAGGATTTGTGGTGGCCCATGAGTATCCCGGCGCCGACGAGTTGATGGGGCGTGGCGGGTTCGCCGGGTATGAGGTGGACTGCGCTATCTCCCAGGCCGCCACCCAGGAAGTGCGCAAGCGCGTCGCCACCCATCACATCGACTGCGACTTTCGCGACAGCGGCTATTACTTTGCCGTCCACGACCGCGACAAACTGGAGCAGGTCGAAGCCAGGCTGGCGACCTTGCACGCGGCGGGTGCCGCTGCCCATTTCGTGCAAGGCGAAGCCCTGCGCCACACGCTCGGCACCGCCCACTACCAGGCCGCGATCTGGTGCGGCAACGGCAACGCCTTGCTGCAACCGGCCAAGTACGTCACCGGCCTGCTGCAGGCCTTGCCCGCCAACGTAACGCTCTTTGAGAACAGCCCCGTCACAGGCCTGGAGCCCATGGCCCATGGCGCCATCCGCGCCAACGCCGTCAATGGCAGCGTCGAGGCCCGCCAGGTGCTGGTGTGCCTGAACGCCTTTATTCCCCGGGTTGGCCTGGACCACAGCGCCAGCTTCCCCATGGAGCTCAGTGCCAGCCTGACCCGCCCGCTCACCGACGAAGAGTACCGCCAGATGGGCACGGTCGAACCCTGGGGCGTGCTCTCCACCCGCCCGCTGGGGGCCACGGTGCGCCTGACTCCGGATCGCCGGGTGATGATCCGCAACACCGCCGAATACCGCACCCGCGACCTGTCCAACCGCGAACTGCTGCAGCGCCGCCGGCACCATGTACAGGGTTTGCAACGGCGCTTTCCGTGGCTGGACGAGCAAGACATCCACTACTCCTGGACTGGCCACTTGAGCGCCACGCGCTCCGGGCAGCCGTACTTCGCCAAGGTGCGCGATGGCCTGTTTGCGGTCGCGGGCTGCAACGGTGCCGGCGTGGCCCGGGGCAGCCTGTGGGGGCGCCTGCTGGCGGAATGGGCCTCGGGGCACACCTCGCCGCTGCTGCAATCGGTCATCCAGCGCGCCCAGCCCGGCTGGCTACCGCCGCGCCCGCTGTTCGACCTCGGGGCCCTGCTGCGCATGCGCGTGGAAGCGGTACGGGCGCGCAGCGAAATCTGATCACACAAGAACAACAAACCTTCACACAGGTGCTTGATCATGCTTATTCACAAACGCTCCATGGCCACCTTGCTCGCGCTGTGTTCATCCGCCGCGCTGGCGGGTGAAACCGTCAACATCTCCAACTGGAACGGCTACATCGCCGACGACACCCTGCCCGCCTTCACCCAGGCCACCGGCATCCAGGCCACCTACGACATCCATGACAGCAACGAGGTCCTGGAGTCCAAGCTGATGACCGGCAACACCGGGTATGACGTGGTCAGCCCGTCCAACCACTTCCTCTCGCGCCTGATCAAGGCCGGGGCCATCCAGAAGCTGGACCAGAGCCGCCTGCCCAACTGGCACAACCTCGATCCGGCGCTGCTGAAAAAGCTCGAAGTCAACGACCCCGGCAACCAGTACGGCTTTCCCTATATGTGGGGTTCGGCGGGGATCGGCTACAACGTCGCAAAGATCAAGGCGATCTTCGGCACCACCGACGTCACCCGCTCCTGGAGCCTGTTCTTTGCTGAAGACAACATCAGGAAGCTCAGCGCGTGTGGCGTGGCGATTATCGACAACCCGACACAGGTGCTGCCGATCACCCTCAACTACCTGGGCCTGCCGCACCACAGCCACGCCCCCGAGGACTACAAAAAGGCCGAGCAGGCGCTGCTGAAGATCCGGCCCTACGTGCAGTACTTCCATGCCTCCAAGTACATCAGCGACCTGGCCAACGGTAATATCTGCGCGGTCATCGGCTTCAACGGCGACGTAGTGCAGGCGGCAGCGAGTGCCAGGGAGGCGAAGAACGGCATCGAGATTGGCTACTCGATCCCCAAGGAAGGCTCCACCCTGTGGCTCGACATGGTGGTGATGCCCAAGGCCGCGCCCCATGAGGTGAATGCCTATGCCTACATGAACTACCTGTTGGAGCCCAAGGTGATTGCCAACATCAGCAACCACATTCACTACGCCAACCCCAACCGTGCGGCGGATCCGTTCGTAGATCCCGAGGTCAAGCAAGACCCGGCAATCTACCCCTCCGGGGCTGTGCTGGACAGCCTGTTCACCGTCGAAGACCTGCCACCGGCCATCGCCCGCCTGGCCACACGGTTGTGGACCAAGTTAAAGACCCATACCTGAGTATCGCGCAGACCAAAGCCTGCAAATTCCGCTGACTAACCTTTCGATCCTGAGCAAGTGCGGGCACAATGCCTGTCCTTTTTTGGCAGGCTCCGCCGCAGGCTCTGAAAAATGATCAAAACCCCGTATTACCTCATCGACAAACAGAAGCTTCTGGTCAACATGCAGAAGATCGCCTACGTGCGCGAGCAGTCCGGCGCCAAGGCGCTGCTGGCGCTCAAGTGCTTTGCCACCTGGTCGGTGTTCGACCTGATGCAGGAATACATGGACGGCACCACGTCCTCGTCGCTGTATGAGCTCAAGCTCGGTCGCCAGAAGTTCGAAGGCGAGGCCCACGCCTACAGCGTGGCCTGGGCCGACGATGAAATCGAGGAGATGCTCGACAACTGCGACAAGATCATCTTCAACTCCATCAGCCAGCTGCAGCGCTTTGCCGAGCGCAGCGAAGGCAAGACTCGCGGCCTGCGCGTCAACCCGCAAGTGAGCAGCTCCGACTACCTGTTGGCCGACCCGGCGCGCCCGTTCAGCCGCCTGGGCGAGTGGGACCCGGTGAAGATCGAAGGCGTGATCGAGCAAATCTCCGGCTTCATGTTCCACAACAACTGTGAGAACGGTGATTTCGAGCTGTTCGACAAGATGCTCGGCACCATCGAAGAACGCTTCGGCGCGCTGCTGCACAAGGTCAACTGGGTCAGCCTCGGCGGCGGCATCCACTTTACCGGTGAAGGCTACGCCATCGACGCGTTCTGCCAGCGCCTCAAGGCGTTCTCGCAAAAGTACGACGTGCAGGTGTACCTGGAACCCGGCGAAGCGGCGATCACCAACAGCGCCTCCCTGGAAGTGACCGTGCTCGACACCCTGTACAACGGCAAAAACCTCGCCGTGGTCGACAGCTCCATCGAAGCCCATTTGCTGGACCTGCTGATCTATCGCCTCAACGCCAAGCTGGCGCCGAGCACCGGCGAACACACCTACATGGTGTGCGGCAAGTCGTGCCTGGCCGGGGACATCTTCGGCGAATACCAATTTGATCAGCCGCTGGCCATCGGCGATCGACTGTCGTTCATCGACACGGCAGGCTACACCATGGTCAAGAAAAACTGGTTCAACGGCCTGAAAATGCCGTCCATCGTAGTGAAACAACTCGACGGTACAGTCGAAGTGGTTCGTGAATTTGGTTACGACGACTACCTGTCCAGCCTTTCGTAAAGCGGACAGATAAAGGAGAGATAAAGCAATTGAAAAAGAACGTTCTTATCATTGGTGCAGGAGGTGTCGCCAAGGTGGTGGCCCACAAGTGCGCGCAGCACAACGACGAACTCGGTCGTATTGCTATCGCGTCGCGCAACATCTCCAAATGCCAGGCCATCATCGACAGCGTCAAGGCCAAGGGTAGCCTCAAGGTACCCGCCCAGATCCAGGCCTTTGCACTGGACGCCCTGGACGTGGAAGCGACCAAGGCCCTGATCCGCGAAACCCAATCGCAGATCGTCATCAACGTCGGCTCCGCCTTCCTCAACATGTCGGTACTGCGTGCCTGCATCGACACGGGCGTGGCTTACCTCGACACCGCCATCCACGAAGAGCCGGGCAAGGTCTGCGAGACCCCGCCGTGGTACGGCAACTACGAGTGGAACCACCTGGAGGAATGCAAGCAGAAGAACATCACTGCGATCCTCGGTGTGGGTTTTGACCCAGGTGTGGTCAACGCCTATGCGGCGCTGGCGCAACAACAGCATTTTGACCGCATTGATTCGATCGACATTCTCGACGTCAATGCCGGCAGCCACGGCAAATATTTCGCCACCAATTTCGACCCGGAAATCAACTTCCGCGAATTCACCGGGCAGGTGTGGAGCTGGCAGAACAGCCAGTGGACCAGCAACACCATGTTCGAAGTAAAACGTACCGACGACCTGCCGGTAGTGGGTTCACAGAACCTGTACCTGACCGGCCACGATGAAGTGCACTCGTTGTCGAAAAACCTCGACGTGCCCAACGTGCGGTTCTGGATGAGCTTTGGCGAACACTACATCAATGTGTTCACCGTACTGAACAACCTCGGCCTGCTCTCCGAGAAACCGGTCACCACCGCCGAAGGCCTGCAAGTGGTGCCTTTGAAACTGGTCAAGGCCGTGCTGCCTGACCCGTCTTCCCTGGCACCGGGCTACACCGGCAAGACCTGCATCGGCGACCTGGTCAAGGGCACCAAGGATGGCCAGCCACGCGAGCTGTTCATCTACAACGTGGCCTGCCACGAAGAAGCCTATGCCGAGACCGACAGCCAGGGCATCTCCTACACCGCAGGCGTTCCACCGGTAGCCGCTGCGCTGCTGGTAGCCCGTGGCGAGTGGGATGTGCAACGCATGGCCAACGTTGAAGAACTGCCAGCCGAGCCATTCCTCAAG
Organism: Pseudomonas sp. MF09156; assembly: GCF_059862305.1. Lineage (NCBI taxonomy): Bacteria > Pseudomonadati > Pseudomonadota > Gammaproteobacteria > Pseudomonadales > Pseudomonadaceae > Pseudomonas > Pseudomonas sp. MF09156. Next base: position 140,779 of record NZ_JCBCUR010000014.1, read on the forward strand.
GCGCTGGACGTAATGGGCCTGCCGACCCGCATCAAGGACGAAAAAGGCGACCGCGCCTGGGATGCTATCGCCTGATAGCGTCTTGATTGACGGATCGCTCCCACGTCCTGTGGGAGCGATCAAAAACATTGCCCGGATCGTTGCGAGGGCGGATATCAATGTTGCCAGTGCCTACAGCTCCCACCTTGGAGATTCAGGGGTCTGAATTCCCTGTTGCACGCGTCTACTGCATCTCAAATGCAATCCCCCAAACAATGAAAATCGAGGTAGGAGCTGTCGAGCCCCAGCGAGGCTGCGATGGCGGCGGGATTGCTGGCATTGATGTTGGCTGAACCACCGCTATCGTAGCCTCGCTAAAGCTCGACAACTCCTACAGGGTTTATTGGTGTTTGCGGGATCTGCGTCTCTGAACGCCGGGGCTCTGGAGCGGGCACAAACAATGTAGGAGCTGTCGAGCCCCAGCGAGGCTGCGATGGCGGCGGGATTGCTGGTATTGATGCTGGCTGAACCACCGCTATCGTAGCCTCGCTAAAGCTCGACAACTCCTACAGGGTTTATTGGTGTTTGCGGGACCTGCGTCTTTGAACACTGGGGCTCTGGAGCGAGCACAAACAATGTAGGAGCTGTCGAGCCCCAGCGAGGCTGCGATGGCGGCGGGATTGCTGGCATTGATGTTGGCTGAACCACCGCCATCGTAGCCTCGCTAAAGCTCGACAACTCCTACAGGGTTTGTCGGTGTTTGCGGGATCTGCGTCTTTGAACGCCGGGGTTCTGGAGCGAGCACAAACAATGTAGGAGCTGTCGAGCCCCAGCGAGGCTGCGATGGCGGCGGGATTGCTGGCATTGATGTTGGCTGAACCACCGCTATCGCAGCCTCGCTAAAGCTCGACAACTCCTACCAGGGTTTATTGGTGTTTGCGGGATCTGCGTCTCTGAACGCCGGGGCTCTGGAACGGGCACAAACAATGTAGGAGCTGTCGAGCCCCAGCGAGGCTGCGATGGCGGCGGGATTGCTGGTATTGATGTTGGCTGAACCACCGCTATCGTAGCCTCGCTAAAGCTCGACAACTCCTACAGGGTTTATTGGTGTTTGCGGGATCTGCGTTTTTGAACGCTGGGGCTCTGGCGCGAGCACAAACAATGTAGGAGCTGTCGAGCCCCAGCGAGGCTGCGATGGCGGCGGGATTGCTGGTATTGATGTTGGCTGAACCACCGCTATCGTAGCCTCGCTAAAGCTCGACAACTCCTACCAGGGTTTATTGGTGTTTGCGGGATCTGCGTCTCTGAACGCCGGGGCTCTGGAGCGAGCACAAACAATGTAGGAGCTGTCGAGCCCCAGCGAGGCTGCGATGGCGGCGGTACTGCTGGCATTGATGTTGGCTGAACCACCGCTATCGCAGCCTCGCTAAAGCTCGACAACTCCTACCAGGGTTTGTCGGTGTTTGCGGGACCTGCGTTTTTGAACGCTGGGGCTCTGGAGCGGGCACACTATTCTGGTCAATGCCTCGCAAGACCAGGCGCTGGATGGCTGCGTACAACCGGCCCTATAACGCTGGAATGCCGTTTTATGTAGGCGCGAGCTTGCTCCTGCAACTACCGGTTATTGCACCCCCCCTCGCACAAAAGGTAGTATTGAGAACGATTCACAATACCACCCTTGAGAAAGTCGACCCGTGCAGTCACCTCCAATCCGCAAGCTGGGCTTCTTTTTCAATGACCATCACCGTTGGCTGCTGCAACATATCCAGCATCGCGTGCGTAACCATGCCGATGCCGAAGACACCGCCGCCGATACCTTCTGCCAGATGCTCGCCGCCCGGGTCGACCCCGACAGCATCGAGCAACCCCGGGCTTATCTCTCGACCATTGCCCGCCGGCTGATCTTTGATCGCTACCGGCGCAGTCGCCTGGAAACCGCCTACCTGGAACGCCTGGCCGCCACCCCCGAAGCCTTGGCGCCCTCCCCTGAAGACCAACTGCAACTGATCCAGGCCCTGGTCGCCATTGACCGCGCCCTCGATGGCTTGCCGCTGATCGTCAAGGCCACGTTCCTTTATAGCCAGTTGGACGGCATGAGCTACGTGGCGATTGCGCGCAAGTTGCAGTTGTCCGAGCGCACCGTCAGCCGCTATATGAAACAGGCCCTGCGCCAGTGCTACCTGGCCGAGCTGGCCCCGTGAGCAAGGCCCGGCTGGACCCGGTCAGCGAGCAGGCCATCGACTGGATGGTGCGCCTGCGCGCCGGCACACCGGATGCGCGGTTGCAGGAGCGCTTCAATGCCTGGCTGGCCCTCGGCCCGGCCCACGTCCAAGCCTGGTCCCGTTTGCAGGAACGCCTGGGCGGCTCGTGGAACACCCTGCGCACCCTCGACAAACGCCTGCCCGGCGAAGCGCGGCAAGTGCTGTTGCAGCCCCAAGGTTCGCGCCGGGACATACTGCGCGCCATCGGCGGCCTGGGCCTGCTGGGTGGCGGCCTGTGGTTGGCAGCGCGCAGCCCGCTGGGCGACGACCTGCTGGCCGACCTGCACACCGGGCGCGGCCAACGCCAGACCTTCACCCTGGCCGATGGCAGCCGCCTGAGCCTCAATGCACAGAGCGCGGTGGATGTGCAGTTCGATCAGCACCAGCGCTTGATCATCCTGCGCCACGGTGAACTGGTGATTCAGGTGGCGGCCGCCCCCCAGCGGCCACTGCGTGTGCGCAGCGCCCAGGGCAGTGTGCAAGCGTTGGGCACGCGCTTCCTCGTGTCCCAGGAGCCAGACGCCACGCGGGTGGTGGTGCTGGAGCATTCGGTCCAGGCGACGCTGCACAACGGCATCCAGCACACGGTGCTGCAAGGCCAATCGGTGATGCTGCATGCCGAGCGCATCGAAGCGTTGGCCGGCAACCAGGGCTACCGGGCCGACTGGCTCGCCGGCCACCTCAGCGTGCTGGACGATTCCCTGGAGCAGGTGGTCAACGCCCTGCGCCCGTACAGCCGGGGATTTGTACGCGTCGACCCGCAGGTGCGCAACTTGCGCGTGCAAGGCGTATTCCCCCTCAACGACCCCCGCCGCGCCTTCGCGGCCCTGGCCGAAACCCTGCCGATCCGGGTGGATCACTACAGCCCGTGGCTGACCGTGATTGGCACCAAATAACCCGGGCCAGACTTTTTTATGCAAATCACTCTTATTTGTGTCCGGTTTTCAATTCTCGGCCCACCTATCTCCTGACACGTCCACACCTTCAGGAGAATGCTGTGCTCAACCCTTGGCCCCACGCCCTTTCTGTCGCCGTTGCCCTGGCAACCCTGGCGAGCCCTGCCTTGGTACAGGCGCAAAGCCTGTCTTTCAACCTGCCAGCCGGCCCGCTGGCACAAACGCTGAACGCCATTGCCAGCCAGAGCGGACGGATTGTGTCCCTGGACCCGGTGTTGGTGCAGGGTAAACAGGCCCAGGCGGTGATCGGCCAGATGCCGGCCGAACAGGCCATGGACCGTGCGTTGTCGGGCAGCGGCTTGCAGTTGCGTATCACCGAGCAAGGTAATTTCAGCGTCGAGCCTGCCACCGACACGGGCAGCGCGCTGCAATTGGGCGTGACCTCGATTGTCGAGCGCAGCATCGACCCCACCACCACCGAAGGCAGCGGTTCCTACGCCGCACGGGCGGTGACGATCGGCAAGGGCACCCACACCCTCAAGGAAATCCCCCAGTCGATCACGGTGATGACCCGCAAGCAAATGGACGACCAGGATCTGGTCGACCTCAAGGACGCCGTCAACCACACCACCGGCCTGGTGGGCGTGCAAGGCGTGGGCAAAGGCATGATCATCACCTCCCGCGGCTTCCAGATCGATGACTGGCAGTACGACGGCGTGCCGATCCCGCGCAATACCTATGCCCTGGGCAACTGGGCGACCCAGGACATGATTTTCTTCGACCGCCTGGAGGTACTGCGCGGCGCCTCCGGCCTGCTGCAGGGCACCGGCAGCCCCGGCGGCGCAATCAACCTGGTGCGCAAGCGCGGGCAGGCGGCGCCCACCGTGGCCCTTACCGCCAAGGCCGGCAGTTGGGACCACTACGGCCTGCAACTGGACGCCGGCGGCCCGCTGAACCAGAGCGGCACGATCCGTGGGCGGATGGTGGCGGATGAAGACCAGAGCGATTCGTTCATCGACTATGAATGGAGCAAGACCCACTCGCTGTACGGCGCCCTGGACTTCGACCTACAGGAAGACACCACCCTGGGCCTGGCCGTCAGCCGCACCAATGCCGAGTCCCGGCCGATGCTGCGGGGCCTGCCGCGCTACAGCACGGGTAAATCGATTGACCTGCCCCGCTCGACCTTCAGCGGCTCGCGCTGGAACAACTCGCAGATCGACGTCACCACCCTGTATGCCGACCTGGAACACCGCTTCAACGATGACTGGAAGTTCAAGCTCGGCGCGGTGCGCATGCGCGAAGAAAACACCTCCACCCACCAACGCGTGCAGAGTACCGGCGAAGGCATTAACGCCGACGGCAGCGGGTTGACCTATGCCGATTGGTACACCGATTTCGACGGCACCAAGATCGGCCTGGACAGCCACCTCACCGGGCGTTTCGAGGCGCTGTCGATGGCCCAGGAAATCACCCTGGGCGGCAACTATTCCAAATACACCACCAACGACGTCATTGCCCGGACCTTTAACCAAAGCACCGACAACATCTTCGACATCGATAACCACCGCCCCGAAATCAGCTACGAGGGTCTGATGAACACCCCCGGCGGCCGTGCAACACCGAGCAAATACGACATCCGCCAAAAAGGCCTGTATGGCAGCTGGCGCGTCAAGCCCATCGACCCGTTGACCCTGGTACTCGGCGCCCGTGTCAGTTGGTATGACTACAGCTATACCTCCTCGGGCATCACGGCGGTGACCCACGCCACCACCGTCAACAAGCCCAGCACCACCAACGAAACCGGCGAAGTCACGCCCTACGCCGGGATCGTCTACGACCTGAGCCGCGAGTGGGCGGTGTATGCCAGCTACACCGACGTGTTCGAGCCCCAGACCCAGCGCGACCTCAGCGGGGCGGTGGTCAAGCCGGTGATTGGCAGCAACTACGAAGTCGGCCTCAAGGGCGAATTGCTCGACGGGCGGGTCAATACCTCCCTGGCGCTGTTCCGCTACGACCAGGAAAACCGTGCGATCACCGACTACTCCCTGGGTGAAATCTGCGGCGGCACCTACTGCGCCACAGGCTCGGGCAAAGTGCGCAGCCAGGGCCTGGAAGCCGAGATCAGCGGTGAAGTGTTGAGCGGCCTGCAACTGTTTGCCGGCTATACCTACAACACCACCAAATACCTTGAGGACCGGGATAACAAGGGCCGGGTGTTCAGCCAGTGGACGCCCAAGCATATGTTGCGGGTGTGGGGCGACTACCAGTTCAGTGGCGACTGGAGCAAGGTCAGCACCGGGTTGGGCTTTACCACCCAGAGCCATACCCTGGGGTATGAGTACAACTACGACGTGGCGGGCTACACCGTGTGGAATGCGCGGGTGGCGTATCAACTGACGCCGGAAGTGGGGTTGGCGGTCAATGCCAACAACCTGTTTGACAAGACCTATTACGCCTCCGGGTACAACCAGTTGAATGGCAACAACTTCTACGGTGACCCGCGCAATGTAATGTTCAGTGTGAAGTACACGCCGCAGTTCTGAGCTAGGCCGCTGTGGGGCCGGCATGCCGGTGCCTGCAGCGGCATGCCGGCGCTTCAATCACAGTAATGGGTTTTCACTATCGAGCCATCCCGCACCAGCTTGATGCCTTTGCTTGTGCACACAAACGAATTGGGCGCATTGGATTGGTTGACGCCGATCGGGCTTACAGTCGGGGCCTTGATGACTGGGGCGGATGGAATAAATGACTGGATAATACCAAAGACTCGCGTGACGATCTGGTGTGTCGCATCAATGATGGGACCTCCACCAGGGTAGTACACCTCATCTTTATGCCCCCCCGCATAAGTCGGTGCAGACACTAAAAACACAAGGGTTGTCCCTATTGCCAGCAATGCCGTCGTCCTTTTCATACACACCTCCTCAACCGTAGATCCAACACCCCCCCATCGACCGCTCCAGGGATTAAAAGTCTGGGTACCGTCTACTCAATCACAATAATGGGTTTTCACTATCGAGCCGTCCCGCACCAGCTTGATGCCTTTGCTTGTGCACACAAACCAACTGGGCGCATTGGATTGGTTGCCGCCTATCGGGCTTACATCCGGGGCCTTGATGACCGGACTGGGGGGCGTAAACGCATCGGCTGTGAGATCAAATGGCAAGATCGGCAAAAAGCTCATTTGATGCAGTTGCTCTGGTGGGAAGTGCACCCCGGATTTAAGCCCCCCTGCGTAACTCGGTGCACCCGCCAGTAACTGAAGGATCATCCCCGCTGCCAGCAATGCTGCTGTCCTTTTCATACCCACCTCCTCAATCCTGGATCCAACACTACAGGGGGACTCCAACCTCTCAGGGCAAGGGCGCCACCACGGCACTGACGTCTTGCGACGTGTCAGTGGACGCGCCCGCAATGAAGGTGCCGCTAAACGAAATGCTGTTGAGCATGCTCTGGTGCCCACCGCCAATGGGGGCAATGGCCTGGGTTCCATTGTCCGGATCCCAGGTGCAGGCGGTGGCGTACTCGGCGCTGTCGGTGCAGTCCATCGCGACCGTGCCATTTTCAGTCAGGCCAAACGCCTTGGTACTGACGCTGCCCGGCAAAAACGGGATGGGCTGCACGCCGAAGCTGGAGCTGGTGTCCGCCCAGTAGAAATCCGTGGTAAAGCCCGAAGGCGCAGTGCCTCGCGCCAGCACATGCCCGGCATTGTTCACCGCAACCCCCGAGTTCATGGCATTCAACGGCAATGTGAGCAGCAACGGTGCGCTGGTGGGGGTGGACCAGAATGCGGTTTTGCTGCTGTTGGTGGCAGAGTGGGGGTATAGGCAACTGCCCACCGCCTGGTTCTGATCGTTCATATCCACCGCTATGCAGTAACTTGCCCCGGCTGGCACAGGCAAGTCAGTGGTGGTATAGCCACCCCCTGAGCGCCGGACAACCCTTGCCACAATCTTGCCGTTGACCGGGCAGTTCATCAGGATGCTGGGGTATCCGCTGATCAGGGTATTGTTCACCACCATACCGAGACACATGCTGTCCCAGTCAGAGATGCGCTCGGGCGCTGTCATGCCTGGCCGATACAACACAACGGTAGATTTGCCGCTGCCACTGATACTCAAGCCGAGCACCGCTCCTTGCTGGTTCTGGGCGGTCGCATAGGTATGGACATCGGCGGGACGCAACAAGGGAATCAACAAAGTCGCCGGAAGGGGTGTGAGCTTGACCGGGGCCGCCGCCGGTGCAGCGGCGCTCCAGGTCACAGCAAAATTGAAATTGCTCGCATCCGTACAACGCCCCACCATCACCCCGCTATTGCCAATGCTCCCCACTGAGCAGGGTTGGTTGGCCACCAGCGGCGGCAACACTTGCTGGGGCCCCGCGCTAGAGGCCGCATACCAGGGGTTGTCATTGGCGCTGGGGGTCGCGGTGCTGCAACTGCCCACGATCTGGCCGCTGTCATTGACCGAGACGGCGACACATTGCTTGCCCGCCGCATTGCCCAGATCGACAAAGGTCGCCGCCGTCGCTGTGGCGCCATAGCCCAAAAGCAATGCGCCGCCGAGAATCACGTATTTGGATAGGGTCTGCATGATCAGTCCGTCCCTGGAAGTTTGCGCCTTCAAGTTCAGCGCCTAACCACCGGCTGGGCGCTGCGTCTGAGAAGGAGTAAAAGCCTGGAAGACCGATTAGACAACTGTCAGATCTGACAGCTTACGCACCCGCACAAAGCGGTTTATAACGGGAGGTTTGCGACTTAACCCTGGCCAAACCGATAAATCGACAGGCAATACAACCCCAGCGCCGCCACCGCCAGCAAGCCCCCCGCCGCGCCAATCCAGGCGAAGCCAAAGTGCCCGCCGACCCAACTGCCCAGCAGCGCGCCGCCGCCGATGCCGATGTTGTAGATCCCGGAAAACATCGCCATCGCCACATCCGTTGCGTCCGGTGCCAGGACCAGGACCTTGGATTGCAATGCCAAGCCAAAGGCCATGATCGCCATGCCCCAGAACACGCTCAGCACCACCAGGTACGACACGTCACCACTCAGGGGCAACAGCAGCCCCAGGCACAGCGCCAGCACCGACACGGCCACCAGCAAAAAGCGATAGGGACTGAAACGGTGCAACAGGCTGAACAGCAACGAACCGATGATCCCCGCCCCGCCAAACACCAGCAGCACCAGGGTTACCGCATTGCCACCCAGGCCCGCGACGCGTTCGACAAAAGGTTCGATATAGCTGTAGGCCGTGAACTGGGCGGTGACCACCATGGCCGTCAACACATACAGCGCCACCAGCGCCGGACGCTTGAACAGCATCGGCAGGCTGCGCAGCGAGCCGGAGTTCTGGCTCGGCAACAACGGCAAGGTGCGCGCCAGCCAGAACACCAGTGCGGCGGCAAACCCGGCGATCACGATAAACGTGGTGCGCCAGCCCATGGCTTCACCCAGCAGACGCCCGAGGGGAATGCCCAAGACCATCGCCAGCGAAGTGCCAGTGGCCAGCAAGCCCAGTGCCTGCACCTGCTTGCCCGGCGGCGCCAGGCGTACCGCCAGGGAGGCGGTGATCGACCAGAACAGCGCGTGGGACAAGGCAATGCCGATACGACTGACCATCAACAGGCCAAAACTGTTGGCCACGCTGGAGAGGATATGGCTGGCGATAAACATGCCGAACAACACAATCAGCAACTTGCGCCGCTCGACGTTACGGGTCAGCAACATCACCGGCAGCGAGGTCAGTGACACCACCCAGGCGTAGATAGTGAGCATCAGGCCGACCTGGGCGATTGGCATGTCGAAGCTGGCGCCGATGGCACTGAGCAGGCCGACCGGGACAAATTCGGTGGTGTTGAACACAAAGGCGGCCAGCGCCAGGGCGATGACCGGTTGCCAATTGGCGGCGGGGGTTGCGGTGGAAGTACTCATCGACAGGTCGTTTTACTCGGTTGCGCGCCGATCCTGACGGCCCGATGCCTGCCCTGGAGCGGCGCGCAAAAATAGTAACACGATGGTTCAGGGATCGACCTGCGCCATGATCTCGGGAATCGACTCCGGGCGATTGGCATAGCGCTGGGCCAGTACCGCGCAGACCATCAACTGGATCTGGTGGAACAGCATCAACGGCAGGATCAACACGCCCATGGTGCTGCCGGCGAACAACACCTGGGCCATGGGCACGCCGGTGGCCAGGCTTTTCTTCGAGCCGCAGAACAGGATGGTGATGCGGTCTTCCTGGTTGAAACCGAACGCCTTGCCCAAGAGCGCGGAAGCCACCAGCACCAGCGCCAGCAAGATACAGCAGGCCACCACCAGGCCGCCCAGTTCCCACAAGGGGATCTGATGCCAGATGCCTTCGTTGACGGCCTCACTGAAAGCGCCATAGACCACCAGCAGGATCGACCCCTGATCGACGAACTTCAGCCAGTTTTTATTGCGCCCCACCCACGCGCCAATCCAGCGCCGGGCGATCTGCCCGGCAATGAACGGCAGCAGCAACTGCACGCTGATCTTGAGGATCGCATCCACAGTCGAGCCGCCGTCACCATGCACATTGAGCAACAAGGTCACCAGCAACGGCGTGAGGAAGATGCCGAACAGGCTGGACGCCGCCGCGCTGCAAATCGCCGCCGGGATATTGCCCCGCGCCAGGGAGGTAAAGGCAATCGCCGACTGCACCGTGGCCGGCAACGCGCACAGGTAGAGCATGCCCATGTACAGGTCTTTGCCGATCATTGGCGACAGCAGCGGCTTGAGCGCCAGGCCCAGCAGCGGGAACAGCACGAAGGTCAGGCTGAACACCAGCAGGTGCAAGCGCCAGTGCCCGGCACCGGCGACGATGGCCTGGCGCGACAGCTTGGCGCCATGCAGGAAAAACAAGAGCGCGATGGCCAGGTTGGTCACCCAGCCAAAGGCCACGGCGGCCTGGCCGCTGACGGGGAGCAAGGAGGCAAGGGCCACCGTGGCAATCAGGATCAGGGTGAAGTTGTCGGGTAAAAACCGTGGGCGTTTCATCAGCTGTTCTTCCAGGGGTTGCCAGGGCGTCGTGGCGACTCTAACGTAACAACCGGTTACCGACTAACGCCAATGAGCCAGTAAATGCCGCCTAAAGGACATGAAAAGGCTGTTCGCCGCAGCATCCCCGGGCTCGCCAGCCTGCCGCGCCCGGTGTATGGCCGCACCGAATCCCTGCCCAACCGCGCCCTGACCCGCCGCCATAGCCATCCGTGGGTGCAGTTGTCGTATGCGATTTGCGGGGTGCTGGAAATCCAGACCAGCGCCGGACGCTTCGTCGCGCCGCCGCAACGGGCGGTATGGATCCCGGCGGGAATGCCCCATCGGGTGTTCAGTTCGCCACACACCGAAATGCGTAGCCTGTACCTGGACTGCAGCGTAACGACCTGGGCGCCGGGACACTGCCAGGTACTGGCGGTGAGCGACCTGTTGCGCGAGTTGATCCGCCGTTTCAGCGAACTGCCGGTGGAATATGCCGAAGATGGCCCGGATGGGCGCCTGGCCCAGGTGCTGCTCGACCAATTGGCCGCCGCGCCCCAGGTCGACCTGATGCTGCCGCTGCCGGTGGACAGCCGGCTGCGGCAGATCTACCGCAGCTTGCGCCTGCACCCGGAACAGGCGACCACGCTGGGGCAGTGGAGCCAGAAACTGGGGGTCAGTGAAAAAACCTTGAGCCGGCTGTTCTTGAGCGATACCGGCCTGACCTACCGCGCCTGGCGCCAGCGGCTGCGACTGCTCGGCGCCCTGCCCGACCTGGAACGCGGGGAGCGGGTGACGGATGTGGCGCTGGGCTGTGGCTATGAGTCGGTTTCGGCGTTTATCGCAGCGTTTCGCCAGCAGTTTGATACGACGCCGGGGGAGTTTTTTCGCTGATTGGATTGACCCGGCCCTGTGGGAGCGGGCTTGCCCGCGATAGCGGTGTGTCAGGCGATAAATCCCGTGACTGACACCCCGCAATTGCGGCATAGGTATCTACACGACTCTCGTCTGGGGTTGTGTACATATCCGTTGCTGCGGTCACGGCGGCTATTGGTTCCGCCCTTACGGCGGGTCACTTTTGGAAAAGAGCCCGGAGTGCCGGCCCAGCCAAAAGTAACCAAAAGGGCTCCTGCCCCACCACTCGGCACCTCGCCTAGGCTCGGTGTGCCCGTCATCCGACATTGATTTGGGGGGCCGCCGCAATGGGCCATCCATGGCCCAGCGTGGCTAACCCGGCGTCCTGCCGGGTTACCCCCCAAATCAATGTCGGATGACGGCCAGCGTGGTTTAACGGGGCGCCTAAGATCAAAATCACAAACAAAGCGAGGCGGCCTGACAGCCGACCTGATCGTCAAGGCGTACGCGTACCCTGTAGGAGCTGGCTTGCCTGCGATGGTCGTTAACGATGACGAATGAATACCAGATACTCTGATGTGTTCTTTCGGGCGTCATCGCAGGCAAGCCAGCTCCTACAGGGGAATGCAG
>NZ_JCBCUR010000015.1:0-149199 GCF_059862305.1 Pseudomonas sp. MF09156
ACTTCCTTTTGGCTTCGATTAACTGAAGCAACCTACTGTCGAAAACTACATAACTCTTTGTTTACCAAGGAATTTTCCGTTTCGACTGCGCCGGAAGTGGGGCGAATTATAGACTTCCAGGATCTGCGGTCAAGCGTTAATTACGCTTTTGTTGCAGAAGGTGCTTTTTTGGCAATAAGGCGAGGGATACGGCGCATCACAGGCGGAATCCGCAAGAGCAAAAGCAGCACCCCTATAGAGGCATAGATAGCCCACTCCTTCAGATCGGCACGCACGATCCACAGCATATGCAGCAAACCAAGCCCCAAAATCACATACACCAGGCGATGCAGCTTCTTCCAACGGACGCCCAGCCGACGCTGGCTATAGCGATTGGATGTCACCGCCAACACCAACAAGCACATAAAACCCAACGCCCCCACAATAATGTAGGGCCGCTTGCGCAGCTCAACGCCCAGTTGCGACCAGTCCAGCCCCAGGATAAATACGCAATAAGCGGCGAGGTGCAAAACCACATACGCAAAGCACCACAACCCCAACTGCCGGCGCACAGCGATCCACCCTGCCCAACCGCTCAATTTTTGCAGTGGCGTCATTCCCAACGTAACCAGCAACAGGATCAGCGTTCCCAGTCCCAACCGATCAACCAGCACTTTTCCGGGATCAGGCCCCAAGGTGAGACTCCACGCCTCATACAACCAGTACAACGGCCACACCGCCGCAGCTATAAAGACGCCAAGGCGCCAGATGGGGTAGCGCATCAGTAGTTCTTCCGCAGATCAAGGCCGGTATAAAGAGAAGCGACCTCATCCGAGTAGCCATTGAACATCTGCGTCTCGCGTACATTCGGGCTGAACAAGCCACTGGGCAGGCGCCGCTCCCGGGCCTGGGTCCAGCGCGGGTGATCGACGGTGGGGTTCACATTCGCATAAAACCCATACTCATCCGCCGCAATGCTCTGCCAGGTAGTTTTCGGTTGCTCGCTCACCAGGCTGATCCGCACGATAGATTTCACGCTCTTGAAGCCATACTTCCACGGCACCACCAAACGCAGCGGCGCGCCATTCTGGTTGGGCAATTCCCGCCCATACATGCCCACAGCCAGGATCGCCAAAGGATTCATCGCTTCATCCAGGCGCAGTCCTTCTATATAAGGCCAATCGATCAGGCCAAAACTTGAGCGCTGGCCCGGCATGCTCTTGGGATCCTGCAGGGTTTCAAAGCGGATGTATTTGGCCTTGGAAGTGGGCTCGACCTGTTTAAGCAAGGCCGATATGGGAAAGCCGATCCATGGAATGACCATCGACCACGCCTCGACACAGCGTAGACGGTAGATCCGCTCTTCCAACTGATAGGGCTTCATGAAGTCTTCCAGCGCATAACGCCCTGGTTTTGCGACTTCACCATCAATCACGACACTCCATGGCTCGGTCTTGAGCGAGCCGGCATTCGCCGCAGGATCGCCCTTGTCCGTACCGAACTCATAGAAGTTGTTGTAATGGGTCGCATCCTTGAACGGCGTGATGGCTTCGTCTTTGACCGTCACCGCCTGCCATTGCGTGCCAGGAAGTTTCTCGGCGAACCAGCCGGGAGCCTTGCCTGGCTCGACATCGGCATAACGCGCAGTGTCAGCCGCACTCACCCAACGCGGCAGGCTGCTGGCAGCAATACCGGCAAGCGCGCCACCGAGCAGACTGCGGCGGGAGAAATAGAGGGATTCTGGGGTGACGTCCGATTCGTGACAATCGGACGCTTTGGGCAACTTGATTAACATGGCAACTCCGCAGCATTGGAGAACTGATGCACCAATAGACTGCGGAGTATGGGGGAAATTACATTAAGGCAATGTTTTGTCCCGGCGCAGATGCAACAGGTACTGAACCGGACCCGAAGCCGCATATACCAGGAACGCCAGCAGCAGGATCCGCGGCGGATCACTGAAGACCACCGCGAACACCAGTACCACCACCAGAATCGCCACGAAAGGCACACGCCCCTTCAGGTCGAATTCCTTGAAGCTGTTGTACTTGATGTTGCTGACCATCAGCATACCGGCCGCCGCAACCATCAAGGCCACCAGGAACGACATCTTCGAACCCTGGATACCGTAGTCACTGAACGCCCAGACAATACCGGCCACCACACCCGCCGCCGCAGGACTGGCAAGACCGATGAAGTAACGCTTGTCGGCAGTGCCCACCTGGGTATTGAAGCGTGCCAGGCGCAACGCAGCGCCCGCGACATAGATGAAGGCCACCATCCAGCCAACCTTGCCCATGTCACCCAGGGCCCAGGCAAACGCCAGCAACGCAGGTGCGACACCAAAGGCCACCATGTCCGACAGCGAGTCGTACTCGGCACCGAAGGCGCTCTGGGTATTGGTCATGCGCGCCACGCGCCCATCAAGGCCATCGAGGACCATGGCCACGAAGATCGCGATGGCAGCAAAACCGAAGTACTTGCTGGCACTCGCCGCATCACCTGCTGCCAGCGCGCTCTGGGCACTCATGGAATTGATGATGGAGTAGAAACCGGCAAACAGGTTCGCCGTGGTGAACAGGTTGGGCAGAAGATAGATGCCACGATGCCGGACCTTGCGGCCTTCCGCGTCATGCCCTTCTTCGACATGCTCATCGATCGGTAGCAGGCTTTCGGCGTCAGAGGCCTGGTTTGGCTCTTCGGGACGTTCGCTCATGGACTTTACCTTGCAACGGTGTGAAAAAAATCGATAGACACTTGCGGCGAGTTTCGCCCGCAAACGATGCAGCTTTATACCAGAACCAGCCCTCAAACGAAAAAACGCGGCCTAGGCCGCGTTTTCCGTAGACACGTGCGACTTAGTTCTTGGCTTTGTCGACGATCTTGTTGGCACCGATCCACGGCATCATGGAGCGCAGTTGCTCGCCGATGACTTCGATACCGTGAGCGGCGTTGTTACGACGCTTGGCGGTCATCGAAGGGTAGCCGGTAGCCCCTTCGCTGATGAACATTTTGGCGTATTCGCCGTCCTGAATACGTTTCAGGGCGTTGCGCATGGCCTGACGGGATTCGGCGTTGATGACTTCCGGACCGGTCACGTACTCGCCGTACTCGGCGTTGTTGGAGATCGAGTAGTTCATGTTGGCGATACCGCCTTCGTACATGAGGTCAACGATCAGCTTCAGTTCGTGCAGGCACTCGAAGTAGGCCATTTCCGGCGCGTAGCCAGCTTCAACCAGGGTTTCGAAACCGGCTTTGACCAGTTCAACGGTACCGCCGCACAGAACGGCTTGTTCGCCGAACAGGTCGGTTTCGGTCTCGTCCTTGAAGGTGGTTTCGATGATGCCGGTACGACCACCACCGACGCCAGCAGCGTAGGACAGTGCAACGTTCTTGGCGTTGCCCGAAGCGTCCTGGTAGATCGCGATCAGGTCAGGAATACCGCCGCCCTTGACGAACTCGGAGCGCACGGTATGGCCCGGTGCTTTCGGCGCGATCATGATCACGTCGAGGTCAGCGCGCGGCACAACCTGGTTGTAGTGGATCGCGAAGCCGTGGGAGAACGCCAGGGTGGCGCCTTTCTTGATGTTCGGCTCGATTTCGTTCTTGTACAGCGCGGATTGGAACTCGTCCGGGGTCAGGATCATGACCAGGTCGGCAGCCGCAACAGCGGAAGCAACGTCAGTCACTTTCAGGCCATGGGCTTCTGCCTTGGCAACAGTGGCCGAGCCTTTGCGCAGGCCAACAGTCACGTCAACGCCGGAATCTTTCAGGTTGCAAGCTTGTGCGTGACCCTGGGAGCCGTAGCCGATGATGGCGACTTTCTTGCCCTGGATGATCGACAGGTCACAATCTTTATCGTAATAAACTTTCATGAGGTTCCTCTATATATCCAGGCCTTAAGGCCATTCGCTAATTGGGTTAGATGCTGAGTACTTTGTCGCCACGGGCAATCCCGGTGACACCACTGCGTACGGTTTCCAGAATCGAGGCCGTCCCGATCGACTGGATGAAGCTGTCCAGTTTGTCGCTGGTACCGGTCAGTTGAACGGTATAAACGCTGGCGCTCACATCGACGATCTGCCCACGATAAATATCGGTAGTACGCTTGATCTCGGCACGTTGGGCACCCGTGGCCTTGACCTTGACCAGCATCAGCTCACGCTCGATGTGGGCGCTTTCCGACAAATCGACCAGCTTGACCACTTCGATCAGCTTGTTGAGGTTCTTGGTGATCTGCTCGATCACCTCATCATGGCCTACGGTGGTCAACGTCAGGCGCGACAGGGTCGGGTCTTCGGTCGGGGCCACGGTCAGGCTTTCGATGTTGTAGTTGCGCTGCGAAAACAGGCCGACCACACGAGACAGAGCGCCCGGTTCGTTCTCCAGAAGCAGGGAGATAATGTGCCGCATGATTAGGTTCGCTCCGTCTTGTTCAGCCACATATCGCGCATTGAGCCGTCTTTGATCTGCATCGGGTAGACGTGCTCGCTGGTGTCGACCTGAATGTCGATGAACACCAGGCGATCCTTCATGGCGAACGCCTCTTCCATCTTCGGCTTGAGATCCTTCAGATCGGTGATGCGCATGCCGACATGGCCATAGGCTTCAACCAACTTGACGAAGTCAGGCAACGATTCCATGTAGGAATGGGAGTGACGACTGTTGTAGCTCATGTCCTGCCATTGGCGAACCATGCCCAACACACCGTTGTTCAGGCAGACGATCTTCACCGGCAGGCCATATTGCAGGCAGGTCGACAGCTCCTGGATGTTCATCTGGATGCTGCCTTCACCGGTGACACAAGCCACGTCGACATCCGGGAAGCTCAGCTTCACACCCATGGCCGCAGGGAAACCAAAGCCCATCGTGCCCAGGCCACCGGAGTTGATCCAGCGGTTAGGCTTGTCGAACTTGTAGTACTGCGCGGCGAACATCTGGTGCTGGCCCACGTCGGAGGTCACAAAGGCGTCGCCCTTGGTCACTTCGCACAGGGTTTCGATCACGGTTTGTGGCTTGATGATGCTGCCGTCGCCTTTGTCGTAAGGGAACAGGCCACGGTCACCGCGCCATTCGTCGATCTGCTTCCACCAACTGGCAACGGACTCCTTGTTCGGCGTCTCGCCAATGTCCTTGAGCGCAGCGACCATTTCGGTCAACACGCTCTCCACGGGACCTACAATCGGCACATCGGCCTTGATGGTCTTGGAGATGGACGCCGGGTCGATGTCGATGTGGATGATCTTGGCATTCGGGCAGAACTTGCTCGCGCCGTTGATCACCCGGTCATCGAACCGCGCGCCCACGGCCAGGATCACGTCGGCGTGGTGCATGGTCAGGTTGGCCGTGTAGCTGCCGTGCATGCCGAGCATGCCGACGAACTGACGGTCCGAACCCGGGAAGGCACCGAGGCCCATCAAGGTGTTGGTCACTGGCAGGTTGAGCATCTTGGCCAATTCGGTCAACGGTGCGGAACCGCCGCCCAGGATCACGCCGCCACCCGAGTAAAGCACTGGGCGCTTGGCCGCCAGGAGCATTTCTGCTGCCTTGCGGATTTGCCCCGAGTGCCCACGCACGGCCGGGCTGTAGGAACGCAGCTTGGCTTTCTTCGGGAAGATGTATTCGAACTTTTCCGCCGGGTTGGTCATGTCTTTCGGGATATCGACCACCACTGGACCCGGGCGACCGGATTGCGCGAGGTAGAACGCCTTCTTCATGACTTCCGGGATTTCCGAGGCATGCTTGATCATGAAGCTGTGTTTCACGATCGGCCGGGAGATACCGATCATGTCGGTTTCCTGGAATGCATCAGTGCCCACCATGGTGCTCGCCACCTGGCCGGAAATGATCACCATCGGAATAGAGTCCATATACGCAGTCGCGATGCCGGTAATGGCATTGGTTGCGCCAGGGCCGGACGTTACCAGCACCACGCCGGCTTTACCGGTGGCACGGGCATAACCGTCAGCCATATGGGTCGCGGCCTGTTCGTGGCGAACCAGGATGTGGTTGACAGCCGGTTCCTTGAACAGTGCGTCGTAGACATGCAGCAGAGCACCACCTGGGTACCCGTAGATATAGTCGACGCCTTCGTCACGCAAAAAGCGGACGAGCATCTCACCGCCAGATAAAAGCTCCACGTTGTTCACCTCTAAAACGCCAGAATACCGTCCGTTGAAAACCGACGGGTCTTAATAGGTTTACTTCTCAACAGAGCATGAGCGACGGTGGTCGCCGACTACGTCAGCACTGACTGAGCAAGTATTGGGATCGTCCCAAGTGTTGCGGGCTTTTCCCACCCAGCGCGAGGTAACGCGTTGCGGGTGTAACAGGTCGGCGCGGATGTGCGCCTCATGATCTGCTGAGCGGGCCTGCTTCTGGCAGTCCCGATACAGCGGACTTTGGATTCTTCTGTTTCAGCCCCTTCAAGTCAAGCAATAATTGCGCTTTTTTCCAACTAAGCGCATGAGAACGTAGAAGAAAGGGCTTTGAGGAGGGATAAAACTCGCCTGAATGTCGTCAAGCGGTAGAAATGTGCGCAAGACTGCCGGAAAACCCGGCAGTCAGGCAATTAACGAGCGCCGACGATCAGTTGGTCGAACTTTTTCAGCGCAGAGCGTAGGCCGAGGCTTTGTTGGGGACGGTCGGCGTAGACCATCTCGGCCATCTCCAGGATGCCCGACGCATTAGGTAGCGGCAGGTCCTGTTCGAGGATCTGTTTCATCCGCACCAGGAAGATCCACTGCAGCCACTGATGAAAATCCAGGGTATCCACGGAAAACGGCTCGACGCTGCTCAGCGCCTCTGCACCGGGAGACACCTCATCCCACCAGCCCGCCACGCGCAATTCGCGCTCAATCAGTAACAACTGTTCGGCAATCGCCGGAAAACGAGGATCCATCAGAGACTGACCTTGGCCTTCTGCCGGGCCTGGGCAGCACCGGCAGCATCACCTTGTGCAGCACGTGCATCACCAATCAAGGCCCACAGGCTGGCTTGCAGGTCAGGACGACCGTTGGCCATGGTCAAGCCACGACGGGCGAACTGCTCAGCTTGCGGCGCATCACCCTGGGCCATACGCACTTGCGCCAGGCGGTAGAGCACCTGCGGTTCACGCGGCGCGACCCGCTGGGCGCGCTCAAGGCTGGACGATGCGCCGTTCAAGTCGCCACCGGCCTGCTGTTGCTGCGCAGTGGTGAGCAAGGCCAGGACCGGGCCGTCCAACTGCTCGTCGGCAGACAGGCCGCCGGCATTGGCCGAGGGAATCCCGCTCGGGGTCGACGGCATGTTGTAGGTGCCCTGGTTGATCGGCGCGGTATCAATCGGCGCCGAGTTCGACGGGCCAGGGGTGATCGGCCCCGGCGTCCATGGTGCGGAGCTGATGGGTGCAGATGTGGTGGCGCCCCCACCCGGGACCATCACCACTACGCCGGAATCCTGCGGTACCGCCTGGGTCGTGGCAGGGTTTGGACGGGTAGTCACGGTCTGGCGAAAGCCGCCATTGGCCGAGATCCGGTCATTGTTGGATACGGCCGTGCCGGAATCCACCACCGGGATGGAGCCGCGCTGCACGCTGGAGCAACCGCTGAGCAAAGCTAACGTTGTAATAGCCGGAATCAACCACTTGTTCACTTGAAATCCTCTTTGCTTAATTCATCCAGCCCTTGACCCAATCCATCACCGAATCCGCATCCGTGGGCACACCTGTGCCACATGGAGCGCCGGCTGGCGGTTCACTGCTGCGAATATACGGCATCTGCACCGCGCCCGGACAGTTGGCATCGGAGCCCTGCCCGGTATGGGGGTCGATCCAGGCCTGCACGATATTATCGGGTTGCGGCATGTTCAGTGGCAGCGGATCGGCCTTGCGCATAAAGCTGGTCCAGACCTGCAAGGCGCCGGTCGCGCCGGTGAACGGTGTCTTGCCGTTGTCATCGCGCCCCAGCCACACCACCGCGAGCAGGTCCTGGCTGAAACCGGCGAACCAACTGTCACGGGAGTCGTTACTGGTACCGGTCTTGCCGGCCAGCGTCAGGTTGCCCGGCAGCGAGCTGTACACCGAACGCCCGGTCCCTTCGCGCATGACCCGTTGCATGGCGTTCTGGATCAGGTAGATGGAGGCCGGATCAAAACGCTGCTCGATCTGGAACGGGTAGCGCTTGAGCGGCTCGCCTTCCGCCGTGAGGACACTGCGGATCCCGCGCATCGGCGTATTGAAACCACCGTTGGCCAGGGTCTGGTACATGGTCGCCACTTCCATCGGGCTCAAGCCACCTGCGCCCAGCAACATCGACGGGAACGCCGGGAACTCGCGGCTTACACCCAGTCGTGCAAGGGTCTTGAGCACATTCGGCACACCCAGCTCCAGGCCAAGCCGCGCCGTGGACAGGTTGTAGGAGTGCGCCAGGCCCTGATACAGGAACACCGTGCCGTGGGAGCGACGATCATAGTTCTGCGGCTTCCACACCTGGCCATCGGCGCCCTTGACCGAAAACGCTTCGTCGGAGAGCCAGCTGGTCAGGGTGTACTTGCTCGGCTTTTCCAGTGCAGTGAGGTACACCGCCGGCTTGATCAGCGAGCCAATCGGCCGCACGGCATCCAGGGCACGGTTGAAGCCGGCGAAGCTGGCCTGGCGGCTGCCGATCATGGCCTGGACTTCACCGGTTTCAGGGTTGGTCACCACCATGGCCGCTTCGACTTCGTCCGAGCCCTTGCGCCCGGCCAGGCGCTTGAAGGTATCGCTGACCGAGGCTTCGGCCTTCATCTGCAGGATCGGGTCGAAACTGGTGAAGATCCGCAGGCCTTCTTCGGTCAAGTCCTCGTCGCGATAGTCTTCGCGCAACTGGCGCTTGACTAGGTCGATAAAGCCGGGGAATGAACTGTCGGCCAACTTGCCACGGGTGGTGACGCCCAAAGGCATCTTCTTCGCGGCCGCGACCTGTTCTGCCGTGGCTACGCCCTGCTGCTCCAGCACGTCGAGGACCAGGTTGCGGCGCTCCAGGGCCCGCTCCGGGTTGCGGCGCGGGTTGTAATAGGACGGCCCCTTGACCATACCTACCAGCAACGCCACCTGGTGCAACTTGAGCTCGGACAACGGCTGGCCGAAGAAGAACTGGCTGGCCAGGCCAAAGCCGTGCACCGCGCGCTGGCCATCCTGGCCGACGAACACCTCGTTGAGGTAGGCCTCAAGGATCTCCGGCTTGCTGTAGTGCAGCTCCAGCAACATCGCCATCATGGCTTCGGTGAGTTTGCGAGTCAGGCTGCGCTCACTGGTCAGGTAGAAATTCTTGACCAATTGTTGCGTCAGCGTACTGCCGCCCTGAGTCATGCGGCCACCCGAGGTGTTGACCCAGATGGCGCGAGCGATGGACTTAGGCGAGACGCCCCAGTGGCTGTAGAAATCCCGGTCTTCGACCGCAACCAGGGTTTCCAGCAGATACGGCGGCACCTGATCAATTTTGATCAGGATGCGATCTTCAAGGTTCTTGGGGTAAATCCCGCCGATCAGCAACGGCTCAAGACGCACCACTGGCAACTTGCCGCCATTGAGTGCAGAAAGCTCGGCCACGTAATCCCCGGAGAAGCGCACGCGCACCGGTTGCGCCTTTTCCAGGCCTTCATAGAACTGGAAGCCCCGGGTATTCAGGTCCACGGTATTGCCGCTGACCGCCGCCGCACCCGGGCCGTTGGCCACGGCTTCGCGCCGATAGCCCAGCGCATCGAGTTCGGTAAGGAAATCTTCCTTGCTCAGTTTCTGGCCGGTAAACAGCTCCAGCGGGCGAGCGTAGACCTTCGCCGGGATGGTCCAGCGCTTGCCAGAGAACTTCTCCTGGACCACGGCATCGAGGTATACCGCGATGCCTGCGATCACCACCAGGCCCACCAGGCCGAGCTTGAGCGCCCAGCCTAGCCAGGGGCGCAGGCTGCGGGGAGGAGGTTTTTTACGGGAACGGGGAGATCGGGTACGAGTCATGGCGGCGGATTATACGCATTTTATTGATGATCAACATGAACCGGACGGCGGTTTGCATGACCGACCTGAGCGGCCATAATGCGCTCCATTATTTTCCCAGACTCCGAAGGATCGCCTGTGAGCCAGCCCCTGATTGCCGCCCTGCAAAACCCGGCCCTGTTTCCTCATCCGGTCGAAGCGTTTCAAGTCATCGAAACCCATATTTCCTGGGTCCTGCTCACCGGTCCCTATGCCTACAAGATCAAGAAACCGGTGAACTTCGGCTTCCTCGACTTCACCCAACTGGACGCCCGCGCCCACTTCTGCAACGAGGAACTGCGCCTCAACCAACGCCTGACACAAGATTTGTATCTTGAAGTGTTGCCGATCACCGGCAGCGCTGAAGCACCGCAACTGGGCGGCGAAGGCCCGGCCATCGAATATGTGCTGAAAATGCGCCAGTTCCCGCAAAGCCAACTGCTGAGTACCTTGCAGGCCAATGGCGAGCTGACCAACGGCCACATCGATGAGATGGCCAGCCAGATTGCGCACTTCCACCTCAACGCCCCCAAGGTTCCCGAGGCCCATCCCGCCGGCACCCCCGACGAGGTGATGGCGCCGGTGCGGCAGAACTTCGAGCAGATCCGTCCGTTCCTTAGCGACAAAGCCGACCTGGCCCAACTGGACGCACTGCAAGCCTGGGCCGAGAGCAGCTTCGAACGCCTCAAGCCCCTGCTGGAGCAACGCAAGCTCAATGGCTTTACCCGCGAGTGCCACGGCGATATTCACCTGGGCAACGCAACCATGATCGACGATCACGTGGTGATCTTCGACTGCATCGAGTTCAACGAACCGTTCCGCTTCACCGACGTGTGCGCCGACACCGGCTTTCTGGCGATGGACCTGGAAGACCGTGGCCTCAAGACCCTGGCCAGGCGCTTTATCAGCCAATACCTGGAGCTGACCGGCGATTACCAGAGCCTGGAGCTGCTGAACTTCTATAAAGCCTACCGCGCGCTGGTGCGGGCCAAGATCGCGCTGTTCAGCATGCCGCCCGAGGCAACACCGGTCGAGCGCGCAACCACCCTGCGCCAGTACCGCAACTACGCCAACCTGGCCGAAAGCTACAGCACCATCCCCTCGCGCTTCCTGGCGATTACCCATGGCGTATCGGCGACCGGCAAAAGCCATGTGGCGATGCGCCTGGTGGACGCGCTCGGCGCCATTCGCCTGCGCTCCGATGTAGAACGCAAGCGCCTGTTTGGCGAGCAACAGGTCGAGAACACCCTCCAAGCCGGGATCTATGCCTCGGACGCCAGCGCGGCAACCTACGCCCGCCTGCATACCCTCGCCGAAACCGTACTGCGCGCAGGCTTCCCGGTAGTCCTGGACGCGACCTACCTCAAGCGCGAGCAACGAGAAGCTGCCGCCAAAGTCGCAGAAGCCACCGGCGCGCCCTTCCTGATCCTCGATTGCAATGCACCGCAGGCCGTTATCGCCAGTTGGTTGGCGAAACGTCAGGCAGATAAAAACGATCCGTCTGACGCTACCCTGGCAGTCATTGAGCAGCAACAAGCCAGCCGCGATCCCCTGAGCGCCGAAGAACTGCTACTGAGCAAGCGGGTCGAGACCAATGAAAGCGGGACGCTGGACGCGCTGGTTGCCCACGTCCGCCAGCGCCTGCCAGGGCTGTAGGAAATATTTCACGGCCGTGATGCGGTTAACAGCTCACGGCCGCAAATAGTGGCACTATAATGGCATTATAAGTCCAACAGGAGTTGCCGCCATGGGCCAGCCGAAGCTGCTTGATACACCGCTCTACGCGCTGCTGCATAAAGATGACATCCGGGGTTTCAATCAGGAACGCCCCAAGGATGGTCCGATTGATATGCGCGGCGGCGACTTCCGTGGTCTGGACCTGCGCCACCTGGACGCCGAGGGCGTGGACTTTACCGACGCCTACTTCCGCTCGGCCGACTTGCGTGGCCTGGACCTGCGGGGCTGCCCGCTGGAAGGCGCCAGCCTGGCCCATGCGCAGATCTCGGGCACTTACTTCCCAGCCGAACTGAGCGCTGACGAGATCCTAATGTCGGTCAATTTCGGCACGCGCCTGCGCTATCGCACCCGCTGACCGAACACCTTTATCCCCAGCTGAGCGCAACGCGAGCTGGGGGCCTGCGCCTGTCACCGTCAAGATTCCAGCGCCAGCCTTAGAAGCGTTTACGTCGTTTCTGAGCAAAGAACTACGCTTTTCCTACTGAGCGCTACACTCCTTTCAGGCTTGCCTGGTCACGATACCCACCGAACCATTCGGCCGTCGCAAGGAGGCTTGATGAATGATGAGCTGCAACACCTGAAAAACCTTGGCAAGACCTCGGCGCAATGGCTGCATGCGGTGGGCATCCATAGCGCTTCGGACCTGCGTCGCCTGGGCGCGGTGGACGCCTACCGGGCGGTACGCACCCGTGGTTTCCGGGCATCCAAAGTCCTGCTGTATGCCATCGAAGGCGCATTGATGGATGTGCATTGGAACGATATTCCAACCGAGCGCAAGGAAGCCTTGAATCGCCAACTGGAAGCGCTGTCGATACGGAACAAGAACTGAAACAGGTGAAAACCCAATGTTTGCGGGGTTCCAAACAGACGTTTGAGAAAAATCCCCATGGGTGCAAAAACAAGTGTTGACTCTCAAATGAGAATCGTTATGATTATCACAACTGGTCGCGAGATCAGCCGATAACTGAAAGACCATTGGTTCGGACTCTCAGATTATCTCCTCATCAGGCTAATCACGGTTATTTGACCCGGCTCTTGCCGGGTCTTTTTTTGCCTGGGTTTTATATCACCCTGTAGCAGGCTTGCCGGCGAAGGTGCTGGGCCTTGATACACCGCTATCGCCGGCAAGCCGGCTCCTACAGAGATAGGGTTCAGCGGGCGATGATCAAGGGATGACCCAGCTCAGGATGGGGCTGCACCAGTACATCCAGGCCGAACACCGCCTTGAGCAACTCCGGTCGCAACACCTGCACCGGTGTGTCCAGGGCGTGGGGGCGACCGTTCTCCAGCAGCAGGATGCGATCGCAGTAGCGCGCCGCCAGATTGAGGTCGTGAAGAATCACCAGCACGGCCGCGCCACGGTCGGCAAAGCTGCGGATGGCCTGCAAGGTGGTGTGCTGGTGCAATGGGTCGAGCATCGAGGTCGGCTCGTCCAGCAATAGGGTCTGCCCCGCCTCCCCCGGCCAGAGTTGCGCCAGCACCCGCGCCAGGTGCACGCGCTGGCGTTCGCCGCCGGACAACGCCAGGTAGCTGCGTCCGCTCAGGTGGCCCACGTCGGCGGCCTGCAAGGCGGCTTCGATGATTTCATCGTCGCGTACCCGCCCGGTCTGATGGGGCAAGCGCCCCATGCCCACCACTTCCTCGACGCGAAACGCGAAATCCAGGGTCGACACCTGGGGCAGCACCGCCAGGCGCTGCGCCCGTTGCGCGCCCTGCCAATCCTTGAGCTCGCGGTCGTCCAGCCAAACCTGCCCTTCATCCGGATGCAATTGCGCACACAACGCGCCCAGCAACGTGCTTTTGCCGGCGCCATTGGGGCCGAGCACACCCAGAACTTCACCGGGTTTCAAGTCCAGGGTCACGTCGGCCAACACGGTTTTGCGACCGCGACGGATCTGCAGGTTGTCCACTCGCAGCATCAGGCGCGTCCTCGCAACAGCAGGTATAGAAAAAACGGAGCACCGATAAAGGCAGTAACAATACCAATGGGCAACTCCGCCGGCGCCAGGGCCAGGCGGGCCACCAGGTCGGCGAATAACAACAGGCTCGCGCCCGCCAGCACCGAGGCCGGCAGGAGCACACGATGATCCGGCCCCGCCAGCAGCCGCACCAGATGTGGCACCACCAGCCCGACAAAACCGATCAGCCCCGCAGCGGCGACCGCCGCGCCAACCCCGAGCGCCGTGCAAAACACCAGCTCGCGCTTGAGCCCCTCGACATTGATCCCCAGGTGACTGGCTTCCGATTCTCCCAGTAGCAAGGCATTGAGCGCCTTGGCCCGGCGCGGCAGCCACAGCGCCACACCGGCACTGACCAGCAGCAATGGCCACAGTCGCGAGTAGCTGGCGCCGTTCAGGCTGCCAAGGTTCCAGAACGTCAGGGTGCGCAAGGTAGCGTCATCGGCCAGGTAGGTGAACAGGCCCACCGCCGAGGCCGCCAGCGCGGTCAGGGCGATACCGGCCAACAACATGGTTGCGACATTGGTCTGCCCGTCGCGCCGCCCCAGGCGATAGACCAGCGCGGTCACGCCCAAGCCACCCAGAAATGCACACAGCGACAACAGATACGGCGCCACGGCGTCCGGCAGGCCACCAAAGGCCGCGCCGCCGACGATGGCCACCGCCGCCCCCAGCGCAGCGCCACTGGACACACCGACCAACCCGGGGTCGGCCAACGGGTTGCGAAACAGCCCCTGCATGGCCACCCCCGACAGCGCCAGCACCCCGCCAACCGCCAGCCCCAGCAAAGTGCGCGGCAAACGGATCTGCCCCAGAATCAGCTCAGCCTGCTCCAAGCCTTGGGCCTCGATAGGCACGCCAAGCAGGCGCAAGGCAGCGCGCAGAGTGTCGAGCAACGGCAGGCTGACCGGCCCCAGGGCCAGGGACAGCCAGGTCGCCAACACACACAACAGGCTCAAGCCGATAAACAGGGTGCGCGGTTTAACCAGAGTGGTCATGGGGCGGCTTGGGCTTTAACGGGATAGAACCCGGCGGACAGGATTTGCAGGCTGGCCGGCAAGCGTGGGCCCAGGCCGCCGACCAACAAGGTGGGATCCAACTCAAACACCCGGCCGGTCTTGGCCGCCGAGGTGTTCGCCAGAATCGGGT
Source organism: Pseudomonas sp. MF09156 (assembly GCF_059862305.1). Lineage (NCBI taxonomy): Bacteria > Pseudomonadati > Pseudomonadota > Gammaproteobacteria > Pseudomonadales > Pseudomonadaceae > Pseudomonas > Pseudomonas sp. MF09156. The sequence goes on from NZ_JCBCUR010000015.1 coordinate 14,815, forward strand.
TTTCCTTGAACAACGCCGCACGGGCCGCCTCGCCACTCAGGGCGCGGTCAGAGAACACCAGCACTTCAGGACTCAACCCCGCCAGCGACTCAACCGAAAATGGCTTATAGCCGCTGTGCGTCGCCAGGTTGTGCCCGCCGGCCTGTTGCAGCACCCAGTCGGCGGCGGTGTCCTTGCCGGCAATCAGCGGCTTGCCACCGGCATGCCCGAGCACCAGTAGCACGCCAGGGGCCTTTTGCCGAGTTTGCGCCTGGGTCACGGCCGCTTTTTGCAGGTTTAGTTGCTGTTGATAAGCATTGAACAGTGCCGCGGCCTTGTCTTCAGCTCCCAGCAGCTTGCCCAGGTGTTGCAGGTTGCCTTGCAGGGTCGGCAGGTCCGGCTGCGCGGAGAACAGCTCCACTTGCACCCCGGCATTGCGAATCTGCGCCAGCACAGGTGGTGGCCCCATTTCCTCGGTGCCCACCAGGATCTGCGGGCGCAGGCTCAAGATCCCTTCGGCGGACAGCTGGCGCTGGTAACCGATACTGGGCAGCGCCTTGAGCGACTGCGGATGCTGGCTGGTAGTATCGACGCCCACCAGCTTCGACTCCCCGCCCAGGGCCGTCACCCACTCCGACAACGCGCCCCCCGCGCTGACCCAGCGTTGAGGCAGCTCAGCAGCTTGCGCCACGTGGTTGACCAGCAGTCCGACAACAAGCGCAATAGCGCTGGCACTCAGGCGCATAAAAGGGTTTCCTTCCAAGGGTGAGGCCGTCTGGCATCGTACTGAGCACGCAGTCAGCTGACGGGCGAAGCCGGCATTTGATAATTGTTTGCATTTGAACGTCAAGCACCGGGCTCACCCGTAAACCCCGGATTGCGCCACAGCCCTTGACCCGCGCCACCTGAGAACACCTATGAAGTTTCTGTGCTCCTCCCACGAACTGGCCCCAGACAGCAGCCGCGGCTTCGATATCGATGGCCGCAAGTTATTGGCCGTGCGCCGCGAAGGCCGAGTGTATTTCTATATCAACCGCTGCCCCCATCGCGGCGTACCACTGGAATGGCAACCTGACCGGTTTCTCGACCCCAGCGCGAGCATGATCCAATGCGCCACCCACGGCGCGTTATTTCTGATCGAAAGCGGCGAATGCGTAGCCGGGCCCTGCGCAGGCCAAAGCCTGACGCCGCTGCCCGGCCGCGAAGACGCACAGGGGCTGTGGGTGCAACTCTAGTCGTTGAGCAGCACGGGCAAAGGGCGATCAATGCAGATTTCCTGTGCACTGACATTCACGCCATAGGCCAGGACCTGCACCCCAGCGGACTTGGCTTCACGCAGTGCAGCGGCATACCCGGGATCGATCTCCTCGGCCGGCCTTACGCCATCGATGCCGGACACATTCACACAGTACAACTGCACGGCTCGTACACCGTTACGGGCCAAGTGCGCCAACTCCCGTAAATGTTTGGCACCACGCTGGGTCACTGCATCGGGAAACGCCGCGATAGGCGTGCCGTCAAACCCCAGGGTGACACTTTTGACTTCGACATAGGCCGCGCCGTCGGGGTAGTCCAGGCGAAAGTCGATCCGGCTTTTCTCCTGGCCGTAGGGCACTTCACGCTTTAACGCGGTAAAGCCGTTGAGCTCAGTGATCACCCCGGCATTCAGCGCCTCTTCAACCAACGGGTTGGCTCGCGCGGTGTTGACGCACGCCAGGCGGCCCTGTGGGGTCTGCGCGATCTCCCAGGTGCCCGGCAGCTTGCGCTTGGGGTCGTTGGAGCGGCTGAACCAGACCGGCCCGCCCTCGATCATGCAGTTGAACATTGAGCCGGTGTTGGGGCAGTGAATGGTCAGCAACTCGCCGGTAACGGTTTCGATATCGGCCAGAAAACGCTTGTAGCGGCGAATCAGCCGACCTTCTTCGAGGGGAGGATGAAAGCGCATCAGCCTTGCCAGCTCCGCAAGCCACGGGCAATGCGTTCCACTGCTTCCTGTAGGCGATCGAGGTTTTGTGTGTAGGCAAAACGCACATGATGACCCGCCTTGAAGCGACCGAAATCCAACCCTGGCGTGAATGCCACGTGCTCGGTTTCAAGAAAGTGCCGGCAAAACGCGAAGGCGTCGCCACCAAAGGCGCTGATATCGGCATACAGGTAAAACGCCCCCTCAGGCTCGACTGCGATACCGAACCCCAGCTCACGCAGGGCCGGCAGCAAAAAGTCACGCCGGCGCCCGAACTCGGCCCGTCGTTCTTCAAGGATCTCCAGGGTCTGCGGGGTAAAACAGGCCAATGCCGCATGCTGGGCCATGCTCGGTGCGCTGATGTACAGGTTTTGCGCCAGCTTCTCCAGCTCACCCACCGCAGCGGGGGGCGCCACCAGCCAGCCGAGGCGCCAACCGGTCATGCCGAAATACTTTGAAAAACTGTTTAGGACAAACGCCTCGTCATCCACTTCCAGCACGCTGGCCGCGTCAGTGCCATAGGTCAGGCCGTGATAGATCTCATCCACCACCAGATGGCCATTGCGGGCCTTGATCGCCCCGGACAGGCCGGCCAGTTCATCACGGGTCAGAATGGTCCCGGTCGGGTTGGCCGGCGAGGCGACCAACGCCCCCACGCTGTCCTGGTCCCAATAGCGCTCCACCAGGTCGGCGGTCAGCTGGTAACGCACCTCGGGGCCGACCGGCACCAGTTGCGCCGCGCCCTCCACCAGTCGTAGGAAATGCCGGTTACAGGGGTAGCCTGGGTCCGCGAGCAACCAATGTTTGCCGGGATCCACCAGCAGGCTGCTGGCCAGGAGCAAGGCCCCGGAGCCGCCCGGTGTGATCAGGATGCGTTCGGGGTCGATGCTCAAGCCATAACGCAGCTGGTAGAAACCACTGATGGCCTCGCGCAGTTCCGGCAGGCCACGGGCGGCGGTGTAGCGGGTCTTGCCGTTGGCCAGTGCGGCCTGGCCGGCCTGGATGATCGGCTCGGCGGTGGTGAAGTCCGGCTCGCCGATCTCCAGGTGAATCACATCATGGCCAGCGGCCTGCAGCTCATTGGCCCGCGCCAGCAACGCCATGACATGAAAAGGTTCGATAGCACGACTGCGAGCACTGTAGGGCTGAGCCATTAGCCTTCCTTAACAATGAGGACAAAATCGGGATTCTACCGAACCCGCGAGGTAAAACATGTTCTATTGCCTGCCCGGCTGGCGTGATGAGCCGGGCAAGCGCCTGCAAAAAGACTAAAATCATCATTCCAGACGGTGTATGCCCGGCCACGGCGGGTCGCAGCAGTTTGCAACCCCGGCGCGACGGGCCTCGACAACCGGGAGTGGCGCACCCCGAATCTATCTGGTAAGTTCGCCCGCTTGCAGCCGCAGGGCCGGCAGGTGTCGGTGATGTTGCAATCCTGCGCAATGGATTAGAAGAGTGAGAGGCGGTCTATTCATGTCCACCCAAGCAAAGCAACAGAGCATCAGCGGCTTCGAACCCTACATCGAGACGAAGGGTGAGGAGTACATGGGCGAGCCCATGCGCAAGCACTTCACCAAGATCCTGCAAAAATGGAAACAGGACTTGATGCAGGAGGTCGACCGTACCGTTGACCATATGAAGGACGAAGCAGCCAACTTCCCTGACCCGGCCGACCGTGCCAGCCAGGAAGAAGAGTTCAGCCTTGAACTGCGCGCCCGTGATCGCGAGCGCAAGCTGATCAAGAAAATCGACAAGACGTTGCAACTGATCGAAGACGAAGAATATGGCTGGTGCGAATCCTGCGGCGTCGAGATTGGTATTCGTCGCCTGGAAGCCCGTCCTACTGCAGACATGTGCGTAGACTGCAAGACCTTGGCCGAAATCAAGGAAAAACAGGTCGGCAAGTAATCCCTGCCGGGCTGGACGAATGGGGCGTGCAAACGCCCCATTTTTGTTTCTGGAGTTTGGCGGTTTTCCAGTAATATCCTGGCCATGACAGCCTCTCCCTATATCGGGCGTTTCGCCCCCACGCCCAGCGGCCATTTGCACTTCGGCTCCCTGGTTGCAGCCCTCGCTTCCTATCTCGACGCCCGCGCCAATCAAGGCCGCTGGCTGATGCGCATGGAAGACCTCGACCCACCCCGTGAAGAGCCCGGCGCCCAGGCGGCGATCCTGCATGCCCTGGAAAGCTATGGTTTTGAATGGGACGGCGAACTGGTCCGACAAAGCGAGCGGCATGATGCCTACGCCAAAGTCCTGAACGATATGTTCAACCATGGCCTGGCCTACGCCTGCACCTGTTCACGCAAGCAACTGGAACCGTATAACGGCATTTACCCAGGCCTCTGCCGCAACGCCGGCCACGACCAGCAGGATGCCGCCATTCGCCTACGGGTTCCCGAGTTGGAATACCATTTTACTGACCGTGTACAGGGCGAGTTCCGACAACACCTGGGCCGCGATGTCGGCGACTTCATCATCCGCCGTCGCGACGGCCTGTATGCCTACCAGCTGGCCGTGGTGCTCGACGATGCCTGGCAAGGTGTCACCGATATCGTGCGCGGCGCCGACCTGCTGGACTCCACGCCACGCCAGCTGTACCTGCAAGAGCTGCTGGGCCTGCGCCAGCCGCGCTATCTGCATGTGCCGCTGATCATCCAGCCGGACGGCAACAAGCTGGGCAAATCCTACCGCTCCCCTCCGCTGATGCCCGGCCAGGCCACACCTTTGCTCTTAAGGGCCCTGCGCGCCCTCGGCCAGGTGCCGGGGGATGAGCTGCTCTACGCCAGCCCACGGGAACTGCTCGATTGGGGCATCCAGCACTGGGATGCCAGCCGGATCCCGCGCACACTGACCCTGGCCGAAGCGCAATTGCGCTGAAGGCGCTTGCAGCCTGCCAGCCATCCGTTAACATCGCCGCAGTTTTTCAATCAGAGGCCAACATGTACATCTATCGATTGGTCCTGCTGCTGGTCGTCGGGATCTACCTGTTTTCTCCCGCCATCATGGACTGGTGGATCGACGCCACGGGCGCCTGGTATCGCCCCTATCTGCTGTGGCTGATCCTGATCGTCGTGACCTTCATCCTGCAGAGCCAAAAAGATGCCGATGAGCTTTAGCCTGACCCAGATGCTGCTGATCAGCGCCGCCTACCTGGCCGCGCTGTTCGGGGTGGCCTGGATCAGTGAGCGCGGGATGATCCCGCGGGCGATCATTCGCCACCCGTTGACCTACACCTTATCCCTGGGCGTCTATGCCAGCGCCTGGGCGTTCTATGGCACGGTGGGCCTGGCCTACCAATACGGTTATGGGTTTCTTTCCAGCTACCTCGGGGTGTCCGGGGCCTTCCTGCTGGCGCCGGTGCTGCTGTACCCGATCCTGAAAATCACCCGCACCTACCAACTGTCGTCGCTGGCCGACCTGTTTGCCTTCCGCTTTCGCAGCACCTGGGCCGGCGCGCTGACCACGATTTTCATGCTGATCGGCGTGCTGCCGCTACTGGCCCTGCAAATCCAGGCCGTGGCCGATTCCATCGGCATTCTCACCCATGAGCCGGTACAGCATCGGGTGGCCCTGAGCTTTTGTGCGCTGATCACTTTGTTCACGATTTTTTTCGGCTCGCGGCATATCGCCACCCGGGAAAAGCACGAAGGCCTGGTGTTTGCAATTGCCTTCGAGTCGGTGATCAAGCTGATCGCCATCGGTGGCGTCGGCCTCTATGCGCTGTACGGCGTGTTCGACGGTCCGCAACAACTGGAGCTGTGGCTGCTGCAAAACCAGACAGCCCTCGCCGCACTGCACACTCCGCTGCAAGAAGGCCCATGGCGCACGCTGTTGCTGGTGTTCTTTGCCTCCGCCATCGTCATGCCGCACATGTACCACATGACCTTTACCGAGAACCTCAACCCGCGCTCGCTGGTCAGCGCCAGTTGGGGCCTGCCGTTGTTCCTGTTGTTGATGAGCCTGGCAGTGCCGCTGATCCTCTGGGCCGGCCTGAAACTGGGGGCCACCACCAACCCGGAATACTTCACCCTGGGTATCGGCATCGCCGCCAACAGTAAATCCCTGGCCTTGCTGGCCTATGTCGGCGGTTTGTCGGCGGCCAGCGGCTTGATCATTGTCACCACCCTGGCGCTGTCGGGCATGGCCCTCAACCACCTGGTGCTGCCGCTGTACCAGCCGCCCGCCGAGGGCAATATCTACCGCTGGCTGAAATGGACACGCCGGGCGCTGATCGTGGCGATCATCATGGCCGGCTATGGTTTCTACCTGTTGATGGCGGCCGAGCAAGACCTGGCCAACCTGGGCATTGTGGCCTTCGTCGCCACCTTGCAGTTCTTGCCGGGGGTTTTGTCGGTGCTGTACTGGCCGACTGCCAATCGGCGTGGGTTTATCGCCGGGTTGCTGGCGGGGATCCTGGTATGGCTGGTGACCATGCTGCTGCCGCTGGTCGGTAATCTGCAGGGTTTCTATATCCCGCTGCTGAACATGATCTACGTGCTCGACGACACCAGTTGGCACATGGCAGCGATCGCGTCGCTGGCGGCCAACGTGCTGATGTTCACCCTGATTTCCCTGTTCACCAACGCCAGCCCCGAAGAAACCAGCGCCGCCGAGGCGTGCGCGGTGGATAACGTGCGCCGTCCGCAACGCCGCGAACTGCATGCCGCCTCGCCCCAGGAGTTTGCCACGCAACTGGCCAAGCCCCTGGGTGCCAAGGCCGCGCAAAAGGAAGTGGAGCAGGCGCTGCGCGATCTGTACCTGCCGTTCGACGAGCGCCGTCCATACGCCCTGCGCCGCCTGCGTGACCGCATCGAGGCCAACCTTTCCGGGCTGATGGGCCCCAGCGTGTCCCAGGACATGGTCGAGACCTTCCTGCCGTACAAGGCCGGCGGCGAGAACTATGTCACCGAAGACATCCACTTTATCGAGAGCCGGCTGGAGGACTACCACTCGCGCCTCACCGGCCTTGCCGCCGAACTCGACGCCCTACGCCGCTACCACCGCCAGACCTTGCAGGAACTGCCCATGGGCGTGTGCTCCCTGGCCAAGGACCAAGAGATCCTGATGTGGAACAAGGCCATGGAGGAGCTGACCGGCATCGCCGCCCAGCGCGTGGTGGGCTCGCGCCTGACCACCATCGCCGATCCGTGGAAAGAATTGTTGCAGGGTTTTATCAACCTGCCAGACGAGCACTTGCACAAACAGCACCTGGCCCTCGACGGCCAGACCCGCTGGCTGAACCTGCACAAGGCAGCGATCGACGAGCCCCTGGCCCCCGGTAACAGCGGCCTGGTGTTGCTGGTCGAAGACCTGACCGAAACCCAGATGCTCGAAGACAAGCTGGTGCACTCCGAGCGCCTGGCCAGTATCGGCCGCCTGGCGGCCGGCGTGGCCCACGAGATCGGCAATCCGATTACCGGTATCGCGTGCCTGGCGCAGAACCTGCGCGAGGAGCGTGAGGAAGACGACGAAATCACCGAGATCAGCGGGCAGATCCTCGAGCAGACCAAGCGTGTCTCACGCATCGTGCAATCGCTGATGAGCTTTGCCCACGCCGGCGGCCACCAGAATCATGACGAAGCGGTGTGCCTGGCCGAAGTCGCCCAGGATGCCATTGGGCTGCTGGCCTTGAACCGGCGCAATTTCGAAGTACAGTTCTATAACTTGTGCGATCCGGAACACTGGGTGGTGGGCGACTCACAACGCCTGGCCCAGGTGCTGATCAACCTGCTGTCCAACGCCCGCGACGCGACCCCCGCCGGCAGTGCGGTAAGGGTCAAGAGCGAGGCTTTCGAGCACACGGTCGATCTGATCGTCGAAGACGAAGGCAGCGGTATTCCACAGAACATCATGGACCGATTGTTCGAACCCTTCTTCACCACCAAGGATCCGGGTGAAGGTACCGGTCTGGGCCTTGCACTGGTCTATTCCATCGTTGAAGAGCATTATGGACAAATCACCATCGACAGCCCGGCTGACACCGAAAGCCAACGCGGCACCCGTATTCGGGTGACCTTGCCGCGTCATGTCGAAGCGACGTCCGCTGTGAACTGAGACCGTCGAGAGAATTGAATCAATGCCGCACATTTTGATCGTCGAAGACGAAACCATTATCCGCTCTGCCTTGCGTCGCCTGCTTGAACGTAATCAGTACCAGGTCAGCGAAGCCGGCTCGGTGCAGGAAGCCCAGGAGCGTTTCAGCATTCCCACATTCGACCTGATCGTCAGTGACCTGCGCCTGCCCGGCGCACCGGGCACCGAACTGATCAAGCTGGGCCAGGGCACGCCGGTGCTGATCATGACCAGCTATGCCAGCCTGCGCTCGGCCGTCGACTCGATGAAGATGGGCGCGGTGGACTACATCGCCAAGCCTTTCGACCACGACGAGATGCTCCAAGCGGTGGCGCGTATCCTGCGTGACCGCCAGTCGGCCAGCAGCGCCCCGGCGGAACGGCCGGCCGGCAAGGCCGCCAGCGACAAACCCGGCGTCGACAACAGCAATGGCGAAATTGGCATCATCGGCTCCTGCCCACCCATGCAGGACCTGTACGTCAAGATCCGCAAGGTGGCGCCCACTGACTCCAATGTCCTGATCCAGGGCGAGTCCGGTACCGGCAAGGAACTGGTGGCCCGCGCCCTGCACAACCTGTCCAAGCGCGCCAAGGCCCCGATGATCTCGGTGAACTGTGCAGCGATCCCCGAATCCTTGATCGAATCCGAACTGTTCGGCCACGAAAAAGGGGCCTTTACCGGCGCCAGCGCCGGACGCGCAGGCTTGGTAGAAGCGGCGGACGGCGGCACGCTGTTCCTCGACGAAATCGGCGAACTGCCCCTGGAAGCCCAGGCCCGCCTGCTGCGTGTGCTGCAGGAAGGCGAGATTCGCCGGGTTGGCTCGGTACAGTCGCAAAAAGTCGACGTGCGCCTGATCGCCGCGACTCACCGTGACCTGAAAAGCCTGGCGAAAATCGGCCAGTTCCGTGAAGACCTCTATTACCGCCTGCACGTGATTGCCCTCAAGTTGCCGGCCCTGCGTGAACGCGGCGCCGACGTCAACGAGATCGCCAATGCGTTCCTGCTGCGCCAGAGCGCGCGGGTCAACCGTACCGACCTGACGTTTGCGGCCGACGCCGAACAGGCCATCCGCCACTATTCGTGGCCAGGTAACGTGCGCGAGCTGGAAAACGCCGTGGAACGCGCAGTGATTCTCTCGGAGAGCCCGCAGATCTCCGCTGAGCTGCTGGGCATCGATATCGAACTAAGCGACCTGGACGATGACGACTTCATTGGCCTGGCACCACAACAGGGCGGCAGTAACACCAGCCACGAGCCCACAGAAGACTTGTCCCTGGAGGACTACTTCCAGCACTTCGTCCTGGAGCACCAGGACCATATGACCGAGACCGAGCTGGCGCGCAAACTGGGCGTCAGCCGCAAGTGCCTGTGGGAGCGGCGCCAGCGCCTGGGCATTCCACGGCGCAAGACCGGGGTTGCCAGCGAAAGCTGAGATCAACTCACATTGGGTAACACCCCAAACGTGAAAAAACTGTTACCTCAGATATTCACGTAACAAAAAGCCGGGGCTTACGGTAACGAAGCCCCGGCTTTTTTTCGCCCGCCAAACACCCATGAACCGGTCAAACCCCTGATTTTGCTGGGGCTCGCAAAAGTTGGCACGCACCCTGCTATATGCTTAGTACAAGAACAATAAAAAGCACCGTAAACACACAATAAAAATAAGACGAATCGACTCACGCACAATAAAAACAACACGGCGGAGGCGCAGCTAACTGATTCTTTTGGAGAGGCGTTGCATTTGGGGCTTGCCCCGCAACCAGGCCGAGAACAACAAAAACTGCCCTAAGGCAGAGCCTGAACTGGTTGGATCATTGATCATAGCAACACAGCGACCAAAGCAATCCGTTTGCTCTTGACTCCCGATTGGGAGTGTCATGAAGGTGAAAATTCATGGCGAGGGCGATCAACAAAAACAAGAAGCCCGAAATCAATAATAAAAATAGAGCACGCAACTACTTTCTGGGGGAGCTTCGGCTCCCCTTGTAGTTTCTGCGATTTGAGCGCCACACCGGCTTTTTTAAGCATCTGGCTCAACGCTTGCAGCTAGTTCCTACACCATCCCCTGACTAAATGCTAGAATCCCGGCCCATCATGCGGTCATTCTTCGTTATGGCCGAACATTCCTTCAAACAGTGCATCCCATGCTGAAGAAGTTGTTCCAGTCATTCCGTTCCCCCTTGCGTCGTACGCAACACATTCGCAGCACGCCTGAAGTGCTCAACAGCAATCAACATTCGCTGCAGCGCGCCCAGTTCAGCCGTTATGCGGTGAACATCGTCGAACGCCTGCAGAACGCCGGCTACCAGGCCTACCTGGTCGGCGGTTGCGTGCGCGACATGTTGCTCAACATCACCCCCAAGGATTTCGACGTCGCCACCAGCGCCACGCCTGAACAAGTGCGTGCCGAGTTTCGCAACGCGCGGATCATCGGCCGGCGCTTCAAATTGGTGCATATCCACTTTGGTCGCGAAATCATCGAGGTCGCGACATTCCGCGCGGGCCACCCGCAAAACGATGAAGAGGAAGACAGCAACCAGTCTTCCCGCAACGAAAGCGGACGCATCCTACGGGACAATGTGTACGGCACCCTGGAAGAAGACGCGCAGCGCCGCGACTTCACCATCAATGCCCTCTATTACGATCCAGTCAGCGAGCGCATCCTCGATTACGCCAACGGCGTGCACGATATTCGCAATCACCTGATTCGCCTGATCGGCGACCCCACGCAGCGCTATCAGGAAGACCCGGTGCGCATGCTGCGGGCCGTGCGTTTTGCCGCCAAGCTGAACTTCGGCATTGAGAAACACACAGCCGCGCCGATTCGCGAACTGGCACCGATGCTGCGGGAAATTCCCTCGGCGCGCCTGTTCGAGGAAGTGCTCAAGCTGTTCCTTTCCGGGCATGCCGCCGACACGTTCGAAATGCTGGTGGACCTGCAGTTGTTCGACCCATTGTTCCCGGCCAGCGCCGATGCACTGGAGCACAACCCGACGTACACCCACACGCTGATCAGTGAAGCGTTGATCAACACCGACCTGCGGATCAAACAGAACAAACCGGTGACCCCGGCGTTCCTGTTTGCCGCCCTGCTCTGGCCGGCGCTACCCGCCCGGGTACTGCGCCTGCAGAACCGTGGCATGCCGCCGATTCCGGCAATGCAGGAAGCTGCGCACGAACTGATCGCCGAACAGTGCCAGCGCATCGCGATCCCCAAGCGTTTCACCATGCCGATCCGCGAGATCTGGGACATGCAGGAACGCCTGCCACGTCGCAGTGGCAAACGCGCCGACCTGCTGCTGGACAACCCGCGCTTCCGTGCCGGCTACGACTTCCTGCTGCTGCGCGAAAGCGCCGGCGAACAGACCGATGGCCTGGGCGAATGGTGGACCGACTATCAGGACGCCAATGACAGCGAACGTCGCGAGATGATTCGTGAACTCAGCAGTAAAGGCGAAGCCACGGGCGAGGGGCCGAAAAAGCGCCGCCGCAGCAGTGGCAGCAAGCGCAAGCGCAGTGCCGCCGATACCTCGGGCGAATAAGCACGGTGGAACGGATCTACATCGGCATGGGCAGCAACCTCGCTGCCCCGCAGCAGCAATTGCACAACGCCATCGAGGCGTTGGCGCAGTTGCCGAACACCACACTCGTCGGTGTTTCTGCCTTCTATCAAAGCGATTCCCTGCTTCCTGGCCAGCCGCGCTACACCAACGCGGTGGCGGCGCTGGACAGCACCCTCACGCCACTGGATCTGCTGGATGCGCTGCAAGCCATCGAGAACGACCAGGGCCGCGAACGCCTTGAACGCTGGGGCCCACGCACGCTGGACCTGGATATCCTGCTGTTTGGCGATCGCCTGATTGATGAGCCGCGCCTCAAGGTGCCGCACTATCAAATGCATCTGCGCGCGTTTGTGCTGTATCCACTTGCCGAACTGGCGCCTGCCACTTTGCAACTGCCTGACGGCCGTCTACTCAGTGATCTGCTCGCCGGATGCCCGTTCGTCGGCCTGGAACGCCTGCCTCAATCCCTGTAGGAGCTGGCTTGCCTGCGATGGCATCACCGCAGTCTGCCTGACACTCCGCGGTGATGCCATCGCAGGCAAGCCAGCTCCTACATTGATCCTCAGCGCCAGCCAAAAAGCATTACAGCCTGCTGAATCGCATCAGTAACAGCGGTAACACCTACCTCGTAACAATGCGGTAACACATCCAATTGACTTCCAGAGTCCTCCTCACGACTATAGGCGTCCCGCTGCCGCCAACCCGGCGCTGAAGGGCGCAATCCAGGCCTTATAAGCACTGCTCTGAAGAAAGTGCGCCTGTATAAACGAAGACTCACGCGCGTTACTCGCTGTTTCCAAGCGCCTGAACGAGGACCCTTTTCATGCCAGACATTACCCTGACCACCTTGCAGAGCCTCAAACTCAAGGGTGAAAAAATCGCCATGCTGACCTGCTATGACGCCACCTTCGCCCAGGCCTGCTGCCAGGCCGGCGTCGAGGTGTTACTGGTGGGCGACTCCCTGGGCATGGTTCTTCAAGGGAATGACAGCACCCTCCCGGTCACCACCGATGAGCTCGCCTACCACACCGCCAGCGTCAAGCGCGGCAACGAGGGCGCGTTCATCATCGCCGACCTGCCGTTCATGGCGTACGCAACGCTTGAGCAGACCTTCCAGAATGCCGGCAAGCTGATGCAGGCCGGGGCACATATGATCAAGGTGGAAGGTGCCGTATGGCTCGCCGAGTCGATCCGCCTGCTGGCCGAACGCGGCGTGCCGGTGTGTGCGCACATGGGCCTGACACCGCAGTCGGTGAATATCCTCGGTGGCTACAAGGTCCAGGGTCGCAATGAAGCCCAGGCGCGGCAGATGCGCGCCGATGCCATCGCCCTTGAGCAGGCCGGCGCGGCAATGATCCTGCTCGAATGCGTGCCAAGCGAACTGGCCGCAGAAATCACCCAGGCGGTGAAAATCCCGGTCATCGGTATTGGCGCCGGCAGCGCTACCGACGGCCAGGTCCTGGTGTTGCACGATATGCTCGGCCTGAACCTCACCGGCCGCGCACCTAAGTTCGTGAAGAACTTCATGGCGGGCCAGGACAGCATCCACGCCGCGCTGGGTGCCTATGTCGCCGAAGTCAAAGCCGTCACCTTCCCAGGCACCGAACACGGATTCTCTGCATGAACACCGTAAAAACCCTGCGCGAACTGCGGGCCGCGGTCACTCACGCGCGCAGCGCCGGTAAGCGCATCGGCTTCGTGCCAACCATGGGCAACCTGCATGCGGGCCACGCCACGTTGGTGACCCGCGCCGCCGAGCAAGCCGACTTCGTGGTGGCGAGCATTTTCGTCAACCCGCTGCAGTTTGGCGCCGGCGAAGACCTGGACAAGTACCCGCGCACCCTCGCCGCCGACCAGGAAAAGCTGCTGGTGGCGGGCTGCAACCTGCTGTTCGCACCCACGGTCGACGAAATGTACCCAGGCGGCATGACCGTGCAGACCCGGGTCAGCGTGCCGCAACTGTCTGAAGGCCTGTGCGGCGCTAGCCGTCCGGGGCACTTCGAGGGTGTGGCGACGGTGGTGAGCAAGTTGTTCAACATGGTCCAGCCTGACCTGGCGGTGTTCGGGCAAAAGGACTACCAGCAACTGGCGGTGATCCGCGCCATGGTGCGCGACCTGAACATGCCGATCCAGATCATTGGCGAACCCACCGTGCGCGCAGAGGACGGCCTGGCGCTGTCCTCGCGCAACGGTTACCTGACGGAAGAACAGCGCGCCATCGCCCCGGTGCTGTTCCGCAGCCTTAGTCATATCGCCACTGCCATTGAGAATGGCGACCGCGACTTCGCCAAGCTGCGTGCCGAGCAGGTCCAACACATCGAGGCCGCCGGCCTGCGCATGGATTACCTGGAAGTTCGCCAGGGCCAGCATCTGCGCCCGGCAACCGCCGAGGATCGTGATGTGGTGATCCTGGTCGCCGCGTACCTAGGCGCGACCCGGTTGATCGACAACCTGCACCTCAACCTCAGCGTTTAAGCCTGGCAATATCCTCATGTGGGGGCGGGCTTGTCGGGTCGCCGCATCGCCGCGATGGCGGACTGTCAGTCGATGTAGTTGTCGCTGACCCACCACCATCGCGAGCAAGCCCGCTCCCACATTCGGTTTGTAGCGCCTCCCAGGCCCCGGTATAAAAAAGTACCGGCCTGTGCGCAGACAAAGCCAAGACATATCGACACGCTAGGTTTAATGTAATCGCCCGACGCTAGTGTTGGCGTTGACGCATTCGACCGGAACCCGCCGCTTCTCAGTGCCTGCTTGATAAAAGTCGGACGTTCCGGACATTCAAGTGTCCCAAAAGTAGTCCCAGTAATAAAAAGGAAACCCGCAGCGATGGCGTATTACCGCACTCCTCATGACGTTACCGCTCTGCCCGCCTGGCAAGCGCTCAATCAACACCGCCAAGCCATGCAGGATTTCAGCATGCGCGAAGCGTTCAATGCCGATCCCCAGCGCTTTGGCCAGTTCACCTTGAGCAGCTGCGGACTGTTCCTCGACTACTCGAAAAACCTGATTACGTCTGAAACCCGCGACCTGCTGGTGGGCCTGGCCAACGAAGTCGACCTCAAGGGCGCAATCAAGGCGCTGTTCGACGGCGAGCCGGTCAACTCTTCGGAAGGGCGCCCGGCGCTGCATACCGCATTGCGCCGTCCGGTGGGCGACAAGCTGTCGGTCAACGGCACCAATATCATGCCCGACGTGCACAAGGTGCTGAACCAGATCACCGACCTGGTAGGCCGCATCCACGACGGCCTGTGGCGCGGCTACACCGAGAAGCCGATCACTGACGTGGTCAACATCGGCATCGGTGGTTCGTTCCTCGGCCCGGAGCTGGTCTCTGAAGCACTGTTGTCCTACGCCCATAAAGGCGTGCGCTGCCACTACCTGGCGAATATCGACGGCAGTGAGTTCCACGAACTGACCCAGAAGCTGCGCGCCGAGACCACGCTGTTTATTGTCTCGTCGAAGTCCTTCAACACCCTGGAAACCCTGAAAAACGCCCAGGCCGCCCGCGCCTGGTACCTGGCCCAGGGTGGCTCCGAAGCTGAGCTGTATCGCCACTTCATCGCCGTGTCGAGCAACAACGCGGCAGCCGTGGCCTTCGGTATCCGTGAAGAGAACATCTTCCCGATGTGGGACTGGGTCGGCGGCCGTTACTCGCTGTGGTCGGCCATCGGCTTGCCGATCGCCCTGGCCATTGGCATGTCCAACTTCAAGGAACTGCTGTCGGGTGCCTACACCATGGACCAGCACTTCCAGACCGCGCCGTTCGAGGCAAACATGCCGGTGCTGCTGGGCCTGCTGGGTGTGTGGTACGGCAACTTCTGGGGCGCACAGAGCCATGCGATCCTGCCGTACGACCACTACCTGCGTAACATCACCAAGCACTTGCAACAGTTGGACATGGAATCCAACGGCAAGAGCGTACGCCAGGACGGCACGCCGGTTTCCACCGATACCGGCCCGGTTATCTGGGGCGGCGTGGGCTGCAACGGCCAGCACGCGTACCACCAGTTGCTGCACCAGGGCACCCAATTGATCCCGGCCGACTTCATTGTGCCGATCGTCAGCTTCAACCCGGTCTCCGACCATCACCAGTGGCTGTATGCCAACTGCCTGTCCCAGAGCCAGGCTTTGATGCTCGGCAAGACCCGCAGCGAAGCCGAAGCCGAGCTGCGTGACAAAGGCATGGCCGAAGACGAAGTGCAGAAACTGGCCCCACACAAAGTGATCCCGGGCAATCGCCCGAGCAACACCCTGGTGGTCGAGCGGATCAGCCCGCGTCGCCTGGGCGCACTGGTGGCAATGTATGAACACAAGGTGTTCGTGCAGAGCGTTATCTGGGGCATCAACGCCTTTGACCAATGGGGCGTGGAGCTGGGCAAGGAACTGGGCAAGGGCGTCTACAACCGCCTGACGGGCGCCGAGGAAACCTTGGCCGACGATGCCTCGACCCAGGGCTTGATCAACTACTTCCGTGGTCGTCACCGCGGTTGATGTGATCGGCACTACAATCAGGGATTGAACCTGCACAAGCGCCCCCTGTGGGAGCTGGCTTGCCAGCCCCCACAGGGACCAGCCTTGAACTCTTGTATCTATAACAAGAAGAGGGATCCCTAATGTTCGATATCAGCCAGTTTCCCCATGCCGATGCCGTGCGCCGGGCTGCGCAACTCAGTCAAGAGGACTACCAGCGTCTCTATCGGCAATCCATCGAACACCCCGATATTTTCTGGGCCGAACAGGCCAAGGCGCTGCTCGACTGGATCACGCCCTGGCAAACCGTCCAACACTGCGATATCCACACCGGCGCCGCACAGTGGTTTGCCGGCGGCCAGTTGAACGTCAGCTACAACTGCATTGACCGGCACCTGGCGCAGCGCGCCGACCAGCCGGCCTTTATCTGGGAAGGCGACGATCCTGCAAAATCGTCCAAAATCACCTACCGCCAACTTCATCAAAACGTCAGCCGCCTGGCCAATGTGCTGAAAAGCCGTGGCGTGAAGAAAGGCGACCGGGTGTGTATCTACATGCCGATGATTCCGCAGGCCGCCTACGCAATGCTGGCCTGCACGCGAATTGGCGCGGTGCACTCGGTGGTGTTTGGCGGGTTCTCACCGGATGCCCTGCGCGATCGCATTCTGGATGCCGACTGCCGCACGGTAATCACTGCCGACGAAGGTGTACGCGGCGGCAAGCCGGTGGCACTGAAACAGAATGTCGATAAAGCCCTGGCCAGTTGTCCGAATGTCACGACGGTGCTGGTGGTAGCGCGTACCGGCGCCGCAGTGGCCTGGACCGAGGGGCGCGACCTCAAGTATCAACAGGCGGTGGACGCGGCCAGCGGCGAATGCCCGCCCGAGCCGATGGGCGCCGAAGACCCGCTGTTTATTCTTTATACCTCCGGCAGTACCGGCAAGCCCAAGGGCGTGCTGCACACCACCGGCGGCTATCTGCTGCAAGCGGCAATGACCTTCAAGTACGTGCTCGACTACCGCGAGGGCGAAGTGTTCTGGTGCACCGCCGACGTCGGCTGGGTCACGGGCCATAGCTATATCGTGTACGGGCCACTGGCCAACGGTGCCACCTCCCTGATGTTCGAGGGCGTGCCGAGTTACCCGGACAGCTCGCGCTTCTGGCAAGTGATCGACAAACATCAGGTGAATATTTTCTACACCGCGCCCACCGCCCTGCGGGCCTTGATGCGTGAGGGCCATGGCCCGCTGGAGAACACGTCCAGGGCCAGCCTGAGATTGCTCGGCAGTGTCGGCGAGCCGATCAACCCGGAAGCCTGGGAATGGTATTTCAATGCCGTCGGCGAGCAGCGCTGCCCGATTGTCGATACGTGGTGGCAGACCGAGACCGGCGCCATCATGCTCAGCCCGCTGGTCAGCGCCCAGCGCATCAAGCCTGGCTGCGCGACTCAGCCGATGTTTGGGGTGCAGCCGGTCTTGCTCGACGAGCAGGGCAAGGAAATCAGCGGCGCCGGCAGTGGCGTCCTGGCGATCAAAGCCAGCTGGCCGGGGCAGATCCGCAGTGTGTATGGCGACCCGCAGCGGATGATCGACACCTATTTCAAGCCTTACCCCGGCTACTACTTTACCGGCGACGGCGCGCGGCGCGATGAGGATGGCGACTACTGGATCACCGGGCGCATCGATGACGTGATCAACGTCTCCGGCCATCGCATCGGCACCGCCGAGGTGGAAAGCGCGCTGGTGCTGCACGACAAAGTGGCCGAAGCCGCCGTCGTCGGTTATCCCCATGACCTCAAGGGCCAGGGCATCTATGCGTTTGTCACGCCGATGAATGGCGTCGAGCCCAGCGACGAACTGAAAAAACACCTGCTGGACCTGGTCAGCAAGGAAATCGGGAGTTTCGCCAAGCCCGAGCTGATCCAATGGGCGCCAGCCTTGCCCAAAACCCGCTCAGGCAAGATCATGCGGCGTATCCTGCGCAAGATCGCCTGCAACGAGCTCGACAGCCTGGGCGATACCTCGACCCTGGCCGATCCGAGCGTGGTCGACGGCTTGATCGACAAGCGCCTGAACCGATAGGAACCCTCAAGCCACCATGGAATTTCTGCGCAACCGTATCGAATCCCAGCTGATGAGCCTCACGGGCCTGTCCCTGGGCAACCTGGACCTGGAAAGCCCCAAGGGCGATCCGGGGCTGTTCGGGCCGGACTCGGTGAGCTGGAAGGTCCATGGTGATTTCAGCAGCATGCTGATCGGCGGCATCAGCGCCTTGATGCTGCAAGCGCTGCATCCCTTGGCGCTGGCCGGCGTGTGGGACCATTCCAACTTTCGCCAGGACATGCTCGGGCGCTTGCGCCGTACGTCGCAGTTTATTTCCGGCACCACCTTTGGCTCGCGCCGCGATGCCGAGTGGCTGATCGAAAAAGTGCGCACCATCCACCTGCAGGTGGTCGGGCACGCGCCGGATGGGCGTCCCTATGCCGCCAGTGATCCGCAATTGCTGACCTGGGTCCACGTCGCCGAAGTCAGCAGCTTTCTGGCGGCGCACCTGCGCTACAAAAACCCGGAGTTATCACTTCGGGACCAGGACCGCTACTACAGCGAGATAGCCCTGGTCGCCGAACAACTGGGGGCTCGGCATGTGCCGCGTTCAAGGCAGGAAATATCTGATTATCTGCAACGTATTCGCCCACAACTGCTGTGTGACGAGCGCAGCCGTGAAGTACTGCGCCTGTTGCTCGATGCCCCGGCTCCCAGCGCGTTGGCCAAGCCGTTCGGGGCGCTGATGATGCAAGCCGGCATCGACCTGCTGCCGGACTGGGCGGGTGACATGCTGGGGCAGCAGCAAAGCCCGCTGCAACGCCAGTTGATCCGCGCCGGGGTCAGGCGTAGCGCGCCGCTGCTACGCTGGGCGATGCGCAATGGCTCGGTGCAACGCGCCCACAGGCGGATGGGCCTGCTGTAACGACACACCCTGTGGGAGCTGGCTTGCCAGCGATAGCGATTCCTGCTCCACCGCCATCGCTGGCAAGCCGGCGCCCATAGGAGCTGTTAAACTTGCGCGCTTCAATTCCCCAGCAAGGCGCGCTCCATGTCGTCCCTGAATCAGGCGCTGCGCGCCGCCCTCGATCACCGCCAAGACCTGCTCGCCGAGCTGCATGCCCAAGGCACCGATTGCTATCGGTTGTTCCATGGCAGCCAGGAAGGTGCCGGTGGCTTGACCATCGACCGCTACGGCCCGCAATTGATGGTGCAGAGCTTTCACCAATCGCTAGATAGCGATGCGCTGCTGCAGTTGCACCTGATGATCAAACAGTACCTGGGGCTGGAACTGCTGCTGGTCTATAACGACCGCTCCCGAGGCAACTCGCGTATCGACCGCCAAGACACGGTGTACCGCGCCGAACCCGCAGCCCTGGAAGACCTGGTCGGCCATGAATGGGGCCTGAACTATCGCGTGCGCGGTCGCCACTCCGGGCAGGATCCGCTGCTGTTCCTGGACCTGCGCAACACCCGCGGCTGGGTCAAGGCGCACAGTGCCGGCAAAAGCGTGCTGAACCTATTTGCCTACACCTGCGGCGTCGGCCTCAGCGCAGCGGCCGGTGGGGCCCGCGAGGTGTGCAACCTGGACTTTGCCGAGGGCAACCTGGCGGTCGGTCGCGAAAACGGCGAGTTGAACCCGCAACTGCCAGCCATGACGTTTGTACAGTCCGATTACTTCCCGGCAATCCGCCAGTTGGCCGGGCTGCCGATCACCCAGCGTCGCGGGCAAAAACTGCCAAGCTACCCACGCCTGGAGCAACGGCAATATGACCTGGTGCTGCTCGACCCACCGGCGTGGGCCAAGAGCGCCTTTGGCACCGTGGACCTGCTGCGCGACTACCAAAGCCTGCTCAAGCCCGCACTGCTGGCCACCGCAGACAATGGCGTGCTGATCTGCTGCAACAACCTGGCAAAAGTCAGCATGGATGGTTGGCGCGAGCAGGTCTTGCGTTGCGCTGAAAAGGCCGGCAGGCCGGTACGCGACTGGAAAGTGATGACGCCCGGCGCTGACTTTCCCTCACAAGACCAGCAGCCTCCTCTGAAGACCCTGATCCTGCAGCTGTAGGATTGCCCTGAAAGGCCTGGACTGGCGTAATAAAGGCTCGGTTCTTCGGAACCGTAAACCCGTGCCATACTCCAAGGCACTCTTGATCGACATAGATGGCGTCACCCATGCCCAAAGGATTGATTCGCGCCGCAGGCGCCTTGCTGACCGCCCTTGCACTCTACAGCTTGCTGGGCTTTTTGATTTTGCCCGGTATTGCGCTTCGCGTGGCCAACCAACAGTTGGCCAACTACGCCACCGTGCCGGCCCGTATCGAGCGTATCGAACTCAACCCGTTCAGCCTGGAGCTAACCCTCTGGGGCCTAAAAATCGGTGAGCCGGGCAAGGAACAGGTGGGCTTTGATCGCCTCTACGCCAACCTGCAGATCGACAGCCTCTGGACTCGCGCCCTGCACTTGGCCGATGTGCAATTGGACAAGCCGAAGACCGAAATCCTCTTCGACAAAGCCGGTGCGCTCAACCTGGCGCAATTGTTCAAGTTGCCGCCGAGCGAACCGACGCCCGATGACCCCGAGAGCAAACCGTTCCCGCTGCGCATCGAGCGCATCAAGCTGGCGGGCGGCTACGTGCACTTCGAAGATGTGCGCCCCAGCGAACCTATCGAGTTTCTCTACGACAAACTCGACTTCGAACTGAAAAACCTCAGCACCCTGCCCGAAGACAACGCCGACATGACCCTGGTCGCCGCCGGCCCCGAGGGTGGGCAGATCGACTGGACCGGTAATTTCAGCCTGGTGCCGATCGCCTCCGAGGGTAAGCTCAAGGTCACGGATGGCAAGATGAAAGTCTGGTGGCCCTATGTACGGGACGCCGTGCCTCTGGTCCTGGAAGACGGCATCCTCAACTTCAGCACCGACTACAAGCTGAACCTGGCCAAAGAAACCGAACTGAACCTGACCAACGTCTCCGCGAGCATCGCACCCTTTGCGATCAAGGCCCCGGATGGCCGGCCACTGGCGCGCCTGGAGCGCCTGGATGTCAGCGAAACCTCGATCGACCTGGCCAAGCAGCAAGTGATCGTGGGCAAGATCCGCAGTAACAAGCTCGAAACCTGGGCCGCCCGCGAAGCCGACGGCCAACTGGACTGGCAGAAACTGTTCGCCAGCCAGCCGAGCAAGCCGGCCACCCAGCCTGAGCCAGCAAGCGCTCCCGCCACGGCCGACTCGCCAAAACCCGAACCGACAGCACCGAGCAAGCCTTGGCAAGTGCTGCTCAAGGATGTGCAACTGCGCAACTACCAGGTGCATCTGGCTGATCGCCAGGTAAAACCTGCGGTAGCACTGGAGCTGGGCCCGCTGAATGTCGATGTACAAGATTTCGACAGCCTCAATCAAAGCCCCTTCACGCTGAAGATCGACAGTGGCCTGGGCAAGCAGGGCAAGATCCAGGCGAGCGGCCAGGTCAACCTGAACCCGGTCAGCGCCAAGCTGAAGGTCGACACCAAGGATATCGACCTGCGGGTTGCCCAGTCCTATATCAGCCCCTTTATCCGCCTGGAACTGCGTAGCGGCATGCTCGGCAGCAACCTGGACGTGAACCTCAAGAGTACCGAGCCCCTTGCGCTGCAGATCACCGGCCGCGCGCAAGTGGACCAACTGCACACCCTCGATACTCTCAAGACCCGTGACTTCCTCAAGTGGCAGCGCCTGGTGGTCGAGGGCTTGAACTACCAGCACGGCAACAGCCTGTCGATCGACAAGATCAACCTGCTGCAACCCTATGCGCGTTTTATGATCAACGATGACCGCACCACCAACGTCGATGACCTGCTGATCCCACAGCCGGCCGACAGCGGTGCCAAATCGACGGCCAAGTCCAGCGCGAGCAACGAGAAGCCCCTGGGCATCCGTATCGGCCAGATCGCGATCAATGATGGCTCGGCCAACTTTGCCGACTTCAGCCTGACACCGAACTTCGCCACGGCGATCCAGCAACTCAATGGCCAAATCGGCACCATCGACAGCCGCCAGGCCAAGCCGGCCAGCGTCGATATCAAGGGCAAGGTCGATCGCTATGCGCCGGTAACCATCAAGGGCAGCGTGAACCCGTTTGACCCGATGGCCGCACTGGATATCGCCACCAGCTTCAAACGCGTCGAACTGACCACCCTGACACCTTACTCGGGCAAGTTTGCCGGGTTCCGTATCCGCAAGGGCCGGCTCAACCTGGACCTGCACTACGTGATCACCAAAGGCCAGTTGAAGGCCGAGAACAAGGTAGTGGTGGAGCAACTGCAACTGGGCGAGAAAGTCGACAGTGCGGACGCGGTGGACCTGCCGATTCGCCTGGCGATTGCCCTACTCAAGGACACCGACGGCAAGATTTCCATCGAATTGCCGGTGACCGGCGACTTGAACAACCCACAATTCAGCGTGATGCCGATTGTCTGGCAAACCCTGCGCAACCTGGTGGTACGCGCGGCGACGGCGCCGTTCAAGTTCATTGGCGGGCTGGTGACGGGTGGCGGTTCGCAAGACCTGGGCAATGTGTCGTTCGCCGCAGGCTCCAGCGCCCTGAGCAAAGACGCCGAGTCGGCCCTCAACAGCCTCGCCAAGGCCCTCAAGGAGCGCCCTGCCCTGCGCCTGGAGATCGAAGGCACCGCGGCAGCCAGCAGCGACGGCCCGTTCTTGGCTGCCGAGCGGCTTGAGCGCGAGTATCAGTACAACTACTACAAGATACTCCAGCGCCGTGGCGATAAAGTCCCGGCCCAGGCATCGTTGCTCGAAGTACCGGAAAAGGAAAAAGCCCCGCTGCTCGAAGGCATCTACCGCACTCGCTTGAAGCAACAGCCACCGGCCGAGTGGAAAAACCTGGGTAGCGATGAGCGCTCGGCGAAGCTGCGTGACGGCGTGATCAAGTTCTGGAGCGCCAGTGACGTGCTGCTACGCCAACTGGGCCAGGACCGCGCCAGCACGATCAAAGACTATCTGGTCGACAAGGGCCAGCTGGAAGATGACCGGGTGTACTTCATTGATGCCAACCTTGGGCAGGCAGAGAAAGATGGCCGGGTTGTTACGCCAATGCACCTGGATGCCGAGTAACTACCGGGCACCATAAGTGCAAAGTGTGGGGGCTGGCTTGCCTGCGATGGCGGTGGGTCAGCCAGCCTGCTTACTACTGATACGCCGTCATCGCAGGCAAGCCAGCTCCCACATTTGATCTCCAAAATCGGCAAATATGTATTCCCCGCCACAATAAAACGGGCCCCGACACAAGTGCCGGGGCCCGTAGTGACCACATCCCTGTGGTCGGTCGCATGAACCTGTAAGGTGCATTGAGCGGATATCTGCCTCGCTCGTGGCCGCCTGGGTCCAGTCGAATGGTTACGCGTTACTCTGCTTTCAGGCCGTCGGCCGATACAGCTTTAACGCCTTTGATTTTCTTGGTGATATTCACCGCAGTAGTTTTCTGCGCTTCAGTCACAGCGACCGAAGAGGACAGGGAAACCACGCCCTTGTTGGTTTCGACTTTAATGTCGGTACCAGGAATGCCTTTCTCGGTTACCAGGTCAGCTTTCACTTTGGTAGTGATCCAGGTATCCGAAGTGGACTCTTTGGCGCCTGCTGCTGCGCTTTTGGTTTTGTCGATGTTGTCTGCCTTGGTGGCGCCGCCAGCCAGCAGGCCGTCAGCAGAAACCGCGGTTACACCTTTGATTTTCTTGGTGATCGCTACAGCGGTTGCTTTCTGCGAATCCGAAATGGCTACAGTCGACGACAGGGAAACCACACCTTTGTTGGTTTCAACCTTGATGTCCGAACCAGGAATACCTTTTTCAGTCAGCAGATCAGATTTAACTTTGGTGGTGATCCAAGTATCCGAAACGCTTTCTTTCGCTTTGGTGGCTTCACCAGCCGCCAGAGTCATTGGAGCTTGGGAAGTTTGGGCAAAGGCCACGTTAGCACCCATGGCCAGGGTCAGAGCGGTAGCAGTAGCGAGAGCGAACTTCTTCATACGAGTAACTCCTGTTTTATTGAAAGTCTGCAGTGTGTGAACCTTCATACTGCAGCGTTAACAGGAATAGTGCAGACAGTGTGCCAAGTCCAAAAATTAAAACAAATCCTTATAAAACAATAGCTTATATAAATGCTGTTTTTTCGAAATCGTGCAACTTGCATGAAGCCCGTCGTGCCTGCATGCAAGTTGCGGCTTTTGTCCTGGGCTAAACGGCTGATTTACCTTCACTTTCCCGCAGTCCAAAAAAAAGGACTCCGAAGAGTCCTCTTTTTCAGCGTGAAGCCTGGGAGTGATTAAACGCCCGAAGCCTTGGCTGCGGCTACGTCCTTGATGGATAGTTTGATACGGCCGCGGTTGTCCACGTCCAGTACCAGCACTTCCACTTCCTGGCCTTCTTTGAGGATGTCGGTCACTTTCTCAACGCGAGCATCGCTCAGCATGGAGATGTGAACCAGACCGTCCTTGCCAGGCAGGATGTTGACGAATGCGCCGAAGTCGACGATGCGCTCAACCTTACCGACGTAGATCTTGCCGATCTCGGCTTCTGCGGTGATACCCAGGACGCGCTGACGTGCAGCTTCAGCCGCTTCCTTGGTTTCGCCGAAGATCTTGATCGAACCGTCGTCTTCGATATCGATCGAGGCCTTGGTTTCTTCACAGATCGCACGGATAGTCGCGCCGCCTTTACCGATGACATCACGGATTTTGTCGGTGTCGATTTTCATCGCGATCATGGTCGGAGCATTTTCCGACAGTTCGGTGCGGGACTGACCAATGATCTGGTTCATCTGGCCGAGGATGTTCAGGCGCGCTTCCAGGGCTTGGCCCAGAGCGATCTCCATGATTTCTTCGGTGATGCCCTTGATCTTGATGTCCATCTGCAGCGCGGTAACACCTTTGGCGGTACCGGCTACTTTGAAGTCCATGTCGCCCAGGTGGTCTTCGTCACCCAGGATGTCGGTCAGGATGGCGAACTTCTCGCCTTCTTTAACCAGGCCCATGGCGATACCGGCAACCGGTGCCTTCATCGGAACGCCGGCGTCCATCAGAGCCAGGGAAGCACCGCAGACCGAAGCCATGGAGCTGGAACCGTTGGACTCGGTGATTTCCGACACAACACGAATGGTGTACGGGAACACGTCGGCGGCAGGCAGCATGGCTGCAATCGAACGACGGGCCAGGCGGCCGTGACCGATTTCGCGGCGACCAGCACCACCCATGCGACCACACTCACCTACCGAGAACGGAGGGAAGTTGTAGTGCAGCATGAACGGGTCTTTTTTCTCGCCTTCCAGGGTGTCCAGCAGCTGTGCGTCACGGGCAGTACCCAGAGTCGCGACTACCAGGGCCTGGGTTTCACCACGGGTGAACAGGGCCGAACCGTGGGTCTTCGGCAGAACGCCGACTTCGATGTTCAGCGGACGTACGGTGCGGGTGTCGCGACCGTCAATACGTGGCTTGCCGTTAACGATATTTTCGCGAACGGTGCGGTATTCGATTTCGCCGAAGGCTGCTTTGACTTCGCTGGAAGAAGGCTGGCCTTCTTCACCGGACAGCTTGGCAACAACCTGGTCCTTCAATTCACCCAGGCGAGCGTAACGGTCGGCCTTGATGGTGATGGTGTAGGCGTCAGAGATCGCAGCACCGAACTCGGAGCGAATAGTGCCCAGCAGTGCGGTGGCTTCAGGCGCAGGAGCCCAGGTCCAGGTTGGCTTGGCAGCTTCAGCAGCCAGTTCTTTAACAGCGTTGATCACAACCTGGAACTCGTCGTGAGCAAACAGTACAGCGCCCAGCATCTGGTCTTCGGTCAGCTCTTTGGCTTCCGATTCAACCATCAACACGGCTTCCGAAGTACCGGCAACGACCATGTCCAGGCTCGAAGCTTTCTGTTGTTCGTAAGTCGGGTTCAGCAGGTAGCCGGTGCTTTCGTGGAACGCAACACGGGCTGCGCCGATCGGGCCATCGAAAGGAATACCGGAGATGGCCAGGGCAGCCGAGGTGCCGATCATCGCAGCGATGTCCGGATCGGTCTTCTTGCTGGTGGAAACGACGGTGCAGACAACCTGCACTTCGTTCATGAAGCCTTCTGGGAACAGCGGACGGATCGGACGGTCGATCAGTCGGGAAGTCAGGGTTTCTTTCTCGGAAGGACGGCCTTCACGCTTGAAGAAACCACCAGGGATCTTACCGGCAGCGTAAGTCTTTTCCTGGTAGTGAACGGAAAGAGGGAAGAAGCCTTTGCTTGGGTCAGCGGTCTTTGCGCCTACAACGGTCACCAGTACGGTAACGTCGTCGTCAACGGTGACCAGCACTGCGCCGGAGGCTTGACGGGCAATACGGCCTGTCTCGAGGGTAACGGTCGACTGACCGAACTGGAATTTTTTGATAACCGGGTTCACGGTGTCCTACCTTCTTTGTGGCTCTTGGGGAACTTGTCTTCTTGCGAAATTCTTGGGCAATGTCGGGAATCGGCCCAACGCCTGTCCAGGGTAAAACGTGTATCCAGATAAAACTTGAGGCTGGAAGCCTGCCATGGGCCAGCGGGAAACCCACTGACACACGACAGCCAACCAACCTCTAGCGCAATCGCTGATTAGCGACGCAGACCCAGGCGACCGATCAGAGTCTGATAACGACCCAGATCCTTGCCTTTCAGGTAGTCCAGCAGCTTACGACGCTGGTTTACCATGCGGATCAGACCACGACGGGAGTGGTGATCTTTACCGTTAGCCTTGAAGTGACCTTGCAGCTTGTTGATGTTGTGGGTCAGCAGTGCAACTTGCACTTCTGGCGAACCAGTGTCACCAACAGCTTGCTGATAGTCAGCTACGATTTGTGCTTTTTCTTGAACGTCGAGAGCCATGAGGCAATCCTTTTTTCAGGAAACCACCCAAAGGGCAGTTTCAACAGGCCAGGGACAAATCCCTGTATCTAAAAATGAGTAGTGACCGTGCCTGTTAACAGCCACCCTCGTTCCAGTTTGCGTAAAAACTACTGCGCTTTTACCACAAGCTGGTTCCGGTCATTCTGACCGAATCAGTCGACGCGGCGCGATGCGCCCGTCTTCGCTCACTTCACCGATACCGATAAAGCGACCGTTGTGATCTTGTACCCGCACCATGCCGAACTTCGGGGCATCCGGTGCACGTACTGGCTGGCCATTGAGCCAGTAGAACGCGCTGTGCTCCGAAAAATGCAGCAATGGCCAGTCCAGCAAGCCGCTGTCCGATGGCATCAGGAAGCGATCAACTGCTTCATTGCCGCCTTCGGCATGCACGGCTTCCAACTCTTCCAGCGTGACCGTCTGGGCCAGGGTAAAAGGGCCAGCCTGGGTACGTCGCAGTTCTGCAACGTACGCGCCGCAACCGAGCTTTTCACCGATATCTTCCACCAGGGTACGGATATAGGTGCCTTTGCTGCAGTCCACGGCCAAGCGGGCAGTCTCGCCTTCACAGGCAAGCAATTCCAAGCGCGCAATAGTAACAGAACGCGGTTCGCGCTCCACTACTTCGCCCGCACGTGCCAGCTTGTAAAGAGGCTGGCCATCACGCTTGAGAGCCGAGTACATCGGCGGTATCTGACTGATTTGCCCACGAAAAGCGGGTAAAGCGGCCTCGATATCTGCACGACCAACGGTCACGTCACGAACCTGCAGAACATCACCTTCGGCGTCAGCCGTGGTGGTGGTCTTGCCCAGTTGCATCAGGGTTTCGTAACCCTTGTCTGAATCGAGCAGGTATTGCGAGAACTTGGTGGCCTCGCCAAAGCACAATGGCAATACGCCAGTAGCCAAGGGGTCGAGGCTGCCGGTGTGCCCGGCCTTCTCGGCATTGAGCAGCCAGCGGACCTTCTGCAAAGCGGCATTGGAGGTAAAGCCAATGGGCTTGTCGAGCAGGATGATGCCACTGACGTTACGACGGATACGCTTGACCTGAGCCACCGCTTACTCCTTGGCGTCTTCAGGTGTGGACGGATGCTGATTGTCTTCAGCCACGGCACGCTCGATCAGAGCCGACAGGTGCGCACCACGCACGACGCTTTCGTCGTAGTGGAAGTGCAACTGGGGCACGCTGCGCAGCTTCATCTCACGGGCCAACTGCATGCGCAGGAAGCCTGCGGCAGAGTTGAGCACCTTGATGCTTTGCGCGATCTCTTCGCTGTTGTCCTGGCCCATCACGGTGATGAAGATCTTCGCGTGACCAACGTCACGGCTCACTTCAACAGCGGTAATGGTGACCAGGCCAACGCGCGGGTCTTTGACTTCGCGACGGATCAGTTGGGCCAGCTCGCGCTGCATCTGATCGCCGATACGTTGGGTACGGCTGTATTCTTTTGCCATGTCTTGTTACCTGTTACTGCCACACGGTGAAACCCGTGGGGTCTGAAAGCGGCAAACGCCCGGCCTGACAAAAGCCAGACCGGGCGTTGCGTTTAGAGTCCGGACACTGCGCGGGACATTTGCATGCCCACACGCGGCGTAGCTCCTGAAGTGCGCGAGTTAGAGGCTGCGAGCAACCTGGACCTTCTCGTAGACTTCGATCTTGTCGCCAGGCTTGACGTCGTTGTAGCTCTTGACGCCGATACCGCATTCCATGCCGGCACGTACTTCGGAAGCGTCATCCTTGAAGCGGCGCAGGGATTCCAGCTCGCCTTCGAAGATAACGATGTCTTCACGCAGTACACGGATTGGACGGTTACGGTGCACAGTACCTTCGATAACCATGCAACCGGCGATCGCGCCGAACTTCGGCGAACGGAACACGTCACGCACTTCGGCAACACCCAGGATATTTTCCCGCACGTCACTGCCAAGCATGCCGGTAAGGGCTTTCTTGACGTCTTCGATGATGTCGTAGATGACGTTGTAGTAACGCATGTCCAGGCCTTCCTGCTCGACGATCTTCCGTGCGCCAGCATCGGCACGCACGTTGAAGCCGAACAGTACAGCGTTGGAGGCCAGTGCCAGGTTGGCATCGGATTCGGTGATACCACCGACACCGCCACCGACAACACGCACTTGCACTTCGTCGTTACCCAGGCCGTTCAAGGCGCCGTTCAACGCTTCGAGGGAACCACGGACGTCAGATTTGAGGACGATGTTAAGCGTCTTCTTCTCTTCCTGGCCCATGTTCTCGAAGATGTTTTCCAGCTTGCCGGCGTGAGCACGGGCCAGCTTGACTTCGCGGAACTTGCCTTGACGGAACAGAGCCACTTCACGGGCTTTCTTCTCGTCGGCAACTACGCTCATCTCGTCGCCAGCGTCCGGGGTACCGTCCAGGCCGAGAATCTCGACCGGGATAGCAGGACCTGCTTCCTTGATTGGCTTGCCGTTCTCGTCGAGCATGGCACGTACACGGCCGTAGTTCGAACCGACCAGGACCATGTCGCCTTGGCGCAGGGTACCGTCTTGAACCAGCACGGTCGCAACCGGGCCACGACCCTTGTCGAGGCGCGATTCAACCACGACACCACGGCCAGGAGCCGATGGCGTAGCGGTCAGTTCCAGGACTTCGGCTTGCAACAGGACTGCTTCGAGCAGTTCGTCAACGCCGGTACCCATCTTCGCCGAGACCGGTACGAATGGAGTGTCGCCACCCCACTCTTCGGACGTCACGCCGTGAACCGAAAGTTCGCTACGGATGCGATCGAGATCGGCGCCCGGCTTGTCGATTTTGTTCACTGCAACCACCAGCGGCACACCAGCAGCCTTGGCATGCTGAACGGCTTCGATGGTTTGTGGCATTACGCCGTCGTCCGCTGCAACCACCAGGATCACGATGTCGGTCGCCTTGGCACCACGGGCACGCATTGCGGTAAACGCGGCGTGACCTGGGGTATCGAGGAACGTCACCATGCCACGGTCGGTTTCAACGTGGTAGGCACCGATGTGCTGGGTGATGCCGCCGGCTTCGCCCGCTGCAACCTTGGCACGACGGATGTAGTCGAGCAGGGAAGTCTTACCATGGTCAACGTGGCCCATTACGGTCACGACTGGCGCACGGGAAACTGCCTCACCTTCAAACTTCAGGGACTCGGCCAGGGAATCTTCCAGGGCGGTGTCGCTGACCAGGGTCACTTTGTGGCCGAGCTCCTCAGCAACCAGTTGGGCAGTTTCCTGGTCCAGTACCTGGTTGATGGTGGCCGGAGTACCCAGCTTGAACATGAACTTGATGATTTCAGCAGCCTTGACCGACATCTGCTGGGCCAGATCGCCCACAGTGATGGTCTCGCCGATCTTCACTTCACGCACGACAGGGCCGGTTGGGCTCTGGAAACCGTGGGCGTTGCGTTTCTTCAGCTTGGCCTTGCCGCGACCACCACGACGGAAGCCATCGCTTTCTTCGTCGGTAGTACGTGGCGCAACGCGTGGAGCAGGCGCTTTCTCTTTGACCGAAGCACGATGTGGAGCGTTTTTGCGCTCACCATCACCACTGCCGCGACGATTGTTATCGTCTGCGCGTGGCTTGTCCGGACGACGAGGTTCGTCGCGCTTGCGAGCGTCGGCTGCAGGAGCAGGTGCGGCGGCAACAGGAGCGGCCTCACGCACAGCTTCAACAGGCGCGGCAGGAGCGGCGACTGCATCAGTAGCGGATTGCGCAGCAGCAGGCTGGCGACGCGCTTCTTCTTCGGCGCGACGCTTGGCTTCTTCTTCAGCCTTCTGACGTGCAGCATTTTCTACTGCGCGACGTTCGTCCATCTCGCGTTTGCGCTCGGCTTCGATTTCTTCCGGGCTGCGCTGTACGAAGACTTTCTTCTTACGCACTTCAACGCTGATGCTTTTGCTACCAGCCACCCGCAGGGTGCTGGTTGTTTTGCGCTGCAATGTAATCTTGCGCGGTTCTTCCACTTTCGCCTTGTGGCTGCTTTTCAAGTGAGTCAGCAACGATTGCTTCTCACTGTCGCTCACATGTTCCTCGGCGGCGGTGTGCGGCAGACCTGCCTCACGCATCTGCTGCAACAGGCGCTCTACCGGTGTTTTGACCTCATCGGCCAGTTGTTTCACCGTGACTTGCGTCATGCACTTCTCTCCTCAGGCCGCGCCTAATTACTCGAACCAATGGGCTCGGGCGGCCATGATCAACTTGCCGGCACGATCATCGTCAATGCCGTCGATGTCGAGCAGGTCGTCAATAGACTGCTCGGCCAGGTCTTCGCGGGTAATTACGCCGCGCACCGCCAGTTCCATCGCCAAATCCTTGTCCATACCCTCAAGCGAGAGCAGGTCTTCGGCCGGATGGGCGTCTGCCAGCTTTTCCTCAGTAGCGATGGCTTTAGTCAACAAGCGATCCTTGGCCCGAGCGCGAAGCTCGTTGACGGTGTCTTCGTCAAAGCCGTCGATGTTGAGCATTTCCTCCACCGGTACGTAGGCAATCTCTTCCAGGCTGGTAAAGCCTTCATCTACCAGCACCTGTGCCAGGTCTTCGTCGACTTCCAGCTCGTCGATGAAGTTGCGCAGGATGTCGCCGGTTTCTGCTTGCTGCTTAGCCTGGATGTCCGATTCGGTCATGACGTTCAGGGTCCAGCCAGTCAACTGGCTGGCCAGACGCACGTTCTGACCACCGCGACCGATGGCCTGGGCCAGATTGTCTGCGCCAACGGCGATATCCATTGCATGGGCATCTTCGTCAACAATAATTGCCGCGACTTCGGCCGGGGACATGGCGTTGATCACGAACTGCGCCGGGTTATCGTCCCACAGCACGATATCCACACGCTCACCGCCCAATTCGCCCGACACCGCCTGGACGCGCGAACCGCGCATACCAATGCAAGCGCCCTGCGGGTCGATGCGTTTGTCCTTGGAGCGGACCGCGATCTTGGCGCGCGAACCCGGGTCGCGGGACGCAGCCATCACTTCGATCAGGCCTTCGGCAATTTCCGGCACTTCGATACGGAACAGCTCGATCAACATTTCCGGCGCAGTACGCGACAGGATCAGTTGAGGGCCACGGTTCTCGGTGCGGATTTCCTTGAGCAGCGCACGCAAGCGCACGCCAACACGGAAGGTTTCGCGAGAAATGATATCTTCACGGGCCAGCAACGCTTCAGCGTTGTTACCCAGGTCGACGATCACGTTGTCGCGGGTCACTTTCTTCACGGTGCCGGAGATGATTTCCCCCAGGCGCTCGCGATAGGCGTCAACGACTTGAGCGCGCTCGGCTTCGCGGACCTTTTGCACGATGACTTGCTTGGCAGTCTGTGCAGCGATGCGGCCGAACTCGATGGACTCGATCTTTTCCTCGACGACGTCACCCACCTGGGCACCAGGATGCGTTTGCGCAACCTTGCTTGGCCAGGTTTCGATGGCCGGATCATCAAGATCGGCTTCTTCGACGACTGTCCAGCGACGGAAAGTCTCATAGGCTCCGGTGTGGCGGTTGATTTCCACACGCAGATCAACTTCGTCTTCAAAACGCTTTTTGGTAGCAGTGGCCAGGGCCAACTCCAGCGCTTCAAAAATCACGTTAGCCGGTACGCCCTTTTCATTGGATACCGACTCAACAACCAGCAGTACTTCTTTGCTCATCGTACGCCTCGCCTTTCGCAAGCCATTGGATCCGCGGGATCCGCAGTTTCTGGCACGTCTCAGTCAAAACTGGGAATAATGTTGGCCTTGTCGATCATATCGATCGGCAACAGGAACTCGTGGTCTTCTACCTGCACCACTACATCCTGTTCTTCTACACCGCGCAGAAGGCCCTGAAAGTTGCGTCGCCCTTCAAAAGGAGATCGCAGCTTGATCTTCACTTGTTCACCGGCATATTTAGCAAACTGCTCAATAGTGAACAGTGGGCGCTCCATGCCTGGCGAGGAAACTTCGAGGGTGTATTCAACGGCGATCGGATCTTCAACATCCAGGACACCACTGATCTGACGGCTGACGATGGCACAATCGTCCACCAGCACGCCGCCCTCTTTATCGATATAAACGCGCAACATTGAGTGGCGACCTTGAGCCGAAAACTCAATACCCCAGCATTCATAGCCTAGGGCCACGACCACCGGGGCCAGCAAGGCCTGCAACTCTTCTAGCTTGCTCGACACCTGAACCCCCTCGTGCATGTATGTGCATGCTGTGCAAAATAAAAAAATGGGCGAAACGCCCATCCTTGAAACGCCGTCGAACAGCGGCGTTGAAAGTGTCCAGCTAACAAAAAGCCCCTTAAAAGGGGCTCCGCTAAAACTGGTTGCGGGGGCCGGATTTGAACCGACGACCTTCGGGTTATGAGCCCGACGAGCTACCAGACTGCTCCACCCCGCGACAAAGCTGGGGCGGAAGTATACGACCGATCCCTTACAGGGTCAATGTAACCTTCCACCTACAAGAAAGCCCGCAACAGCGGGCTCTCCTGATAATTGGTACCGAGAAGGGGACTCGAACCCCTACACCCTATGGGCACAACCACCTCAAGGTTGCGTGTCTACCAATTCCACCACCTCGGCAATACAGCGTTTACAACCTTCTTACTTCTGCTCTTGAGCTGGAGGCACGTCAGTCGCTGGAGTAGCCGACTTTTGCTCTTGAAGCACCGGGACATCATCAGAAGCCGGTTTTGCTTTTGGTACTTCCAACACTGCTGGATCTGGCAAACCTGCTTGAGTCAGCACATGAGCTTTCTCTTTAGCAAAGTAACCTAACCCCAGGCTGGTTATGAAGAAACCGGCGGCAAGTATAGCAGTAAACTTACTAAGAAAGGTAGAGGAACCTTGGCTTCCGAACACAGTATTTGAAGCACCTGCCCCGAAAGACGCACCAGCGTCCGCACCTTTACCCTGTTGCAGCAATACCAGGGCAACAACGCCCAGCGCACCCAACAGATGAAAAACGACTACGACTGTTTCCAGCATTTTCTCAGTTTCCCGCGGCGCGACAAATCGCACCGAACTCATCTGCATTCAGGGAAGCTCCACCAATGAGCCCCCCATCGATATCCGGCATGCCGAACAGTTCGACCGCATTGGCCGCCTTCACGCTGCCGCCGTATAGAAGCCGCACACCTTGTGCGACCTCAGAATTCTCTGCCGCCAACTGCGCGCGGATGGCTGCATGCACATCCTGCGCCTGTTGCGGTGTAGCAGTCAGCCCGGTGCCAATGGCCCAGACCGGCTCGTAAGCAATCACTGCCTTTGCAAATGCACCAACACCCAGCTCCTCGATGATGCTGCCCAGCTGACGCGAGACAACTTCAAGAGTCTTGCCCGATTCACGCTGCTCCAGGGTTTCCCCTATGCACAACACTGGAATCAAGCCACAAGCCTGTGCCGCTGCGAACTTGCGGTTGAGCGTCCCATCCCGCTCGCCCATCATCTGACGGCGCTCGGAGTGCCCAACAAGCACATAGGAACAACCCGCATCAACCAACTGACTCGGTGCAATCTCACCGGTCAACGCACCCTGCATGGCTTCTACTGCGGAATTCTGCGCGCCGACCTGGATCGACTTGCCTTTCAAGCCATCAACCACTTGGTTGATATGCAAGCAAGGCGGGAATACCGCAATATCGACACCGCTTGGCAAAGCCAGGTGACGAAGGCCATTGACCAGCTCAGCGACACTGGCGCGGGTACCGTGCATCTTCCAGTTACCAGCTACCATAGTGCGACGCATGCTGTACCTCGTCGGTCAAAGTGGGCGCAGATGTTACCCAACCACATCATCACTGGCAAGCCGAATTCAGGCGCAAACTTCAGTTACCAGTTTTGCCAGCTCTTCGGCGTAGCCACGAACCTGTGTTTCGTCATCGCCTTCAACCATCACACGCACCAAAGGCTCGGTCCCCGACTTGCGCAACAAGACCCGGCCACGCCCCGCCATGGCGACGGTAACGCGCTCACAGGCTTCCTTGATCGCCGGGTGCTCGATAGGGTTTTCACCACCCGAGAAACGCACATTGAGCAATACTTGAGGGCACTTGCGTAGCGCCTGGCGCGCCTGGGCCAGGCTTTCTTCGCGGCGACGCAGGGCCAATAGTACCTGCAGCGCCGCGATAATCGCATCACCGGTGGTGGTGTGCTGGAAGCACACGACATGGCCCGAATTCTCGCCACCCACCACCCAGTTGCGCTCCAGCAGCTCGGCAATCACGTAGCGGTCGCCAACATTGGCGCGCACGAACGGGATCCCCAGGTCGGCCAGGGCCAGCTCCAGCCCCAGGTTACTCATCAAGGTACCGACGACGCCGCCTTGGAGCTTGTTACGCTCATGCAGGTCGCGGGCAATGATGAACAGCAGGTCGTCACCGTCGACGATGGCGCCGGTATGATCGACCATCAGCACGCGATCACCGTCACCATCGAAGGCGATACCCAGGTCCGCGTGCTCGGCCAATACCGCTGCCTGCAATTGCCCCATGTGGGTCGAACCGCAGTTGTCGTTGATGTTCAGGCCGTTAGGCTGAGCCGACAGCACGGTGACCTCGGCGCCCAATTCCTTGAATACGCTGGGAGCGACCTTGTAGGTGGCACCGTGGGCACAGTCGATGACCACCTTGAGCCCGGCAAAATTGGTGCTGGTAGGCACGCTGCTTTTGCAAAATTCGATATAACGACCCGACGCGTCGTTGATCCGCGATACCTTGCCCAGCTTGCTCGACTCGACGACGGTCATCGGCGCATCCAGCAGTTCTTCAATCATGTGTTCGATCTCGTCCGGCAGCTTGGTGCCCTGGCCCGAGAAAAACTTGATGCCATTGTCGTCATGGGGATTGTGCGAAGCGCTGATCACAATCCCGGCTTCAGCGTGGAAGGTACGCGTCAGATAAGCGATCGCCGGCGTAGGCATTGGCCCCAGCAACATCACATCAGCCCCGGCAGCGGACAGGCCCGCCTCCAGCGCAGACTCGAACATGTAACCGGAGATCCGCGTGTCCTTGCCGACCAGGATGCGGCATGCGCCCATGCTGCGAAAGGCCATCCCGGCCGCCCAGCCCAGCTTGAGCATGAAATCCGGAGTGATCGGGAATTCGCCGACCCGACCACGAATACCGTCGGTGCCAAAATATTTCTTTGTCATAAGTGCTCCATCATTCTTATTCGGCTGATTCTACCGCTTCGATCATCCGCACTACGTCAACTGTCTCGGCCACATCATGCACCCGCAGAATGCGCGCGCCCTTGGCCACGGCCAGTGCCGCGAGGGCCAGGCCGCCGTACAGGCGCTCGCCCACGGGACGATTCAAGGCCATGCCTATCATGCTCTTGCGTGACACCCCAACCAACAGAGGGCGACCAAGGGCATGCAGCGACTCCATATGCTTGAACAAGCTCAAGTTGTGCTGCAGGGTTTTGGCAAAACCAAACCCCGGGTCGAGAATGATCCGCTCAGGTGCAATTCCTGCAACGGCGCAGTGGGCAATGCGACTCACCAGAAATTCCGTCACTTCTTCAACCAGGTTGTCGTAGTGCGGGGCGTCCTGCATCGTCCCGGGCTCGCTAAGCATATGCATCAGGCACACAGGCAACCCGGTGGCAGCAGCAGCATCCAGCGCACCATCGCGCTGCAATGAGCGCACATCGTTGATCAGCCCCGCGCCGAGTCGCGCGGTCTCACGCATGACGGCGGGCGTCGAGGTATCTACCGAGATGATGACATCCAGCTCACGATGGATTCGCTCGACAATCGGCGCAACACGCTCCATCTCCTCCAGCGGGGAAACAGCACGTGCTCCAGGCCGAGTCGATTCACCACCGACATCGATAATGGTCGCACCCGCAGCCACCATTGCCTCTGCATGACGCAAAGCCGCGTCCAGCTGGCTGAAGCGACCACCGTCGGAAAAGGAATCAGGGGTTACGTTGAGAATGCCCATAACGTGGGTACGGGCCAAATCAAGAACCCGGTTGCCGCAAGGCAACCGGGTGGAGGACAACACAGAAGTCATTTCAAGCCTTAAAGGTCGGCAGCCGGGCCGCCGATTGGGTTTTCCGGGCGCTCATTCTGTACCACTGGCGGTGTTCCAGAAGTACCCGAACCACCTTCCCAATCACGAGGCTCGCGAGGAGTACGGCCAGCCATGATGTCGTCGATCTGCTCGGCATCAATAGTCTCGTACTTCATCAGGGCATCAGCCATGGCGTCGAGCTTGTCACGGTTATCGGTAAGGATCTGCTTGGCCGTGCCGTAGCACTGGTCAATGATGCTGCGCACTTCAGAGTCGATCAGCTTGGCAGTCTCGCCGGAGAAGCTGGCACTTTGACCGCCGCCCCCACGACCCAGGAATACTTCGCCTTCTTCCTCGGCATACATCAGCGGGCCAAGTTTTTCCGAAAGACCCCACTTGGTGACCATGTTCCGCGCAATCTGGCTGGCACGCATGATGTCGTTGGACGCGCCGGTGGTTACACCGTCAAAGCCCAAGGTCATCTCTTCAGCGATACGGCCGCCGTACAGCGAGCAGATCTGGCTGATCAGGGCACGCTTGGAGAGGCTGTAACGATCCTCTTCCGGCAGGAACATGGTGACACCCAACGCCCGACCACGAGGAATGATCGACACCTTGTAGACCGGGTCATGCTCAGGCACAACGCGACCTACAATGGCGTGACCGGCTTCGTGATAAGCGGTGTTCTGTTTCTCTTTCTCGGACATGACCATGGATTTGCGCTCAGCGCCCATCATGATCTTGTCCTTGGCCAGCTCGAACTCTTTCATCTCGACGATGCGCTTGCCGGTACGGGCAGCGAACAGCGAGGCCTCGTTCACCAGGTTGGCCAGGTCGGCACCGGAGAAACCAGGAGTACCACGGGCAATCACGCCCGGCGCCACGTCATCGCCCATTGGCACTTTGCGCATATGGACCTTGAGAATCTGCTCGCGGCCACGGATATCCGGCAAGCCAACCACCACCTGGCGGTCGAAACGGCCCGGACGCAGCAGCGCCGGGTCAAGTACGTCAGGACGGTTGGTGGCGGCAATCACGATGATGCCGTCGTTCATTTCAAAGCCGTCCATCTCCACCAGCAACTGGTTGAGGGTCTGCTCACGCTCATCATGACCACCGCCCATGCCCGCACCACGATGGCGACCGACAGCGTCGATTTCATCGATGAAGATAATGCATGGCGCGTGCTTCTTGGCCTGCTCGAACATGTCACGCACACGGCTGGCGCCTACACCGACGAACATCTCGACGAAGTCGGAACCGGAAATGGTGAAGAACGGCACCTTGGCTTCACCTGCAATCGCCTTGGCGAGCAGGGTTTTACCGGTACCCGGAGGACCAACCATCAGTACGCCGCGAGGAATACGGCCACCCAAGCGCTGAAACTTGCCTGGGTCGCGCAGGAACTCGACCAACTCGCCGACTTCTTCCTTGGCTTCGTCGCAACCGGCAACGTCAGCCAGGGTGGTTTTTACCTGGTCTTCGGAAAGCAGGCGCGCCTTGCTCTTGCCGAAGCTCATCGGCCCGCCCTTGCCCCCTGCACCACCTTGCATCTGGCGCATGAAGAACATGAACACGGCAATAATCACCAGGATCGGGAAGCTGGCTACCAGCAACTGGGTCCAGATGCTCTGCTGCTCAGGCTGCTTGCCCTCGACGACCACCTTGTTGTCCACCAGGTCACCGATCAGGCCATTGTCCTGGATCGCCGGACGGATGGTCTTGAAGCTGTCGCCATCGTTGCGCTTGCCGGTGATCACGTAGCCATCAACCGCTACGCGCTCGACCTTGCCATCCTTAACTTGCTGGATGAAGTCGGAATAGTTGAGGGTCTGCGGCTCGTTAGGGCTGGAGAAGTTGTTCATCACCGTCACCAGGACAGCCGCGATGATCAACCACAGGATCAGATTCTTTGCCATATCGTTCAATTAACTACCCTCTGAAGCAAGCTCCGCTACTGGCGCGCGCTTCGCATGATATTCACCGGCCTAACTTACTACATTACCTACAACTCTGGCAGGCGCCGTCTGTAACCCTTTGTGAAACTTTGACTACACAATATTCGTAAAGCTTCGTGACGAAAGCGATATAAAAAAACCTATCGACTCCCTTAAAACCTTTAAAGACGCTCATCACTGGCAGCGCCTTCGACACCGCGGTAACCGCGGCCCAGCAAATACTGCTCGCGAGACCTGTCCCTCGACGAGTCAGGCTTGCGGGTCTGCACCTTGTCGAACAGCTTGCGCATGTTCTTGTGGTACTCGTCAAAACCTTCCCCAAGGAAGACCTTGACCAGAAAATCACCACCCGGACGCAGAACCCTTCCTGCCAGATCCAGTGCCAATTCGCACAGGAACATGGCGCGTGGCATATCCACGGCTGGTAATCCACTCATATTGGGGGCCATATCCGAAATCACAAGGTCTACCTGCGAATTTCCGACAGCCTCGAGGATCTGTGCCAACACGTCATCACGGGTAAAGTCGCCATGGACGAAGGTCACATCAGGGATGCTGTCCATCTCCAGGATATCGGAAGCGATCAACCGGCCTTGCCCACCAATCAGACGACTGGTCACCTGGGACCAGCCACCTGGGGCTGCGCCAAGATCGATTACGCTCATGCCTGGACGGATCAACCGGTCCTTTTCCTGGATCTCCAGCAGCTTGTAGCTGGCCCGGGAACGGTAGCCATCCTTTTGCGCCTTTTTGACGTAAGGATCGTTGAAATGCTCTTTAAGCCAGTTAAGGCTAGTTTTGGAACGGGCCACGGGCCACCTCGAAAATAAAACGGGTCGTGATTAACTGGGCGGTCCCGGACTCGCTCGGGTAAACTGGCCGCCGCTTTTTACAAGATCAGACGCAGGGGTCAGATTATGCCGCTCACTCAAGAGCAGAAGAAACAGTACAAATCCATTGGCCACCATCTGAAACCAGTTTTGATCGTGGCTGACAACGGTTTGACTGAAGGTGTGTTAGCCGAACTTGAACGCGCATTAGGCGATCACGAGCTGATCAAGATCAAGGTCAATATCCTCGATCGCGAAGCGCGCCTGGCCGCCATTGCAGAACTGTGCAAGGTGGGCAAGGCGGACCTGGTTCAGGTCATCGGCAAGATGGCGCTGCTGTATCGCAAGAATTTCAGCGCCAACAAGCAATTGTCGAACGTTCACCGCTTCAAATGATACAAGGGTCACGGGCGTGCTTCGCGCGCCCTGCCACTCCATCCCGGCACCGGCTGTACCACCAGCACCAAGCCAGAAAACCCTAGCACAAGATAGCTGAACAGCTGCCAGCGCAACGCTTCCGGCAGCAATATGCGCACCACGCAATACATTGCGCACGCATACAGCGCCATCAACAGCAGTTGCCCGCGCATATCCCGCCACAAACTCCCCAAGCCCTCGGCCTTGACCAGCACCAATGCCTGGAGAGTCACGCACGCCGCCGCAAATCCCACCAGCAGCGCACTCAATAATCCGCCGATCTCATCGATCAGCAACGGCGCCAGGCCAATCATGCCCAGTACCGGCAATACACCCAGGTGTAACAGCCACAGGCCGCCAACCCAAAGCATCTGGGCCAACTGCCAAAGCATGGCGCCCGCTGGAAGCGGGCGCCGTCTTTCAGATGTGACGAACTTCGACAATCTCGTACTCGATCACGCCACCAGGCGTCTTGACGGCGACCACGTCACCCTCTTCCTTGGCGATCAAGGCACGGGCCAGCGGCGAACCGACGGAGATCTTGCCGAGTTTGAAGTCAGCCTCGTCCTCACCCACGATATGGTAAGTCACGCTTTCATCCGTCTCGACGTTGGCGATTTCCACAGTCGTGCCAAAAATCACCTTGCCGGTCTTGGGAATAGTCGTGACATCAATGATGACCGCATTCTGCATGCGCCCTTCGATATCACGGATCCGCGCCTCGACCATCCCCTGCTGCTCACGGGCAGCGTGGTATTCGGCGTTTTCCTTCAAGTCACCCAACTCACGGGCCGTACCGATGTCCTGGCTCAGCTTTGGACGTACGACCTTGGTCAGGTGGGCGTGCTCCTCTTCCAGGGCCTTGGCGCCCTGGACAGTCATAGGGTATTTGATCATGCCTTCAATCCTGCGTGTAGATCCTGCAAGCGACGCACGGTCTTTTCCGGACCGAACTTGAGCGCTTCACAGATGGCTTCGCCAGCAGCAATGGTGGTGGTGCAGTAGATCTTGTGCTGCAAGGCATTACGACGAATGGAGTAGGAGTCCGCGATCGACTGGCGACCTTCGGTGGTGTTGATGATCAGGGTGACTTCGTCATTCTTGATCATGTCGACCACATGCGGACGGCCTTCCGTTACCTTGTTCACGCGACGCACTTTCAGGCCAGCGGCTTCAATCAGCTTGGCGGTCCCGGCAGTGGCCACGACTTCGAAGCCCAAGTTGATCAGATCACGGGCCACGCCTGCAACCAGTGGTTTGTCATCATCACGCACGCTGATAAACGCAGTACCGCCGGTCGGCAGCACTTCGCTGGCGCCCATCTGGGCCTTGGCGAATGCTTCGCCGAAGGTATCGCCCACACCCATCACTTCACCGGTGGACTTCATCTCTGGGCCCAGGATCGGGTCCACGCCAGGGAATTTGGCGAATGGGAATACCGCCTCTTTCACGCTGTAGAAGTTCGGAATGATTTCCTTGGTGAAGCCGATTTCCTTCAAGGTCTTACCGGCCATCACACGGGCGGCAATCATTGCCAGGGATACGCCGATGCACTTAGAAACAAACGGTACGGTACGCGAGGCACGTGGGTTGACCTCGATGACATAGATGTCTTCGCCCTGCAGCGCCAACTGTACGTTCATCAGGCCGACCACACCCAGCTCCAAGGCCATTTTCTTGACCTGCTCGCGCATCTCGTCCTGAATGTGCAGCGGCAGCGAGTACGGTGGCAGGGAGCATGCGGAGTCACCGGAGTGAACGCCCGCCTGCTCGATGTGCTGCATGATCGCGCCGATCACTACGTCGGTGCCATCGCAGACCGCATCCACGTCCATCTCGATGGCGCAGTTGAGGAAGTGGTCCAGCAGCACCGGGCTGTCATTGGACACTTTCACCGCATCACGCAGGTAGCGCTTGAGTTCGTCTTCTTCGTAGACGATTTCCATCGCCCGGCCGCCCAGCACGTAGGACGGACGCACCACCAGCGGGTAGCCGATCTTGCTGGCGGCGCGGATGGCTTCATCTTCGCTGCGCACAGTAGCGTTTGGCGGCTGACGCAGGTTCAGGCGCTCGACCATTTGCTGGAAGCGCTCACGGTCTTCGGCACGGTCGATGGCGTCTGGGCTGGTACCGATGATCGGCACGCCGGCCGCTTCCAGGGCCCGCGCCAGTTTCAGCGGGGTTTGCCCGCCGTACTGCACGATCACGCCTTTTGGTTTCTCGACGCGACAGATTTCCAGCACGTCTTCCAGCGTTACCGGCTCGAAGTACAGGCGGTCAGAAGTGTCGTAGTCAGTGGAAACAGTTTCCGGGTTGCAGTTGACCATGATGGTCTCGTACCCGTCTTCGCGCAGGGCGAGGGCGGCGTGTACACAGCAGTAGTCGAACTCGATGCCCTGGCCGATACGGTTTGGACCGCCACCCAGGATGATGATCTTGTCGCGACCCGACGGCGCGGCTTCGCACTCTTCCTCGTAAGTGGAGTACAGGTACGCGGTGTCGGTGGCGAACTCTGCGGCGCAGGTGTCAACACGCTTGTAGACCGGGAAGATATCCAGCTTGTGGCGGTGGGTGCGCAGGTTTTTCTCGGTCACACCCAGCAGCTTGGCCAGACGCTGGTCGGAGAAGCCTTTGCGCTTGAGGCGGAACATCAGGTCGCGGTCGATAGAGGAAAGACCCAGGGTCTTGACCTTCTCTTCTTCCTTGATCAGATCTTCGATCTGCACCAGGAACCACGGGTCAATCATGTTCATGCCGAAGATGTCTTCGACGGTCATGCCCGCGCGGAAGGCGTCAGCCACGTACCAGATACGCTCGGCGCCCGGGACGGTCAGCTCGCGCTTGAGGATGCTCATGCTTTCCGGGTTGCTCAGGTCGAGTTTCTCGTCCAGACCGCAAACGCCCACTTCCAGGCCACGCAGGGCTTTCTGCAGGGACTCCTGGAATGTCCGGCCAATGGCCATGACTTCACCGACCGACTTCATCTGAGTGGTCAGGCGGGCGTCGGCTTTCGGGAACTTCTCGAAAGCGAAGCGCGGCAGCTTAGTGACGACGTAGTCGATCGACGGCTCGAAGGACGCCGGCGTAGCACCGCCAGTGATTTCGTTTTGCAGCTCGTCCAAGGTGTAACCGATCGCCAGCTTGGCAGCGATGCGCGCAATCGGGAAGCCGGTAGCTTTTGATGCCAGCGCCGAAGAACGCGATACACGCGGGTTCATCTCGATCACGACCATGCGGCCCGTGTCCGGGCAGATACCGAACTGAACGTTGGAACCGCCGGTTTCAACGCCGATCTCACGCAGTACCGCCAACGAGGCGTTACGCATGATCTGGTATTCCTTGTCCGTCAGGGTTTGCGCAGGTGCAACGGTGATCGAGTCACCGGTGTGCACGCCCATCGGGTCGAAGTTTTCGATCGAGCAGACGATGATGCAGTTGTCCTTTTTATCGCGGACAACTTCCATCTCGTACTCTTTCCAGCCGATCAGGGATTCGTCGATCAACAGCTCTTTGGTCGGCGACAGATCCAGGCCGCGGGCGCAGATTTCTTCGAACTCTTCACGGTTGTAAGCGATACCGCCGCCGGTGCCGCCCATGGTGAAGGACGGACGGATAATGCACGGGAAGCCGAGCTTTTCGAGAACCGCGTTGGCCTCTTCCATACTGTGGGCGATACCCGAGCGCGGGCAATCAAGACCGATAGACTTCATGGCCTTGTCGAAACGCGAACGGTCTTCAGCCTTGTCGATGGTGTCGGCATTGGCGCCGATCATTTCTACGCCGAACTTTTCCAGGACGCCTTCGCGCTCCAGGTCCAGGGCACAGTTCAGTGCAGTCTGGCCACCCATGGTCGGCAGCAGTGCGTCCGGACGCTCTTTCTCGATGATCTTGGCAACGGTCTGCCATTTGATCGGTTCGATGTAGGTGGCGTCGGCCATGTCCGGGTCGGTCATGATGGTGGCCGGGTTGGAGTTCACCAGGATGACGCGGTAACCCTCTTCGCGC
This sequence comes from Pseudomonas sp. MF09156, assembly GCF_059862305.1. Classification (NCBI taxonomy): domain Bacteria; kingdom Pseudomonadati; phylum Pseudomonadota; class Gammaproteobacteria; order Pseudomonadales; family Pseudomonadaceae; genus Pseudomonas; species Pseudomonas sp. MF09156. The sequence goes on from NZ_JCBCUR010000015.1 coordinate 59,023, forward strand.
AGGGCCTTGCAGGCCTGGGCGCCGGAGTAGTCGAATTCACAGGCCTGGCCGATAACGATCGGGCCAGCGCCGAGAATCAGGATGCTTTTTATGTCTGTACGTTTTGGCATGGGTTTGTCACTCAAATCCGCAGGTCAGTCGGCAAGCCGTCTTGAACAATCTTTGAAGAGCCTGCGGGGGCCACCGAAATTCGGGGCCGCCCGCAAGCCACTCAGTCAGCGTCGCTTGGCCATCTCATTGATGAAACGGTCGAACAGCGGCGCTACGTCGTTCGGGCCCGGGCTCGCTTCAGGGTGGCCCTGGAAGCTGAACGCGCTCTTGTCGGTGCGCTCGATACCCTGCAGGGAACCGTCGAACAGCGACTTGTGAATGGCACGCACATTGGCCGGCAAGGTAGCTTCATCCACCGCAAAACCGTGGTTCTGGCTGGTGATCATCACCACGCCCGTATCCAGGTCTTGTACCGGGTGGTTGGCACCGTGATGGCCATGGCCCATTTTCAGGGTCTTGGCGCCGGAGGCCAGGGCCAGCAGTTGGTGACCGAGGCAGATACCGAATACCGGGATCTCGGTGTCCAGCACTTGCTTGATGGCCTTGATGGCGTAGTCGCATGGCTCCGGGTCACCCGGGCCGTTGGACAGGAACACGCCATCCGGTTGCAGGGCCAGTACGTCGGCGGCCGGGGTTTGCGCCGGCACCACGGTTACGCGGCAACCGCGCTCGACCAGCATGCGCAGGATGTTGTACTTGATGCCGTAGTCGTAGGCCACGACGTGGTACGGCAGCTCGCTGGCTTCGATAGTCGCGTGGCTGTCGGTCTTCAAGTCCCAGACAGTGGAGCGCCACTCGTACTTCTCTTTGGTGCTGACAACTTTCGCCAGGTCCATGCCTTTCAGGCCAGGGAAGCCCTGCGCTGCAGCAATCGCAGCTTCTTCGGAAATATTGTCACCGGCCATGATGCAGCCGTTTTGCGAGCCTTTTTCACGCAGGATGCGCGTGAGGCGGCGCGTGTCGATACCAGCGATTGCCACCACGTTGTTGGCTTTCAGGTAATCGGACAGAGACATCGTGTTACGCCAGTTGCTCGCAACCAGTGGCAGATCACGAATCACCAGACCGGCCGACCAGACACGATCAGACTCGACGTCTTCCGGTGTGGTACCGGTGTTGCCGATGTGCGGATAGGTCAGGGTAACGATCTGTTGGGCGTAGGAAGGATCGGTAAGGATTTCCTGATAGCCGGTCATGGCGGTGTTGAACACCACCTCTCCAACGGTCTGACCGTCGGCTCCAATGGCTTCGCCGCGAAAAATGCTGCCATCAGCAAGGGCGAGTATGGCTGGCTTAGTCAAGAAGACCTCCCGTAAATAAAGCCTGAAAGGGCGATCGCAGGTTGTAAAAAAGCGGAGTGACGTATGGACACGTCACCCCGCTTCTTCACCGAATTATTCTGCGCGCTTTTAGTGGACACACTAAAGCTGTAGCTTACAGAAAAAGGCTTTTTTGGTCCACCGCTAATGAGCCGAAAAGGCAGGAGAATGCGACAGGACGTCGCTTAGCGGGTAAAAACGGGGCCCTAGAGTAATACCCGGGGCCCGTTTTTGCTACTGATTAACGCAGATCCAGCACATCTTGCATGTCATAGAGGCCCGCTTCGCGCCCCTCCAGCCACAATGCCGCACGCACTGCGCCCTTGGCGAAAGTCATGCGGCTGGAGGCCTTGTGGGTGATTTCCAGGCGCTCACCTTCGGCAGCAAACAGCACCGTGTGATCACCGACCACGTCACCGCCGCGCACAGTGGCAAAGCCAATGGTCTCGCGCTCGCGAACACCGGTATGCCCCTCGCGACCATACACCGCGACTTTCGACAGATCGCGCCCCAACGCATCAGCAATCACTTCACCCATGCGCATGGCGGTCCCCGATGGCGCATCGACCTTGTGCCGGTGATGGGCCTCGATGATCTCGATATCCGCATCATCACCCAGCACCCGTGCAGCCATGTCGAGCAACTTCAGCGACAAGTTGACGCCTACACTGAAGTTGGCGGCAAACACGATAGGAATATCCTTGCCCGCCGCGACGAGCAACTGCTTCTGCTCGGCATTCAGGCCGGTGGTGCCAATGACCATGGCCTTGCCCGCCTTGCGGCAGAACGCCAGGTTTTTCAGCATCACTTCGGGCAGGGTGAAATCGATCAACACATCGAATTCATCAGCCACTTGCTCCAGGCTGCCGGACAGCGCCACACCGATCCGCCCCAGCGCAGCCAACTCGCCAGCATCGGCGCCAATCAGCGTACTGCCGGGGCGTACGATTGCCGCAGTCAGCCCCGACAGAGGCGAGCGCTGCTGCACCGCCTCCACCAGGTTCTTGCCCATGCGCCCGGCGGCGCCCATCACTGCTATACGTCGCATATCCACGTCCTTACAGGTCGCCGAAGAAGCGCTTCACGCCTTCGAACCAGCCAGCAGTCTTGGGCGAATGGGAGCCATCACCGGCCAGCGAGCCGCGCAGCTCTTCGAGCAACTCACGCTGGCGACGATCCAGGTTGACCGGGGTTTCGACGGCCACACGGCACATCAAGTCGCCCGCACCACCGCCGCGCACCGGCGCCACACCCTTGCCACGGATCCGGAACTGCTTGCCGGTCTGTGTCCCCTCGGGGATCTTCAGCTTGACCCGCCCTTCGAGGGTCGGAATCTCCAGCTCGCCACCCAGGGCCGCATCGACAAAGCTGATCGGCACTTCGCAGAACAGGTGCTTGCCGTCACGCTGGAAGATCGCGTGCTCGCGCACATTGATCACCACATACAGGTCGCCCGTCGGACCACCCTGTGTACCCGCCTCGCCTTCACCGGACAAGCGGATGCGGTCACCGGTATCAACACCCGCAGGCACTTTCACCGACAGGGTCTTGTACTCTTCGACACGCCCTTCGCCGTGGCAGGAATCGCACGGATCGGAAATGATTTTGCCCTGACCATGGCAGCGCGGGCAGGTTTGCTGCACAGAGAAGAAGCCCTGCTGCATGCGCACCTGACCAATACCACCACAGGTTGGGCAAGTGATCGGCGAAGAGCCCTTCTTGGCGCCCGAACCATCGCACGGCTTGCAGTTGACCAGCGTCGGTACACGGATGTTGACGCTGGTGCCGCGCACGGCTTCTTCCAGGTTCAGCTCCAGGGTGTAGCGCAAGTCGCTGCCGCGCTGGGCACCGCCGCGCTGACCGCCGCGACCGCCACCAAAGAAGTCGCTGAAAACATCTCCGAAGATGTCGGAGAAGTTCTGCCCGCCAAAACCGGCACCGCCGCCACCCATGCTTGGATCGACACCGGCATGGCCGTACTGGTCGTAGGCGGCACGCTTGTTCGGATCACACAGGCATTCGTAGGCCTCATTGGCCTCTTTGAACATTTCTTCGGATTCTTTGCTATCCGGATTACGGTCCGGGTGATGCTTCATCGCCAGGCGACGATAGGCCTTCTTCAGGTCCGCCTCGCTGGAGCCGCGCTCCACACCCAACACTTCGTAATAGTCACGCTTTGCCATAAGTCTTTGCACTCTTAAGGACGTTCGGCAAAACCCTCCTGAGCCTGCCAAACTCGTTGAGCCCCAATACAGGCCCGGACCCAACTCACGTCAAATTCAACGATCCTGGTCTTTACTGCTCTCAGCCGAGACCCAGCTAAAAACGCGGTGACTGTTGATCGCAAAGCAGGAGCATTCCCGATCACACCGCCAGCATCCGAACCTTGTCGCATGCTGTAAAAATTCCCGTACCCCAGACACGCCAACGCGGGAGCAAGCTCCCGCGCGGCGACATCCTACCAGTCACCGCTTGATAGCGGTCAACCGGGCGACCAAGTTACTTCTTCTGGTCGTCAACTTCTTCGAAGTCAGCATCGACAATGTCGTCGTGCTTGGCTTCAGGCTCTGCCTGTTGCGCCGCAGCGTCACCTTGCGGGTCCTGCTCGGCGTACATTTTCTGAGCGACCGGCGCGGAGACTTTCGACAGCTCCTCAACCTTGGCTTCGATGGTGGCCTTGTCGTCGCCTTTAACAGCGGCTTCCAGGGCAACCACGGCGGCTTCGATTGCGGTCTTCTCTTCAGCAGTCACTTTTTCGCCAGCATCAGCGATCATTTTGCGAGTCGAGTGAACCAGCGCATCACCCTGGTTACGGGCAGCGGCCAGCTCTTCGAACTTGCGATCTTCCTCGGCGTTCTTTTCAGCATCGTTGATCATCTGCTGAATTTCTTCCTCGGACAGGCCGGAGTTGGCCTTGATCACGATCGACTGAGTCTTGCCAGTAGCCTTGTCCTTGGCGCCTACGTGCAGAATGCCGTTGGCGTCGATGTCGAAGGTCACTTCAATCTGTGGCACGCCACGTGGAGCTGGTGGAATCTCTGCCAGGTCGAACTTGCCCAGGGACTTGTTCTGCGCGGCCTGCTTACGCTCACCTTGCAGCACGTGAATGGTCACGGCGCCCTGGTTGTCATCGGCAGTCGAGAACACTTGCGATTTCTTGGTAGGAATCGTGGTGTTTTTCTCGATCAGCGCGGTCATCACGCCACCCATGGTTTCGATACCCAGGGTCAGCGGGCTGACGTCCAGCAGCAGCACGTCCTTCACGTCACCGGCCAGCACCGCACCTTGGATGGCAGCACCCATGGCAACTGCTTCGTCCGGGTTGACGTCTTTACGCGCTTCTTTACCGAAGAACTCGGTGACCTTCTGCTGCACCAGCGGCATACGGGTCTGACCACCGACCAGGATCACGTCGTTGATCGAGCCTACATCGATACCCGAATCTTTCAGGGCGATGCGGCAAGGCTCGATGGTGCGTTGAACCAGGTCTTCAACCAGCGATTCGAGCTTGGCGCGCGAAATCTTCACGTTCAGGTGCTTAGGACCGGTGGCGTCTGCAGTAATGTACGGCAGGTTCACGTCGGTCGAATTGCTCGAAGACAGTTCGATCTTGGCTTTTTCAGCGGCTTCTTTCAGACGCTGCATCGCCAGCGGGTCACCCTTGAGGTTCATGCCGCTTTCTTTCTTGAATTCGTCAACGAGGTAGTCGATCAGACGAATGTCAAAGTCTTCACCGCCCAGGAACGTGTCACCGTTGGTCGCCAACACTTCGAACTGGTGCTCGCCATCAACTTCAGCGATTTCGATCACGGAAACGTCGAAAGTACCGCCACCCAGGTCATAAACGATCACAGTGTGGTCGCCCTTGGCCTTGTCCATGCCGTAGGCCAGAGCGGCCGCGGTAGGTTCGTTGATGATACGTTTTACGTCCAGGCCCGCGATGCGGCCGGCGTCTTTGGTCGCCTGGCGCTGGCTGTCGTTGAAATAGGCCGGAACGGTGATCACCGCCTCAGTCACTGCTTCACCCAGGTAGTCTTCGGCAGTCTTCTTCATCTTTTTCAAGATTTCAGCCGAGATTTGCGGTGGCGACATTTTCTGGCCGTTCACTTCAACCCAGGCGTCACCGTTGTCGGCCTTGGCGATTTTGTACGGCACCATCTTGATGTCTTTCTGTACGACTTCTTCGTCGAACTTACGACCGATCAAACGCTTCACCGCGTACAGGGTGTTATGCGGATTGGTCACAGCCTGACGCTTGGCGGACTGGCCTACCAGGATCTCGCCGTCGTTGGCATAAGCCACGATGGACGGAGTGGTACGCGCGCCTTCTGCGTTCTCAATAACCTTGGATACGCCGTTTTCCAGCACGGAGACGCAGGAGTTGGTAGTCCCCAGGTCGATACCGATAATTTTGCCCATGATTCACTCTCCCGAAACTTTGGATTTGGTTGCCGCAGCAGTGGTGGCTAACTGCGGTAGCACTTAAACGCTTGACTTATAAATGGGGTCGTTACGAACGATTTCAAGCCTGCTCGTCAATCGATGGCGAAACCGGTGCGGGAGCCTTGCTCACCACCACCATCGCCGGGCGCAACAGGCGACCGTTGAGCTGGTAGCCCTTCTGGAACACCTTCAACACGCTATTGGGCTCAAGGTCAGCATTTTCCTGCATGGCCATGGCCTGGTGATGCTCCGCGTTGAACGGCTCGCCGCCTTGTGGATCGATGGCTTCCAACTGATAACGCTTCAGGGTGTCCTGGAACATTTTCAGGGTCAGTTCGATCCCTTCGCGCATGGCTCGGATGTTTTCGTCGTCCGGGCTGGACAGCTCCAGGCCGCGCTCCAGGCTGTCGATGATCGGCAACAGATCACCGGCAAACTTTTCCAACGCGAACTTGTGGGCTTTCTCTACATCCTGCTCGGCGCGGCGGCGGACGTTCTGCAGATCGGCAGCAACACGCAAAGCCTGATCCTGAGCGCCTGCCAGCTGCTCTTCGAGCACCTGCACACGAGCCACCAGGTCTTCACCCGCTGCCTGCGAGGCCTGGTTGGCGTCTGGGTTTTGCGTATCCAGCGTCTGTTCGTCAGCCATAGTTTTCTCCTTTCAAAATCCTGCGCGAACTCAACTCGCGCTTCTGTTCCGGTATATGGGGCCACAATTTCCAGGTTCAAGGGCCGACATGTCCTGACCGACACTTTCCCGCACATTCCACATCGCGCTAAAAAACATCGCCATCCAAGCAAATTGAGCTAAGCCGCAGGATTGTCAGCGCCAAGCAAAACACTGTATAAATAACCAGACCTAAAGCCTGGGAGCAGCCATTATGCTGGTTCACCTGTCCGTACATAACTACGCCATCGTTGAGCATCTGGATCTTGAACTGGATCGCGGGATGAGCGTAATCACAGGCGAAACCGGCGCCGGCAAGTCGATCATGCTCGACGCCCTGGGCCTGACCCTGGGCGATCGCGCCGACAGTGGCGTGGTTCGCCCGGGTGCAGACAAGGCCGATATCCTGGCGACCTTTGACCTGGCAGATATCCCGGAAGCCAGCGCCTGGCTCGCCGAACGTGAACTGGACAACGACGGCCCATGCATCCTGCGCCGCGTGATCACCGCCGAAGGCCGCTCCCGAGGCTACATCAATGGCACGCCCTGCCCCCTCGGCGACCTGAAGGCCCTCGGCGAGTTGTTGATCGACATCCACAGCCAGCACGAGCATCAATCCCTGCTGAAAACCGACACCCACCGCCGCCTGCTGGATGAGTACGCCGGCGCCACCGACCTGGCTCGCCAAGTGCAGTTGGCCGCGCAGCGCTGGCGCCAGACCCGCCTGGAACTGGAGCGCCTGTCCAATTCCGGCGACGAACAACGCGCCCGCCACCAACTCCTCAGCTATCAACTGGAAGAGCTGGAAAGCCTGGGCCTGGGCGAAACCGAACTGGAACAGTTGGAGCAGGAACACAAGAACCTGACCAATGCCGAAACCCTGCTGGGCATCTGCCGCCAGGTTGTCGAGCAATGCAGCGAAAGTGACTCCGGCAATGTGCTGAACGCACTGACGGCAAGCCTTAACCGCCTGTCGAGCGTAAACAGCGGCTCCGGCTCACTAAATGAAGCCACCACACTGCTGACCAGTGCGCAGATCCAGGTAGAAGAGGCGGTTGGCGAGTTGAACCGCTTCCTTGACCACTTCGATGCCGACCCGGCTCGCCTGCAAGAGATCGAAGAACGCCTCGACACTATTTATACCTTGGCGCGCAAACACCGGATCCAACCAACAGAAGTCGCAGCCATGCAGCAAAAACTGCTGGATGAGATCGAAACCCTGAACGCCAACGATGAATCCATTGAGCGCCTGGGTGATGAACTGGCCTCTTTCGCCCGCCACTACCAGGAAAAAGCGCGGGAGCTGAGCGACCTGCGACACCAGGCCGCAACTGCACTGGCCTGCGCGGTGGAACAGGAAATCCAGCGTTTGGGCATGCCCGGCGGGCGCTTCACCATCGAGCTACACGCCAATAGCGGCAATGAACTGCAGCCCAACGGCCTTGAGCAAGTCGAACTGCTGGTCAGCGCCAACCCGGGCCAACCCCTCAAGGCACTGGCCAAGGTGGCGTCTGGTGGCGAGTTGTCACGGATCAGCCTGGCGATCCAAGTCATCACTGCCCAGACCTCTCGCGTACCGACCTTGGTCTTCGACGAAGTGGACGTGGGGATCGGCGGGCCAACCGCGGAAATTGTCGGCCAACTGCTGCGTCGCCTCGGTGAGCGCGGGCAGGTATTGACCGTTACCCACTTGCCCCAGGTGGCAGCCCAGGGGCATCAGCATCTGTTTGTGCATAAGGTGCGGGGCAGTGATGCCACACACACCGCGGTGTCCAAGTTGAACAAGACCGAACGCGTGGAAGAAGTCGCGCGCATGCTCGGCGGCATCGATCTGACCAAGGAGTCCCTGGCCCATGCGAAGAAAATGGTGGTGACGGCGAAGGCCTGATCGCGAGTTTCCCCTCGCTAGAAAGCACGAAGGCGACCCTAAGGTCGCCTTCGATCGTTTCGCAGAGCGAATCTGCGTAGCTTTCTTACTTTTTCTTACGTATGTACAGGACCAGATTATGGTCCACCAAATCGAATCCGTGCTGCTCAGCGATCTCATGCTGGAGCTTCTCGATTGCAGGACTGGTGAACTCGATTACCTCATTGGTATCCAGGTCAACCATATGGTCGTGATGACCACCGTCAGCCAGTTCAAACACTGCATGACCGCCGTCGAAATTATGACGAACCACCAGCCCTGCGGCTTCAAACTGGGTCAGTACACGGTAAACCGTGGCCAGGCCGACGTCCTCGTTAGACTCCATCAGTGCCTTGTAGACATCCTCGGCACTCATGTGGCGCTGCTCGGCGGAATCGAGCATTTGTAGAATCTTGACTCGTGGCAGAGTCACTTTAAGACCGGCTTTGCGTAGTTCGCTATTTTCAACCATGGTTAGCTTTCTCGCGGATGCTGCTTCGCAGCTTCTCTTAATACGGGTATGATCGGCGTTTACGTTGTCCCAGCCAAGATAGTGGAAGTCGCCCACCGATGCAAAACACCAAGCTCTTGCTAACCAGTTTCACCCTTGTGGGACTGCTCGCACTCGCCGGTTGTTCATTCCCCGGGGTTTACAAAATCGACATCCAGCAGGGCAATGTCGTCACGCAGGACATGATAGACCAGTTACGCCCGGGAATGACCCGACGGCAAGTACGGTTTATCATGGGCAATCCCCTGCTGACCGACACATTCCATGCCGATCGCTGGGATTATCTCTATAGCCTGCAGCCTGGAGGCGGGGAACGCCAACAGGAGCGCGTCAGTGTCATCTTTAATGGCAATGACCAACTCGTCAGCCTTTCCGGTGACTTCATGCCTGGCGTAAGCCGCGATGAAGCCCTGCTGGGCAAGGACAGCGGGACCAGCGTCACTGCGCCAGCGCAGAATGCTGAAAAGCCCAAGTCCGAGGTGCCGGCCAAGCCTGGCTCCTTGCTGGATACCATCCAGAAAGATATCGACAGCGTCGAAACCGTACCGGTGCCAACGCCAGAGCCTCTGGATACAGGCCCGCAATAATTTGCATCGCTCAACAAAAAGCCCGGCATGCCGGGCTTTTTGTTGCCTGCTGTTTCGCAGGTTATGGATTTTGCCGCCGAGCTTCGGCTGCTTTAGCCGCTCGCAAGCGCCTTACCTCTTTGGGATCCGCCAGCAAAGGGCGATAAATCTCGATGCGATCGCCGAGCTGCACGCTACGCGTTTCAGCATCCGCCACAACCTTGCCGAAAATTCCCAAGGGGCAACTGGCAACATCCAGTTCAGGAAACTGCGCCGCAATACCTGAAGCCAGCACCGCCGCCCGCAGGCTCGTCCCCGGCGCAACCGCCAGATTCAACAACAATTGGCGATCCACTGCCGCGCAGACCACCTCAATCTCAATCATGGACTCAGCCATGCAATTGCTTGGCCCGCTGGCAAAACGCATCCACCAGGGTGTTCGCCGCCTGATTGAACAGCGGCCCCAAGGTCGCCCGCACAATGGAGCCTGCGTAATCAAACGTCAGGTCCAGGCTGATCTTGCACGCCTTCTCCCCCAATGGCTTGAATACCCAGACACCATGCAGTTGAGTGAACGGCCCCTCTTCCAGATTCATCTCGATGGATCGACCAGGCACCAGGACATTGCTCGTCACAAACTTCTGACCAAGCCCGCCCTTGGACACCTCCAGACTCGCACGCATATGCTCATCGCTGCTCTCCAATACCGTGGATGAGGAGCACCAGGGCAGGAAATCCGGGTAGCTCGCCACGTCGTTGACCAGGTCATAGAGCGCTTGCGCCGGATAAGGCAGCAGGGCCGAGCGTTGAATATGCGTCGTCATGGGAACGTTATTTCCGAAGCTGAGCGGCAAACATCGCGAAAAGACTGCCCGATTCGCGAGAGAAAAAAACCAGAAACCTGGCGGTATTGTCCGGGATTCGTCCAACACGCTCAAGCACGCAGGTTGACCGTAGCCGACACGCTCGCAACTCCCTATAATGCCGCCCCTATGGCTAAACAAAAGAAACACCCAACAGGGACCATCGCGCAGAACAAAAAGGCGCGACACGATTACTTCATCGAACATCGGTTCGAGGCTGGTCTGGTCCTGGCCGGCTGGGAAGTAAAAAGTCTGCGCGCCAGCAAGTTGCAGCTGGTCGACAGTTACGTGCTGCTCAAGGATGGCGAGGCCTGGCTGCTCGGCAGTCATATCACGCCGTTGATGACCGCCAGCACCCACGTCATTGCCGACCCAGTGCGTACGCGCAAGCTGCTGCTCAATGCGCGCGAACTGGAAAAGCTCGCCGCTGCCGTACAACAGAAGGGCTACGCCTGCGTCTGCCTGTCGTGGTACTGGAGCAAGCACCTGGTCAAGTGCGAGATCGCACTGGGCAAGGGCAAGAAGGAATACGACAAGCGTGATACCGAGCGCGAGCGCGACTCCAATCGGGAATTGCAGCGCGCCGTACGCAACAAGGGCAAGGAAGACTGATCTTCCCCGGCCCTTGATGCGAGCCCGTGTGGCCAGGGAGCCTGCTCCCTGCGCCGCAACTGCCGGTCACATCCCCTTGCGCCGCTCCGCCCGCGCCATGCGCTGGACTTCCTGACGCACTTCCTCCAACACTTCCTGCACGTACAGCAGGTGACGTGTTGAAACTTCCCGCGCCTGTTCCGCCCGCCCTTCGATAATCGCCAGGTACAAGTCGCGATGCTGATTGATCAGCATGTCGCGGGTTTCGCTGCGTTGCTGGTACATGCCACCGATATTGGTCACCACGTTACGCTTGAGCAGATCAAACAAACCGCGAATAGTGTGCAGCAATACCGCATTGTGGCTCGCTTCGGCGATAGCCAAGTGAAACCTGGCATCAGCCGCGCCCTCTTCAATACGGCTCACCTCATCGTCACGCGTGTAGCAATCCTGCAAGGTATCAAAGGCTGCCGTCAGCCGCTCACGGTCCACTTCCGTGGCGCGCAACGCCGCGTAATAGGCGCAAGACGCCTCGAGCGTCTGACGAAACTCCAGCAGATCACGCTGGGCTTCGGGGTTGTTTTCCAGCAGATGCAGCAATGGGTCGCTGAAGGTTGAACCCAGCGTCTCCACCACATAGTTGCCGCCGCCCTGGCGACTGACCAGCAACCCCTTGGCCGCCAGCTTCTGGATCGCCTCGCGCAACGAGGGGCGCGACACACCAAACTGTTCAGCCAGTGCGCGCTCGGCTGGCAATCGCTCGCCCGACTTCAACGTGCCCTCAAGGATCATGCCCTCAAGCTGCTCGACAATATCGTCGGACAAACGGCGCTGACGCACCTGATCAAACGCCATAACTGACTCTCCACGATCCCGGCCACTCGCCGGGCCCTCTATTCTGGCCTATTGCCGCGCTGTCGGCACCTATCAGAGCCCCTTTGATTACACCGATCAGACCCCGCGCCCGCCGACATGCGACCAAAGTTTCTCAGGCGGCAAATTGACACATCACCCCGAAGGCTCTTAACCTAGCCATCAGCGATTGTAAATTGGTCTTACCAATTATCCAAATCAGCTAAGCATGCATGACCAACAACAATTAGGGGCCACCCCATATGCAAACCTGGCAACAGCTTTACAGCCCACTCGGCAGCCTTGGCCTGTCCGCACTGGCCGCCGTTATTCCCATCGTATTTTTCTTCCTGGCCCTGGCGGTGTTTCGCCTTAAAGGCCATGTTGCCGGGAGCATCACCTTGGCGCTGTCGATCCTGGTGGCGATCTTCGCCTTCCAGATGCCGGTCGACATGGCATTCGCCGCTGCCGGCTACGGCTTTGCCTACGGCCTGTGGCCAATCGCCTGGATCATCGTCGCCGCAGTGTTCCTCTACAAACTGACGGTAAAGAGCGGCCAGTTCGAAGTGATCCGCAGCTCCGTGCTGTCGATTACCGATGACCAGCGCCTACAAGTGCTGCTGATCGGCTTCTGCTTCGGTGCATTCCTCGAAGGCGCCGCCGGTTTCGGCGCACCCGTGGCGATTACTGCCGCACTGCTGGTAGGACTGGGCTTCAACCCACTGTACGCCGCCGGCCTGTGCCTGATTGCCAACACCGCGCCAGTGGCGTTCGGCGCCCTGGGGATCCCGATCATCGTGGCTGGCCAGGTCACCGGCATCGACGCCTTCAAGATCGGCGCCATGACCGGCCGCCAACTGCCACTGCTGTCGCTGTTCGTACCGTTCTGGCTGGTGTTCATGATGGACGGTGTGCGCGGCGTCAAGGAAACCTGGCCTGCGGCACTGGTGGCCGGCTTGAGCTTTGCCATTACCCAGTACTTCACCTCCAACTTTATCGGCCCGGAACTGCCGGACATCACCTCGGCCCTGGCCAGCCTGATTTCCCTGACCCTGTTCCTGAAAGTCTGGCAGCCCAAGCGCACTGCGGGCGCACAGATTGCTGGCGCCACCTCCAGCGTTTCGATCACCGGCAGCGTCGGAGGTTTCGGCCAGCCGCGCACTTCCGTGGCATCGCCCTACAGCCTGATGGAAATTTTCAAGGCCTGGTCGCCGTTCCTGATCCTGACCGTGCTGGTCACCATCTGGACCCTCAAGCCGTTCAAGGCCATGTTCGCCGCCGGCGGCTCGATGTACAGCTGGGTGTTCAACTTTGCGATTCCGCACCTGGACCAGATGGTGATCAAGGTTGCGCCGATCGTCACCAACCCGACCGCCATCCCCGCGGTGTTCAAGCTGGATCCGATTTCCGCCACCGGCACGGCGATTTTCTTCTCCGCACTGATCTCCATGCTGGTGCTGAAGATCAATTTCAAAACTGGTCTGACCACTTTGAAAGAGACCTTCTACGAGCTGCGCTGGCCGATCCTGTCCATCGGCATGGTGTTGGCATTCGCGTTCGTGACCAACTACTCCGGCATGTCTTCGACCATGGCCCTGGTACTGGCCGGCACCGGTGCGGCATTCCCGTTCTTCTCGCCGTTCCTTGGCTGGCTGGGCGTGTTCCTCACCGGTTCCGATACCTCGTCCAACGCCCTGTTCAGCTCCCTGCAAGCCACCACCGCCCACCAGATCGGCGTCAACGACACCCTGCTGGTAGCGGCGAATACCAGTGGCGGCGTGACCGGCAAGATGATTTCCCCGCAATCGATCGCCGTGGCCTGCGCCGCGACCGGCCTTGTGGGCAAGGAATCCGACCTGTTCCGCTTCACCCTCAAGCACAGTCTGTTTTTCGCCACGATTGTCGGCCTGATTACTTACGCCCAGGCGTACTGGTTCACCGGCATGCTGGTGCATTAAGACCACAGGCAATACCGTAAGAACCGACGCCGCAGCCGCCTTGCGGCGTCAGCTATTCACAACCCAGTCTGCTGGACCGTGGCGCCCAGGCTCCCCAGACTGGGTGCTGCTGATCCTGGAGGACCCATGAGTCTGCCCATCGCGTTCCTTGATGCTGTCGCACGACTGATCCCGAAAGATCGGCGCTTCGACGATCCTCTTTCCACCCTGGCTTTCGGAACCGACGCCAGTTTTTACCGACTGATCCCACAGCTGGTGATCCGCGTCGAATCGGAAGATGAGGTGGTCGAACTCCTGCAACTGGCGCAACGCGACCGCGTGCCAGTGACCTTTCGTGCAGCCGGCACCAGCCTCTCCGGCCAGGCCATCAGCGATTCGGTGCTGATCGTACTCGGCGATAACTGGAACGGCCGCGAGATTCGGGGCCAAGGTACGCAAATCCGCCTGCAACCGGGAGTGATCGGGGCCCAGGCCAACGCCTGGCTTGCGCCGTTCGGGCGTAAGATCGGCCCGGATCCGGCGTCGATCAATGCCTGCAAGATCGGCGGAATTGTCGCCAACAATGCCAGCGGCATGTGCTGCGGCACTGCCCAGAACACCTACCACACCCTGGCCGGGATTCGCCTGGTGCTGGCCGACGGCAGCCGTCTCGACACCGAGGATGCCGCCAGCGTCGCGGCCTTCCGCGAGCAACACAGCCAGTTGCTTGAGCGCCTGGCCACCCTGGGCCGCGAGACCCGGGCCAATTCTGAATTGGCGGCGAAAATCCGCCATAAATACCGTCTGAAAAATACCACCGGCCTGTCACTCAATGCCCTGGTGGATTTCGACGAGCCGCTGGATATCCTCAGCCATTTGCTGGTGGGCTCCGAAGGCACCCTAGGCTTTATCAGCGCAGTGACCTACGACACGGTGATCGATCACCCCAACAAGGCATCGGCCCTGATCGTGTTCCCCGATGTAGAAACCTGCTGCAACGCCGTGACCGTGCTGAAAACCCAGCCCGTGTCGGCGGTCGAGTTGCTGGACCGACGCAGCATGCGCTCGGTGCAGGACAAACCCGGCATGCCCGCTTTCGTACAACAGCTATCGGAAGGTGCCTGCGCGCTCTTGATCGAATCCCGTGCAGCCTCGTCCACATTGCTGCATGAGCAACTGGCGCTGATCATGGCCTCGCTGGCCGACTTCCCGGTCGAGAAGCAAGTCGACTTCACCGAAGACCCGCTGGAAAACGCACGCCTGTGGGCAATCCGCAAGGACACCTTCCCTGCCGTCGGCGCCGTACGCAAGACGGGCACCACGGTGATCATCGAAGACGTGACCTTCCCGGTAGAGCAACTGGCCATTGGCGTGAATCGCTTGATCGAGTTGTTCGACAAGCATCACTACGATGAAGCCATCCTTTTCGGACACGCCCTGGAGGGCAATCTGCACTTTGTGTTCACCCAAGGCTTCAACAGCGCGGAAGAAGTCACACGCTACCAGGCGTTCATGGATGACGTGGCGCAACTGGTGGCCGTGGAGTTCGGCGGTTCGCTGAAAGCCGAGCACGGAACCGGGCGCAATATGGCGCCCTTCGTCGAACTGGAATGGGGCAGCGATGCCTACCAATTGATGTGGCAGCTCAAGCGCCTGCTCGACCCCAACGGCATTCTCAACCCGGACGTGGTGCTCAGCGAAGACCCGCAAATCCACCTCAAAAACCTCAAGCCGCTGCCCGCCGCCGACGAGATTGTGGATAAGTGCATCGAGTGCGGTTTCTGCGAGCCAGTATGCCCCTCCAAGGGCCTGACCCTGAGCCCGCGCCAGCGCATTGTGATCTGGCGCGATATCCAGGCACGCAAACGCGCGGGCATCGACACCACCGAACTGGAAGCGGCGTATCACTATCAAGGCATCGACACGTGTGCCGCCACCGGCTTGTGCGCCCAGCGCTGCCCGGTAGGCATCAATACCGGCGACCTAGTGAAAAAACTGCGCAGCCGTGAAGCAGGCAGTACGAAAACCGCCGAGTGGCTGGCCAGCCATTTCTCCACCGCGCTGCAAGGTGCACGCTTCACCCTGCATGTGGCCAACGGCGCCCGCATGCTACTGGGCGCGCCACGCCTGGCGAAACTCTCAGCCTCCGTGACCAAGCTGTCCAAGGGACAAATCCCGCAGTGGACCAGCGCTATGCCGCAGCCAGAAAAAGCCATCCGCTTCAGCCCTGCCGTCACCGATGAACGCCCACGCGTGGTCTACCTCGCAGCCTGTGTATCGCGGGCAATGGGCCCGGCAGCCGGCGACAAAGAGCAAATGTCGCTGTACGACAAAACCCGCGGCCTGCTGGAAAAAGCCGGCTACCAGGTAGTCATTCCGGACAATCCCGACAGCCTATGCTGCGGCCAGCCCTTTGCCTCCAAAGGCTACGCCGAACAGGCCGAGCACAAGCGCCAGGAACTGATCGGCGCCCTGCTCCACGCCAGCCGTGGCGGCCTCGACCCGATCTACTGCGACACCAGCCCCTGCACCCTGCGCCTGGTCCAGGACCTGGGGCAAACACGCCTGGACCTCTACGACCCGGTCCGTTTTATCCGTACCCACCTGATGGACCGCCTGGACTTCACACCCCAGGACGCGCCGATTGCCGTGCATGTCACCTGCAGCACCCAGCACCTAGGCGAAAGCCAGGCCCTGATTGACCTCGCCCGGCGTTGCAGCAACAACGTGGTAATCCCCGAAGGCATCCACTGCTGCGGGTTCGCCGGCGATAAAGGCTTCACTACGCCGGAACTCAACGCCCACTCCCTGCGTTCCCTCAAGGACGCCGTGCAGTACTGCAGCGAAGGCATCTCCACCAGCCGCACCTGTGAGATCGGTCTGACCCAGCACGGTGGGATCGATTACCACGGCCTGGTCTACCTGGTCGACCGGGTGACCCAGGCCCGCGCAATAAAAACGAACCCCTGCGCACTGGCGTAGTCACTTGCTTAAGCCCCGGGCAACCGGGGCCGACCCATGACCTCGCCGGCTGCCCGCACGTACCGCGCAGCATCGAGACCTCTTTGCACAAGGAGATACCCATGAAGCGTTCCGTACTGGCTGGTGTATTCGTTACCGCTGCGATGCTGGCCTCACCCGGGTTTGCCGCAAGTAACGAGGCAGATCTGTGCCAGATCAACCTGGATAAAATCAACAACAGCAAAGCCTTGCTCGCCACTGACAGCACAGGCAAAAGCGGCGAGATCGACACTGCCGTCTCCCAAGCCAAGGCTGCCCACACGGCCGGTGATGAGAAGAAGTGTATCGAGATCACCTCCAAGGCCCTGCAAGACCTGCAGAACCTGGATAAAGGCGGCAACCCATAACCCGCCAACCGCTCAAGGCCAACCTTTCGGGTTGGCCTTCTGTGACCGTTTGACGTACAATGCGTAGGCTTGTCGCTCACGATCACATCGAGCAACAAGCACGGGGCCGTTTAGGATTCGACGCCGGTTGCGAACCTTTAGGTGCATGCCGAGTTGGTAACAGAACTCGTAAATCCACTGTTGCAACTTTCTATAGTTGCCAATGACGAAACCTACGGGGAATACGCTCTCGCTGCGTAAGCAGCCTTAGCCCTTCCCTCCTGGTACCTTCGGGTCCAGCAATCATCAGGGGATGTCTGTAAACCCAAAGTGATTGTCATATAGAACAGAATCGCCGTGCAGTACGTTGTGGACGAAGCGGCTAAAACTTACACAACTCGCCCAAAGCACCCTGCCCTTCGGGTCGCTGAGGGTTAACTTAATAGAAACGGCTACGCATGTAGTACCGACAGCAGAGTACTGGCGGACGGGGGTTCAAATCCCCCCGGCTCCACCAATTGAAACACCAGAGAAGCCCGCCCAGTGCGGGCTTCGCTGTATCTGGAGTACCGAATATTGCTGAAAATCGCTGTGGACCAATGCCGATATTGGCGCGTCTCAGCAGCTTTTCACCAACACCTCCCCCGGCGTCCTGCCGACCGAACACCAATGGGACAGCGTCAGCCCCCTCTGAAAAGTGCTGCTGCTCTATCTGCAAACAAACGAACAGGGTGAAGAAAAGGAAGCTGGTCGGTGGGCATGAGGGTCGCCGCGTCCAACTGAGCTACGCCCGCCGACAAGCACTGGAAGACCTGTTTGTAGCCGGCCCACTTTGCCACGCTCAAAGGATATAGCGAACGCTGGCAAGCAATTCGGCCAGCACACAGCATATGAGAGAAAAACACAAAAAAAACCCGCGCAAACAACAAAAACTCCTACAATCCAAGGTCGATTTTCCTACACATTTTTTGCCCCCACTGATACCCATGAGATAGCCCCGTGAGTGACTCAGACAGCTCATCCGCGCCATTGGTTGACGTAGTGAAACTTGCCGCATCCCTTCAGCTTTTCGCAGATGATCGTGACTGGCAGCAGTTCCATTCCCCAAAAAATCTCATCCTGGCGCTCACTGGCGAGGTAGGAGAGCTGTGCGAGATTTTCCAATGGATGAGCGATGCCGATTCGCTCTCCGTAGCTAAAGATCCCGAAATCGGTCTAGCCGTGAAAGACGAATTGGCGGACGTACTGATGTATCTGGTTCGCCTGAGCAGCGTGCTCGGCATCGACCTCAATGAGGCGGTGACACGGAAACTTGCCTCGAACGGCCAGAAGTACCCCGTGGATAAAGCCAAAAGCAGCAGCAAAAAGTACGACCGATTCTGAACAACTCGAATCTAAGGACAGCCCGTGATCGTCTACGCTGCGACCAAACAGCAATTTCTTAAAGACAACGATAACGATGACATTGAGGAGGTGATCCTCAGGCATTTCAAGGAAGCCACCGGCAAGACCGTTGGCAGGTCGGAAATCAGGTCGTGGCAAGGATCTCTAACGTATATGGCCAAGGTCCTTAGGGATGAAGGCCTGCCGAGCGACGCGGGCCTGGCCATTGAGCTGCACATTCCGCAGTCGTCGAAGCGCATCGATTTTCTGCTCACCGGTCGCGACGAAAATCAGGCAAAAAAAGCCGTCTTGATCGAATTAAAGCAATGGAGCAAGGCCAGCGCCACTACCAAGGATGCCATCGTCAAAACAGCATTGGGTGGTGGCCTCGTTGAGACCATTCACCCGTCCTATCAAGTATGGTCATACGCCGCGCTGCTGGAGGGCTTCAACGAGGCGGTGTATGACAAAAGCATCGAGATCCGTCCGTGTGCCTACCTTCATAACTACGTCAGCGACGGCATCATCGACTCAGCTCACTACGAGCCCCACATCAGCAAAGCCCCACTGTTCCTGAAAGGGCCGGAGGAGCTCACCAAACTCAGAAGCTTCCTGAAAAAGCATATTGCTCACGGCGACAACAAAGAGGTTCTCTACGAACTGTCCGATGGGAAAATCCGTCCGTCCAAAGCGCTAGCCGAGGCCCTCGAAGGGCTGATGACAGGCAAGCCAGAGTTCGTATTGATTGACGATCAAAAAGCAATTTTTGAATCAGCGCTTGCGGCAGCAAGCGAAGCCTCGGACCAGGCACCAAAGGTGCTGATCATTGAGGGGGGCCCGGGCACCGGGAAAACTGTTCTGGCTATCAATTTACTGGTGAGGCTCACAGATTTGAGGCTGTTAAGCAAATATGTCTCGAAGAATGCCGCCCCACGCAAGGTCTACGAAAGCAAACTGGTTGGCACCATCAAACGCAGCCATTTCTCGAATTTCTTTTCAGGCTCTGGGGCGTTCATCGACACTCAGCCCAACACATTCGATGCGCTTATCGTGGACGAAGCCCACCGGCTGAATGAGAAAAGCGGGCTTTATGGGAACCTTGGCGAAAACCAGATCAAGGAGCTGATTGAATCAGCGAAATGCTCAATTTTCTTCATCGATGAAGATCAGCGTGTGACCCTGAGCGACATAGGCAGCAAGCAGGCAATACGCGCCTTTGCCAAAGCCAAGGGTGCTGTGGTCGAGGAATATGTGCTGTCTTCACAGTTTCGCTGCAGTGGTTCTGACGGTTACATGGCATGGCTGGATGACGTGCTTGGCATTCGCTCGACAGCAAATCCGACGCTCAACATCTCGGAGTACGAGTTCAAGGTATTCGACTCACCTCAGGCGCTGCATGACGCCATTGACGAGAAAAACCATGGAAACAAGGCTCGTGTGGTCGCGGGCTATTGCTGGCCTTGGCTCAGCAAGAAAGACTCCAAGGCCACTGACATCGTTATCGGCAATGACTACGCACGCCAATGGAATCTGGATCAGGATGGCAGCTTGTGGATCATCGCTGAGAACTCCATTGAACAGGTCGGTTGTATCCACACCTGCCAAGGGCTGGAAGTTGATTATATTGGAGTGATCATCGGACCAGATCTGGTCGTGCGTGATGGGCAGGTGGTAACGTCGCCGCATGAGCGAGATAAGAACGACAAATCGATTCGTGGCTGGAAGAAGTTGATGAAGGAGCAACCTGCTCTGGCGCAGCAAGATACAGACCTGATCATCAAAAACACGTATCGAACATTGATGACTCGTGGGATGAAAGGCTGCTACCTATACTGTACTGATCAGGAGACCGCGCAATACTTTGAGAGCCGACTTGCCAGGCACAGTAACGGCTGATGGGCCCGCCGGTAGGATGTCACTATCCAGGATTCAGCCTCACAAAAAAACGTAGGTTGAACACAGTAGAAAACTAAGGCTCGATTACCCATCGCCCGCGCAACATTCCTTTCAGCTCATCAACGCTCAGAGTCATATGCCGCTTGCGATGGACCATCGCGTGACAGTTCGCGCACAACGTAACGAGGTCAGTCTCAGGATTCACGGCTTTCTCACCACCAAAGTCCGAAATCGGCACTATATGGTGAACGTGAATGAACCCCTTCGCGTGCTCGCCGTACGCCTGTTCGAAATCAAAGCCACATGCCTTGCAGTCAAGGCCGTGGATAGAAATGGCCTTCACCCTCAGATCTTTCCGGCGCTCGTAGCGGGTTCCAAAGTAACTTAATTTGCTCCCTTCATTGGCCGATTCAAAGGTCAATGGATCGCCTTCGAAATTTGGTGCGACCTGGTCAGCCTGGGAAGACAGGAGCTTCGCATGACTTAGGATTGCATCGTAATCCAGTTGGGAAATGGACCGAACCCCGTCACGCCAATAGTTGTTCACTCGAGTAGCGGGAATCGTCTCTAGGTACACTCCGTTAATTTTCGAGGGGATAGCGCCTTCAAACGGAGTGAAGTTTTCGATCAAAGCAAAAAGGTCCCCCTTATCACTCCTCCGGTCTGCGTAGACCTTGCCGATGCGTGCCATACCAAAATAATGCGGATCGGCGCTGAGGCGGACAGAAGCAAAAGTTTTGTCCTTGATGCGTCCTTTGTAATAGATCACTTCGGTTCCTTCAGCAAGCCAGGCTTGGTACCGCTTGGGGAAGTGATAGACAGCACCGGTTTCGTCTTGCCATTGCGATGTGTCGTTTTCAACGATGACTGCGGGCATTCCATTTCCTCTAGACTGATGGCGAAAGCCTACCAAAAATGAGGAAGTTTCTTACAAGATATTTAAGATTTACGTCCTTGCTTAACGTCAGCTCCGCTCTGGTGAACTCATACCACCGATCGTGATGAGTATCGCCCGGTAGAGCGGTATTCCAATTGGTATTCCAGCAAAAATTTAAGATTATTATTCTTTATATAAATTAATAAGATGAGAAAGCTTTTCAGCTTCCCCCGGCCTAAAGACGTCCAAGAACGTCTTTCCTGTACCCCACGATTAATCCCATCCCCCCCAAAAAACCTCAACCCCGCACCCCCAAAATAATATGCGAAGCCTTAATCACCGCAGTAGCACCAACGCCCGGCATCAGCCCCAACTCTGCAACTGCATCGCGGGTGACGATGGAGTAGACCTTCGACCCTCCTGCCAGCTCGATAACTACTTCAGCGTTGACCGCACCATCGTTGACGCTCAACACCTTGCCTTCCAGGCAGTTGCGCGCCGACAGGCGAATGTCGCTGGATTCGGTCATCAGCATCACCCACGGTGCCTTGATCAGGGCGACTGCGTCTTTACCCACCGCAATCCCGAGGTTGCGGATGCTTTCCATGGTCACCACGGCAACCAGTTGCTCGCCGCCCGGTAGGGTCAATACCACTTCGGCGTTGACGGCCCCTGCCTGGACCTGGCTGACACGGCCGTTGAATACGTTGCGTGCACTGACTTTCATGAGAGAGGCCTTTTTTGACTTTTCAGTTAAGAACTCCAGCCATCATTACGCTTAGTGCTGTGTAAAGACAACGACAGCGATTCGCGCAGCAGGCTCAAGCCCGTACATACACCCAGGCCCGGCTGCCCGATTTGAGGGCCACGCTAACTCGTTTGTAGTCCGCCACCTCGTAGGCATCGGCGGCAATCAGTTCCTGCTGGGTAATCTCGAAAACAGTGCCGGCGATTTCATCCTGCAGGTTGGCGCTCTCCTGCACGATGGGATGATGGGTTTTCCCACTGGCGGCCAGCACCGCGGGGTCGGTGATTTCGACCAGTTGTTGCGTGTAACCGGGCAGCGTATCGGGGCGGCCCTTCAATTCGCGGCCAAAATTGGACAGCTGCACGGCCTTGTCCTGCAAGGTGCCGTAGGAAAACAACAGAACCGCTTGCTCGATGTCATGTGTCATGGAGTTTCCTTGGGTAAGTCTTCATAAAACCTGCCGCTGTTAGAAAGCGCAGGTCATTCGCTATGTAGTTTTGTATATTGCGATATTCGTCAATGATACAGCCATGAGCCCTCATCATGACCACCTCTAGCGCGCAAGACGGTGCCGAGCGTTGCCGCACCCGTGAGCATCATCAACGTGTGATCCTGCAGGCTGCCTGCGAGGAATTCGCCGCCACAGGCTTCGACGCGACCCAGACCCGCACCATCGCAGCACGCGCCGGGGTCCCTAAGGCAAACCTCTATTACTACTTCCACAGTAAAGAAAACCTGTACGCCCAGGTGCTGCTCAGCTTTGTAGAGCCCCTGCTCCAGGCGTCTGCAGAACTGCGCGCCAGCGACGATCCGGTGGTGGCACTACAGGCCTATGTCCATGCCAGGATTCGCATCCTTGAGCAAAACCCGCTGACCTCGAAGGTCTTCAGCCACGAACTGCTGCTTGGAGGCAAGCAACTCCCGGATGAATGCAGGGACCTGCTCCAGGCCGAGGTGCGGCGTAATGTCGAATGCCTGCGCAACTGGATCGACCGTGGCCTGCTTGGCCCTTTTGATCCGGAACACTTGATGCTGTTCATCTGGTCGGCAACGCGGACCTATACCAACCTCGGCTGGCAGATGTCGTTGATTACCGGCAAGCCAACACCCGACGACGCCGACTATGCGTGCGCGGCCGCGACTATTACGCGAATGGTGCTGCGCGGGGTAATCCCCGGTACACCGCCAGGTTACTGACCGCCCTCTTCACAAACAGCCTTCAACCCCAAGACGGTGGTCGGCGTGCTGCCAATATGCGTCTGCGTGGCAACCACCATATTGGCCCCGGTATCACCTTCCAGATGATATGGCTTGCCATCACAGGCCTTGGCGGCCTTTTGGTTGATGTTTTCCAACAAGCCTTCGCGGGAGTTAAAGATGCTGCCGTGGCTGGTGATCATGTATTGGCCGGGCGCGATCTCATTGACGCCGGTGAAGGTGCAACCCGTCAGGGCCAAGGCAATACATCCGCTTAACAGTAATGCTTTCAAGTGCTCGAACTCCTGTAAGGGCCTGACGATTGCGCAGGCGCCGCGCATTGTCGAGCAATCGGCAGCCCCTGGCCATAAGTGAACAGGCTTCAACTAGCGCCTGACGAATCATCGTTTGTCCCCGCCATAGGCCTGAAATCTAATCCATCGCAAACAACTAACAATAACTGCGATGGAGCAGACCCACCCATGTCCCCTACCTTTTCTCTATTGATCCTTGGCGCGTCAATCCTGTTGATTGTCGTGCTGATCGGTAAATGCCGTGTGCATCCATTCCTCGCCCTGATCGCCGCCAGCCTGCTGGTGGGGGTCGGCACGGGCATGACTCCCACCGCGATTGTCTCGGCATTTGAGAAGGGCATGGGCAGCACGCTCGGCTTTCTCGCCGGCATCATTGGGTTGGGCAGTATTCTCGGCAAGTTGCTGGAAGAGTCTGGCGGCGCCAAGCGCATTGCGACCACGCTGCTACGGCTGCTGGGTGAGCAGAACGCCGCGTGGGCGATGATGCTGGTGGGCTTTATTGCCGGGATTCCGGTGTTCTTCGAGGTGGGATTTGTGCTGCTGATCCCGCTGATTTATGTGGTTGCCCGTCAGACCCGGATCAACCTGCTGTACCTGGGCGTGCCGCTGGCGACCTCGCTGATGGTGGTGCACTGCATCCTGCCGCCGCACCCTGCCGCCACGGCCATTACCGGCATGCTCAATGCCGATATCGGCAAGGTGATTCTGTACGGGCTGATCGTCGGGTTGCCCACTGCCGTGATCGCCGGGCCGATCTGGGTCAAGCTGACCTGCGCGCGGCAGGCCCCGGCCGGCCAGGCGCAGTTCCTGGCCGAGCGCGGCGAAGGGAACATCGACGACAGCCAATCCCCCAGCTTCGCGATTGCGATGATCACCGTGCTGTTGCCCTTGGCGCTGATGGTGGGCAAAACCCTGGCCACCCCCTTGCTGGCCAAAGGCTCGATGGCGTTTGAGTGGGTATCTTTTATAGGCAACCCGCTGATTGCGCTCGTACTGTCGATTTGCTTTGCCTACTGGTCCCTGGGCCTGCGCCGTGGGCTGGGCATGGGCGACCTGCTTGACCTGACCCACCGCTGCTTCCCGCCACTGGCCGGCATTTTGCTGGTGATCGGTGCAGGTGGGGCGTTCAACGACATGCTGGTCGGCAGCGGCATCGGCAAAGTCCTGGCGGACGTGCTGGGCCAGTCCAACATCAACCCGATCCTCCTGGCGTGGTTGATCGCCGGGCTGATGCACTTCGCCGTGGGCTCGGCCACCGTCGCCATGATCAGCACCGCCGGCATGGTGCTGCCGATCCTCGGACAGAACCCGCAATACAGCCCCGAGATCCTGGTGATCGCCATCGGTGCCGGCGCCATCGGCTGGACCCACGTGACCGACTCGGCGTTCTGGGTCGTAAAAGAGTACCTGGGGATTTCCCTCTCCGAGGCCCTCAAGAAATTCACCGGCGCCACCGTGCTCGCCTCGGTAGCGGCCCTGGTCTTTACCCTGATTCTTTCCCGGTTTGTGTGATGAACCCCACCCCAAAGGCAGTTCCCATGATTCAAGGCAAAACCCTAGACGCCTGGTATGCAAGTCATCCCGTTATCCAGCAACTGGTCGCGCTTGAGCCGGTCAGTTGGTTCAACCCCGCGATCGCCCCGGCCGCTGTAGGGCTGGGGGATGTCGGCCTGACCCTGGACGATGTACAAGACGCCAGCGCGCGCCTGCTTCGCTTCGCGCCCTATCTCGCCAAGGTGTTCCCGGAGACGGCGGCGGCGGGCGGCATCATCGAGTCCGCGATCCAGCCGCTGAAGGCCATGCAGCACGCGCTGTTGAGCGAGGCCGCCCTCCCCGACAGCGGCGCGCTGTGGCTGAAAAAAGACAGCGACCTGCCGATCTCCGGCTCGATCAAGGCCCGTGGCGGTATCCATGAAGTGCTCAAGCACGCCGAAGACCTGGCCCTGCAGGCAGGCCTGATCACCCTCGACGACAACTACGCAGCCTTGGCCGGCGAGCGCGCACTGGCGTTTTTCAGCCAGTACAAAATCGCCGTGGGCTCCACCGGCAACCTGGGCCTGTCCATCGGCATCATCAGCGCCAAGCTGGGTTTCCAGGCGACGGTGCACATGTCCTCCGATGCCCGCCAATGGAAGAAGGACAAACTGCGCGCCAGCGGCGTGACGGTGGTGGAATACGCCTCTGACTACAGCGTTGCCGTGGAAAACGGCCGCCTGCAGGCGCAAAACGATCCGGCCTGCTATTTCATCGATGATGAAAACTCGCCCCACCTGTTCCTCGGCTATGCCGTGGCCGCCGAGCGCCTGGCCCGGCAATTTGAAGTGGCCGGGGTGCGGGTAGACGCCGAGCACCCGCTGTTCGTGTATCTGCCCTGCGGTGTTGGCGGCGGCCCTGGTGGCGTGGCATTTGGCTTGAAGCTGGCGTTTGGCGATGCGGTGCATTGTGTGTTTGCCGAGCCGACCCACTCCCCATGCATGCTGCTCGGTGTGTACAGCGGGCTGCACGACCAGGTGAGCGTGCAGGACTTCGGCATCGACAACGTCACCGCGGCTGACGGCCTGGCAGTGGGCCGCCCCTCCGGCTTCGTCGGCAAGGCGATGCAGCGCCTGATCGATGGCTACTACACCGTCACCGACGAAGAGCTCTACCGCCTGATGTTCCTCGCCCACGACCTTGAAGGGGTAAAACTCGAACCTTCGGCCCTGGCCGGCGCGCCAGGCATTGTGCGGGTACTCAAGGACGCGCAGTATTTGCAGCGCATTGGCGTCGGTGCCGCACAACTGGCCAACGCCACGCACTTGATCTGGGGTACCGGCGGCAGCATGGTACCTGCGCAGGAGTACGCGACTTATCTGGATAAGGGGCGTGCTCTGCAAACGACAATCCACCGCTGATCGCCGGCGGCTGACGCGAAGAGGGATACCCACATGGCAGTACTTGGCCTGAGCAAAGCGCCCAAGCTCAACGGCGCCCACCTGTCCAACCTGCATACGTTCCTGGTCGCCGCCCGCCACCTCAGCTTCGCCCGCGCCGCCGACGAACTGTGCCTGACCGCCAGTGCGGTCAGTCACCGCATAGCGCGCCTGGAAGAAGAACTGTCGCTCAAGCTGTTCCATCGCTTGCCGCGCAAGGTCGACCTGACCGATGACGGCGAGCGCATTTTCAAGGTCATGCAGCACACCATGGACACCCTGTCCGAGGCTGTGCAGGAGCGTTCCGATACGCAGATCGAAGGCCAGCTGTGCTTCTACGCCAGGCCTTCCGTCGCGCAATGCTGGCTGGTGCCAAGGCTGGCCGATTTCACCGCCCGCTACCCCGGGATTCAACTGGATGTGCGGGTCGGCAACGAACCGATCGACTATCGCACCCGGCGCATTGACCTGGTGCTGTGCTACTCCAACGGCGAGCATCCGGGCCTGGCAAGCCTGCGCCTGATGCCCGAGCGGATTGCCCCGGTGTGCAGCCCGCAATATGCCCAGGCCCATGGCCTGATGGGGCACCCGGAACGCTTGGCACAGTGCACGGTGCTGCACGATGTGGCGGCATGGGACAACATTTCATTCGATGCAGAATGGCGTTTATGGCTGGATGCGGTGGGCGACAGCAGCCCATTGCCAAGCCGCTTCATGACCTTTGACCGCTCCGACTTGAGCACCCTCGCGGCAATCAACCACGCGGGCGTCGCCATCGGCCGCGAGCAACTGGTGCGCAAGCGCGTGCAGGATGGCGAGTTGGTACTGCCGTTCGGCGGGTTCAGCGAGGCGGTCAATTACGGTTACTACCTGGTCCACCCCGCCCACGAAACCCTGCCCAGACGGCTCAAGGCGCTGATCGACTGGCTGGTCGAGCAAGCGGACAATTGACGCCTCTACCCGCGCGCAAATCACGCTGACCTCAGGACTTCGCCATGCCGCTGAACTTTCACAAGATGCACGCCAATGGCGATGATTTTGTCGTTGTCGACGCACGCAACGCCACCAACCCTATCACCAGCGCCCTGGCCAAGCGCATGGGGGATCGCCACCGTGGGGTTGGCTTCAACCAACTGGCGGTGATGCTCGATTGCGACGATGCACAGGCGCGGGTGGAGTTCTGGAATGCCGATGGTTCTGCGCTGGATACCTGTGGCAGCGCCACGCGAGGGGTTGCCGAGCGCTTGATGCGCGAATCCAACAGCACCTCGGTGATACTGCGAACCAACCGTGGCCTGCTTACCTGCGAACAAACCAGCAGCGGCGCGATTACCGTGAGCATGGGCGAACCGCTGCTCGACTGGTCGCAGATCCCCTTGGCCACGGCCATGGATAGCCTACGGCTGCCACTGGCCGGAGAGCCCACCGCATGCAGCATGGGTAATCCGCACTGCACCTATTTTGTCGATGATCTGGCGAACATTGACATCGCGGCCGTCGGCTCGTTGATTGAAACCAACCCGCTGTTTCCCGCGCGCACGAATGTGCATTTCGTCAAAGTCATCAACCGCCGGCATATCCGGCTGCGCATTTGGGAGCGCGGTGGTGGCGTGCCGTTGGGGTCTGGCTCGTGCTCGTGTGGTGCGGCGATCAATGGGATACGTCGGGGGCTGCTGGACGATTGCGTTGAGGTTGAATGTGATGGGGGCAGCGTCACGGTGCAATGGCGTGGCACCGGCCCGGTGCTGCTTACCGGGCCGGTTGAATGGGTGTTTTCAGGGACGTTTGCGGCCTAGAAATCCCAGCGCGTAGTCACCATCACATTGCGCGGGTCGCCGTAATACGCCGAGTCGTAGAAGCCGATGTTGGTGTAGTACGCCTTGTCGAACAGGTTGTTGACGTTGAGCGTGGCCGACAGGTTTTCCGTCAGTTGATAACGGGCCATCAGGTCCACCAGCCAGTACGGGTCCTGGGTGAATTTTTCGCTCTGGCGCGTGCCGGGGTTGTTGACGTTTTGCCAACCGGCAGCCTGCCAACGCGCTCCACCACCCAGGGTGAGTTTGTCCAGGCGGCCCTGGAGTTTGTAGCTGGTGTAGAAACTCAGTTGATCTTCCGGCTCCCAGGTGGCGACCTTTTTCTTGTCGGCATCGCGGGCGATCTTGTGGGTGTAGCCGGCCTGTAGCTGCCAGCCGGGGCTCAGTTCACCGGAGATTTCCGCTTCGTAGCCCTTGGTCTCGGTTTTAGTGCCGATGTAGGAGTAGTCCACGCCCGGCTGGGAGTTGTAGGCCGTATCAGCAACCGGGCGATTTTTTTCGTGGACCTCGAAGTAAGCCAGGCTGGCGTTCAGGCGCCCGTCGAAGAACTCACTCTTGAGGCCCAGTTCGTAGTTCTTGCCTTCGTTGGGATCAAGCATGGTGCGCGTACGGTCGCGATACTGGGTTTGTGGCTGGAAGATTTCGGTGTAGCTGGCGTAGGCCGTGAAGTTGTCGTTGAGGTCGTAGGTCAGGCCGGCATAGGGCACGACCTTGCCGCTTTCCCGGGTGTCGCTGGTGCCCGTGACCTGATAGTTGGCGATGCGCGTGCCCAGCAGCAAGTGCAGGTCCTCCATCAGGCTGAAGCGCCCGGTGATGTAGCTGCCGGTCTGGCGCGTGGTTTCGTCGCTGATCCTGGTCGGTTGGTTCCACAGCGGCTCGATGGCTTCGCCGTGCCACTTGTAGAAGTCGTAGGAGTTGTCGAAATAGGTCGCGCTGCCGTAGTCCTTGCCCTTCCATTTGGAGATGGACAACGACTGGCCCACCACCAGTTGATGCTCACGACCAAACAACTCAAACGGCCCGGACGCGTACACATCGACGCTGTCACTGGTGGTCTCGCCGGTGTATTTACGCGCAAAGATCGAGCTGGCGGTCAGCGAGTCCTGGGAGATGTAGCCCAGGGGCGCGTTGTAGCCGTTGATCTGATGGTTGTACTGGCCCTTGGTCACCCAGCCATTGTCGAAGGTGTGTTCCAAGGTGGCGAACAGGGTGCGGGTGTACTGCTCCCAACTGCTCCACTTCGGCCCGTTGTTGAACGAGCGCGGCAGGTCCAGTTTGTTGCCGGCCGGGTCGAAGATGGTCCGCGTACCGGTCCAGCTGGAGCCTTTCGGGTCGCTGTCCTGATAGTCGGCGCCCAGGGTCAGCAGGGTGTCGGGATCAAGGTCGAATTCAAGGATGCCGTAGTAAACGCCGGTCTTGCGCGAATAGTGGTCGAGAAACGATTTTTTATCCTGGTACGCCGCCACCGCCCGGCCGCGCACGTTGCCGGTTTCGGTCAACGGGCCGCTGACGTCGATCTGCGAGCGGTAGTTGTCCCAGGAGCCGGCGCCCAGTTCGATGCTGCTCTTGAACTCCGAGGTCGGCTTCTTGCGAATCAGGTTGATGGTACCGCCCGGGCCGCCCGCGCCGGTGAGCAGGCCGGTGGCGCCCTTGAGCACTTCGACCCGGTCATACAGGGCCATGTCGGTCAGGGTCTGCCCCGCCGAGTACTGCGCGTCGCGCAGGGTGGGGATGCCGTCGTACTGGAAGTTGACGATGGAAAAACCACGGGAATAGTAGTTGGTGCGCTCGGTGTCGTAGGTCGACACGGTGATGCCGGGCGTGTGGCGCATCACGTCGTCGATGGCATTGAGGCCGAAGTCATCCATCACCTGGCGCGTGACCACCGAGATCGATTGCGGCGTTTCCCGTGGGGTGAGCACCATCCGCGTGGCGGTGGCAATCGTGCCCGGGGTGTAGGAGCCAGTGCCTTCGGTGATCGAGCCCAACTGGTTGACGCTGATCTGCGTGGCCTGCAATTGCACTTGCCCGTCTGCGACGGCCCGCGCCACCACACGATAGCTGCCCTGCTCATACTCGGCCTGCAGGCCCAGCGGTGCCAGCAGGCGCTCAAGCCCCTCGGCCAGGGCAAAACTGCCGTGCAAGCCCTGGCTGTGCACACCCTTGGCCAGCGCCGAATCGATAGCGATCATCACGCCCGCCTGATTGCCGAAAGCACCCAGCACGCGGTCCAGGCTGCCGGCAGCGATGTCGTAGGACTGGCGCGGGGCCTGTTCGGTAGCCGGTTGCGCAGTGGCGGCCATGGCGCCGTGGCTGGCCGTGGCCACGGTTAAACCAACGATTATGGCGCGCAGGGCGCTGGCAAGCGGAGTGACGCGGCTGTGCATAAAGACTGTCCTGTGGTGAAAGGTTGGGGGCGCTCTTATTCAGCGTCTTCCCTGTCTTGATGCACGAGATGGCAAATACTGCCGGCCCCATGGAAATTTTTTTACCTAGGCCTCCACCACCGTCGCCAGGTAGCCGAAGACCCGCTGCACGCGCACCGGCAGCACCTTGGCCAGCAGGTCGAGGCTGGCATCCGGGCGGTCGAGGGAGAACGAACCCGAGACTTGCAGACCGGCAACCGCCGGGTCACAGCGCAACACCCCGCGCCGGTAACGGTTGAGCTGATCGACCACCTGGGCCAGCGGCATGCGCTCGGCAATCAGCAAGCCACGGCTCCAGGCATCGGCGGCGGGCGCAAGGGGTTGTGCCGGGCCGCTTTGGCGGTTGTCGAAGGCCAACTGCTGGCCGGCGCCGATCGACACCCGGCCACCTTGCTGCGGTTCGATCCAGACATGGCCTGCGAGCACTTGCACCAGGGTCCCGCGCTGGCCTGGCAGATCCTGGCTGATGATCAGCCGCGACAGCGCCACCGGCCGCACCCAGCCATGGGCGGTCTTGACGCCGACGAAGGTGTCCGCCGCCGTCGCCAATAGCAAGCGCCCCTGGTTCAGGGCCAATTGCGGGCCGCGCACATCCACCGCCGTCTGGGTGTCCAGTTGCACCGCGCCAGCGCCGGCCAACTGCAAGGGCCGCCGCTCGCCGGTGGTGGTGCGGTAGTCACTGAACAACTGCGGCAATACCACGCGCTCGCGCACACCCAGGCCCATGGCCGCCGCCATCCCCAGGCCGGCGAAACCCTTGAGCAGCGTGCGCCGCGAGGTCAGGCTACGCGCCCGCAACAACTGGCGGGCGGCGGGCGCCGGCAGGGCAACGGTGCTGCTGCGCAGGTCGCGGCTCAAGCCGGTCAAGCGCTGCCAGGCCAGTTCATGCTGGGGATTTGCATTGCGCCAGGCTGCACACGCGCATTGCTCGGCGGCGCCGCTGACGCCCGATTGCAGGGTGACCATCCACATCAGCGCCTGGTCCAGCACGTATTCATCCAACAATTGATCGTCGGTTGGCTGGAACATCGTCATGCCTGGTACACCGCCAGGTAACAATGCCGATAGGCCTTGAGCATGGCCTTTTGCACAACATTCACGGTCAGGCCCAGTTGCTCGGCGATCTGTGGATAAGTCAGGCCGTCCAACTGCGACAGCAGGAAAATCTCCCGCACCTTGCTCCCCAGCCCGTCCAGCACCTGCCCGACCGCATCCAGTGCTTCAAGTACCAACAAGCGGGTCTCCGGCGACGGCGCGTGCTCCGGCTCGAGGATCAACAGGGATTGTTCGTACGCACGCTCCAGGGCCTGGCGGCGAAAATACTGGCCGCACAGGCGGCTGGCGACCGTGGTGAGATAAGCCCGCGGCTCACGCAACAGCGGCAAGGGCCCACTGCTGAGGATGCGCACGAAGGTGTCCTGAGCCAGGTCCAGTGCCTGCTCCTGCCCACCCAGCTTGCGCCGCAGCAACTGCACCACCCAGCCGTGATGCTGGGCGTAGAGTTCACCCACAGCACGGTGGGAGGAAGAGGATGAGGCCATCGAGGTGATTTCCGGACTGGCAGCTGACGGGAGGCGCGTATGATAATACTTCTCATTAAAGACAAGTAGAAGTTTATACTCCCTGCTGTTTTATCCGACCCAGACACAGTGCCTGTCGCGTTTACCCTTTGCTTCACTGCATGGAAGCCATTTGAATTGAGAAGACCGCTGACCTCTACACGCCTGCTCGTCGGCCTGGGCGTAGTACTTTTCGTGGCAACCATCGGGTTATGGGTGTTCTGGCTCGACCGCATCGTGTACTTCAATACGTTGAGCGTGATGATCTGCCTGGTGACATCGCCCCTATTGGCTGCGGTGGCATTTGTGCTGGGGGTTCGGCGCAGGAATCCGCGCCTCAGATTTACAATAATGGACTCGTTGCAAGAGGCGATCTCGCTGCTCGCCGTTATCGCCGTGGCCGAATTTTTCGTGTTGTCATTGCTTGTGTTTTTTTCAAGCACAAGGCCGGGCGCCTACATCGCCAGCTACGAATACACCTCCAGCGGCAAGGGCTGTAGCGGGTTAAAGGTCTACGATCGAGAACTCGAAAAACGTATAAGAATCTGCCACCCGGATGCGCTTCGGGCGGGTGGCAAGGTCAGGGTCGAAAAGCTCAGCGGCCCGTTGGGTATCGCGGTGAAACGCGCCGAACTCCTTTAGCCCGCCGCGCGCGTCTGAACCCCGCGCCCACCGTGAATCACCCCATGCACCAACAACCCCGCCACCAGCCCCCAGAACGCGCCGCCAATCCCCAGCAGCGTGACATTGGCCGCCGTCGCCAAAAAGGTGATCAACGCGGTTTCCCGGGTGCGTGTATCGGCCATGGCATTGGCCAGGCTTGAACCGATGGCCCCGAGCAGCGCCAGGCCCGCCAAAGTGGTGATAAACGCGCGTGGCAGGACCATGAACAAGGTCGCCAGCGTCACGCCAAACACCCCGACCAGGATGTACAGCGCCCCACACACCAACCCGGCGATGTAGCGTTTGGACGGATCCTGATGGGTATCGCGCCCGGTGCAGATCGCCGCCGTGATCGCTGCGACGTTGAATGCATGGGCGCCGAACGGCGCCATCAGCAAAGAACCCAGGCCGGTGATAGTGATGATCGGGTTGGCGCTGGTCTTGAACCCGTCGTTGCGCAGCACCAGCATGCCGGGGATGTATTGCCCGGTCAGGGTAATCACGAACAGCGGCAAGGCCACGCCAAAAAACGCCGCGATGGAAAAGTGCGGCATTTCAAACACCGGGGCGGCCAGTTGCAGCTCCAGGCTGTGCAGGTCAAGCCGCTGTTGGGCGAGCAGCAACCCCAGGCCAATCAACAGAACTCCGACCATCGCATAACGTGAAGTGAAACGGCGCAGCACCGCGTAGGACACCACCAGGACAATCACCAGCAGCGGGTCCGCGTTGGCCCCGCCAAACGCCGCCACACCAAATTGCAGGAGGATCCCCGCCAGCAAACCCGCCGCAATGCCACCGGGGATCAGCCGCACCAAACGCTCGAACGCACCGCTCAGGCCCAGCACGATAAAACCGATGGCGCACATCACATAGGCACCGATCACTTCGGCATACGGCGTAAACGCCATGACCGTCGCCAGAAAGGCCACCCCCGGCGTCGACCACGCCGTGATGATCGGCTCGCGGTAGCGGTAGCTCAACCACGCACCGGTCACGCCCACGCCAATACTCACCGACCAGACCCAGGACGCGGTTTGCGCCGCGCTCAGTTGCGCCAGGTGCGCGGCCTGGAACACCAGGACAAAGGTCCCGGCGTAATTGACGATGACGGAAATCAGCGCACTGATGCTCGGTGACAGGTAGTCGGCAAGACGCAGGCGTGGGGCGGGTCGGTTCATGGCGCATTCCTTTGGTTGAGGCCGCAAAGGCTAACAAGCACCGGACCGCCCGTTCAGTCCACTTCCCGACCTTGCACCAGACCACCCTTGAGTACCTTGGCCAATTGCCGGCTGGCGCTGTCGATTTCACCGGGCGTCAGCGCCGAGAACCCCAGCAGCCATCCGCCCCTTGCCGGCGGCTGGGCGTAGAGCCGCGTGAGGCCAGGCAGTTGGATACCCACCCGCGCCGCCTGGCGAATCGTCTCCAGCTCCGACCATCCCTCATGCAGCACGCAAGGCAATTGCAAGCCCCCGGGCGGCAAGCTGGCGGTGACCACATGGCTCAAGTGGCGCCCGACCGCCTCGGCCATGGCATCACGTCGCTCGCCGTAGACTTTGCGCATCGCGCGGATATGGCTGCCGAAATGCCCGTCGCTCATAAAGCGCGCCAGGGTCAACTGGGCGATTTGCGGGGTGTGGCCGTCGAGGATGCTGCGGGCGTAAGTCATGGGCTTGACCAACTCCCGGGGCAGCACCATAAAGCCCATGCGCAAGCCGGGGTACAGGGATTTGCTGAAGGTGCCGAGGTACAGCGTGCGCTGGTAACTATCCAGGCCTTGTACACAGGCGGTCGGCAGGCCTTCGTAGTGAAACTGGCTGTCGTAGTCGTCCTCGATGATCCAGCCTTGGCGCTGCTCGGCCCAGGCGATCAGGTCCAGGCGCCGTTCCAGCGCGAGGGTGGCGCCAGTGGGGTATTGATGGGACGGCGTGACATACACGGCATTGGCGCCACTGCGGTCGGCGCGCAAGGCGTCGATACACAGGCCTTTGGCGTCCACCGCCACCGGTACCACCTTGAGCTGGGCCATTTCAAACGCCTTGCGGGCGCCGAAGTAACCGGGGTCTTCCATCAGGATCGGCCGGCCTTCATCCACCAGCACCTGCGCGCACAAATACAGGGCCTGGCGCGTACTCGACAGCACCAGCACCTGATCCGGTGTAACCCGCGCGCCGCGCTCCAGGTTCAGGTAGTCGGCGATGGCCTGGCGCAGGGGTTCGGCGCCTTGCGGGTCGCCGTGCAACAGCAGGTTCGGGCGATAATCCTTCAATGCCTGGCGGTGCAGGCGCTCCCAGATGCCCACGGGAAAGGTGCGCGTTTCCGGCAGCCCCGTGGCAAACGCCTTGACCACTTGCTGGTCGGTAACGCCGCCGCTGGCGAGGATCTGCGCGCCCCTGGCACTCAGCGCCGCCTGGTTCGCCATCACTGGCTGGCGCTTGCGCGTCCCCAGCAGGCTCGGCCCGATTTTCTCGGAGACAAAACTGCCCGAGCCTTCGCGCCGACACAGGTAACCGTCCAATTGCAGTTGGACGTAGGCCATTTCCACGGTATCCCGGGAGATGCCCAGTGACTTGCACAGCGTGCGCGTGGCGGGCAAGCGGCTGCCGGGCGCGAGGATGCCCTCGAGGATCAACTGGCGCAGCGCCCGTTGCACCCGCACCCGCAAATCCAGCGAGGCCAGCTTGGGGTCCGTCAGGCGGATCTTCAGCGTGTCCAGTTCCAGGTTGTGGGTCATTGACTTGGCCAAGGGCTAAAAAACCATGCATCTTTGTGCGAAGCCGCCGATATGTCCACGAGCAATATCGGCGAGCGTTGCGGGCGGGCGCTACAGGGCCATCCGATACTCGATGCAGCCCGAGTCTTCGGCGATCCAGTTGTAGAGTTTCTGCGCACGTTTATTGGTCTGCTGGGTATGCCAGTACAACCGGGCGCAGCCGTGGTGTTGCGCATAGCGCTGGACCCATTCGATCAACAGCTTGCCGGTGCCGCCGCCGCGCACGGTGGGGGCCACGTACAGGTCTTCGAGGTAGCAGAAATCAGCGACCGCCCAGGTCGAACGATGCAACAGCGCATGCACCAGCCCGACCAACTCATCGCCCTGTACCGCCACGGCGCAGGCCATGGCTTCATCGGCATCGAGCAAGCGACTGAAGGCGGTGCGGGTGGTGGTCTCATCCAGGGTGACTTGATAAAAGTCCTGGTAGGCCAGCCACAGTTGCAGCCATTGCTCATAGTCTTCGGGTTGCACAGCTCTCACCACGATTGCCTGTGGATCGTTACTCATCGCGTTCTCCTATCGGGAAGCCCGGTCCGGGATGGATCGGGACCCGGCAATGGTAGGTTTCCAAGGCGGCGGCGAACCGACCACTTCCAGACCACCTGGCAGGCCAATCTACAACGGGCGCTACGTTCACAATTCGTTAAGGATTGCCTTCGTATACTCCAACGCTACCCCCCTCTAGCATCCGGTAACCCACCCCATGACACGCCCTGCCCCGCTGTTGCTGCTGCTTGCCGGTCTGCTGTTCTTCGTGGCCCTGGGTAATCATGAGTTGCAAGGCTCCACCGAAGCCCGGGTGGCCGGGATTGCCATGGCCATGCACCTGGATAATGACTGGGTGGTGCCGCGCCTGTTCGGTGAGCCGTTCCTGGAAAAACCACCCCTGAGCCTATGGCTGGATGCCGGGGCGATTCGCCTGTTTGGCGCCAGCACCGGCGCGGTACGACTGGCCTCGGCGTTTGCCGGGTTGTTCAGTGTGATGCTGCTGTACGGCATGCTGCGCCGCTTCGGACGGCCCAAGCCCCTGGCGTTTGGCGC
Source organism: Pseudomonas sp. MF09156 (assembly GCF_059862305.1). Classification (NCBI taxonomy): domain Bacteria; kingdom Pseudomonadati; phylum Pseudomonadota; class Gammaproteobacteria; order Pseudomonadales; family Pseudomonadaceae; genus Pseudomonas; species Pseudomonas sp. MF09156. The sequence continues at coordinate 95,679 of NZ_JCBCUR010000015.1, forward strand.
CGCGCTGGTGCTGGCGACCATGGCCAGTTACTGGAGCAACGTGCGCGGCGTAGGTGAGGATGCGCTGCTCAGCCTCGGCGTGACCCTGGCCCTGCTGGCGTTCTACCAGGCCACCCGCGCGGAATCCCAGCCCGGTGCCAATATCGGCACATGGCTGCTGTTTACCTTGGGGATGGCCATCGCCACCTTGAGCAAAGGCGTGCTGGGCCTGGCGATGCCGGGCATTGTGATTTTTGCCTACCTGGCCTGCACCAGCCTGTTGGACAAGCGCGTGCGGCCCGGCCAATGGCTGCGGCCCGGCATGTTCACCCTACTGGCGCTGGTGCCGTTGTTGATCTGGCTGGGGTTTCTGTATCAACGGGGTGGGATGCAGGCAGTCGGTGAGGTGTTGTGGACCAACAGTGTCGGGCGTTTCAGCGGCTCCTTCGTCGAAGCCGGGCATTACGAGCCGATCTACTATTACCTCGCCAAATTGCCCGAAGCCTTTTTGCCGTGGAATATCCTGGTGTACCTGGGCCTGTGGCACTTTCGCAAAAGCCTGGCGAGCAATCGTTACCGGCTGTTTTTCAGCCTGTGGCTGGTGGCGCAATTTACCCTGCTGACCTTCGCCTCCAGCAAACGCATCGTGTATCTGATGGCCCTGACCCCGGCGGCGGCGGTCCTCGCGGCCGAATATGGCGCGGTTCTGCTCAGCCGCGTGCCCGCCTATCGCCGTGGCCTGATCAGCGGCGTGTTTGCCGTGGTGATTGCCGGCTACCTGGGCGCTGCTATCTGGTATGCGCCCAAGGCCGACCGGCGAGAATCCTTCGTGCCGCTGACCCGCCAAATCCAGGAATTACAAGCCCAGGGCCACACGGTGGTGCTGTACCAGCCCAACGAGCGTGTGGCCGGCGCCAGCGTGTTTTACACCCAGAGCAACTTGCCGATCCTGCAGACGGAGGCACAACTGCGCACCTATCTCGATGCCAGGCCGGGCAATGTGGCGTTGCTGGACCGTATCGAGCAACTGACGACTCCGGTCACCGCTCTCAAGCAGATCACCGTGGGCAGTCGCCCCTACTCGTTTGTCGAACAGTAAGGCCTACCAGAGCGCCAGATCGTACGTCAGGTAGACCCGGTAGTTATCGCGGTCACTGGCATAGGTGGAACGGTAGGTGGCCTTGCGTAATTCCACGCCCAGGCCTTTGAGGGTGCTGTCCTGGATCACGTAGCGCAGGTGGGTGTCGGACTCCCACTCGCGCGCTTCGCGGCCCTTGAAGTCGCCGTTCTGGCCCTTGTAGTAACGGGTCATGAAGCTCAGGCCCGGCAGCACGGCGGCAAAGTCGTAGTCATAGCGCAGCATCCAGGTTTGCTCACCGGCCTGGATGAACTTGCCGACCCCAGCGTTGCTGAACGAGTACACCGTCGACACGCTGGCATAGGGCAGCGCGGTGTCGCCGCTGACTTTCTGGTAGCCCACGCCCAGTGCCTGCGGCCCCAGGCGATAGGTGAACAGGCCGCTGAACATGTCGCTGTCGACCTTGCCGTTGCGCGCCTCGCCGGCTTCATTGCTGATGAAGTAGCGCAAGTCACTGGTCAGGCTGCCCGGGCCCAACGGCTGCTTATGCACCAGGCCGAGGAATTGCTGGCGATAGAATTCGCGCATTTCCCCGTAGTACCAGGTGCCACTGAGCGTAGGCGTGAAGGCATAGGTGGCGCCGGCGAAATCGAAGTCGCTGCCCTTCTTGCCGCTGTAGCCCTGTGGATAAATATCCACGCTGTCGGTGGAGTTACGCAGCTTGAATTGATCCAGGTGCCCGCTGTGCAGGTACAGGTTGCGGATGCCGCTGTATTCGATCTGGGTGCCACGAAACGTCTGGGGCAGCAGGCGCCCGTCGTTGTGCACCAGCACCGGGATCTTGGGCAACAGGGTGCCAGTTTTCACCACGGCCGCGCCGATGCGCATTTTTGCGGTCACGCCGAGGCTGGAGAATTCATTGGCGGCGCGCCCATCATCATGGACCGGCAACAAACCGGTGCCCGCGTGGGTGCGGCTGGAGTCGAGCTTGATCCCTGACAGCCCCTGGGCATCCAGGCCAAACCCCACGGTGCCTTCGGTGTAGCCGGACTGCAGGTTGAGCAGAAAGCCTTGCGCCCACTCCTTGCGGTCCTCGCCACCGTCGCGATAACCGTCGTTGAAATAGTAATTGCGCAGGCTCAGCTTGCCCTGGGAATCCTCCCAGAACCCCTGGGCCATCAGCGCCGGCGACAGACTCGCCAGCAAGCCGGCGGTAACTACGCCGCCTCTCGTGAAAAGCTCACGCATCAGTGTTTCCTCAATGCCGTATTGTCGATTTTTATGGGCAGTTGCTCCGTGTGCCAGGCTGGACGCCAGGTCACATTGGGGCGGACACTAACGGCTTGCCGAACGCCCCACAACGTTATGCGAGAAGCGCATGACGCTATGCGCAAAGCCGCCCTTCGACAGGAAATCCACGGTGAACCTCAAGCAACTCGAAGCCTTCAAGGCGATCATGTCCACCGGCTCGACCATCGGCGCGGCCACGCGCATGGGCTTGTCGCAGTCTGCAGTCAGCCGCCTGTTGAGCCAGTTGGAGGACGCCCTGGGGTTTGCCCTGTTCCTGCGCAAAAAGGGCCGCCTGATGGCCACGCCAGAGGCCGAGGAGTTGCTCACCGAGGTCGCCGGCCTGGTGGACGGCATGCAGCGTATCCAGCGTCTGGCCGACGAAATGCGCGTGGGCCGCTCGCGCAAAAGCCTGCTCAAGGTCGGCGTCCCCACCAGCATGACCCAGCAATTGTTGCCGCGGATTGTCGCGGACTTTCTCAAGGACCATGACGACACCGTGGTCGAACTGCTGACCGGCTCCTACGACATGATCGAACGCGCCGTGCTGGACCGCTCCGCCGACCTGGGTTTTGTGCGCCTGCCCACCGAGATTCCCGACTTCGATATCGAGCCGGTGCTGCACACCGAAGGCGTGTGCGTGATGCCAGCCGATCACCCGTTGAGTCGCCAAGAGTTCATCGAGGTGCAGCATCTGCGCAACGTGCCGCTGGTGATGCTGGGCCGGCAACGGGCGGTGCGTACCGAGTTGAACCAGATGTTCCGCGCCGCCAACCTGACGCCCCAGGTGCGGGTCGAAGTGCACTCGGTGGGCGCCGCCTGCAGCTTTGTCGCCGAAGGCCTGGGGGTGTCGATCGTCAACGGTTTGCTGGCCAGCCACTTCATGCATCTGCCGATTGTCAGCCGGCCGTTTCGCCCGGCGTTGCCCTATGAATTTGGCCTGGCATTTCGTGCCGACGAGCCACGCTCACAGTTGGTAACGGCCTTCGCCGACCACCTCAAAAGCTGCCTCGCCACCCCACTGTAGGAGCCGGTTTGCCGGCGATGACAGCCGCGCCAACACCACAGCCTCCGAGCCGAACCGCTCGTCGTTGCGCGCAATCTGTGTGTAAAACGCATACCCCAACCCGCCCCACGCATAACGTTGTGGGCCTGCGAGCTTTGCCCTAGTGTCCGCCCACCACAACAATAACAGCGCACTCACCCCGCCCAGACGGGGTCGCGCCGGGGCCGCCAGCATGACCGAACCGCAGATCCTCCGTACCCCGCCGCCCACCGAGGCGGCCGCAGACAAACCCGTGCAACGCAAGCAAATCAACCCAGCGATCATTCTGCTGAGTATCGTCCTGCTCGCCGTCGCCTTCACCTATGCGGTGAATGCCGGCAAGTTCCAGCGTCACAATGGCCTGGTGGTGCCGGGCTCGTACCAGGTGCTGGAAAAGCAGGACTCCTTCAGCCAACTGTTCTCCCTGGAACCACGCAAGGCCGGCGACACAACCGCGCGCCCGGTGTCGTTGGTGGAAGGCTTCATGGCCATCCCCCAAGGCATCGAAAAGCGTGCGGCGCTGATTTTCATGGTGCTGTTCATCGGCGGCATGTTCGGCGTGCTGAACAAGGCCGGGGTAATCGACGCCGGGCTGGAGCGCCTGCTGGGCCTGACGCGGGGCAATATCTACGTGCTGGTGCCGAGCCTGATGCTGGTGTTTTCCGCCGGCAGCACCTTCATGGGGCTGGCCAAGGAATTCATCCTGATCGTGCCGTTGATGGTGGCCATGGCTAACCGCCTGGGGCTGTCGAACCTGATTGGCCTGGCCATCGTCACCATCTCGGTGAAGATCGGCTACCTGGCGTCCATCTCCAACCCGGTGGCGTTGTCCGTGGCCCAGCCGATGGTCGGTCTGCCGATCTTCAGCGGCTTGAGCATGCGCGTCGCCGCTTATTGCACCTTCCTGCTGGTGGGTATCGCGTTTGTGCTGTGGAGCATTCGCAAGCACGGCTTTGATGCCAGCGCGCAGATCACCTTTGAAAGCAAACCCCTGCCGATTCGCCACCTGCTGAACCTGCTGGTGCTGGGCGGCGGGATCGGCTTCCTGGTGTATGCCTCGAACCGCTGGGGCTGGAAATACCATGAACTGTCGGCGTTCTACCTGCTGCTGACCGTGGCCTTTACGGTGATCGCCGGCCTGGCTGCCAGCACTGCCGCCAGCGCGTTTGTCGATGGCATGAAAAAGGTGCTGATCGCCGGCGTATTGATCGGCCTGGCGACCGCCGTGGAAATCATCCTCAGCACCGGCCAGGTGCTGGACACCATCGTCAACAGCCTGGCCAACCTGGTGGGCGACCACGGGCCGGTGGTCTCGGCCTACGGCATGTTCTTCGCGCAACTGGGGCTGGACGTGCTGATCCCGTCTACCTCAGGCCAGGCGGCGGTGACGATGCCGATCTTCGGGCCGCTGGGCCAGTTGTCCGGGGTCAGCCCGCAAACCACGGTGTTTGCCTTTTTGATGGGCAACGGCCTGACCAACATGATCACCCCGACCTCCAGCGGCCTGCTGGTGCTGCTGGCCACCGCCAACGTCGGCTGGGGCCAATGGGCGCGCTACATCCTGCCGCTGTTCCTGATCTACGCGGTGCTGGCGATGGTGCTGTTGGCCATTGCCGTGCAAACCGGATATTGAGCCGATGAGTGTTTTACCTATGCAAACCCTGCACAACCAGATGATCGCCATGCGCGATGGCATCCACCTGGCCACCGATATCTACCTGCCGGCGGGCGGCGAAGGGCCGTATCCGGTGGTGATCGAACGTACGCCCTATGACAAGCGCAAACCGTCGCGCTCGGAAAAACAGCTCGACGGCCAGCACATCTCCCGCGAGCAGATGGCGGCGCGTTTTACCGCCCAGGGGTTTGTCGCGATATTCCAGGATTGCCGCGGGCGCTACGCCTCCGAAGGGGTGTTCACCAAATACACCGCCGAGGGCGAAGACGGCTTCGACACCCTGGCCTGGATCGTTCGCCAGCCATGGTGCAACGGCAAGATCGGCAGCATGGGCCTGTCCTACGCGGCCCACACCCAGCTGGCGATGGCCTGCCTGCACCCGCCGGGCCTGAGCAGCATGGTGCTCGACAGCGGCGGCTTCGCCAACGCCTACCAATGCGGGATTCGCCAGGGCGGTGCGTTTGAACTCAAGCAGGCTACCTGGGCCTTTCGCCAGGCCAAGGAAAGCCCGCTAGCCCTGGCCGACCCGCAAGTACGCCAGGCGCTGGAAGACGAAGACATCCATGAGTGGTTCCGCCGCATGCCCTGGCAGGCGGGTCAATCACCGTTGCGCCATGTGCCCGAGTACGAAGCCTATCTGCTGGAGCAGTGGGCCCAGGGCACTTTCGGCCCCTACTGGCAGAAGTCGGGAATTTATGCCGAAGGTCATTACGCGGACTTGCCGGATATTCCCGTATTGTTCATGTCCAGTTGGTATGACGCTTATGTCAGCTCGACCCTGGCCAACTACGCCGCATTCACCCGCGCCAACCGTGCACCGCAACAGTTGATCATGGGGCCGTGGTTGCACGGTGACCGCAATATCAGCCATAGCGGCGATGTGGAGTTCGGCGCCCAGGCCGCGTTTGACGGCCAGGTGGCGCAAGATTGGTTGAGTTGCCGCCTGCAATGGTTCGAGCAATCCCTCAAGCCAGGGACGCAGCCACCGCAAGCCCAGGTGCAGGTGTTCCTGATGGGCGGCGGCAGCGGCTTGCCGGATGAAAAGGGGCGCCTGCAACACGGCGGCCGCTGGTTGCAGGCCGAGCAATGGCCGCTGCCCGGCACCCAGGCGCTGACCTTGTACCTGGATGAACAACGGCAATTGACCGAGGTTGCGCCCAGCGCTGACGAGGCCGTCCTGGGTTACTACGCCGACCCGGCCAACCCGGTGCCAACCGTGGGCGGCGCACTGACATCCGGTGCGCCGATCTTCGTCGGTGGCGCCTTCGACCAGCGTGAGCGCGCGGACTTTTTTGGCACCCATGGTGACAATCGCCCCCTGTGCGAGCGCAACGATGTGCTGAGCTTTGAGACCGCGCCCCTGACCGAAGACCTGATCGTCGCCGGCACGGTGCAGATCGAGCTATGGATCGACAGCGACGCGCCGGACACCGACTTCACCGCCAAGCTGGTGGATGTCTACCCGCCGAGCGCCGCTTACCCGCAAGGCTTTGCGATGAACATCACCGACGGCATCCGCCGCTGCCGTTATCGCGACGCGTGGGAGCAGCCCAAACCGCTGACACCCGGCGAGCGGGTGAAAGTGAACATCGAGCCATTTGCCACCTGCAACCTGTTCAAGCAGGGCCATCGCCTGCGCCTGGACATTTCCAGTAGCAATTTCCCGCGCTTCGACGTCAACCCCAACAGCGGCGAAGCCGAGGGCCAGGCCCACGACCCGCGCATTGCCCACAATCGCATCCACCTCAGCCGGGATGCCGCATCGTGTCTGGTCCTGAGCATTCTGCCCAACGGGTGAAGAGCGCCTACATCGGGAGTAATGACCGCTCATCCGCCAATCCCACATTGGCTAAAAAACCGTTTCAGCTCTCGCCCTGCCTGCCGATATCTCCTGACTATCCATCGGCTGGGCGATCTTCCAGCAACTGATGTACACGCAATCTGTTCCTGGAGGAATTCGATGAATACATGGTTTGGCAACATCAGCGTCAACTTGAAACTGGGCCTGGGCTTCGGCCTGGTACTGGTGCTCACCTCGATCCTCGCGCTCACCGGCTGGACCAGCCTGGGCAGCCTGATCGACCGCAGCAACTGGATGAGCGACATCACCCAGCTCAACGCCTCGCTGACCAAACTGCGGATCGTGCGCCTGCAATACATGCTCGCCAACGGCGATGAAACCGTGGCGCAGAACGTCCAGACCACCCTCGACAGTTTTGCCGCGCAGCAGCAACAGTTGGTCAACAGCTTCAAGAGCCCGGAAAACCTCAAGCTGCTCAACGAGCAGAAAGACATCATCACCGCCTACCGGCAGTCGCTGAACAAAATGCGCGAGGCCTACCGTAACGGCAACGCGGCTCGCCAGACCATGGGCGAACGCGCCGACGCCGCCGGCCTGGTGATTGCGGCACTGGACCAGAGCGTGCGGCAATTGCCTGAAAGCAGTGAACGCTTCGCCCAGTACGAAGCCGTCAACCACGCCAAGGAAGAGTTCCAGGTGGCCCGCTATGAAGTGCGCGGCTACACCGGCAACGTCAACCCGGACACCGAAGCCCGTGCAGCGGCGCAGATTGAATCGGCGATCAATGGCCTCAAAGGCTTGAAGAACGTGTTTGGCGAGTCCCAGCAAGCCGAGCTGATCGCCCTGGAAAATGCCCTGGGCGCCTATCGCAATGCGCTACAGGCGTATAAAGCGGCCAACGCCAATATCGTCCTCGCTCGCCAGGAAATGACCGTGCAGGGTGCCGATATCGTGTCGCGCAGCGAAGCGCTGTATGACATCCAGCTGCAACGCCGCGACGCCGAAAGCGTCCAGGCCCGCAGCCTGCAACTGATCAGCACCGTGCTGGCGCTGCTGGTGGGGATTATCGCCGCGCTGGTCATCACCCGGCAGATCACCCGCCCGCTGCAGGAAACCCTGGCCGTGGTCGAGCGCATCGCTTCCGGCGACCTGAGCCACAACATCCAAGTGACCCGCCGCGACGAACTGGGCGTGCTGCAACAAGGCATCCAGCGCATGGGTACCACCTTGCGCGAGCTGATTTCCGGGATCCGCGACGGCGTCACGCAGATCGCCAGCGCAGCCGAAGAGCTGTCGGCCGTGACCGAGCAGACCAGCGCCGGGGTCAACAGCCAGAAAATCGAAACCGATCAAGTGGCCACCGCCATGCATGAAATGACCGCCACCGTGCAGGAAGTGGCGCGCAACGCCGAACAAGCCTCCCAGGCCGCATCCGCCGCCGATGGCCAGGCCCGCGAAGGCGACAAGGTGGTGGCCGAAGCCATCGCCCAGATCGAACGCCTGGCCGACGAAGTGGCACGCTCCACTGACGCCATGGCCCACCTGCAACAAGAGAGCAACAAGATCGGCAGCGTGATGGACGTGATCAAGGCCGTGGCCGAGCAGACCAACCTGCTGGCGCTCAACGCCGCGATTGAAGCGGCGCGCGCCGGTGAAGCCGGGCGTGGGTTTGCCGTGGTCGCCGACGAGGTACGTGGCCTGGCCCAGCGCACGCAAAAATCCACCGAAGAAATCGAAGGCCTGGTCGCCGGCTTGCAGAACGGCACCCAGCAAGTGGCCAATGTGATGAACAACAGCCGCAGCCTGACCGACAGCAGCGTCGAACTGACCCGCAAGGCCGGCGTCTCCCTGGAGAACATCACCCGCACGGTGTCGAACATCCAGTCGATGAACCAACAGATCGCCGCCGCCGCCGAACAACAAAGCGCCGTGGCCGAAGAGATCAGCCGCAGCATCGTCAATGTACGTGACGTATCGGAACAGACCGCAACGGCCAGCGACGAGACTGCCAAGTCGAGCGTCGAACTGGCACGGCTGGGCAGCCAGTTGCAGCAGATGGTCAGCCATTTCCGGGTCTAAGCAAAAAGCCGCCCCGGCCGAAACCGGGGCGGCTCCACTTCTCAGGCCTTAGCGGTCATCGAAGCTGTCTCGCAGGAATTTCCAGACGTGATAAACACGCAGGCAATTCACTACGAGGTCCCACGTACGTCGTGCAAACTTGGACATACTCGGCCCTCCTAAGAGTTGGGCCTTACCTCCAGCGCACTTACCGGAACACGTGAGCCTTTGGACGCAGGTCGATTACGTCTCTTGAGGTGGCCGGTCTAATGGTCCTTCCGCATGAATCCGGCACGGATTACTAGCCCGTGGCGGCCGGTCCGGAATTCGCCCGCATACCCGACTCACCTAAAAGCGACAGACGCAGAACGGGGGAGATCCTAACCAACATTTAGGCCAAAGGTGTGACCAATAGTGGTCAAATATCCAGTATTTGACGGTAGATTTATTGCAGCTTTTTGCAGTCAGCTTTGACGCGAGCAAAGCTTCAGAAGCGATCGGTGCCGATCATCGTTGAACCTTGCGAACCGATATGGTCAACGTTAATATTCGCGGGCAGGTCGATTGCGTCTTTTGAGACAGCAACCCCAGCCACTAACTGGGATTGCAATAAAAAACCGCCCTACCAAGGCGGTTTTTTATTGCCTGAAACCTGTCGATCAGGCTTGCCCTTCCTCGACAAACACCAGCCGATTGCCAAACGGGTCCTTGATGCTCATCTCCCGCGAGCCCCAGGGAGTTTCCTCCACTCCGGGCTTGGCAAAGCGATAATTCTTGGCCTGCAATTGCTGCTGGAACCCATCCACCCCTGGTGCCTGGATCCGCACCGCTGCGCCCGGTGAGGCATCGCCATGGTGCTCGGATAGATGCAGCACGCACTCGCCCAACGACACTTGCAGGTACAACGGAAAATTCGCTTCGAACCGGTGCTGCCAATCGACCTTGAATCCCAGGAAATCGACGTAGAACTCCAGCGCCTTGGCCTCGTCGAAAATCCGCAGGATGGGGGTGACGTTTCCTAACCGCATAAGACTCTCCAAATCCAGAATACTCCCTGTTGAGGCGCCATCACCCTACCCCATAGCCCGTCCACTGTGAATGCCTGACGACGCTGCGTTCAACCATGGGGGATTTTGGTGATCCGCGCGTTCGACAGATCCTCATTGGACACATGCACCTCATCGAACCTATAGGCATTGGCCGCAAACTCATCCAGGCGCCCCTCGTTGCGCAGACGCTCAAGGGTACCGGGTGCAACGCACTGGCGGGCCTCGACGAACTGAGGGTTGGCGTCGATGTTTTCATTGAAGGACACAGAAGGAATGCCGCGGCTGTCGATTTCGTACAAATGGTAATCGCCGCTGAACTCTGTCTCGCCAAAATGCATGGCCGCGGCCTTGGAGCCAGAGGCCACCAGCACCTTGCCATCCATCATTTTTTCGGGCCCGGAAAAGAAGTTTGAGTCCCGAAAACCAACATCCAACGGGTCCCCCCGGCGCTCCACGCGCTCGGCCTTTTCGACGCGATACAACTTGGGCCGGTCGGTGCGCTCGATCATGCCCCGACTGTTGAAATACCCACCGGCAGGCAGGGTGACGCCGGCCTTGAAGGGGTTGGTCTTGATGACATTATCCTCATAGGGATCGTAATCCCCGGATGAAGTGGCATCCGAAGCCACGGAAGGTGGCGACTGCTCATCCTCCGACAGTTCCCCCTCCGAGTCGTCAAGCCTGGGTCTTTTGGGGCTGGGCTGTGGGGTCTCATACCTGGGCTGAACCTGCGGCCGCCGGGATCCCGACTGCAGGTAGATTTCCATGGAGGGATCCCACGCAGGATTCAGCTTGCCCCCCAGCGGCGCAGGTAAACGTGGCGGGCCGTCGGGGCTCATCAACACGCCAATTTTGCCGTTCACTCGTCGATAATTGAAAAAAGGTCTGGCTCCCGCGCCGTTTGCAGCCTCGCCCTGGCCCGCTGGTGAGGCTGCCTCGACGGCGGGATCGGCAGTGAGGGGAACAAACTTGCCCAGCGCATGAAAAAACCCCATCGTCGCCACGTCCATCACCGCAGCATGCAAGCCACTCGCGCGCTCGGCCTGGGTATCGCCTTGCACAGCCGTGTCGATTTCCAGCCCCACCTGTGTTCCAAACAATGCGGTGCCAAGCGCCAGGCCAATCGGCCCGAGCAATGCCATCGGGATGGCAAAGACCGCATTGCCCGCTTGCAACAGGCCCAGGGCATCGCCCTTGTACACCTCGGCATTGGACTTCATTTCGGTATCCGCATCGTTGTTGATGCGCTCACGTGTCTGGCTGGCCATGAAGGAAAACACATCACCACCGACAGGGTAATTCAGGGTGTCGATATGGCTGTCGTTGGCCGCCAGGTCACGGGAACCTAGTTTTTTCAGGGTACTGTCCACACCGCTGGCACTCAGGGCGCCGAATACCCCCTGCTGGCGATCGCGCAAGGAAAAATGCGCCTCCAGCGCCGTGGCCTTCGCCGGGTCCTTGCTCTGCGCAAGTACCCACTGGTCCACTTCGGCACGGTCCTTGAACGCCAGCAAGGAGGGTTGGCCCCCGGGGATATACAAGGTTTCGCTGCCATCCTTCGCGACAAACCGCAGGATGTTGTTGGAGCGGTAGCCATTGATGTCGAAGCACAACACCCGGGTGTCCGGCCCTGGCGCCGCCTCGGCCTGTAACTGTTCTTTTGACACCGGGCCTTCGAGCGGCACGTCGGGCGCGGCCGCCTGCATGACGCTGGCATACGCCTGCGGGCTCAAGCCCTGGCTGGGATCTTTCTGGTTCAGGCCCCGGGCGGCTCGGGCTTGCATCACAAACTGCTTTTTCGCCAGCGTGCGCCACTCGCTGCCGTGCTGGGTCCAGAAGTCGTCCAGCTTGGCAATCACCTTCTTCTGCAAGTCGCCCTCGCGCACCAAATCCAACAACTCGCTGGGCTTCATGCGCAGTTGATTGTCCGCGTTGTAGCTGCCCTTTTGCGGGCCATCCAGATAGAGGCCGTAGACTGAATCCAGGTCCCGCCAGGCCTCCCGGGCATTGGGTACATCATCATGAATTTTCGAGTAAATGAAGCCAGGCCCGGTTCGATCAAGAACGAACCGGCCCAGCCGGCTGAAAAAGTCCGTGACGCTTTCACTTTCAAACAGGGAGAACGGGCTTGTGTTCGAAGACAGGAAATGGGCTACCGCCTGGGCCTTCCCGGCAGCGCCATAGCGCTGCGCCGAGAAAAAATCGCTGGCGACGGCCTCGGTGAGGGTCATGGAGGATTCGGGAGCCCCGTTGTGCTCCCACCCCGTCACCGCACTGGGATTGTGCGTGCTATGCGCCGACGAAAATTTATGCAGGTAGACCTTGTCAGGGTCGATCCATTGGTTGGTCAGGTTCCAGACTTTTTCCTGGATCCAGCCTTTGATCGTATCGCGGGGGAAAGGAAAGGCTGCCAGCGCATTGGCGGTCGCCGCATGAATGCTGGCAGCAGGGCCACTGGCGTACAACGCGGCCGCAACGTTGGGCGGGTTACCGAAACGACTGACGCTATCATATTGATTTGGCATACAGGCTCTCCGTAAGAAATCCTGCCCATCTTAGATAGCGCTTCCACCGTCACAACCTACCTTTTGTAAGCCCTCATTGACCACAATCCGACACACCTCACGGCCGATCACGCCTGGGCAAAACCCCGCCGTAAATCCCCGCAACGCGCCAGGAAGCGCCCGGCCCTGTGACCATTCGCCTGCCCCTCGCAGTAGCTCAACACACCATTGACCCACACCCCATCAATCCCCTCGGCGGCACGTTGCGGGTCCTTGAAGTCCGCCACATCCCTTACCCGCAACGGGTCGAACAGCACCAGGTCAGCCCAATGCCCCTCGCGGATTTCGCCACGCTCGGCCAGGCCAAAGCGCGCGGCCGACAGGCCGGTCATTTTGTGTACGGCTGTGTGCAGCGGGAACAGTCCCAGGTCGCGGCTGAAATGTCCGAGCACCCGTGGAAATGCGCCCCACAAGCGCGGATGGGGGAACGGGTCTTCCGGCAATCCATCGGAGCCGACCATCGACAGTGGATGGGCGAGGATACGCTGCACATCGGCCTCATCCATGCCGTAATAGACCGCCCCCGCCGGTTGCAGGCGGCGGGCGGCGTCCATCAGGGATACGCCCCACTCGGCGGCGATGTCCTGCAGATCGCGCCCGCCCACTTGCAGGTGCGGCGTCGACCAGGTGATGGTGATGGGAAATGCATCGGTGACTTGCTTGAGGTCCAGGGTCGAGGAACTGGCGGCATAGGGATAACAATCGCAACCCACCGGGTGGCTCTTCGCCGCCTGCTCCAGGGACGCCAGCAGCTGTGGACTACGCCCCCAGTTGCCGGCGCCGGCACATTTGAGGTGGGAAATGATCACCGGTGCCTTGGCGTGGCGGCCGATCAGAAACGCCTCGTCCATGGCCTCCAGCACCGGCTCGAACTCACTGCGCAGATGGGTGGTGTACACCGCGCCAAACGCCGTCAGCTCTTCACTCAGTTGCAGCACTTCGTCGGTGTCGGCGCTGAACGCGCTGGCGTAGGCCAGCCCTGTGGATAAACCGAGGGCGCCCGCCGCCAGGCTTTCCTGCAGTTGCTCGCGCATCGCCGCGATTTCGGTGGCGGTGGCGGTGCGGTGCAGGTCGTCCATATGGTTGCTGCGCAAAGCGGTATGGCCAATCAATGCCGCGACGTTGAGAGCCGGGTGAGCGTTTTCCACCGCCGCGCGGTAATCGAGGAAACGCGGATAGGCGAACGCCTCGGCCTTGCCCAGCAGGTTCATCGGGTCCGGTGGGGCACCACGCAGGCTGACCGGCGCGGCGCTGATGCCGCAGTTGCCGACAATCACCGTGGTCACGCCCTGGCTGAGCTTGGGCAGCATCTGCGGCTGGCGGATCACCACGGTGTCGTCGTGGGTGTGCACGTCGATAAAACCCGGTGCCAGTACGCGGCCATTGGCCTCGATCTCATGCTCGCCCCGGGCGGCCGACAAGTCGCCGATTTTCTCGATCCGCCCCTCGCGCAGCCCCACGTCGGCGAGATACCCCGGCGTGTTGCTGCCATCAATGATCAGCGCCTGGCGAATCAGCGTGTGGTACTTCATTTCAATCTCCAAGCGGCAGGCTGTCAGGGCCGCCGCGATAGTCGTCCAGGGCCAGCTTGATCCGGCGCAGGCGTTCCTGGTTGTCGTCCGGCATGGCCAGGGCCAGTTCGGTGGCGAGTAAATCGATGGCCAGCAACATGCCGTAGCGCGCCGCCGTGGGTTTGTAGATAAAACTGGTTTCCGCCGGTTGCAGCGGCAGCAGTACGTCAGCCAACTGCGCCAATGGCGAGTCGGCCAGGGTGATGGCGACGACCCGCGCGCCATAGTTGCGGGCCAGTTCCACCACGCCCAGCAGCTCGGGCGTCAGGCCGGTGAGGGAGCAGACAATCAGGGCGTGTTCGGCGCTCAACGTGGCGGCCGTGACCCGCATCATCACCGGGTCGCGGCAAGCGGCAATCGGGTAGCCCAGGCGTACCAGGCGCACCTGCAACTCTTCACTGCACAGGCTCGACGGGCCGCCCATGCCAAACGCGTGGATCATCCGCGCCTTGCCCAGCAGGTTCACCGCATCGACAAACCCGGCCTGGTTGAAGCCCGACAGGTGCTGGCGCAACGTCGCTTCGATATCACCGAGGATCTGGCGATGAAACGCCGACTGCTCGGGCAACCCCGCCGGGTCCAGAAAACGGCTGCCCACGCCACTGGCCTGGGCCAGTTGCAGGCGCAGGTCGCGCAAGTCGCGGCAACCGACGCTGCGGGCAAAGCGCGACAAGGTGGCGGTGCTGACCTCGGCCCGCTGGGACAGCTCTTCCAGGCTGGCGGATGCGGCAAAACCCACATCATCGAGCATCAGCCGGGCGATACGCCCTTCGCCAGCGCTGAAGGAATCCTGGCGGGCGCGGATCTGGTAGAGGATGTCCATGGGGTCTCCGGGTTACAGGATGAGGCTCATAAAACAAGAGACAGGCCGTAGGTCAGGCCGAAGGCGACCACTGAAATCAAAGTCTCCAGTACGGTCCAGGTCTTGAAGGTCTGGATCACCGTCATATTGAAGTATTCCTTGATCAGCCAGAAGCCGCCGTCGTTGACGTGGGAAAAGATCACCGAACCGGCACCGGTCGCCAGCACCAGCAATTCCGGGTGTGGGTAACCCAGGCCCAGGGCCACGGGGGCGACAACGCCCGACGCGGTGGTCATGGCCACGGTCGCCGAGCCGGTGGCAATGCGCATCAATGCAGCGAACAACCAGCCCATCACCAGCGGCGACAGGTTGAAGGCATTGGCCATGCCGAGGATTTCATGGGTCACGCCGGCATCTACCAGGATCCGGTTCAAGCCGCCGCCCGCGCCCACCAGCAGGGTGATGCTGGCGGTCGGCGCCAGGCATTCATTGGTGAACTTGAGGATCGACTCGCGGTTGAAGCCCTGGGCCAGGCCCAGGGTCCAAAAACTGACCAGGGTCGCCACCAGCAAGGCGATCACCGAGTTGCCGATAAACAACAGGAACTGGTTGAAGCCGCTGCCAGGCGTGGAGATCAGGTTGGCCCAACCGCCGATCATCATCAGCACCACCGGCAACAGGATGGTGCCCATGGTCAGGCCGAAACTGGGCAGGCGGGTGCGCGGCTCGCGCTCGATGAACTGGCGCTCCAGCGGGTTTTCGGCGGGCAAATGGATGCGCGGCACGATGAACTTGGCGTACACCGGGCCGGCGATGATCGCGGTGGGGATGCCGATCAAAATCGCATACAGCACGGTTTGCCCGACCGAGGCGTTATACGCCAGCACCGCCATCATCGCCGCCGGGTGCGGCGGCACCAGGGCATGCACCACCGACAGGCCGGCGACCATCGGCAGGCCGACCATCAGGATCGACACGCCCACACGCCGGGCCACGGTAAAGGCAATCGGCACCAGCAGTACAAAACCGACCTCGAAAAACAGCGGCAGCCCCACCAGGAAGGCAATGCACACCATGGCCCAGTGGGCATTGCGCTCGCCGAAACGGTTGATCAGGGTGCGCGCCACCTGCTCGGCGCCGCCGGATTCGGCCATCATCTTGCCGAGCATCGTGCCCAGGGCCACCACCAGCGCGATATGCCCCAGGGTCTTGCCGACGCCCGCCTCATAGGAGCCCATGATCGTATCCGCCGGCATCCCGGCCAGCAGCGCCAGGCCGATGGATACCAGGGTGATGACGATAAACGGGTTGAGCCGGTAACGTGCAATCAGCACGATCAATGCAATGATGGCGATGGCAGCGTATGCCAACAGCCAGACGCCCGGTGATGCGGCCATGCGGTACTCCTCGGAAAGGGTCACGTCGAATTGGTTGTGAAACTCATAAATCATTACCGAGGAAGGTTTTCAAATTTTATGAAAGTAATTTTCGCCCACAGGTAAGCGCTGTCGCTTTGGGACATGCCCGCAGAGCCAGGATGAAAATCGGGGGATAGTTCTTACATGCAGCACAGAGCAGATACGGGAAACTCGACTGCTGGCCTAAACTGCAACCCAATAACCGCCAGG
Source organism: Pseudomonas sp. MF09156 (assembly GCF_059862305.1). Classification (NCBI taxonomy): domain Bacteria; kingdom Pseudomonadati; phylum Pseudomonadota; class Gammaproteobacteria; order Pseudomonadales; family Pseudomonadaceae; genus Pseudomonas; species Pseudomonas sp. MF09156. Next base: position 112,216 of record NZ_JCBCUR010000015.1, read on the forward strand.
AAGCCCAAGATGAACCTGAGAACTTTCACCGCCAGCACGCTGTGGCTGGCCTTGTGCGGCGCCGCAGTGGCCGCCGACAGCAGCCCGGCCCTGCAAAAATGCCTGGACGCCGCCAACACCACGGCGGCGATGGTCAGTTGCAACGTCGAACAAACCAGGATTCAGGACCAGCGCCTGAACAACGCCTATAAAGCCGCGCTGGATGCCCAGGGCCAGCGCAAGCAACAACTGCAGGATGTGCAACGCCTGTGGATCAAATACCGCGATGCCAATTGCGCCTTCGTCGGCTCCGCGACCGGCGGCAGCATCGATCAGGTCAACGGCTCCGGCTGTGTGCTGGACATGACCCAGACCCGCGCCGAGGAGCTGGAAAACCTCGTCGGCCCCTAACCCCCTCGCCTATCCCGCCAGGATCAGTCGTGCTGCACCCGCGCACGCTTGAGCAGTTTCTTGCAGCGCTCCGACAAGTGCAGCACCCGCAGGTGCTTGCCGGCCTTGGCGTAGCGCTCGCGCAAGGTCATCAACGCGGCGATGGCGGAGTAGTCGACAAAGCTCAGGTGCCGGCAGTCCAGCGTTACCTGAGCCGGATCGTTGGCCGGGTCGAACTGGTTCAAGAACGGTGTGGTCGAGGCAAAGAACAGGGTGCCGTGCAGGCGATAGAGCTTGCTGCCATCGGCCTCCAGATGTTCATCGGCATACAGCTCCCGCGCCTGTTGCCAGGCAAAGTTGAGCGCGGCAATCACAATCCCGCACAGCACCGCCGTGGCCAGGTCGGTGAACACCGTGATCACCGTCACCGCGATGATCACCAGCACATCATTGAGCGGCACCTTGTTGATCACCCGTAGCGACGCCCAGGCAAAGGTCTGCTGGGACACCACGAACATCACCCCCACCAGCGCCGCCAGGGGAATGCGCTCGATCAGCGGCGACAGGAACAAAACAAACAGCAGGATCATCACCCCGGCAAACACCCCGGAAAACCGCCCGCGCCCGCCCGAGCTGAGGTTGATCACCGTCTGCCCGATCATCGCGCAGCCGCCCATGCCGCCAAACACCCCGCTGACCATGTTCGCCGCGCCCAGGGCCACGCTTTCGCGGTCGGGGTAGCCACGGGTCTCGGTGATTTCGTCGGTGAGGTTGAGGGTCAGCAAGGTTTCCAGTAGCCCGACCATGGCCATCAAACACGCATAAGGCGCGATGATGCCCAGGGTTTGCAGGGTCCAGGGGATCTGCGGCAGGGCAAACGTCGGCAGGCCGCCGGCGATGTGGGCCATTTCGCCCAGCGTGCGAGTGGGCAAGCCCAGCAGGTACACCGCAAGCCCCACACCAAGAATCGCCACCAGCGCCGGCGGCACCGCGCGGGTCAGGCGGGGCAGCAGGTAGACGATGGCCATGGTCGCCGCCACCAACCCCGTCATCACGTACAACGGTGTACCGCTGAGCCAGGCCTCAGCGCTTTTGAAATGCTCCAGTTGCGCCAGGGCGATGATGATCGCCAGGCCGTTGACGAAACCGAGCATCACCGGGTGCGGCACCATGCGCACCAACTTGCCCAGGCGCAGCAGGCCGAAGGCAATCATGATCAGGCCGCCGAGCACCACCGTCGCCAGCAGGTACTCCACCCCGTGTTGCACCACCAGCGCGACGATCACCACCGCCATCGACCCTGCCGCCCCCGAGACCATCCCCGGCCGGCCGCCGAACAACGCGGTCAAGGTGCAGATGATAAAGGCGCCATACAGGCCCATCAGCGGGTTGAGGTGGGCTACCAGGGCAAAGGCGATGCATTCGGGCAACAAGGCAAAAGACGTGGTGAGTCCGGCCAGGGCGTCGGCGCGCAGACGAGAGAGCTTCATGGGTTTACCGGGGGAGTTGCGGGGGATGAGGCGGCGATGGTACGCAAAACCACGAAACCGAACCAGTAGGAACCGGCTTGCCGGCGATGAGGCCAGTTGCATCACCCCGCAACCTTCAGGCCGCTATCGCCGGCAAGCCGGCTCCTACAACGGGTAGGTCAACAGGCGTAGCGCGCCAGTTTTTCCTGGATAAAGTCGAGGAAGCATTGGATACGCAGGGCCAGTTGCGAGTTGCGGTAGTACACCGCGTGGATCGGCTGGCGGTAACCGCTGTTGAACGGAGCCAGGACCGTCTGCAATCGGCCGGCGTTGATGTCTTCGATGGTCATGAAGTGCGACAGGCAGGCGATCCCCTGCCCCTCCAACGCCAGTTGGCGCAGGGTTTCACCGCTGGACGCGGCAATGCCCGGCTCGATCTGCCAGCGGTCGCCCTGCACATGGCGCAGCGGCCAGTGGTTGAGGGTTTCGGTCTGGGTAAAGCCCAGCAACGTATGGTTGGCCAGGTCGGCCACGGTCGCTGGCGTGCCGTGTTGTGCCAGATAGGCCGGGCTGGCAAGGATATGCAGCGGGCTGCAGCCCAGGGAGCGGGCGTGCAGGGTCGAATCCGCCAGGGCGCCGATGCGGATGGCGATATCGGTGCTCTGCTCCAGCAGGTCGATGATCAGGTCGTTGCTGTTGAGCTCCAGCTGGATATCCGGGTACAGGCGGCGGAACTCGGCGACGTACGGCACGATGGCGTGCAGCATGAACGGTGACGCGGCATTGATCCGCAAGCGCCCGGACGGGGTTTTCTGGCGCGACGACAGGCGCTCTTCCAACGCTTGCATCTGTTCCAGGATCAGCTTGGCCTGCTCGAAGAAGTACTTGCCCTCTTCGGTCAGGTCCATGCGCCGCGTGGTGCGGTTGATCAGGGTGGTGTCGAGCTTGGCTTCGAGCCGCGACAGGGTGCGGCTGACCGCCGAGGGCGTCTGCCCGACTTGTTCGGCGGCGGCGGAAATCGAACCGCATTCAATCACGCAGACGAAGATCTGTAGCTCATCGGATCGGGCTTTCAACGTGCATCCTCGTGAATACGGCTGCGTGGATACTAGCCGTATTACGGCGCCAGGTTAAACACCTGGGCCAGATGCTGTTCGTAGCGCAGCACATCAGCCTCGATGGAGGGGCGTTTCATCACGTCCACACAGAGGAAAGTCGGCAGGCCGCTCATGCCGAGGAACTGGTTGGCCTTGTGGAACGGGAAGTACACCGCGTCCACGCCCTTGGCCTCGAAGAAGTCGCTGGGGTCGTCGAATGCGGCCTGCGGCGCGTTCCAGGTCAGCGACAACATGTACTGCTTGCCTTGGATCAGGCCGCCGCTGCCGTATTTTTGCGACGCATCGGAACGGGTGCGGCCATCGCTGGCGTACAGGCTGCCGTGACCTTCGGTGAAAACTTCGTCGATGTACTTCTTGACGATCCACGGGGCGCCCATCCACCAGCCGGGCATCTGGTAGATGATCACGTCGGCCCAGAGGAACTTGGCGACTTCTTCGGCCACGTCGTAGCCGGCGTCGATATGGGTGACTTTCACGTCGATACCACCCCGGTCCAGCACCGCCAGGGCGGCGTCATGCAGGGTGTTGTTGTAGCGACCATCGGAGTGGGCGAATTTCTTGCCACCGTTGAGCAACAGAACTTTTTTCATGGAGGTTTACCTGAAGGTTGAAAATGTATGAGCGCAGGCTACGGGCAACTCCTCGGGGGAGTAAGCCACGGATCGGCAAAACACTTTTGACCCTAAGGCACGAGTAATCATTTGATTGTTGCGCTAGCCACCCACCAGCAAGTGCCCGCCCAGGGCTGCCATGCCTATAAAGAACACGCGCTTGAACAGCACAGCGCTGATGCGCTGGCGCAGCTTTTGCCCCAGCCACATGCCCAGCAGCGCCGGCACCAGCGCCAGCAACGAAGCATTGAGTTCGCCGGCCCCGAGGTTGCCGCGCCAGAACAGCCCGCCTGCCAGGGCCAGGGTCGACACGCTGAAGGACAGGCCCAGCGCCTGCACCAGTTGGTCACGGCTCAAGCCCAGTGCTTGCAGGTAGGGCACGGCCGGGATCACGAAGACGCCGGTGGCCGAGGTGATGATCCCCGTCAGCAGCCCACACAGCGGGCCCAGCCAGCGCTCGGTGCGGGCAGGCACACGGAACGTCGGCAGCAACAGCCCGCACAGCGCATACACCAGCAACGCCCCGCCCAAGGCCCGCACCACCCAGGGGCCACCGTCCATGCCCAGCCACAGCGAACCGAGCCCGGTGCCCAAGAAAACCAGCAGCAGCATGGGCCACAGGCGTTTGCTCAATGCGCCCAGGTGCCCCCCGAAGCTCAGTTGCCAGAGGTTGGTAATCGTCGAAGGGATGATCAACAAAGCCGCAGCCTGCGCCGGCAACATAGCCAGGCCGAGCAGGCCCATGGCGACGGTGGGCAGGCCCAGGCCGATCACGCCCTTGACGGCACCGGCCAGCAGGAAGGTGCCGATCACCAGCAGAGTCAGGGCTGAACCCAGGTTTTGGTAGAACGCGAGGAAGGTAGTCATGGGGGGAGTTTGCGGGTTTGCCTTGGGGTTGGAAATTCGCCATATACTGAGGCAGCCTCTTGTTTTGCGTGAGGCTCAGACCGCTATCGCAGGCAAGCCAGCTCCCACATTCTGAATGTGTTCACCCTTCCAAATGTGGGAGCTGGCTTGCCTGCGATAAGGCCCGTCCAGGCACCCGAGAACCCCAGCCATGCACTTTGACCTGACCGACCTGCGCCTCTACCTGCACATCCTCGACACCGGCAACATCACCGCCGGCGCCGCCCGCAGCCACTTGTCCCTGGCCGCCGCCAGTGCGCGCATCCGCGCAATGGAGGCCTCACTGGGCGTCGAGTTCCTGCAGCGCGGCCGCCGTGGCGTGACCCCGACGGCCGCCGGTAACGCCCTGGCCCGGCACGCGCGCCTGCTGTTGCAACAGGCCGAACGCCTGCAACAGGAGCTGGCGGAATACGCCAACGGCGTCAAAGGCCAGGTGCGCCTGCTGTGCAACACCACCGCCCTCAGCGAATACCTGCCGGAGTTGCTGGCGGATTTTCTCTGCGCCCACCCCAACCTCGATATCGACCTGCAAGAGCTGCCCAGCCTGCGCATCACCCACGCCCTGCGCCAGGGCGCGGCGGACCTGGGGATTATTTCCGATGCGGTGGACACCCATGGCTTGCAGACCCGGCCGTTTCGCGATGACCCGCTGGTGTTGATCCTGCCGACGGGTCACGCGCTGACGGCCGGCGCGCTGAGTTTTATCGACAGCCTGCCCTACGACTACGTGGGCCTGGCCGCCGACAGCGCGCTGGCGGTGTACTTGGAGGAACAGGCCCTGCACGCAGGCTTTCGCTTGCAGACCCGGGTGCGGGCCGATGGTTTTGATGGGGTGATGCGCATGGTCGCCCGTGGCGCGGGCCTGGGAATTGTGCCGCTGGCCGCGTTGCAGCGCTGGCCCCGCGCGCGGCCATTCCAGGCCCAGCCCCTGACGGAGGACTGGGCCTGTCGCAAACTGCTGCTGTGCGCGCGTTCGTTCGAGCAGTTGCCGGGTTACGCCAGGGCCTTGCTCGATGCCTTGTCCGTGCCTTTGCGGAAAAACACGTAATACACCGCCGAGAGAATCAACAGGAACGGCACGCCAAACACCAGGGTCATCTTGAACGCTTCGGTGAAGAACGTGGTGATCATCACCGCGCCCATCAGCACCAGCCCCAGCAGCGTGCTGTAGGGAAACAGCCGCAGCTGGAACGACAACTTCGGCCCGCCGTGGCGCTTGCGGTAGCGGCGGAAGAACAGGTGCGTGAGGAAGATCATGAACCAGGTGAAGATCGCGCCAAACATCGAGATGGCCATCATCAAGGTGAAGGAGCTTTCCGGGTACACCACGTTGAGCAGGGTCGCCAGGGCGATGCCCGAACTGGACAGCAACAGGGCATTGAGCGGGATCCCGTTCTTGCTCAGGGCGCCCATGGATTTTGGCGCGAAGCCGGCGCGCGACAGGCTGAACATCATGCGCGTGGTGATGTAGAGCTGGCTGTTCATGGCCGATAGCGCGGCAATCAGGATCACGAAGTTCATCACCCCGGTGGCGCCGGGAATGCCAATGGTCTGCATCACCGTGACAAACGGGCTCTGGCTCTGCCCGGACTGGTTCCAGGGCACGATGGCCAGCATCAGCGCCAGAGTCAGCAGGTAGAACACCACCAGCCGCACAATCGTCGCGCGGAAGGCTTTTTTCACCGCCTGCTCAGGGTTGGCCGCTTCGCCCGCCGCCACCGCGATCATCTCCACGCTCAGGTAGCTGAAGATCGACACGATCACCGCGATCCACATGCCACTCAGGCCATTGGGGAAAAACCCGCCATGGGCCGTGTAGTTCTGCACCCCGTAATCCGGGTTGCCGGAGCCGAACACCACATACACCGCGAGGATGATGAAGCCGACAATCGCGCTGATCTTGATCGTCGAGAACCAGTATTCGAAGTTGCCGAAGGTCTTGACGCTGATGGCGTTGAGCACGATCAGCACACTGGAGAAGGAGACGATCCACACCCATTCCGGCACGTTGGCGAACCAGTACTTCATGTACATCGCCACCGCCGTGACCTCGGCGCCCACCGCCAGCACAATCGCCGCCCAGTAGGCATAGCGCACCAAAAAACCGGCCAGGGGGCTGATGTAGAACTCGGCGTAGGCGCCAAAAGAGCCGGAGGTGGAATGGGCCACCGTCATTTCCGCCAGGCAGCCCATCAACAACAAGGTGATCAACGCGCCGATGGCGTAGCTGACCAGCACGCTGGGCCCGGCATAGCCGATGGCGTAGGCACTGCCCATGAACAGCCCGGTACCGATGGCGCCACCGATGGCGATCATGCTCATCTGCCCGGAAGTGAGCTGGCGCCGCAGGCCCAGTTCGCGGTTGGTGATTGCTGCAAAGCCGTTGTCTGGCGTGGTCACGTGCGTGCCCCTTTTATTATTGTGATTGTTACTGCTGGCCAAGCACCTGTGGGAGCTGGCTGTGGGAGCTGGCTTGCCTGCGATGCAGACACCTCGGTAGTCAGTCGGACCGAGGCGATTTCATCGCTGGCAAGCCAGCTCCTACAAGGGTTTTGTGGTGTTTTCAGGTGACGCTGTGGCGCACCTTGAATTGTGGCTGGTCCCAGGTTTTTTCATCGAGGATTTCGCCAAGGATTTCTACCGCATCCCACACCTCGGTAAAGCTGGTGTACAGCGGGGTAAAACCAAAGCGCATGATCTTCGGCTCACGGTAGTCACCGATCACCCCACGGGCGATCAGGGCCTGGACGATGGCGTAGCCTTCAGGGTGTTCAAAGCTCACATGACTGCCGCGCCTGGCGTGCTCGAGCGGGGTGATCAACGTCAGGTCATGGGCCGCGCAGCGGCTTTGCACCAATTCGATAAACAGGTCGGTCAGCGCCAGGGATTTGCGGCGCAGGCTGGCCATGTCGGTCTGGGCGAAGATATCCAGGCCGCACTCGACCATCGCCAGCGAGGTGATCGGCTGGGTGCCGCACAGGTAGCGGGTGATGCCTTTGCCGGCCACGTAGTTGGACTCCATGGCGAACTGGCGGCTATGGCCGAACCAGCCCGACAACGGCTGCGTCACCAACTCGACCAGCGCCGGGTTGACCCAGACAAACGCCTGGGAACCCGGGCCGCCGTTGAGGTATTTGTAGGTGCAACCAATGGCGTAGTCGGCGCCGGCCTGGTGCAGGTCAATCGGCACCGCGCCCGCCGAATGCGCCAGGTCCCAGATCGCCAGCGCGCCGCACTCGTGGCTCAGGGCGGTCAGCGCCTGCATGTCGTGCATGTAGCCGGTCTTGTAGTTGACGTGGGTGATCATCACCACGGCGGTGTCCTGGTCGATGGCCGCCGGCAGTTCGTCCGGGCTGTTCACCAGGCGCAGGCTGTAGCCCTGTTGCAGCAGTGCCGCCAGGCCTTCGGCGATGTACAGGTCAGTGGGGAAGTTGCTTGCTTCGCTGACAATCACCTTGCGCTGCGGCTGGCGTTGGCGCTGCACGCTCAAGGCGGCGCTGAGCACCTTGAACAGGTTGATTGAAGTGGTATCGGTAATCACCACTTCGGCCTCGCCCGCGCCGATCAGCGGCGCCAGGCGGTTGCCCAGGCGCTGGGACAGGTCGGCCCAGCCGGCGCTGTTCCAGCTGCGGATCAAACCATTGCCCCACTCCTCGGCAATCACCGCTTGTGCCCGCGCAAGCGCCGCCACCGGGCGTGCGCCGAGGGAGTTGCCATCGAGGTAGATCACCCCTTCCGGCAGCGCAAATTGATCGCGCAGTGGCGCCAGCGGGTCTTGGGCGTCGAGGGTCTGGCAATGATTTCGGCTGGTCATGAAAAGTCCTGTTTTTATAGGTGACGATGGACCAAATAATGAACGAAGATTTGCAGAATTTTCGTGCAAAGTGCGCTACAACTGGCTTAATAAGCTGTAGGAAATTCGAATTTAACCTCCAAATACGCGGATTAATTCTAAGCATGATTCTCGACGCCACCGACCTGCGCCTCCTGCATTTCCTGCAACAGGATGGCCGTATCAGCAACCAGGAACTGGCGGAGAAAGTCGCCCTGTCGCCGTCCGCCTGCCTGCGCCGCTTGCGCCTGCTGGAAAGTGAGGGGGTGATCAGCGGTTATCGCGCGGTGCTCAATGCCGAGCAGTTGGGGATCGAGCTGGAAGCCATCGTCCACCTGTCGTTACGCCAGGATGTGGAGGACTGGCACGAGACGTTTATCAAGAAGGTCCAAGGCTGGCCGGAAGTGGCCAGTGCCTATGTGATCACCGGCGCCAGTAACTATGTGCTGCGGGTGCAGGCGCGCAACCTCAAGCACTTCTCGGACTTTATCGTGAACCACCTGAACCGCACGGCGGGGGTGATGGATATCCGCTCGGAGATCGTGTTGCAGAAGATCAAGGACCGGGATGAGGTGCTGGACCTGGTCGTACGCAAATAACCAACACACCGCTGATCACCTGTGGGAGCTAGCTTTTGTGGGAGCCGGGCTTGCCCGCGATACAGACACCTCGGTTTATCTGCAATACCGAGGCGACACCATCGCAGGCAAGCCAGCTCCCACAAAAGCCCGCTCCCACATTTTTTTACCGTGTTCAGTCTTCGAGGGCGCGTACGCGTTGCATGCGTGTTTGCTCTACGGGCGCGGCCGCCGGCTGCAACTCGAAGTCGAAATCAATCTGCGCAAACTTGCCCTCCACGCCAAACTCCCGCGCCAGCTGCGGGTCTTCGCTGAAGCGAATTTCGGCAATCAGTTCATCCCGGGTCGCGTAGGCAAAGTCATCATGCAGATACGGATCATCCGACAGGTTGATCTGCGTGGTCAGGTGCCGATGCCCCGGTGCCGAGATGAAGAAGTGGATATGCGCCGGCCGCTGGCCGTGGCGCCCCAGTTGATCGAGCAACTGCTGGGTCGGGCCGGTCGGTGGGCAGCCGTAGCCAGACGGCACGATGCTACGGAAACGATAATTGCCCTGGGCGTCGGTCTCGATCCGGCGACGCAGGTTGAATTCCGATTGCGATGGGTCGAACCAGGAGTAAGTACCGCCGGTGTTGGCCTGCCACACATCCACAATCGCCCCGGCCAATGGCTTGCCGTTGATATCGCGCACTTGCCCGCGCATAAACAGCGGCACGGCCGCATCCAGGCCATCGTCCAGCCGCGCCTCGTACTTGGACAGCGGCGCACCCGCCACGTACAGCGGCCCTTCGATGGTGCGCGGGGTGCCGCCGGATTTGCCGGCTTGCTCGTCGGCGGCGTCCATCAACAGGTCCAGGTAATGCTCCAGGCCCAGGCCCGCAGCCAGCAGCCCGGCTTCCTGGTTCTTGCCCAGTTCGTTGAGGTAGTTGACCGCCTTCCAGAACTCTTGCGGGGTCACTTCCAGGTCTTCGATGATATTTACCGTATCGCGCAGGATCCGGTAGATCAGCGCCTTGGCCCGTGGGTTGCCGGCGTCATTGAGGTTGCCGCTGGCTTCTTCGAGGAAGCGTTGGGCGTGGGCAGTCTGGGACAGTCGAATGGACATGGTGCAATCCTCATCTTGTAATTATTAGGTGGCTAGACAGACTCAGCGATCATCCTCATGGATCGACGACGGATGCCGGCACAGGGCATTCACTTCGATGGCCATGTAGGGATAGAGCGGCAGTTGCATCAGCAGGTCATGCAGTTCCTGCACGCTGTCGACATCGAACACGCTGTAGTTGGCGTACAGCCCGGCGATGCGCCACAGGTGGCGCCATTTGCCCTGCGCTTGCAGGCGTTGGGCCAGGGCTTTTTCGTCGGCCTTGAGGGCCGCCGCACGCTCGGGGTTCATGTCCACGGGCAGGTTTACGGTCATTTTTACGTGAAACAACATCGCAGGCGTCCTCTTAATGTTTGTCGCGACGGAAGAACGCCAGGCGTTCCTCATCGATGGCCAGGCCCAGGCCCGGGGCGGTCGAGACATGCAGGTGGAAATCGCGATACACCAACGGCTCGCTGAGGATGTCCTCGGTCAGCAGCAGCGGGCCGAACAGCTCGGTGTCCCACGCCAGTTTATTGAGGGTGAGAAACGCGTGGGCCGAGGCCAGGGTGCCGATACCGCCTTCAAGCATGGTGCCGCCATACAGGCCGATACCCGCCGCCTCGGCAATCGCCGCCGTGCGCAATACTGCGCGCGGGCCGCCGTTTTTCGCGATCTTCAGGGCGAACACCGAGGCCGCGCCTTCGCGGGCCAGGTTGAAGGCATCTTCGACACATTCAATGGACTCGTCGGCCATGATCGGCGCCGGGCTCGAGAGGTTGAGCCGGGCCATGCCGCCACGGTTATTGCGCGAGATGGGCTGTTCGATCAGGTCGATACCGTTATCGCCCAGCACCTTGCAGGCGCGCAGGGCCACGGCTTCGTCCCAGGCCTGGTTGACGTCGACGCGCACGCTGGCGCGCTCGCCCAGAGCTTTTTTGATCGCGACCACATGGGCCAGGTCCTGGCTGACTTCACCGGCGCCGATCTTCAATTTGAAGATGCGGTGGCGGCGCAGGTCGAGCATTTTTTCGGCTTCGTCGATGTCTTTTTGCGTATTGCCGCTGGCCAACGTCCAGGCCACCGGCAGGGCATCGCGCACGCGGCCGCCGAGCAGCTCGCTGACCGGCAGGCTCAGGCGCTTGCCAAGGGCATCGAGCAAGGCGCTTTCGATGCCGGACTTGGCAAAGGTGTTGCCACGGATGCTGCGCTCCAGGCGCAACATGGCGGCGTTGATGTTGCTGGCATCCTGGCCGATCAACAGCGGCGCGAAGTGTTGGTCGATATTGACCTTGATGCTGTCGGGGCTTTCGTTGCCGTAGCTCAGGCCACCGATGGTGGTGGACTCGCCGATCCCTTCGATGCCGTCGGCGCACCGCACGCGGATAATCACCAGGGTCTGGTTTTGCATGGTGTGCATCGCCAGCTTGTGCGGGCGGATGGTGGGGAGATCGACGATGATGGTCTCGATCGACTCGATGGCGCAAATCGGCATGGCAATACCCGTTGGGTTCTTTATAGGTCTTGCCCGATTCTGTCGCCCATTGTTGCTGGCTTCCAATATAGAATTGGTCTCGAACAATACCCTCAAGGTATGAGAGGAACCCGTATGGAACTGCGCCACCTGCGTTACTTCCAGGTGCTGGGGGAAACCCTGAACTTCACCCGCGCCGCCGAACGCCTGCACATCGCCCAGCCGCCGTTGAGCCGGCAGATCCAGCAATTGGAAGACGAACTGGGCGTGGTCCTGCTGGAGCGTGGCCGCCCGCTGCGGCTGACCGAAGCCGGGCGGTACTTCTATGAGCACGCCAATGTGCTGCTGGAGCAATTGGCCAAGACCTGCGACAACACCCGGCGCATCGGCCTGGGGCAGAAGACCTGGCTGGGCATCGGTTTTGCCCCCTCGACCCTGTACGGCGTGTTGCCGGAGCTGATTCGCCGCCTGCGCAGCCATGACGCGCTGGAACTGGAGCTGGGGCTGTCGGAGATGACCACCCTGCAACAGGTCGAAGCGCTCAAGGCCGGGCGTATCGACGTGGGCTTCGGGCGGATTCGCATTGATGACCCGGCCATCGTCCAGCGCGTGTTGGTCGAGGATCGGCTGGTGGCGGTGTTGCCGGCCGGGCATGCGCTGCTGGGCGCACCGGTGACCCTCGCGCAACTGGCCGCCGAGCCGTTGGTGCTCTACCCCGGCAACCCACGCCCCAGCTACGCCGACCATGTGATCGCACTGTTCGACACCCACGGCCTGGCGATCAAGGTCGCGCAATGGACCAACGAGTTGCAGACCGCCATTGGCCTGGTCGGGGCGGGCATGGGGGTGACGCTGGTGCCGGCGTCGGTGCAGATGCTGCACCGGGCGGATATCGGCTATACGCCAATTGTCGAGGCCACGGCGACTTCGCCGATCATTCTCAGCCGGCGGATCAATGATCAGTCGCCAGGGCTGGGTCATTGCCTGCAATTGGTGGAAGAGCTGATCTGAAACAGCCCAGCCACCAATAATACCCTGTGGGAGCTGGCTTGCCTGCGATAGCGGTGGATCAGTCACCAGATTCTTTGACTGCCCTACCGCTATCGCAGGCAAGCCAGCTCCTACATTTTGATCCGCTGTGTGTTCAGGCACCGCGCATGCGTCGGGCGTCGTTACGCTGCAGCGTCTGGCTGGGGGATTCGTCGAACAGCTTGCGGTACTCCGCCGAGAATCTTCCCAGGTGGGTAAAACCCCAGCCCAGGGCGATTTCAGAGATGGTGCGGGTGGCGCCATGCTCGAGAATTTCCTGGCGCACCGCGCTCAGGCGGTACTTCTTCAAGTAGGCCATGGGTGACAGCGCGAAGTATTTGCGAAACGCATCGAACAGCTTGAACCGCGACACCCCGGTGGCCGCCTCCAGGTCTTCCAGGTGCAGCGCTTCGCGGGCGTTGTCGTGGATGTATTGGCGAGCGCGGACCAGGTAGTGAGGCAGCTTGACCCCCAGCACGTCGCGCAGCTCTTCGGAGTAGTTGTTCGGCTGGGCCAGGATCAGGCCCTTGATCAGCGAGCTTTCCAGGTCGCGGGTAAACGCGGCCTGGTCGTATAGCTCGCTGCTGTGCTCCAGCTCAGCGATAAAGTGCCGCGCCATGCGCCACCACGCCGCCGGTGCACCCTGCACCGCATCCATCACCGACTCAAAGCGCAGCGGCGCATCAATCGGGCGCTGCAACAGGCCCTCCAGGGTTTCGCTCATCGCCGCGCGGGTGATTACCACTTGCAGCTTGCGGCAGTCGCCGGAGATCGCCAGCACCTGGTGTTCATTGGGCGAGATGATCACACCCTGGTCGCGGTTGGAGCTCAGGCGCTGGCCCCCCTTGCTCAACTCCTGCTCGCCCACCAGCGGCAGGCTCAGGCTGTAGCTGCGAAAGTGCTCGGCGTCTTCGATATCGATGGTCACGTCAGTGCCGTACTCGATCACCCCAAGCGTGGTGGCGCGGGACTTGAACACATTGGCACTGTGGTGGAAGCGCAGGCGCTCCGGGGTGGCGGTTTCCAGCCGATGGGGCCCGCAGATGCCGGACATCCAGCTGCGGGCGCCTTCAAGGTCGAAACGTTCAATACGGATATCGCGTGTATGGCTACTCATCAGGTTGCACTCACGGCGGTTGTGGCCAGCGCGCTCTGACGGCGCGTCCGGTGGATCAAGGCAAGTTCTGCGCCACGTCGGGCACTTGTCCACTGGGTGGATAGCGAGCGTCGACTATGTGGATAAGAAGCCGGCTTTTGCGACAATTGCCTGGCCAGACAGTAGCGCATTCCCCGGCGCCGTTGCACCTGAGTGGGTACTTGCTCCCCAACTATGCGGCCCATCTTCCCCCATTAAGCGGATAGCTGGCCGCCCCCCTGCCCGCCTCTAATGAACCACCGATTAGCTACCCAATAAAAGGTGCCTCCCATGAGTGGTGCAAGAAGCGTCGAGCAGTGGAAAACGTTTATCGAAAGCTGCCTGGATTTTCGTCCGGCCGAGGGTGTGTTCCGCATCGCCCGGGACATGTTCACCGAGCCCGAGCTGTTCGACCTGGAGATGGAACTGATCTTCGAAAAGAACTGGATCTACGCCTGCCACGAAAGCGAACTGGCCAATAACCACGACTTCGTAACCATGCGCGCCGGGCGCCAGCCGATGATCATCACCCGCGACGGCGAAGGCCAGCTCAACGCCCTGATCAACGCCTGCCAGCACCGCGGCACCACCCTGACCCGTGTCGGCAAGGGCAACCAGTCGACCTTCACCTGCCCGTTCCACGCCTGGTGCTACAAGAGCGACGGGCGCCTGGTGAAGGTCAAGGCGCCGGGGGAATACCCGGAGGGTTTCGACAAGGCCACCCGCGGCCTGAAGAAGGCGCGCATCGAGAGCTACAAGGGCTTTGTGTTTATCAGCCTCGATGTGACTGGCACCGACAGCCTGCAAGACTTCCTTGGCGATTCCAAAGTGTTCTTCGACATGATGGTCGCGCAGTCCGCCACCGGTGAGCTGGAAGTGCTGCCCGGCAAGTCGGCCTACACCTACGACGGCAACTGGAAGCTGCAGAACGAAAACGGCCTGGACGGCTACCACGTCAGCACCGTGCACTATAACTACGTGGCCACGGTGCAGCATCGCCAGCAGGTCAATACGGAAAACGGCAGCGCCTGCGGCAGCACCCTGGACTACAGCAAACTCGGCGCCGGCGATGCCAATACCGATGACGGCTGGTTTGCCTTCAACAACGGCCACAGCGTGTTGTTCAGCGACATGCCCAACCCCAGCGTGCGCTCCGGCTACGCCACCATCATGCCGCGCCTGGTGGCAGAACACGGCCAGCAAAAGGCCGAGTGGATGATGCACCGCCTGCGCAACCTGAACGTCTACCCGAGCCTGTTCTTTCTCGACCAGATCAGCTCGCAACTGCGCATCATCCGCCCGGTGGCGTGGAACAAGACCGAGATCATCAGCCAGTGCCTGGGGGTCAAGCACGAGTCCGACGCCGACCGCGAAAACCGCATCCGCCAGTTTGAAGACTTCTTCAACGTGTCCGGCATGGGCACCCCGGATGACCTGGTGGAATTTCGCGAAGCCCAGCGCGGCTTCCAGGGCCGCCTGGAACGCTGGAGCGATATCTCCCGGGGCAGCCATCGCTGGGAAACCGGGCCGACGCCCAACAGCGAAGCCATCGGCATCCAACCGGCCATGACCGGTACCGAATTCACCCACGAAGGGCTGTACGTCAACCAGCACCGCAACTGGCAGACCTTCCTGCTGGACGGTCTGGACGCACAGTCGTTGAAACTGCACGAGGTGAAATGATGAGCGCGCAATTGCAGTATCAGATCGAGCAGTTTTTCTACCGCAAATCCGAGCTGTGCGACGCCCAGGACTGGGACGCCTACGTGCAGTTGTTCGACCCGCAGAGTGAGTTCCACCTGCCGCAGTGGGACTCGGAGCACGTCTACACCCGCGATCCCAAGCGCGAGATGTCGCTGATCTACTACGCCAACCGTTCGGGCCTGGAAGACCGGGTGTTCCGCCTGCGCACCGGCAAGGCCGCGTCCGCCACGCCGATGCCGCGCACCTTGCACCTGATCAATAACGTGCGGATCGCCGAGCAGGCTGATGGCTGCCTGCAGGTGCGGTTGAACTGGCACACGCTGTTTTATCGGCTGGCGATGTCGGAGCAGTTCTATGGCCACGCCACCTACACCCTCAAGCCCCACGGCGACAGCTGGCTGATCACGCGCAAGCATGCGCTGCTGCTCAATGACACGATCAACTCGGTGCTGGATTTCTACCACCTCTGACGTTGACGCCCTCCCTGCAACTGTAGGAGCGAGCTTGCTCGCGAAAAAACCAAGGGCTGCGCGTGCATTCAGGATGCCCGCGCCATCGTTAACGTTTTTCGCGAGCAAGCTCGCTCCTACAGGTATTACCCAATCCATGGAGAACGGTGGATGAATCACAAAGTGGCCTTCAGTTTTGCCGATGGCAAGACCTTGTTCTTTGCGGTGGGCAGCAACGAAATCCTGCTGGATGCAGCATTGCGCAGTGGCATCAAGATCCCCCTCGATTGCCGCGAAGGCGTGTGCGGCACCTGCCAGGGGCGTTGCGAGTCCGGCGACTACAGCCAGGACTATGTGGATGACGAGGCCTTGTCCAGCCTCGACCTGCAACAGCGCAAGATGCTCAGTTGCCAGACCCGGGTCCAATCGGATGCGGCGTTTTACTTCGATTTCGATTCGAGCCTGTGCAATGCGCCAGGGCCGGTGCAGGTCAGCGCCAGGGTCTGCGAGGTGCAACAGGTGTCGGCCAGCACCGCGATTCTGGCGGTGCAACTGGAGCAGGCCCTGGACTTTCTGCCGGGGCAATATGCGCGCCTGTCGATCCCCGGCACCGAGCACCAGCGCTCCTACTCCTTCGCCAACCGCCCGGGCAACCGCTTGCAGTTTTTGATCCGCTTGCTGCCGGACGGGGTGATGAGCAATTACATACGCGAGCGCTGCCAGGTCGGCGATGAAATCACCCTGGAGGCACCGCTGGGTGCGTTTTATCTGCGGCACGTCACCCAGCCACTGGTGCTGGTGGCCGGCGGCACCGGGTTGTCGGCACTCTTGGGGATGCTCGATGAATTAGCCGAGCGCGGCTGCGAGCAACCGGTGCACCTGTATTACGGGGTGCGCGGGGCCGAGGATTTGTGCGAGGCCGAGCGCATCAAGGCGTATGCCCAAACCCTGCGCGGTTTTCGCTACACCGAAGTGCTCAGCGACCCATCGCCGCAGTGGCCTGGCAAGCGCGGCTATTTGACCGAGCATTTCGACCTGGCCGAATTGCGGGATAGATCGGCCGATATGTACGTCTGCGGCCCCCCTCCAATGGTCGAATCGATCAAGAAGTGGCTGCAAGAACAGGCACTTGATGGCGTTCAGCTGTATTACGAAAAGTTTACCGAGAGTAATATCTGACCCCTCAGCAGTGAGGGGCGGGTCTGGCGTGCAGGATCAACCCTGAAAAAAACAAGTAGAAGGGAATGTTAATGGCGGATGACATGGTTAACCCGGTGGGCCTCAAGCGTGGCCTGAAAAACCGGCATATTCAGCTGATTGCCCTGGGCGGAGCGATTGGTACGGGCTTGTTCCTCGGTTCGGCCGGGGTGCTGAAGTCGGCGGGGCCGTCGATGATCCTGGGCTATGCGATAGCCGGGTTTATCGCGTTCCTGATCATGCGCCAGTTGGGCGAGATGATCGTCGAGGAACCGGTCGCCGGCTCCTTCAGCCACTTCGCCCACAAGTACTGGGGCGGCTATGCAGGCTTCCTCGCCGGCTGGAACTACTGGGTGCTGTATGTGCTGGTGGGCATGGCCGAATTAACGGCGGTGGGCAAGTACATCCAGTTCTGGTGGCCGGAAATACCGACCTGGGTCAGCGCGGTGGTGTTCTTTATCGCAGTGAACCTGATCAACACCCTGAACGTGAAGTTCTTCGGTGAGACCGAGTTCTGGTTCGCGATCATCAAGGTAGTGGCGATCATCGGCATGATCGTGCTCGGCTGCTACCTGCTGTTCAGCGGTACCGGCGGCCCGCAGGCCTCGATCAGCAACCTGTGGGACCACGGCGGCTTCTTCCCCAACGGCGGCATGGGCCTGCTGATGGCGATGGCGTTCATCATGTTCTCGTTCGGCGGCCTGGAGCTGGTGGGTATTACGGCTGCCGAAGCCAGCGAGCCGCGCAAGGTGATCCCCAAGGCGATCAACCAGGTGGTGTACCGGATCCTGATTTTCTACGTCGGCGCCCTGACCGTGCTGCTGTCGTTGTACCCATGGGATCAACTGCTGCAAACCCTCGGCGCGTCCGGCGATGCCTACAGTGCCAGCCCGTTCGTGCAGATCTTCTCGTTGATCGGTAACGACACCGCCGCGCACATCCTCAACTTCGTGGTGCTGACCGCCGCACTGTCGGTGTACAACAGCGGCGTGTACTGCAACAGCCGCATGCTGTTCGGCCTGGCCGAGCAAGGCGACGCGCCCAAGGCGCTGATGAAGCTCAACAAACAAGGCGTACCGTTGCGCGCCCTGGGCATTTCGGCCTTGGTGACGTTGCTGTGCGTGGTGATCAACTACGTGGCACCCAAGGATGCACTGGTACTGTTGTTTGCCCTGGTGGTTGCTTCGCTGATGATCAACTGGGCGCTGATCAGCCTGACGCACATCAAGTTCCGCAAGGCCATGGGCGAGCAAGGCGTGGTGCCGTCGTTCAAGACCTTCTGGTTCCCGTTCAGCAACTACCTGTGCCTGGCGTTCATGCTGGTGATCGTTGGCGTGATGCTGGCCATCCCGGACATGCGCCCCTCGGTGTATGCGATGCCGGTGTGGGTGGGGATTCTCTTTGCGGCGTACTGGTTGCGTTCGAAGAAAGCCAAGGCCGTCGCCGTCGCACAATAACCTGTGTAGGAGCTGGCTTGCCTGCGATGGCATCGACTCGGTCTAACTGGATGACCGCGCCGCCTGCATCGCGGGCAAGCCCGCTCCTACAGGGGATCTGCGCTTGACTGACGGGCATTAGGGCAAGCCCGGCTCCCCATGAACAGGGTCACAATAGGAATGCATTGCCAACAAAAAGCCCCGGTACTCAATGAGTGCCGGGGCTTTTTGTTGGGTTTCAATCAGAGCGTCGAGCGCACCCGCCACAGCTCGGGGAACAGCACCGTATCGAGCATCTTGCGCAAGTACCCCACGCCCTCAGTGCCACCGGTGCCCGGCTGGAAGCCGATGATCCGCTCCACCGTGGTCACATGGCGGAAACGCCATTGGCGGAACGAGTCTTCCAGGTCGATAAACTTCTCGGCCAACTGATACAAGTCCCAGTAACGGTTCGGATCGCGATACACCTCGCGCCACGCCGTCTCCACGGATTCGTCGTGAACCGTGGGCGCCGTCGGGTCGCGTTGCGCACGCTGCGGGTCAATCGCCAGGCCCGCCTTGATCATCAGATTGATCGCCTCGTCATACAGCGACGGCGTGGCAATCGCCACTTGCAGCTCCTTGAGCAACTCCGGGCGATGGGCGTGGGGCCGCAGCAGCGCCGCGCTTTTATTGCCGAGGATGAACTCGATTTCCCGGTACTGGAACGACTGGAAACCCGACGACTGCCCCAGGTACGGGCGGATCGCCTTGTACTCCGATGGCGTCATGGTCGCCAGCACGGCCCAGGCATGCACCAGTTGGTCGAAAATCCGCGACACCCGCGCCAGCATCTTGAACGCCGGCGCCAGCTCACCCAGGCGCACGTGCTCACGGGCGGCCTTGAGTTCGTGGAGCATCAGCTTCATCCACAACTCGGAGGTCTGGTGCTGGATGATGAACAGCATCTCGTTGTGGTCCGGCGACAGCGGGTGCTGGGCCGTGAGCACTTTGCCCAGGTCCAGGTAATCGCCGTAGCTCATGGACTCGGAAAAATTCAGCTCGGCGTTATGCCACTCTTCAGGCGGCTGGTAATCAGGGGAAAAAGGACACTGGCTCATCGCGTGGGCTCCTTGAGCGGGCGCAGGATTGCTCGTACCGGGCTGGCATCGAGGTTGGCAAAACGCAGCGGCAGCGCGATCAACTCGTAATCGCCCTCCGGCACGTCGTCGAGCACGATACCTTCGAGAATCGCCATGCCATGCCGGGCGACGGCGTTGTGGGCATCCATGGTCTTGGACTGTTGCGGGTCCAGGGACGGCGTGTCGATGCCGATCAGGCGCACGCCGAGGCTGGCCAGCAGCTCGACGGTTTCGTGGGCGACGGCGGTGAAGTTCGAATCCCAGGTGGTCAGCGGCGCCTGTTGATAAGTGCGCAGCAGCACCCGTTCCGGCAGGTTATCCAGGCGACCTTGCAACTGCTCGGGCTGCACCAGCGCGCCGCTGCCCAGGCAATACAGGACCCGGCACGGGCCCAGGTAAACATCCAGCGACACTTCGCCGATGGGCGCACCGTCGGCGCTGTAGTGCAGCGGCGCATCGACATGGGCGCCGGTGTGGGGCGACAGGGTGATGCGCCCGACGTTCACCGGGCATTCGGGGCCGAACTGCCAGACGCGTTCTTCCTGGAAGGGCGTATCGCCCGGCCAGGTCGGGGTGGCGGTGCTCAAGGGCGGGCTGATATCCCACCACGTTTTTATTGGATTCATACGAGGCTCTCGGTTGTTTCTAAAGTGAATGATACGAGGGCCAGCGGTAAATATTCTTGCGAATTCCGGCGCAAAGGCTGATTTCTTTCGTAGTTACTGCGAAGAATCGTCTTATTAGTGAATGGTTCCATCAGCCACCCCAGATCAAATGTGGGAGCGGGCTTGCCCGCGATGGCAGTGGACCAGTGAAAAATGCGGCACCTGACACACCGCCATCGCGGGCAAGCCCGCTCCCACAGGGTCGGCGTAGGTTTTAAGATCGTATGCCAATGCGCTTCTGGGCATCCCAGTGTCGAGTTCAGACCACTGGCATCCGGCCCGGGGCTATAGGGTTGGGCTTCACTTCCCTGCCTTGGAGCCATCATGTCCCAGCCGATCACCGTACTGCGCGATACCCATCCCCTGCCGGTCCTGGATGCCTGCAAGTGGCAGAAACTCGAGGGCGACCCGCACACCGTCAACCTCAACGCCTACACCAGCGAAGACGGCAGCAAGATCATGGGCACCTGGATCTGCACCCCGGGCAAGTGGTACGTGGAATACGTGAAGTGGGAATACTGCCATTTCCAGGAAGGCTACTGCGTGATCACCCCGGACGGCCTGGAGCCGATCCATTTGCGCGCTGGGGATATCTTTGTGGTGGAGCCCGGCATGAAGGGCACGTGGGAAGTGGTCGAGACGGTGCGTAAGTACTTCGTGTTTGCCTGAGCACGAAAAACCCGGGAGCCCACCCGACGCGGGCTCCCGGAAAATCCCCTATTGGGGCTTGCGATAGCTGTTGATGATCGCCGAGAAGTCCTTGCCCCCTTCCCCACGCTGGCTCATCGCTTGATACAACTGCTGCGCGACCGCCCCCAGGATCACTGGCTGGTGCGCCTGGCGTGCTGCTTCGGTGGCCAGGCCCAGGTCCTTGAGCATCAGATCAGCGCCAAATCCACCGGTATAGCCCCGGGACGACGGCGCGGTCTCGCTCACGCCCGGCCATGGGTTGTAGGTGTCCGAACTCCAGCAACGCCCGGTGGAGCTGTTGATGATGCCGGCCAGCACCTGGGTGTCGATGCCCAGCGCATCGCCCAGGGCCATGGCCTCGCTGACGCCGACCATGCTGATCCCCAGCAGCAGGTTGTTGCAGATCTTGGCGATCTGCCCGGTGCCGACTTCACCGCAATGCACGATGTTGCGGCCCATCTGCGCCAGCACCGGTTGCAGGGTGGCGAACAGTTCCGGGGTGGCGCCGACCATAAACGTCAGCGTCCCGGCCTGCGCCCCGCCCGTGCCGCCAGAGACCGGCGCATCAGCCATCGCCACACCGTGCTTGGCTGCCGCAGCCGCCACGTCACGCGCGGTCTGCGGGTCGATGGTGCTGCAATCTACCGCGGGCACGCCTTTGCCGATGCCGGCGAGCACGCCGTCTTCATTCAGCCAGACGCTGCGCACATGGGCGGCAGCGGGCAGCATGGTCAACACCAGTTCGGCGCCTTCTGCTGCCGCGCGCGGTGAGGCGCTGATGCTGCCGCCCAATTCGGCCAGTTCCTTGAGCACGGTCTGGTTCAGGTCGAACAGGTTCAGCGCGTGGCCAGCCTTGATCAGGTTGCGGGCCATGGGGGCGCCCATGTTGCCCAGGCCGATAAATGCAATCTTCATGGTCGTCTCCTTGATCAACGCAGGTTGATGGTGGTGTTGACGCCATCATTGACGCTGTCGTCGTCGAACCAGCGGCTGGTGACGGTTTTGGTCTGGGTGTAGAACTGCACCACTTGCTTGCCGTACGGGCCCAGGTCGCCGAGTTTCGAGCCACGGGAACCGGTGAAGCTGAAGATCGGCACTGGCACTGGGATCGGGATGTTGATGCCCACCTGGCCGACGTCGATTTCGCTCTGGAACTTGCGCGCCGCCGCACCGCTCTGGGTGAACAGGCCGGTGCCGTTGCCGAACGGGTTGGCGTTGACCAGGGCGATGGCTTCGTCGAGGGTATCGACTTCCAGCACCACCAGCACCGGACCGAAGATTTCCTGGGTGTAGATCTGCATGTCGGTGGTCACGCCCGAGAACAGGGTCGGGCCGACGAAGTTGCCTTGCTCGAAGCCCGGCACCTGGATGTCGCGGCCGTCCAGCTCCAGCTTGGCGCCTTCTTTCACGCCGCTTGCGATCAGGTCGAGAATGCGTGCCTTGGCGCGCTTGGAAATCACCGGGCCCACGTCGGTCCCGGCTTCGCTGCCGGCGTTGACTTTAAGCTTCAGCGCCAGGGCCTTGAGGTCCGGCAGCCACTGCTTGGCCGCGCCCACCAGCACCACCACCGAGGTGGCCATGCAGCGCTGGCCGGCCGCGCCGAAACCGGCGCCAACCAGCGCGTTGAGGGTCTGTTCACGGTTGGCATCGGGCAGCACCACCGCATGGTTCTTCGCGCCCATCATCGACTGCACGCGCTTGCCGTGCTTGCCCGCCAGGTCGTAGACGTGGGTGCCAACGGCGGTCGAGCCAACGAAGGACACGGCCTTGATATCTTTGTGGGTGCACAGGGCATCCACCACATCCTTGCCACCGTGGACCACGTTCAGCACGCCCGCTGGCACGCCAGCCTCCAACGCCAGCTCCACTAGCATCAGGGTCGACAGCGGATCCTGTTCCGACGGCTTGAGCACGAAGGTGTTACCGCAGGCGATGGCCATCGGGAACATCCACAGCGGGATCATCGCCGGGAAGTTGAACGGGGTGATGCCAGCGCAGACGCCGATGGGTTGGCGCAGGGTGTAGGTATCGACGCCACCGGCGACGTTCTCGGCGAACTCGCCCATTTGCAGGGTGCCGATGGAACAGGCGTGCTCGACCACTTCCAGGCCACGGAAAATATCGCCCTCGGCATCGGCAATGGTCTTGCCTTGCTCGGCACTGAGGACAACGGCAATGCGCTTGGAATGCTCGCGGATCAGCGCCTGCAGCTTGAGCATGATGCGCATGCGCGCGCCGATCGGCGTCAGCTTCCAGGTCTGGAAGGCGCGATGGGCAGCGTCGATGGCCGCGTTGACTTCATCGGCCGTGGCGAAGGGCACACGGGCCAGGACTTGTTGGGTCGCCGGGTTGACGATGTCTTGCCACTCGGTGGTCTTGGACTCGACCCATTCACCGTTGATCAACAGTTTGGCCTGTTTCACGGTGGTATCGGCAGACGTAAGCGATGCGTTCATTGTGGTCTCCAGATCTTGTAGTTATGCAGAGAGCCAAGGCGTGAAGCGCCTTGAGGATGAGGCGTTCGGACGATTTTTGGAGTATAGATGTGCAAACTTCCAATAAGAACCCACATAAAAGCCGGTCCAACATGCAAAAAAACATCACCTCCTTAGGGTCGCTGAACTGGGATGACCTGAAGTTTTTCCTCGAAGTGGCGCGCACCCGCAAGGCCAGCGTCGCCGCCAAGCGCCTGGCGGTGGACTACACCACCGTGTCGCGGCGCATCAGTTCGCTGGAAGGCTCGTTGGGCACCCTGCTGTTCGAGAAATCCCGGACCAGCGGCTTCGTCCTGACCAACGAAGGCCAGCGTTTGCTGGGTTACGCCGAGTCCATCGAAAGCACCTTGCACATGGCCTGCGAGCAAGTCTCCGGCTCCGGCGTGGCGCTGTCGGGGCATGTGCGCATGGGTTGCACCGAAGGTTTCGGCAGCTTTTTCGTCACCCCGCAACTGAGCCACTTCGTCGATACCTACCCGGCGATCTCGGTGGATATCTTGCCCCTGCCCCACTTCATCAGCCTGTCCAAGCGCGAAGCCGACATCGTCATCGCCCTGGAGCGCCCGGAGCACGGGCCCTACGTGTGCTGCAAACTGTGCGACTACAAGTTGCAGCTGTACGCGACCCAGGACTACCTCGACCAACACCCACCCATCCGCCGCCCCGCCGACCTGGCCGACCATCCGTTTATCAGCTATGTGGATGACCTGGCGTTCAGCTCGGAGCTGCTGTACCTGGCCAATGTCGTCCCGGGCGCCAGCGCCAGCCTGCGCAGCACCAGCGTGATCGCGCAGTACGTAGCGGCGCAGCAGGGGCGTTCGCTGGCGATCTTGCCGTGCTTCCTGGCGGCACAGGACTCGCGACTGCTGCCGGTGTTGGGGGAGGAGATCAATATTACGCGGCAGTTCTGGATGTACTGCCGGGAGGATTTGCGCAAGTTGAAACGGATTACGTTGTTGTGGGATTACATACGTGAGGTGACGGAGCAGAACCAGGGGCTTTTGATGGGTGAGACGCGAGAGATGGTGTTTGCCGACTGAACCGCTATCGCGGGCAAGCCCGCTCCCACAAGTGAGTAGCGGCGGGCGCAGAATTTTGGGGCGACACAAAAACTGTAGGAGCTGGCTTGCCAGCGATAGCGCTGGGTCAGTCAATACATACCCGGCTGAACCACCGCCTTCGCGAGCAAGCCCGCTCCCACAGGTGAGTGGCGTCGGGCGCAGAATTTTGGGGCGACACAAAAACTGTAGGAGCTGGCTTGCCAGCGATAGCGCTGGGTCAATCGATACATACCCGGCTGAACCACCGCCTTCGCGAGCAAGCCCGCTCCCACAGTTGAGTAGCGGCGGGCGCAAAATTTTGGGGCGACACAAAAAACTGTAGGAGCTGGCTTGCCAGCGATCGCGGTGGGTCAGTCAATACATACCCGGCTGAACCACCGCCTTCGCGAGCAAGCCCGCTCCCACAGGTGAGTGGCGGCGGGCGCAGAATTTTGGGGCGACACAAAAACTGTAGGAGCTGGCTTGCCAGCGATAGCGCTGGGTCAGTCAATACATACCCGGCTGAACCACCGCCTTCGCGGGCAAGCCCGCTCCCACAGGTGAGTAGCGTCGGGCGCAGTTTTGGGGCGACACAAAAAACTGTAGGAGCTGGCTTGCCAGCGATAGCGCTGGGTCAGTCAATACATACCCGGCTGAACCACCGCCTTCGCGAGCAAGCCCGCTCCCACAGTTTGGTTGCACAGTTAGGCCGAGCTGTCGGCTCAGTCGGCGATAACTACAATCGATACCCGGCGGTTCTCGGTACGGCCCGCGGCAGTGCTGTTTGAGGCCACCGGCTCGCTGCTGCCCAGGCCACGCAGTTGCACGTTTTCCTCCTTCATCCCCACATCCACCAGGACCTTGCCCACGCTTTTCGCCCGGCGCAGGGACAGTTGCTGGTTGTAGGCTTCCTTGCCCGAAGCGTCGGTGTGGCCGTCTACGCGTACGCGTTCGATGCCCACGCCGGTGAGGGCCTTGCCGATGCGTTCGACGATCTCGGTGCTGGGTTTGTTGAGCTTTTCGACGTCGCTGCCAAACAGCACTTTGCCCGACAGGCCAAACGCCCAGCCTTCGTCGGTCAGTTCGAAGCCTTGTTGCTTGAGCACCGCCACTTGCGCCGGTGTCAGGCCCTTGGGCGGGGCGGTCTGGCAGCCGCTCAGCGCCAGCAGCGCGATAAACAAGGTGATAAAGAGAACACGTGTGTTAGCAAACAAGGGATCAACTCCTGTGTTGAACGTTGGCAGCGGGGTGCTCCGACTCCGCCGTGTGCTGGCCGCCCTGGGAAAGGCGTTTGGCCTGGTACATCGCCGCATCGGCGGCATTGAGCAGGGCGCCGGGAGTGGCGCCATGATCGGGATAAACCGCGATACCGATACTGAGTGAGGTCAACACTTCGGTGTTGCCCGGCAGCGGGATGGGCTGGTCCATGCTGGCGATGATTTTGTCGGCGATGCGCTGGGCATCTTCAAGCTTGTGCAGGGGCGAGAGCAGGATGGCGAACTCATCGCCGCCCAGGCGCGCCACCAGGTCGCTCTCGCGCAGTTGCGCCCGTACGCGCGCGGCGACGGCCACCAGTACCGCGTCACCGGCGGCATGCCCGAAGTTGTCGTTGATGTCTTTGAAGCGGTCGCTGTCGAGGAACAGCACCGCCACCCGTTCGTTGAGCTTGGCCGCACTGCGCAAGGCCCGGATC
This sequence comes from Pseudomonas sp. MF09156, assembly GCF_059862305.1. NCBI lineage: Bacteria > Pseudomonadati > Pseudomonadota > Gammaproteobacteria > Pseudomonadales > Pseudomonadaceae > Pseudomonas > Pseudomonas sp. MF09156. The sequence goes on from NZ_JCBCUR010000015.1 coordinate 138,311, forward strand.
AGGCGGCCCTCGAAGAAGGCGCGGTTGGGCAGCCCGGTCAGGCTGTCATGGCTGGCCTGGTGGGCGAGGGTTTCGTTTTCGCTTTGCAGGTGGGTTTGCCAGGCTTCGAGCTCGTCGAGCAGGGCATTGAAGTCATTGCCCAGGCTGTCGAGTTCGGCGATTTGTGCCGGCGGCACGCGGCGATCGAAGGCCCGCTCGCTGCGCGCGGCGTGGGCGACGTCGGCCAGGCTGTGCAATGGGCCGGTGATGCCACGCAGCATGCGCCGCGCCAGGTAAATCGCGACCCAGCCGCTTAAAGCGGTGCAGATAATGATCCCCGCCAGGCCGCTGAGCAAAAAGCGCAACAGGCTACCGCCGTGGCCGCTCAACTCAACGGTGCCAATCTGCTTGCCTTGGTGCAGGATCGGCTGGCTGATGGCCTCTTCCAGCAACGTATGGGCCAGCTCCAGCTCGACCCTGGACAACATCCCGGTCTCCGGGCGCACCCAATGGGCCAGGGTTTTGCCATTAAGGTCCAGCACCCGGGCTTCGGCCACCTCTTCCGTGGAGGCAATCAACGCCAGGGCTTCGGTGGCCGCCACGCGGTCGTTGAACACCACCGCGGCTTCCACCGTGTAATTGATCGAGCGGGCGATCAGGTGCAGGTTGTGGTCGGCATATACCCGCAGGGCCAGCACGCCCAGCAGGGTCAGGGACACGCTAGCCATGGCGACCGCCAACAGCGCCACACTCAGGTGCCCGCGACCTAAGACCGAACGTAAAGTGGGGCGGCTTGTGGCGTTACGCAGCCTCATGGCTCCGGCGCTCGCCGGCGGGACAACTGCAACACGCTGGGATGAATGCGCACGCCGCTGCGGGCCACGGAGTCGAGGTTGACCTCGAACGACACCTGCTCATCGCCCACCCGCAGGCAGAACAGACTGCCCACGGTGCATTGGTCGCCACCTTCGCTGATGCTCAGCACCGGGCGGCCGATCAAGGCGGTGAACAAGTGGCTGCGTTCTTCAGTGGAGAGCTTGCCGATATACAGCGCGTCGCAGGCGTTGACGATATTGGGGTTGTCCGCCAGCAGGCGCTGGACCACCACCGGCCGGCCTGTGGCCTGGGTTGTGCCTTTGACCAGGTCATCGGTGTATTGGGTCGGGCCCACGATGCACAAGCGCAGTTGGGTGGGTTCCACCGGCCAGCGGGCGTAGCTGAGAATCCCCAGTACCACCTGCGTGACGGCCTGGGCCCGCTGGTCGGCCGCACTGACAGTGGACGCCTGGGCAAAAGCCAGAGGCGTGACGAGGCACAGAACGGCCGATAGCAGCAATCGTCTCCAGCTCCAACTACGCTCTGCGGGCGAGACAGCCACGTTCATGCAGCGATTCTCTATGATCTTCTCGGGATGATGCCGCAACGATAGCATATTGGCGGAAACCCCATCGAGACGGGGCCTAGGTAGATCCCGCCATTTATTACGAAAAAACCGACATATCAGTCAGGTTTTTCCTACGCATCACACACCCAACTCCAACATCAGCCCGCTCAACCGTTTCACTTTGCGCCGCACCGCTTCCTCGAATACTGCGCCACGGGTCTCAATCAAGCTGAAGCGGTCCTTGGCACGGGTGATGCCGGTGTAAATCAGCTCCTTGGTCAGTACCGGGTTCAGCGCATCCGGCAGGATCAAGGCAGTGTGGGCGAACTCCGAGCCCTGGGACTTGTGCACGGTCATGGCATAGACGGTTTCCACATCATTGAGGCGGCTGGGCAGTACAAAGCGCACCCCGCCCTGGCCGTCGTTGCGCGGGAAGGCCACACGCAGCACCTGCGGCCCGCCGTCGCTTTCGGGCAGCTTCAAGGCGATACCGATGTCACCGTTCATCAAGCCCAGGCCGTAGTCGTTGCGGGTCATCAGGACCGGGCGGCCTTCGTACCATTGCTGGTCGCTGTCGATCAGCCGGGCCTTGAGCAGCGCGGCGGTGATGCGTTGGTTGAGGCCTTCGACGCCCCAGGGGCCCTTGCGCACCGCGCAGAGCAATTGGAAGGCATCGAAGGCTTGCAACAACTGGCGTGCCCAGTCGGTCCAGCGCGGGTCGTCGCGGGGTGTCTGGGCTGCCGGGCGCGTGGTGCGCAGCAGGTTCAGGTAGTAGCGATAGCCCTGGGCATCACCGCCCTGCCCATCCAGCACCAGGCGCTCCAGGGCGCGATCATGCTCGCCCTTGAGGCGCAGGCAAGACAGGTCGTGGCTGCCGGCATCCAGCAGTAGCCGGGCCTGTTCGGGGTTTTGCTGGTTGACCCAACGCGCCAGTTGGCCGATGCCACTGCCTTCGCCGAAACGCCGGGAATAGCGCAGCATCACCACCTGTTGCGCCAGCGGATGGCTGGCATCGAGGTCTTCCTGCAAGCCGCTGCCCGCCAGGCTCTCGCCGCTGACACTTTCCAGCCATTGGCGAGTGCCGGGGCTGTACCAGCCCGCCTCGGCATCGCGGCACAAATCGCCGAGTACCGCGCCGGCCTCCACCGAGGCCAACTGGTCCTTGTCCCCCAGCAGTACCAGGCGCGCATGGGGTGGCAAGGCATCTAGCAGGTTGGCCATCATTTCCAGGTCGATCATCGAGGCTTCATCGACCACCAGCACATCCAGCGGCAACAAGTTGCCCGCGTGATGGCGAAAATGCCGAGTGCCGGGGCGGCTGCCCAACAAGCGGTGCACGGTGGTGACCTCGGTGGGGATTTTTTCGCGCACGGCCTCTGGCACTTGCAGCGAGCGTACTTGCTGGCTGATGGACTCGGTCAAGCGCGCCGCCGCCTTGCCGGTAGGTGCCGCCAGGCGGATGCGCAGGGCCGTGCCCTGCTCCACCGCGGGCGCTTGCAGCAAGGCCAACAAACGCACCACGGTGGTGGTCTTGCCGGTGCCGGGGCCGCCGGTGACGATGCTGAACGCGCCACGCGTGGCCAGGGCACAGGCGAGTTTCTGCCAGTCGACCACGCCATCCGGTGGCGGCTGCTGGAACAGGCCATTCAAGCGCTGGGGCAGGTCCGCCGAGACCGCTTCCTGCGCGGCAAGACGCTGGCGCAGGGCGCTGTCGATGCGCCGCTCATAGGTCCAGTAACGCCGCAGGTACAGGCGCTTGCCCGACAACACCAAAGGCCGGCTCTGCGCCGCCACACTGCCATCCACGGCCAGTGCCACCAGCGGGCTTGCGGCCAGGGCCTGGCACCAATGGGCACCGTCCAGGCCATCGAGCAGTTGCGAGGGCAGCATCACGCCACTGGAAAGATCACCTTCAGGGGGCAAGGACAGGGCGAAATCCGGGGCATTCAGGGTCTCGAACAAATCCAGGCACACATGGCCGTGGCCCAGCTGGTGACTGGTCAGGGCGGCGGCCAGCAGCACCAGGGGGTCGGCCTGTGGGTCGAGCTCATGGAGAAAGCCGACGAACGCCTTGTCCAGCGCCCGCAGCCAGCCGCGCTCGACCCAGCGCTCCAGCAGGTGCATCAGGTCGTCAGCGCGATCCAGCGGTGCCAGTGCCTCCAGCGGCATTGTCGAGAGGCTCATAGCAGGACTCCTTGTTCCCAGGCCGGTTCGACCTTGGGCGGTTGCGGCTTGCCCTGGAACAGCAAGTCCAGGCGTTCGATCAGCTCCCGTGGGGGCCGGGTGAAGTACGCGCCCTGGCTCACGGCTTGGCTACCGCGCAGGAACAGGTAGAGCGCGCCGCCCACATGCCGGTCGTAATCGTAATCGGGCAGCCGCGCCTTGAGCTGGCGATGCAGGGCCAGCAGGTAGAGGACGTATTGCAGGTCATAACGATGGTCGAGAATCGACTGTTCCATGGCCTCGCGGGTGTAGGCCGCGTCGTCGGCACCGAGCCAGTTGGATTTGTAGTCCGCCACGTAGTAGCGGCCGTCGTGCTCGAAGGTCAGGTCGATAAAGCCCTTGAACATGCCGTTGAGCAATACCGGCTCGGCGGCGACCCGCGACACGCCGTCATGGGTGTACTGGCAGACCAGTTGGTCGAGGGCAAGCACATCGACTTTGTGGCTGGCGAACCAGAACTCCATTTCGATCTGATAGTGCTGCAGCTCGCTCAGGCTCATCGCTGCCTGCCCATGGCCCAGGCCCAGCGGCACTTGCAACAGGTGCCCGAGCCAGCCGCTGAGGGTGCCGATCCAGCCCTCCCAACCGCGTCGGTTGCAGCGCCGGGCGACGGCATCTTCGATGGCTTCGCCGGTTACGTTGAAGCCTTCGTTGCCGGCCCACTCCAACAGGCCGTGGAGAAAGGTCCCGGGGTTGGGGCCCCGTGGGAAACGGTGAATATCCCCGCCAGACGCGGCGACTTCGCGCGGTGCATCCGGGTCCAGGCGTTCGTCGTCGAACAGCTTTTGGGCTTGTGGGCTTTCCGGGGCTTCCAGGCTGGCGGCGCTCATGCTTTCGCCGATGCGCAGGGCGCTGTAGGAAGCAATCCACCAGTTTTCCGCCGCCTTGCGCTTGGGCAGGAGCGGCGCGAGCAAGGTCGCGTCATTGCGCGGTGGCTGGTAAGTGTTGCTGTCGGCTTGGGGCATTTGCCCGTAGGCAATTGCCGCGCAGCCGTCCTGCACATCCATCAGCCAGCGGGCCAGGGCTGCGGACTCACCCAGGGGCGCGCCGCCGCCCAGCAGATAGCCCAGGGCCGAGAGGTGCAGCACCGAACTGTTGTTATTGCCGCGCTTGAGGTCGGCCACGCCGAGCCAACAGGCATGTTTGGCCCGGGTCAGCGCCACGTAGAACAGACGCAGGTCTTCGGCCAGGCGCTCGTCATCGGCCTGGGCGATCAGTTCGGCGGTGGGTTTGAGGCTGACCTGGGATTTACCGTTGGCATCGTGGTAATGCAGCGGCAGGCGGCTGCCGTCGACCGGCTTGGCCGAGCAGATAAACGGCAGGAAAACCAAGTCGTATTCCAGGCCCTTGGACTTGTGGATGGTCACTACCTTGACCAGTTGCTCATCGCTTTCCAGGCGCAGGATCTGTTCTTCGCCGGCCTGGCCCGAGAGCGCCAGGTGCTCTGCAAGATGGCGGATCAGCGCTTGTTCGCCGTCCAGTTCTGCGGCGGCCTGTTGCAGCAATTCGCACAGGTGCAGCAGGTTGGTCAGCACCCGTTCGCCATCGCTGCGGGCGATCAGGGTTTGCGGCAACTTGAAGTCATGCAGCAGGCGCCGCAGCATCGGCAACACGCCCTGGGTGCGCCAGATCACACGGTAGTCGCGAAACTGCATGACGCGCTGCTCCCAGGCCAGTTCGTCCTGGTTCAGTTGCTCCAGCTGGGGCAGCGACAAGTTGAGGGTGACGCAGGCCAGGGCCGCGCGTAGCGGGCGCTCGACATCCGGTTCGGCACAGGCCTTGAGCCAGGCGAGCAGGTCGTGGGCTTCCTGGGATGCGAACACCGAATCCTTATCGGACAGGTACACACTGCGCACACCGCGCGCGGCCAGTTCGCCGCGTACGGCCTGGGCTTCCTTGCCGTCACGCACAAGGATGGCGATGTTCGACGGTTGCACGGGGGTAAAGTCCGTCCCCTTGATAAACCCCGCCGTGCCCTGCTGGCCACCATTGAGCAACGCGACAATCTGGCTGGCGCACGCGCCGGCCAATTGCTGGCGATACAGCACATTGGAGATCGGCTGGTCAGTGGCCAGGTGCCAGATATTCAAGGCCGGCAGTGTATGTCCATCGACCTGCAACTGCTCTTTGCGGCCCTGGGACGAGACCGGTAGGAAAGGCACCGGGTTGTCGCCGTCGGGCGTACGAAACAGAAACGCCCCACGCCCGGTTTCCGCACGCTCGAACACATGGTTGACCGCCTCGACCATGGCATGGCTGGAGCGAAAGTTGGTGCCCAGGGTATGCAAGCGCCCGGCGGTGGCCTGGCGGGCGCGCAAGTAGGTGTAGATATCGGCGCCGCGAAACGCGTAGATCGCCTGCTTGGGGTCGCCGATCAGGAACAGGCCGCTGTGCGGGTTGTTGTCTTCGATGCGGTAGATGCTTTCGAAGATCCGGTACTGCACCGGGTCGGTGTCCTGGAATTCGTCGATCAGGGCCACCGGGAATTGCTCGCGGATCACACTGGCCAGGCGCTCGCCCCCCTCGGCTTGCAGGGCGGTGTCCAGGCGGATGAGCATGTCGTCAAAACCCATCTCGGCGCGCCGGCGCTTCTCTTCCTCAAAACGTTTACCGACCCAGGCGGCCGCGTGTTGCAGCACCGCCGCGTCGGGCGTGGGCAAGGCGTCGAGGCTGGCTTTGAGGCCCGCCATGGCATCCAGGCCGGGGTGATGGGGTGCATCGCCCTTCCAGGCTTCGGCCATGCCATCGGGGGTCAGGCGCGTGAAACCGGTGCCGATATCCAGTTGCTCCAGGGTTTCGTCGGCAGCCCAGGCGCTGATTTTCTCGAACCAGGGCTCGAAATAACGGGCCTGCATCTTGCGCCCGTCCACCGCCTTGGCGGCGACGGCTTGCAGGCAGATTTCGCGCAACTCGGCGGCCCATTCCTGCCAAGGAGCCTTGAGCGCCACCAGGGCTTCGCGGCGTTCGTGCAGGCAGGCTTCGATCAGTTCGGCGGGCTCGCGCGGATCATCAGCGGGGCGCTCGCTGCCAAACAGCGCACGCACTCGGGGCATCAGCGCCGCAGGGCCGCCCCAGTTGCTGCGGACCCAGTTCAGCGCATCGCCGTGCATCGGGTAGCAGAACAGGCGCCAGTAGTCGCGCAACACTTCGCCGAGCAAATCGCTGTGGTCGGTTTCCAGGGTCTGGGTAAACAGGCTGCCACTGTCGAACGCGTGCTCGCGCAGCATGCGCTGGCACCAACTGTGGATGGTCGAGACGGCGGCCTCGTCCATCCATTGCGCAGCGATATCCAGGCGGTTGGCGCAGCCAGGCCATTGCTCGGCACTGTACTGAGCGCGCAGCTCGGCGATCAAGGCGTCGGGCTGCTCGATTTCGTCACGAAAAAAGTGCGCCGCTTGGGCCAGGCGGGTGCGGATGCGTTCGCGCAGCTCTTTGGTGGCAGCATCGGTGAAGGTCACTACGAGGATCTGCGGCGGCAGCAATTCGCGACCAAAACCCGCCTCGCCGCCGCCGTGGCCCAGTACCAGGCGCAGGTACAGCGCGGAGATGGTGAAGGTCTTGCCGGTGCCGGCGCTGGCTTCGATCAGTTGGCTGCCACGCAAGGGGAAGGCCAGGGCCAGGGGTTTGATGGCACTCATGGACGGGCCTCCTCGCTGGTCAGTGATCGCCAGGGTGCGGTTATCAAGGGGCGATACAGGGTTTCAGCCCAGCCTTCGAAATCTTCGCTGGCGACCAGGGCCGCGTAGTCGGGGAACTGCCGGGTGAGGGCCGGGCTTTCACGGCGCTCGCCGTCGCTGGTGATGCCATCGCCTTCGTAGGCTTTAAGGGCGGCGGCCTGGGCTTTATCCGGATCAGTCTGGCCGAGCCAGGCAAACGCCGTCTTGACCGCGACCGGCAGCGGCTCACTCATGCCGGCCTGCCAGGCCAATAACAGATTACCGAGCACATCCTGGGCAAGGTTTTGCTCCAGGGGTGCCAGCAAGAGTGTGTCATCACTCGCCACCAACCCTGTGCTCAACGGCAAGCCGCAGGCACAGGCCACCAGGTGATTGACCCATGGGCGAATCAAGCGATGCCACTTGCGGGTCTTGATCGAGCCGATGCTGTTGGGGATGGTGGTCACGCTGAGCAAGCCGCCATCATTGCGCCGGTGCAAGCCGCTGATCCAGCCGTCGAGCGCAATCCCATGGTGCGCGAAGCTGACGGGCTCTGCGGTGTTGTGTGGCGTGGGCCAGAGAGCCAGGAGTTGCTGGTAGCGTTGCAGCAAGTCAGGCAAGGGTTCGATCAGTTCGTTGCGCAGGCACTCGCCGAAGCCGACCATGGGCAACAGGCCACTGCCTTGAAGACGTTGTGCCTGTGCCTCCAGGGCTTGCTCCAGATGATCCGGGTCGGTCAGCGCGGCGGCGAGCAGGCTGTCGCTCAAGGTGTAGCGCTGCAGGGCGTCGAGGACGAAGGGTTCTTCATCGGCCAGGGGCACTTCGGCAGCTTCGAAAAACACTTTCAGGCGCTGGCTAAAGAAATGCCTGACAGGGTTGCGCAAGAAGTCCTGCAACTGGCCCAGGCTCAAGGGCTCTTCCTGGATGTAGGCTGCCAGGCGCGCTGTTTCGCGGACTTCGTCCTGGGCTTCGTGCAGTAGCTGCCATTCGCGGGCGTAGCTGAACAGAGGGTCACCCTCGTGGAAGTAACGCGCACTGAAGGGTTGCAACGGATGCTCCTGGGTCATCGCCTCCAGCAGTGGTTGCTCCTGGGCGTGCTGCCAGCCGCTGGCGAGGTGATCGCGCAGTTGACCGATCAGCACGGACGCCGGGCGCTCGCTGTTATCGCGGATGCTGCGGCCGACCCAACTGATGTAGAGCTGGTCGCGTGCGGAAAGCAGGGCTTCGAGCAGCAGGTATCGGTCGTCTTCACGCCGGGAGCGGTCGCCGGGGCGGTAGTCGCTGCCCATCAGGTCGAAATCCAGCGGCGGTTGCGCACGCGGATAGTCGCCGTCGTTCATGCCCAGCAGGCACACCAGCTTGAAGGGGATGGCGCGCATCGGCATCAGGGTGCAGAAATTCACGGCGCCGGCGAGAAAGCGCTGGGACAGGCGACCCTGGTCGAGGCCGGCAAGCCAGGCCTCACGGACGACAGTCAGCGGTAATTCATCGCACAGGCCGACGGACTCGCAGGTTTCCAGCCAGTCTTCCCGCAGTTGCTCGAGTTGGCCCAGTAGATAGTCGTCGTGTTCATTGCTGGCCAGGAAGAAGCGTTGCATCAGGTCTTGCAGGCGTGCACCCCAAGCGTGCGGGGTCGCGGGTTGTGACAGCGCTTGATGTGCAGCGTGCAATGCGTCAAGCAAGGCGACCAGTGGGCCGATCAGCGCCGCGTCGAGGCCGCCGATTTCGTCATAGGGCTCAATGCCATCGCAGGCAGCCCCACTGCCGACGGCGTAGCCCAGCAGCATACGGCGCAGGCCGAAACGCCAGCTGTTCTGCTCCAGCGCACTGGGCAAGCCCAGGCCGGCGCGTTGTTCGGCATCGAGCCCCCAGCGGATGCCCGCGCCTTCGATCCACCGGTGCAGGGTGGGCAGGTCGCGCTCATGGATCGCGAAACGTTCGCGCAGGGCGGGGACGTCCAGCAAATCAAGGATTTCGCTGACCGGGAAACGGCTGTCCGGGAGTTTCAGCAGGTGCTCGACAGCGATCAACAGCGGGTCGCGGCCCCGTTGGCCCTGGTCCGTCAGGGTGAAGGGGATGAAGCGTGGGTCTTTCTTGTCCAACTGGCCGAACACCGCGCGTATATGCGGTGCATAGCTGTCAACGTCCGGGACCATGACGATAACGTCGCGGGGGCGCAACGTCGGGTCCGCGCTGAAGCGCTGGAGCAGTTGGTCGTGGAGGATTTCCACTTCGCGCTGGGCGCTGTGGGCGATGTGGAAGCGGATCGAAGTGTCATGCTGCAGATCAACGGCCGGCCAGCGCTCACGGGTTTCGGGGAGCGGGCGCAGTTCGAGGATATCGTCCTGTAACTGGTTGAGGAGGGTGGTCGGTTCGCTGTCGCTGAACAGGTCGATGCGCCCGTCACGGAAGGCCGAACGGTAGCTGTTGGGGTCGTCGTAGCTGTCCAGCAGGTTGATGTAGTCGCGACCTTGCTTGCCCCAGGCGGCCAGCAAGGGGTGGGCATGCTGGTGCAAGGTTTGCGGGTCGATGGTGACGGGCATCCCGGTCTTGCGCGCCTGGCGTTTGTATTCGTTTCGCAGTAGGTCTTTGTCGGCAACGATGTCGGACCAATGGTGACGGCAAGGGTTGTGTACGCAGAGCAACACCTGGCTGAAACGGGCCAGGCCGGCCAATGCTTCAAGGGCCTGGGCTGGCAAGGAGGATATGCCAAACACGATGACTCGCGACGGCAGGCCTTGCGGGGCGGCATCCAGGTTGTTGATGCGTTCGATAAAACGCTGGTGGACCCCGGCACGGCTCTGCGCCATGCCTTGCTCGCCAACGTCCAGCAGCAACGCCCGCCATAACTCGGCCTGCCAGCAGTTGGCCGGGCTCAGGGGCTTGGCTTCGCCTCGGCCATTGCGCAGTTGGTGGCGACCAGCGGCCCAGTCTTCCAGCCAGTCCGCACGGTAGACCTGGTATTGGTCGAACAGGTCGGCCAGGCGTTCCGCCAGTTGGTAGCGTTTACGCAGGTCGGTGTCGTGGGTGAGGAAACGTTGCAGGGGCTCGAAGTGCGGCTGGTCGATCAGCTCGGGCAACAGGCGCATAAGGCGCCAGGTCAGTGGGGCTTTATCCAGCAGGGATTTGACCGGGATTTCGTCACGGCCCAAAACCATGCGATAGAGCTGCCACATAAAGCTGCCGGGCAGTTGCACGTCGATTGCAGCGGCGATGCCGCAACCACCCATGTCGTCTTCTTCCGGGTCTTCGGCAAGAGCCAGCTTGAGCCATTGCGCGATTCCGTTGCTTTGTACCAGGGCGATTTCGTTTTCCAGGGGAGCCAGCGGATATCGACGCATCCAACTGACAACCAGGCTGCGCAGTTCATCCAGGCGATTGCCGTGGACGACCATGAATCCAGCGCTGAGGGACGTTGCATCCGGCATAACGGCTTCCTTGGGAAAAGCAAAATCGAGGGTGGGACTTTAGCATTGAAGGGCGTTATGGACAGAGTTGGACGACGTGCCAAATCGCCTCAGCGCCTTTTCGACCGCCCAAAACAAAACCCCAACTGCTTTCGCAATTGGGGTTTCGGAATTTAATCTTGACGATGACCTACTCTCACATGGGGAAACCCCACACTACCATCGGCGATGCATCGTTTC
>NZ_JCBCUR010000016.1:0-125656 GCF_059862305.1 Pseudomonas sp. MF09156
TTAACACGGAGAACCGGGCGGAAAACGCTCCGCTGCACACTGTATTAGGCCGTTTTCAGGGAATAGCGCTGATTGCCTGGTGAATTACGGCCTGCCATCGCTGCGCGGCAAGTTGATCGGAGCATCCTTAGCAGTTAACGCTGCAATAGCAGTTTCAAGCAGCTTTGCCTCGTAAGCCGCTGTCAGCGACTTATGCCGCTCATAAATTATATCGTCGTCAGCGGTCACTCCTTGCCTACGGAGACGAGACATACCTTTGGCAAAATCAATAGGTGTCTTACCAATAGGGTTGCTACCATAAAATACTTCGCTTGCTTTAATCTGCTCTTGGAGATCGGCACTCTTTTGTGCGATCAGAGCATTGTGCAAAGACAGCTCATGCGTAAGTTTCTCAACTGGCGTATTACCGGAATCTGGATTGCTTGCCTTTAATTCTTCAATCTCTTCCTTTAGCAAAGTTTCCTGATTTTTTAGCACCGCTTCATACTGCTGCTTGATTTTAGACTCTTGCGCACCAAGCGGCCCCCTTACCATGCCAACCCAACGCGCACCTCCAGGGCGATTTTCAGGATCAAATCCCAATAGCTGTGTCCATTTTTCATTGTGGGCACGAAGGGAATTATCACTATCATAACCCCCACCCATTCCATACATTGAAAACTTTGGAATTTTCCCTGCGGTGATAATAGTAGGCCCGATTTCTAATGGCCCCCCAGAAGTAAATCCACCGGTTCCACCGGACGTAGGCGGAGTAATAGGCACTTTTACAAGAATGTTCTTTTCTGTCATATCGATTTCCTTTTCAACTTAACTAAAGTAAACCTGGTCAAATGTTTAAACCAGAATTTCCGGGTTTCCTTACCTGACAGTTCTCAGCATCAGTGATGTTTAAGAGGGAGAAAGCAAGGCACACAAACACTGTACATAAACACAGTTAAAAACATCAAGAAAAATATGCACTGGTGCATATTTTTCCAGATGAACGGTATTGATATACGTTTGCATTTACTGCTAAGGCGACCGTCAAAACCAGTTTTTTGACGGCTAAGGACGGGCCGCAGTTGACGCGTAGGTTTGACTCCTCGTTTGCTGCGCAAGGGGTTTAAGCCCCTGCAGGAACTGCATAGGGGTTGAAGCGAACAACCTCCTCCCCGAGCCATTCATTCACTTGCGACATACGAGCCTGAATCGGCTCCAGCTCATTGGCCGCTTAGATCTGCGCCGCCTCCCTGATCGATCCAAACCCACCCGCGTTTTGCGGCACGATGCCCATCAGTTGCGGAGGAATGCGCAAGCTTGCAAGCACGTCGTCACGGGTCTGATTTTTGATCGAGTTGAATTCGTCTTTGGCCACCCGTGGCCGGCACCTGCTGGACCAAATCAACAAGCTGCTGAACCACTACGGTTATGCAGTTGCAGAAACCACTCACGACTGCGGCGTAATCGGCGGCCTGGCCCAGAGCCGCAAGCGTTTCTTGCTCGTTGCCAGGCACATCGAGAAGGTGCCGCCCTTCCTGTACGAGCCACAGAAAAAGACGCTCAAGTCTGTGGGTTCGATCCTGGACCGCATGCCAATGGCTGGCGATGTTGCCGCCGCGGGCCCAATGCACCGGGTTCCGGCGCTGCAATGGAAAACGTGGGTTCGCCTCGCCCTGGTCGAAGCTGGTAAGGACTGGCGCTGCCTGAACGATTTAGCGATCGAGGACGGCTACCTACGCGATCTGGTCATTGTTCCCCAGTTCCGTGACGGTTTCCTGGGCGTGCATGACTGGAACGAAACCGCCGGTACCGTCGCCGCACGCAGCGGCCCAACCAACGGCAAGTTTTCGGTAGCTGATCCACGGGCCAGAGCCGGCGCACTGCAATACCAGCAGTACGGTGTCCGGCGCTGGGACGAAACCAGTGGCGCGGTAATCGGCGTCAAGTCACCCGGGCAAGGGACGTTCAGCGTTGCTGACCCACGTGACCCTGGTATCGGACACGCAAAATACAACGTGGCTCAGTGGGATGGCACCTCACGCACCGTAATTTCCGGCAGCACCACAGGCCAGGGCGCTTTCGCCGTTCAGGATCCACGCCCCGGCATGAAACGCACCAAAGGCGATGCCTACCTAACTGGCGGCCATTACGGCGTTGTAGGTTGGAGCGACCAGTGCGGCGCGGTTTCAGCCAGCGCCCGCCAGGACAATGGGCGCTGGTCTGTTGCAGATCCCCGCATGCCAGAAGCCAACGAGCGGCTGACCTGCGTTATCGAAAGCCTCGACGGCACCTGGCACAGGCCGTTCACCACGCTGGAGCTAGCCGCGCTGCAAAGTCTGGTTGAGCCAGAGGAATGGTTTGAGCTGGACGGCCTGAGTGATCAGGCATGGCGAGAGCGGATCGGGAACGCAGTTCCACCGGCAGCCGCCGAAGCAATCGCCCATGTGATGGGCACCACCTTGCTGCTGGCCCAAGCCGGCGAAACTTTCATGCTCAACAGCATGCCAATTTGGGTACAACCAGTCGCGATTGCCCTGAGCGTGGCAGAGCGGGAGGTCGCTCTATGAACAACGGTAAATCCTTCCCCTGGAACCTCGACTTGACTGGCGTCTGCGACCAATGCGGCAGATCGCGTGCCCACGGCAACCACCAGAAATGCAGCAAAACGCGCCAGGCCCTCAACGCCAAGCGGCGTGCCGAGGAGGCTCAAGCAGGGGCCACACCGGCACCTAGAAAAAGTGCTGGCCTGTTCTGGTTACTTCGCCAGCAGTGATCGGCAACACTAAAACCGCAATACATCAGGCCCGGCAACGGGCCTTTTTTCTTCCTGTTGGCAGAATCTTTCGATACTTCGCGTGGGGACGCATATGGCAGATGGCGTAGAGGCCCGTGGCAATTCGGTACGGGTCTATTTTCGTTTCAATGGCGAGCTGTGCCGGGAGCTGGTGCCCGGCGGCAACACTCCGGCCAACCGGGAGCACGCAAAGCGCCTGGTCACGGTGATCGAGTACGAAATTCAGGCCGGCACCTTCGATTACCGCCGGCATTTTCCAGAGTCGAGCAAATTGGCCGAGAACAGTTTCGGGCATTACCTGGACCTGTGGCTGACCATCAAGAGCAACAGCGTGGCGGCGACCTCTTTCCGTGGGTACAAGAACAAAGCCGAGGTGCATGTGCGGCCGCGCTGGGGTGACATTCAGATCGATCAGATTGACCACCTGGACCTGCAAGAGTGGATTCAAGGACCGCTGTCGAAGCGCCTGAAGAACAAGACGATCCGCGACATCATCAGCAACGTACGCCAGGTGTTCCGGCTGTACCGCACCAGGAAGAAGGTCGCACACGACCCAACCGAGGGATTATTCGTCCGCCTGCCCGATCCAGAGGCACCGGACCCGTTCACCAGGGCGGAAATCAAGCAGATCCTCGAAACACACACCAGTCGTACCCAGGAGCTGCTGATGGTGCAGTTCATGATCTGGGCGGGCCCCCGGATGTCGGAGACCATTGCGTTGGCCTGGGAGGACGTCGACCTGAAACAGGGGACAGTGACTTTCCGACGTTCCAAGGTGCGCGGGGCCTACCGCGTGACCAAAACCCGGCGCTCGACGCGTAAGGTACAACTGCTGGAGCCCGCGTGGGATGCCCTGCGCAAACTAGACGCCATCAACCAGCTCAAAACTGTGGACACGGTCAACGTCGTCGAGCGGGACAACAAGACCGTCCGTAAGCACAAGCTGCACTTTGTATTCCTCAACACCAAAAGCGGCCTGCCGCACGTCAGTGACTTCGTCGTGAGGGACAGGTTCTTCAAAGCGCACTTGAAAACGGCCGGCGTTCGCTACCGCGGCCCAGGCCAGTGCCGCCACACCTACGCCAGCCAGTTGCTGACCACCGGCGTGGCATCGGTTGACTGGATCGCCGAGCAGATGGGTCATACCAGCGCGAACATGATCCGGCAGCACTACGGCATGTGGATCAACGAGGATGGCCCGGATGTGATAGGTATGTTGCAAATCGCTTTAAATATTTAAAACTGCTTAATACCTACTATACAAATCATTAAAAAACCACCTCGAGTATAATTTCGGCAGTGCTTTTCTCCCCTAATAAAAAATTTATTCACCCTCTGCGTCCTCAGGCTCAAAAACATCATCCAGCTCTGCATATACGTCAACAAACTCAAAACCGCCTAAAGATCTCTTTCCAACTTTAAGCCGACTCCTAATCTCGACTGATATATTCATTGTTCGCATAGGCGCAACGCTGTACTTCCTATGAGCCCCCTTCGCGTAGGCTTGGAACTTGGTAGTAAACCCCAGCTCAAAGACTGATATATTTACAGCTTCAAACTCCACCTCATCAAAGATTGAATCCGACTCCGCTATCGCGATCGCAACACTATCAAAATTAAACAGAGAATACTTATTCTCTTCAAAAAACCCTATAGCCCTCTCTTCTAAAGCATCCAAATCAACCAATTCAAAAGGGAAATCATCAAACATCATCAAAACGTGATCAAACAACAAATCCGAAGTTAGGTTAACACTGCGAAAACCTTCTACAAACACTATATTCTCTAACTTTCCTGCCAAATCATCCGAATCATAATAAATATACTCAACATTGGAAAAAGCGTCATTATTAAAACCATCATCATCCAATACAGACTGAAAATCTTTATAACCAAAAATCGCCGCCACCACCTCACCAATAGACATCAGCGAGAGGGTTATATCATCCGACTTCAGGCTATCATCTAATTTAGACATAAAAACATAGACCGAAGGAAAACGATGCGAAGCTAGCGTCGCTCTTAACTTAGCACTAGTTACATTAAATTTCTGCTTATCCAGTTCTGCTTGCTTTTTCTTACTATCTTCTTCGAGTTCAGCAATAGCAGCCCTGCTTTTCGCCTCAGCGGTATTCGCCTCCGCTTCAACTTTTTTCCTCTCCTGCTCGTCAAGTTTCGCTTGCAAACGTTCGGTACGCAACTTTATATGCCCTAGCACCTCAACCTTACGGTCAATATCCCATTGAACAGTCTGCTCTAAAAACTGTTTTTCGGGGTTAGAGCGCAACCTAGCTTTATTCAACTCTTCTTGCTGCCGTATATTATCAAGCTCTACATCAACCGCCTGCTTATGCAGCCGATCATTAACATTTTTTAATATATACTTAAAAACCAAAGACAACCAAGGAAAAGCAAACAGGTAAAATAATGCGAGCATTAACGGAATAACAAACACTGAATTAAAACCAAAAAGACCAGTCAGAGAGAGATATTTTTGAAATTCATTCACCCTGTCGGATACCGTTCCACCGCCCCACAAAAGAAGAGCTATATGATTCCAGTTACATATAATCCATGAAATGGTAAATGTTCCAATAAACGGATCACTAACCCTAGTTTTAGCAACGCCAGACAAAGAAGCTAAAATATCATCCAGAACTTTCACAACCGAATCATCCTTGTTTTAGTAGAGACATTTAATTCACGCTAAAAATTAGTGCCCCTACCACTGCCTTTGGATACCACATTTGAACGTTTAAGAAGCCACATAAGGCCAAAATTCAAACGCCCATAGCAGCAGCTCACTCTAGGGTTAGGCCTGGTCGACTACCAATACCCACCCCAGTCGATAACACATCAACGCTAATGCGTTCCTTTTGCACGCCAGTTCGACAGAGCCACCATATAGACACCACTCTATCGTACATCAAGCGAATATCGAATTTGTTCCCATACCTGTTCCCATATGAGCTTTTTTCAGACGCCAAAAACCACAAACCCCCGACTTTCTCTAGGAAAATCAGGGGTTTGTGTTTACAGAATGTGGCGGTGAAGGAGAGATTCGAACTCTCGATACAGTTTCCTGTATACACACTTTCCAGGCGTGCTCCTTAAGCCACTCGGACACTTCACCGTATCTCGTCAAACTGATTCAGTCTGTCGAGGCGCGCTAATGTAGTCGAAAGCTTTTCCGATGGCAAAGGTTTTTTTCAGAATTTTCATGCGCTTAGACGGTTATCCCATGCCGCCTCCCTCTGGCACGGCGTGGAGGGCGGCGATTGTGCCATTCTCAAGGCGTGTCGGTATGGGGCCAAGGTGGCTGGCGAGCCCTGACGTAGCCTACTCTGGGCCGGGAGGTTGGGAAAAGTCTGACTGGCCAGTCAGTCATGGCGCTTTACCGGGGCGGCCATGCTGGGTAACGTCTGCGGCCTGCCCTTCTATTAAACGTATTACAAGGAATCGCGTCATGAGTGAGTTGATTGCCTACCACCTCGAAGACGGTATCGCGACCCTGACCTTGAGCAACGGTAAGGTCAATGCCATTTCCCCTGCCGTGGTCAGTGCGTTTAATGAAGCGCTGGACCAGGCCGAGAAGGATCGCGCGGTGGTGATTATCACCGGTACGCCGGGGATTCTGTCGGGTGGTTATGATTTGAAGGTGATGACGGCCGGCCCTAAAGAGGCGGTCAGCCTGGTGACGTCGGGTTCGACCCTGGCGCGTCGCCTGTTGTCGCACCCGTTTCCGGTGATTGTCGCGTGCCCTGGGCATGCGGTGGCAAAGGGGGCGTTCCTGTTGCTGTCGGTCGATTACCGGATTGGTGTCGAGGGGCCCTTTAGCATTGGTCTGAATGAAGTGATGATCGGCATGACCATGCACCATGCCGGGATTGAACTGGCCCGCGATCGCCTGCGTAAGTCGGCGTTTCATCGTTCGGTGATCAATGCCGAGATGTTCACCCCGCAAGACGCCCTGAGCGCCGGTTTCCTCGATAAGGTGGTGGCACCCGAAGAGCTGCAAGCCGCGGCCCTGGAAGCGGCGCGGCAGTTGAAGAAGATCAATATGAACGCCCACAAGCAAACCAAGCTGAAGGTGCGTAAAGCCCTGCTGGATCTGCTGGATAACGCGATCATTCAGGACCAGGAACATCTGGGCTGAGTCTCCCGAGACCGCATCAAACAAAGCCCGACCCTGTGTCGGGCTTTTTCTTACAGCGCGTTCTGAATCACCTTGCAGCCGCTCTAGATGGCATCTGTCTCCATCTGCTGAAACATGTACTTAAACATCGCCCATCTCCTACCTCTACAGGGGTAATTGCCGAATACAGTGCACGTCCGTACACTGCGCCACCTTTTGTCCCGATGGTCCGTGTCGATGCTCTATTGTTTACGCATGTTATTGATGGGCCTGCATTTTCTGATTGCCGGCGTGCTGGGCGTGCTGCTGGGGATCTGCCGGCCATTCAACCCGGATAACAGCCGCCTGTGCGCACGCCTGTATGCTCTGCCGGCCATGTGGATCCTGCGGCTGCGGGTCAAGCCGCAAGTGGACTCGCTGCGCAACAAGCCGAGCAGTTGCGTGATTATTGCCAACCACCAGTCCAACTATGATTTGTTCGTGTTCGGCAATGTGGTGCCCTATCGCACCGTGTGCATCGGCAAAAAAAGCCTGAAGTGGGTGCCACTGTTCGGGCAACTGTTCTGGCTGGCGGGCAATGTGTTGATTGACCGGGGCAATGCGCAGAAGGCACGGCGGTCGATGTTGACCACCACCCATACCCTGCAACACGAAGAAACCTCGATCTGGGTGTTTCCGGAAGGCACACGCAACCTGGGTGAATCGTTGCTGCCGTTCAAGAAGGGCGCGTTCCAAATGGCGATTGCCGCCGGAGTGCCGATTGTGCCGGTGTGCGTCAGTACCTATGTGACGCAGATGAAGCTCAATCGCTGGAACAGCGGCGATATCTTGATCCGGTCATTGGCGCCGATTCCTACAGCAGGATTGACGATGGATGACATGCCCGGGCTGATGGAGAAGTGCCGGACGCAAATGGTCGAGTGCATTGAAGCCATGGATAAAACACTGCAAAAAACCTGACGGCAAGCCGGCTCCTACAATGTGGCGTTTCAGGCTAAGCTGGCCGGTTACTGCCACTTGTGAAGAAGCGATCAGCATTATGGGTAGAGTTGTTGCGGCGGCCGTCTATAGCGCCGGTAAAAAAGTCCGGGATATCACCCTCGATGAAGGCGCCGCCTGGGCGGCCAAGCCTGATCACTTTGTATGGATCGGCCTGGAAGAGCCCGACGCCCAGGAACTGGCCAACCTGCAACGCCAGTTCAACCTGCATGAACTGGCCATCGAAGACGCCCTCGAAAAACACAGCCGGCCGAAGCTGGAAACCTTTGGCGACGCACTGTTTATCGTGACTTATTCGCCGGTGCGCCATGAAGGCAAGCTGGAGTTTATCGAGACCCATATTTTTGCCGGCAACGGCTATATCATCACCGCGCGCAACGGCCACTCGGCGTCCTACGGCTATGTACGCCAGCGCTGTGAGGCGCGGCCGCTACTGCTGGAGCACGGGGAAGATTTCGTACTCTATGCCCTGCTGGATTTTGTCACCGAAAACTACCAGCCCGTGAGTGAGGCGATTCATGCCGAGATCGATGCGCTGGAGCACAACGTGTTGTGCAACTCCCTGAACGAGCGCGATATCCAGAACCTGCACGGCCTGCGCCGCGACGTACTGCGGCTGCGCCGGCATGTGGCGCCAATGGTGGAAATCAGCGAGGAATTGCAAAAGCTGAGCTTCCCGTTTATCGACAAGAACATGCGCCCATACTTTCGCGATGTAGAGATCCACGTCACGCGGCAGATGGAAGACCTTTCGACCCTGCGCGACATCGCCAGCCAGACCATCGAGATCGGCGTGCTGCTCGAAGCCTCGCGCCAGAGCGTGGTGCAGCGCAAGTTTGCAGCCTGGGCGGCGATCCTCGCCTTCCCCACGGCGGTGGCCGGGATCTATGGGATGAACTTCCAGAACATGCCGGAACTGCAATGGCACTACGGCTATTTTGCGGTGCTGGGATTTATCGCGGTGGGGTGTACGGGCCTGTGGGCCAGCTTCAAGCGCTCGGGGTGGCTGTAACCTGCCCACCCCGGCCGGCCGGGGTCAGGCGACCTGCGGCTTGTGGGCTACAAAACGCATCATCCATTCCGCCACGGTTACCCCGTGGTGGTCATGAGCAAGGCTGGCGACGCCCTGCTGGTAGATCTGTTCGCCAAGGTTGAGCTGGCGAATGTCGAGCAAGGCCCGGGAGTAATCGTGGATAAACTCCGGATGCCCCTGGAAGCACAGCACCTGATCATTGATGTGATAAGCGGCAAACGGGCAGAAATCGCTGGAGGCGATCACCGTGGCGTTTTCCGGCAAGGCGGTGACCTGGTCCTGATGGCTGATCAATAGGGTCAGTTCTTCTACCACCGGGCTCATCCACGGCGCCTTGGCGGCCAATTGATAGTTGTGCGTGCCCACGCCCCAGCCCTGGCTCGCCCGCTCGCTCTTGCCGCCCAGCAACAGCGCCAGCAGTTGATGGCCGAAACAGATGCCGAGCAGCTTGTCGCCCCGCTCGTAACGGTTCAGCAGGTAGGCCTTGAGGGTTTCGATCCACGGATCGGTAGCGAAGGAATCCGCCTTGCTGCCCGTGACCAGGTACGCGTCGAACACTTCGCTGTCCGCCGGGTAGTGGCCTTGCATCACGTTGTAGACGACGAATTCGGCGGCAATCGGCTGCTGCGAAAACAGGCGCTGGAACATCTGCCCGTAACCTTGATATTGATCGACCAGTTCCGGACGCAGGATATCGGTTTCCAGAATGCAGACGCGTAGCGACATAAAAAATACCTGACACGGTGATGGGAATAACGCACACCCGCCAGCCTGCCCTGAAATACCCTTTCAAGGCAAGCCCCCACCCATGGCCTGTCAGGAGGTTAGAACGTTGTGCCCTGGGCGGCCTTTTCCAGCAACAAGGCTGGCGGGGTGAACCGTTCGCCGTATTGCTCGGCCAGGTAACGCGCTCGCGCCACGAAGTCGTTCAAACCGTACTGGTTGATAAACTGCAGCGCCCCGCCGGTCCACGCCGCAAAGCCGATGCCGAAGATCGAACCGATATTGGCATCGGCGGTGGACATCAACACGCCCTCCTCCACACACCGCACCGTTTCGATGGCCTGGATAAACAGCAGGCGGTCGCGCACATCCTGTGCCGAAATCTGCTGGCCGGGCTTCTCGAAGCGCATCTTGAGTTCTGGCCACAGGTATTTCTGGCCACCGCTGGGGTATTCGTAGAAACCACCGCCCGCCGCCTTGCCCGGGCGTTTGTACTCATTGAGCAACAGGTCGATCACCGCAAACGCCGGATGCTCGGGCAGCGTCTTGCCTTCGGCGTGCAGATCCTTGGCTGTCTGCTGACGGATATGGCTCATCAGGCTGAGGGAAACTTCGTCAGAAATCGCCAGCGGACCAATCGGCATCCCGGCCTTGCGCGCTTCGGTCTCGATCATCGGCGCAGCCACGCCTTCGCCGAGCAGGGTGATGCCTTCGTTGGTGAAGGTGCCAAATACCCGCGAGGTGAAAAAGCCGCGACTGTCGTTCACCACAATCGGGGTTTTCTTGATTTGCAGTACGAAATCAAAACCACGAGCCAGGGTTTCGTCGCTGGTATTGGCGCCTTTGATGATTTCCACCAGTGGCATTTTTTCCACCGGGCTGAAGAAATGCAGGCCGATAAACTTGCCTTGGTTTGGCACCGCATTCGCCAGGCCGCTGATGGGCAAGGTGGACGTATTGGAAGCAATCACCGCGTCAGCGCCTACCACGCGCTGGGCCGCCGCCGAGACCTTGGCCTTGAGGTCACGGTCTTCGAATACGGCCTCGATGATCAGGTCGCAACCGGCCAGGTCGGCATCGCTGTCTGTAGGATGGATCCGCGCCAGGGTGCTTTCCCGCTGCTCAGGCGTCAGTTGCCCACGGCTGACTTTCTTGTCCAGCAGCGCCGCCGAGTGGGCCTTGCCCTTCTCTGCCGCCGCCAGCGTCACGTCCTTGAGCACCACTTCCACTCCCGCCAATGCACTGGTGTAGGCAATCCCCGCGCCCATCATGCCGGCGCCGAGGATGCCGACCTTGCGCGTGACATACGGCGCAAACCCCGCAGGCCGTGAGCCACCGGCGTTGATTTCGTTGAGCTGGAACCAGAAGGTGCCGATCATATTCTTCGCCACCTGGCCGGTGGTGAGCTCGGTGAAGTAGCGGGTCTCGATCAGGTGCGCGGTGTCGAAGTCCACCTGGGCGCCCTCCACGGCCGCACAGAGGATTTTCTCCGGCGCCGGGAAGCAGCCATTGGTTTTGCTGCGCAGGATCGACGGCGCAATGGCGAGCATTTGCGCGACTTTTGGATTGGACGGTGTGCCACCTGGAATCTGGTGACCCTTGATATCCCAAGGCTGTTTGGCCGTCGGGTTGGCCAGGATCCAGGCCCGGGATTTGGCCAGCAGTTCATCGTGATCCGCCGCCAACTCGTCGATCAAACCGGCTTGCAGGGCCTTCTGCGCGCTGATCTTCTTGCCTTCCAGCAGGTACGGCAAGGCCTTCTCCAGACCCAGCATGCGCACCATGCGCACCACCCCGCCGCCGCCCGGCAACAGGCCGAGGGTGACTTCCGGCAAGCCGATCTGCACGGCTGGATGATCCAGCGCCACGCGGTGCTGGCACGCCAGGCATAGCTCCCAGCCACCGCCGAGGGCGGCGCCGTTGATCGCGGCCACCACCGGCTTGCCGAGGGTTTCCAGGCTGCGCAACTGCGCCTTCAGGCCCAGGACCATGTCGTAGAACGCCTTGGCATGGGGCTTGTCGACTTTGATCAGCTCATTGAGGTCACCGCCGGCAAAGAAGGTTTTTTTCGCCGAGGTGATTATGACCCCGGCAATCCCATCCTTTTCCGCATCCAGGCGTGCGACCGTGGCGGCCATGGCCTCGCGGTAGGCCGCGTTCATGGTGTTGGCACTCTGGCCGGGCATGTCGAGGGTCAGCACCACGATCTGGTCCTGGCCTTTTTCGTAACGAATGGCGTCGGTCATGACAGATTCCTTAGGCTCAGAGGCGTTCGATAATGGTGGCGATACCCATGCCGCCGCCCACACAGAGCGTGGCCAGGCCGTAGCGCTGCTGGCGCACCTCCAACTCGTCGAGCAAGGTGCCGAGGATCGCGCACCCCGTGGCCCCCAGCGGGTGGCCCATGGCAATCGAGCCACCATTGACATTGACCCGGGCGGCGTCGATGCCCATGTCCTTGATGAACTTGAGCACCACCGAGGCGAAGGCTTCGTTGACCTCGAACAGGTCGATGTCCTCGACCCGCAGGCCGGCCTTGGCCAGGGCCTTGCGGGTGGCCGGCGCGGGGCCAGTCAACATGATGGTCGGATCGGTACTGGTGACGGCGGTGGCGACGATACGCGCACGCGCTTGCAGGCCCAATTCACGGCCCCGGGCCTCGGAGCCGATCAGCATCAAGGCCGCGCCATCGACAATCCCGGAACTGTTACCCGGTGTGTGCACATGCTGGATGCGCTCGACATGGCTGTAGACCCGCAAGGCCGTGGCATCGAAGCCCATCTGCCCCATCATTTCGAAGCTCGGCTTGAGTTTGCCCAACCCTTCGAGCGTCGAGTCGCCACGGATAAATTCGTCGTGATCGAGCAGTACGATGCCGTTCTGGTCCTGCACCGGGATCAGGGATTTGTTGAAGGAACCATCTGATCTGGCCCGCGCCGCTTTCTGCTGGGAGTGTAAGGCGAAGGTGTCGACATCTTCGCGGCTGAAGCCTTCCAGGGTGGCGATCAGGTCGGCGCCAATCCCCTGGGGCGTGAAGTGGCTGTGCATATTAGTCTGCGGGTCCAGCACCCAGGCACCGCCATCGCTGCCCATGGGCACGCGGGACATGGACTCGACACCGCCGACCACCACCAGGTCCTCGAAGCCGGAACGCACCTTCATCGCCCCAAGGTTGACCGCCTCCAGGCCCGACGCACAGAAGCGGTTGACCTGCACACCGGCGACGCTGACGTCCCAGTCGGCTACCAACGCGGCGGTCTTGGCGATATCCGCGCCCTGGTCCCCGACTGGCGTGACGCAACCGAGCACGATGTCATCCACCTGGCGCGTGTCCAGGTCACTGCGCTGTTGCAGGGCGCTGAGCAAGCCGGCCAGCAGGTTCACCGGCTTGACGCTGTGCAAGGCGCCATCGGCCTTGCCTTTGCCCCGGGGCGTACGTATCGCATCAAAGATCAAAGCTTGGGTCATGACGTCCTCGAACCACTGTGCAATGGAGCTCTCAAGGGGAGAGCCGACCGTGCCCTTACCTTAAGCGCCGCCAGGGCAGATTCAATGACCGATGCGCTCATTGGCCTTGACGAGCACGCTCAGACGAACGGTAGGAGGCTCGCGAAAACCCCAGGTTAATCGTTTTAGCTGTCTAGCCAAGGGGCTGGCGCGAAGATGGCCATATGCCTCATGCGCTTTTAAAAGGATTTCAATCTAAGTTGATATGAAAGCGATCTAAGCCACGCCCGACATGGGCTCTAAGGTTGAATCAGTAAGAAGTGTATGACGCTGCTGCCGGGTCTTGCTGGAGCAGCTGTAAGAAAAATGCCATCTCGCAGGCCTAACGTAGTCAATGATGGTGCTTGCATCGGCGCATTTGACGCTCAGGAATAACAACAAAAGGCAGTCAGCCATGTTCAAACAATCGAAAGTCCGCCAGGCGGGGCTCATTCTCTTCGCCACCACACTGATTCTGATTTTGCCCAACCTGACCAAGATCATTGGTTGAGCGGGCCGATCACACCTAGACATTGCAGCCTTTGGCAGCACCGCCCGGGAAACCGCGTAGAGCGTTCCCGTGGCCGGGGCTGTCTTTTTTGCGTACGGTTTCGTCGTCGATGTCCGGTATCCTGAGCCCAGACCGCCACTGCCACATGGGACTCGCCTTGAAACACATTATCGTCCTGCTGATGCTGATCCTGGCCTACCCCGCCAGCGCCGCGTCGTTGACCATCGAGCTGGATCACAGCCGCACAACCTGGCAAACCGCCGAGTTGCTCAAGCACCCGGCAGCGCAAACCGTGCAGATCGTTGATGACGTTTCCTACAAGCGCAACATGACCTATCGCGCAGTACCGCTGGCCGTACTCTTGCCGGGCGTGTTGGCGCAGAACCATGTGCAGGCGGTAGCGCTCGATGGTTTCGCCGCCGAACTGGCTGCCGCGCCGCTGCTTTCGCAAAGCGGCGCCCAGGCGTGGCTGGCGGTGGAGGATCCGGCCCAGCCATGGCCCCCGCTGGCCAAGGGCAAGCCCAGCGCCGGGCCGTTCTACCTGGTGTGGACCCAACCCCAGGCGAGCGGGATCAGCCCGGAACAATGGCCCTTCCAGATCTCGACGATCAAACAGTTGAAAACCGTTGCCGAACGCTTCCCGGCGCTGCTGCCGGACCCTGCGCTGGCGGTGGACGATCCGGTCAACCAGGGGTTCGCCCTGTTCCAGAAGAACTGCCTGGCCTGCCATCGCCTAAACGGCGCGGGTGACGCGCAGGTAGGCCCGGACCTGAATCTACCCTACAGCCCCACCGAATATTTCGGCGGCGACTTTCTCAAGCGTTACATCCGTGATCCCCAGAGCCTGAGGCATTGGCCGCAAGCCAAGATGCCGGCGTTTACCGCCAGCGTGTTGCCAGAGGCCGACCTGGAGTTGCTGGTGGGCTATTTGAAGCATATGGCCACTCGCAAAACCGACGCCCCCTTGTAGGATTCGGCTTGCGGACTCCTGCAAGGAGGCGTGTTTCTAGGGGTTACGCGCCAGATGCTCCGACGGCAATACGCGCTTGGCGCTCAGATAGGCATTCTGCCAGTAGGCCTTGGACAAGGTATCAAGCTTCACCGTACCGCCGGTTTGCGGTGCATGGACGAAACGCCCTTCACCCACATAGATGCCGGCATGGCTGACCTGCGAGCCGCCGCCCGTGGCGAAGAACAGCAAGTCACCGGTCTGCAGCGCATCTTCACGCACGTCCTGGGCCCGCATCACGATCAACTCGCGAGTGGTGCGCGGCAGGGAAATACCAGCGGCATCGCGGTAGACAAAACCAATCAGGCCACTGCAATCAAACCCCGAATCCGGCGTATTGCCGCCCCAGCGATAAGGCGTGCCGACCAGGCCCAGGGCGCGAAACAGCACATCTTCAGCCGCTGGCGAAAAGTTCTGGGTGGCGTAGTTGAAGACCGGCTTGGGCTTGACGGCCACAGGCGCAGGTGGAGGACGGCTGGCGCAGGCACTGAGCAGTGCGGCGCAAACAAGAAGAATTAGGCGGGCCGAGGTCGACATGGGCAGAACAATCCTGATCTGGATGCGGCTTTCGCTGCCGAACGCTGAAAACTAGACCGCGCAAGCAAGCTTGCGCGGTCAGGTTCGCAACAATATCTCAGGATTCTAGCGGTTACGCGTCAAACTTCAAGTATCACTTTAACTTTACTTGCGAGCGGTAACGGTAGTCGGGGCCATCGCCAATGCACGCTTGGCTTCGATGAAGGTTTTGCTCCAGTAGCTGTCGCCCAGCTTATCGACCCGCACCCCACCGCTGCGGCGGCTGCTGGAGTGGATGAACTGGTCATCGCCCAGGTAGATACCGGCGTGGCTGACACGACCACGGCCATTGGTACTGAAGAAAAGCAGATCGCCAGGCTTGAGGTTGTTCCGTGCGACCAACGGTGCATCCACGTTGATCATTTCGCGGGTGGAGCGCGGCAGGTTCATGCCGGCCTCTTCACGAAACAGATAGCCGATAAAGCCACTGCAGTCGAAACCGGCTTCAGAGGTACCGCCGAAACGGTAACGGGTACCGATCAGGGACATGCCGCGTTCGAGAATGCTATCGGCCAGCAGCGGCAGCTGATAAGGCTTGCTATCGGCGAACTGGGCCAGTTCTTTTTCGGTCGCCACCTCTTCTTCATAAACAGAAGAAGACTGTGCTGCGACGAATTTGGCTTGATGCTGTTGTTGCGGCTTTTGCTGCTCGACCACCTGCTGGGGGTGGGTGGCGCAACCAAACAACAGGGTAACGAGTGCGAGAGGCACGAGGGGTGCGAAGCGATTTAGCATGGGCACGACCGTGGCTGAGATGTAAAGAAGTCGAGACTATGCCTTCTATGACATCGATTTGCAAATTCAATCGTGATCTATGTGACTTCTTGTTTGACCTATGTCATCTAAGCCCTTACACCCCATTTAAACCCTTTTGCGTGGCCATAGCGGCTCAAGCACAGGTTTTCTGGCGCCTGGAATTTGCCAGGAGCACCGGTTTCAAAGGGCTGGCTACCAGCCGAGGGTTTCTTTGAGAAAGGGGATAGTGAGCTTGCGCTGGGCCTGCAAGGAGGCCTGGTCGAGCTGCTCGAGCAAGTCGAACAGCGCGCTCATGCTGCGGGTACCGCGGGTGAGGATGAAATGCCCGACTTCATCGGTCAGGTGCAAGCCACGGCGCGAGGCACGCAGTTGCAGGGCCCGCAATTTGTCTTCGTCGGACAGCGGGCGCATCTGGAAGATCAGCGCCAGGGTCAGGCGCGACTTGAGGTCTGCCAGCTTGACCGGCAATTCCCGTGGCGAGGTAGACGCGGCAATCAACAGGCGCCGGCCACTGTCGCGCAGGCGGTTGAACAGATGGAACAGTGCTTCTTCCCAGTCTGCCCGGCCGGCGACCGCTTGCAGGTCGTCCAGGCACACCAGTTCGTATTGCTCAAGGTTGTCGAGGATGCCGATGCCACGGTCCAGCAGCTCGGCCAACGGCAGGTACACCGCCGGCTCACCCAACTGCTCAAAACGCAGGCAGGCGGCCTGCAACAGGTGGGTCCGCCCCACGCCGTCCTTGCCCCAGAGGTAGATCAGGCTTTCCGTCCACCCGGCGTCGGCTTCGCAGAGCCGCTCGACATAGCCGAGTGCAGCGGCATTGGCGCCTGGGTAGTAATTGATGAAGGTAGCGTCGTCACGCAGACGCACACCTAGGGGCAGCTGAATCGGTTTCATGCTGACTGAACGGTTCCAATCGAACCGTTAGTGGCCTCTGTGAAAAGTTTGCAAAGTTTATACCCGTGACGCCGGGCGCACAATGCAACAGACCACAAGCAAAATCAAAGGTTTGCGTTAACTCATTGGATTTTTTGGAGATTGTTTGACGCGATGGCTAAATGCCAAGCCCTAGAGGTAACAAACCCGGCCTTGAGCCGGGTTTGTGATCAGCCTTACAACTGAGGGTCATCGGCGCCCGTATAGACGTCCGAATCCTTGTACACATCATGCACATGGCGCACCAGCACCATGATCACCGCCGCCACCGGCAGCGCCAGGAGGATGCCGGTAAAGCCAAACAGCTCGCCGCCCGCCAGGATCGCAAAGATCACGGCCACCGGATGCAGGCCGATGCGGTCGCCCACCAGCAACGGCGTCAGCACCATGCCTTCCAGGGCCTGGCCGACCATGAACACCGCGACAATCCCCAGCATCGGGTACAAGTCGCCGCAAAACTGGAACAGGCCGGCCACCAGCGCCGCGCCAATCCCGATGACAAAGCCCATGTACGGCACAATCGCCGCCAGGCCGGCAATCATGCCGATCAACAGGCCCAGTTCCAGGCCAATCGCCATTAGCCCGCCAGCGTAGATAATCCCCAGCGCGACCATCACCAGCAACTGCCCGCGAACAAACGCACCCAGTACCTCATGGCACTCCCCGGCCAGGGACACGATGCGCTCCTCGCTATCACGGGGCAGCAGGCTGCGGATCTTGGCCATCATGATGTCCCAGTCACGCAGCAGGTAGAACGCCACCACCGGGATCAACACCAGGTTGGTCAGCCAACCGATCAGCGCCAGACTGGAAGCCGTGGCTTGGCTGAGGATCACCCCGACGATATCGGTGGTCTGGCCCATATGCTCGCTGATCGCGGCCTTGACCTTGTCGAACTTCCAGAAGCCATCGGCCAGGCCGAGCTTGGACTGCGCCCACGGCATGGCCGTGTGTTGCAGCCAGTCGAGCATTTGCGGCGCCAATTCGTAAAGGCGGATCATCTGCTTGGCCAGCATCGGCACCAGCACCAACAGCAGCGCCATGACGATCAGGGTAAACAGCGCAAATACCGCCACCACGCCCCAGGTGCGCGACAGGCCGAGTTTTTCCAGGCGATCGACCACCGGGTCGAACAGATAAGCCAGCAGCAACGCGACCAGGAACGGCGTCAGGATCGAATGCAGCAAGAACACAAAGACGCACAGCAGGACAATCCCGCCAAGCCACACCCAACGACGCGTATCCGCCATAAACCACTCCATCTGTCAGTTGCTTCTATATAAGGAAGAACATTTACCAACGAAAACGCAGCTGCGGCTCGGGCTCGGCTTGCGGCACGGGTGCCGGTGAAGCGCCTTCGACCACTGGCGCCGGCACAGGTTGTGGCGCGAGGGCCTCGCCGGCCGGCACTTCCTGCAGCTTGGCCAGGCTCAACTGGCTGCGCAGTTGCTCGCTGCTGCCATTGACCCGATAGACGATCCGGTCGCCATCCACTCGCTGCAACTGCGCACCAAAGGGCTCCAGCAGGTGACCGAGGGCGGCGTAGCGTTCCAGGGTCATGCCCTGCACTTGCAGCAACTGCTCGCTCGACACCCCGGCTTTTACCGCAAACCGTGGGGCAAGCCGCTCACTGACCGCCAGCAAGACGGCATCGGCCAAGGCCGCAGTGTCGGCGCCCTGTACGGTGCCCTGCTCGGCTTTGTCACCCAGCCACAGGCGCCACTTGGCTTGCCATTGGCCCGCGTCTTCACGGGCATGCACCGCCAGCAGCGCGTCAGCGCCATAACGCTCGGAGGCCGAACGCAGGGGCGCGGGATCTGCGCTCTCAAGATTAGGCGCGGTGGCAACAATCTGTTCATCGAGGTCACCCAGCGGCAGGCGCAACGGCAAGCCCCGGTGCTGGGCCGCACGGCGCAGCGGCTCGGCAGCGGCCTGGCCATCACCCACCAGGCTGCTGCCTTCGGTGGAATCGCTGAGCCACCAGCCAAGGATCGATGGCCGATTGTTACCCCACAGCGCCAGGCCGGCATCGCGCAGGGCGCGGTCGGTGCTGACCGGATCGAAATCCACTTGCAGGCTTTCCGGCGGACCGGCGTCGTAGCCGTACTGGCTGATGATCTGTTGCGGATCCTTGCGAATTGCCGCCAGGCCAGGGCCCTGGGCGGCCTTGGTGTCGCCGGTGAGGCGGATCACCAGGGTTTCCAGGGCGCGCTGAGTAGCTTGTGCGCGCTCCTCGGGCGCCTGGCTGCTGACCGGCTCCAGCACTTGATAAAGACCATTAACAGTTTCGGCATGACTGGCCAGGCTGACCAACGACAAACAGCCCACAAAAAAATATCTACTCAGACCCATGAAAAAAGATTCCCGAACGACAAAAAAGCGGCTGGAACAGGCCGCGTGAAGAAGGTTAAGCAAGGCTGTGACCACAGCGACCGGCAAAACATTCACAAGGCCCCGGTAAGTTTTCGTACTGTCATAACGATAGCGGGTTAAAGGCTATACCTTAATACAGGCGATCGCGGCGCCGATTAAGGTTTTTTTAGCACCATATGCCCCTGCCCGTCGGCCCGAGGATGGCCGCTGCCCCTCAAGCCTGATAAAATCGCGCGCCTTCGCAGACCGTCAACGGCTGGGCGTCCTGAAGTGTTCGACTTCCGTACCCCCACCGCATCGGTCGTTACCCCTGAATCCCCCCCTAAAGGCCTGGATCATGAGCAAGCAACCCTCCCTGAGCTACAAGGACGCCGGTGTAGACATCGACGCCGGTGAAGCATTGGTCGAACGCATCAAGAGCGTCGCCAAGCGCACTGCGCGCCCCGAAGTCATGGGTGGCCTGGGCGGTTTCGGCGCCCTCTGCGAGATCCCGGCCGGCTACAAGCAGCCTGTGCTGGTCTCCGGCACCGACGGCGTGGGCACCAAGCTGCGCCTGGCGCTGAACCTGAACAAGCACGACACCATCGGCATCGACCTGGTGGCCATGTGCGTCAACGACCTGGTGGTATGCGGTGCCGAGCCGCTGTTCTTCCTCGACTACTACGCCACCGGCAAACTGAACGTGGAAACCGCTGCACAAGTGGTCACCGGTATCGGCGCTGGCTGCGAACTGTCGGGTTGCTCCCTGGTCGGCGGCGAAACCGCTGAAATGCCAGGCATGTACGAAGGCGAAGACTACGACCTGGCCGGCTTCTGCGTCGGCGTCGTGGAAAAAGCCGAGATCATCGACGGCTCCAAGGTAGCTGCCGGTGACGCCCTGCTGGCCCTGCCATCGTCCGGCCCGCACTCCAACGGCTACTCGCTGATCCGCAAGATCATCGAAGTGTCCGGCGCCGACATCGAGAACACCCAGCTCGATGGCAAGCCTTTGACCGACCTGCTGATGGCCCCGACCCGCATCTACGTCAAGCCGTTGCTCAAGCTGATCAAGGACACTGGCGCAGTCAAGGCCATGGCCCACATCACCGGTGGCGGCCTGCTGGACAACATCCCGCGCGTGCTGCCAAAAGGCGCCCAGGCCATCGTCGACGTGGCCAGCTGGCAGCGCCCGGCGGTCTTCGACTGGCTGCAAGAGAAAGGCAACGTCAACGAAACCGAAATGCACCGCGTGCTGAACTGCGGCGTGGGCATGGTCATCTGCGTGGCGCAAGAGCACGTGGAAAGCGCGCTGAACGTACTGCGTGAAGCCGGCGAGCAGCCATGGGTGATCGGCCAGATCGCCACCGCTGCCGAAGGCGCTGCCCAGGTTGAACTGAAGAACCTCAAGGCTCACTGATGCCAGCAACCTGTGATGTCGTGGTGCTGCTCTCCGGCACCGGCAGTAACTTGCAGGCCCTGATCGACAGCACGCGCGCCGGCGACAGCCCGGTGCGCATCGCTGCGGTGATTTCCAACCGCAGCGACGCCTACGGCCTGCAACGCGCCCAGGACGCGGGTATCGATACCCGCTCCCTGGATCACAAGGCGTTCGAAGGTCGCGAGGCCTTCGATGCAGCCTTGATCGAACTGATCGACGCCTTCAACCCCAAACTCGTGGTGCTCGCCGGCTTCATGCGCATTCTCAGCGCTGATTTCGTGCGCCATTACCAGGGGCGCCTGCTGAATATCCACCCTTCCCTGCTGCCCAAATACAAAGGGTTACACACTCACCAGCGGGCCCTTGAGGCCGGCGATACAGAGCACGGCTGCAGCGTGCACTTTGTCACCGAGGAACTCGATGGCGGGCCACTGGTCGTACAGGCAGTAGTTCCGGTAGAGTCTGCGGACTCAGCGCAGAGCCTTGCGCAACGGGTTCACACCCAGGAACACAGGATTTACCCGCTGGCGGTTCGCTGGTTTGCCGAAGGACGCTTGGTTCTCGGTGAACAGGGGGCATTGTTGGACGGCCAGTTACTTGCGGCCAGCGGCCACTTGATTCGTACCTAGGAGATTTTATGCGTCGCGCCCTGCTCTTCGCTTTTGCTCTGCTTGCCCTGCCTACCGTGCACGCGGCAGATCTTCAGCCTTTCTCCGCCAGCTATACCGCCGACTGGAAGCAGTTGCCCATGAGCGGTACTGCGGAACGCAGCCTGGAAAAAACCGCCGACGGTACCTGGAAGCTCAGCTTCAAGGCCTCGATGATGATCGCCAGCCTGACCGAAACAAGTACCTTGACCCTGGACAAGGATACTTTGCTGCCACAGTCCTACCACTTTGAACGGGGTGGGCTGGGTAAAGCCAAGAAAGCCGACCTGGACTTCGACTGGACCGCCAAGATGGTCACCGGTACCGATCGCGGCGATGCAGTGAAGATCCCGCTGAACCGTGGCATGGTCGACAAATCCACTTACCAGTTGGCCCTGCAGCATGACGTGGCCGCCGGCAAGAAAACCATGAGCTACCAGGTGGTGGATGACGGCGAAGTCGACACCTATGACTTCCGCGTGCTGGGTGCCGAGAAAGTCGACACCAAGGCCGGCAAGATCGACGCCATCAAGGTTGAACGCGTGCGCGACCCGACGCAAAGCAAGCGCACCACCGTGATGTGGTTTGCCAAGGATTGGGACTACCTGCTGGTTCGCCTGCAGCAAGTCGAAACCGACGGCAAGGAATACAACATCATGCTGTTGGACGGCACGGTCAATGGCAAGGTTGTGAAAGGCATCTGATCGTTGATAGGTTGAAAGAGCCTCGCTAAATGCGGGGCTTTTTTTCGCCTGGAGTTTGTGGTGAGGCGACTGGCGCTATCTATCGCAGGCAAGCCAGCTCCCACAGGTGAGCGCATTCCAAGCTGGCTTGCCTGCGATAGCGGTGGGATGCCCGGCACACGGCCAAAGCCTCACTCAAACATGAAACTTTTGTCATAAAACCCCGCCCCCTGCGACGCAATGTCGCGGTTTACGTGGCCTGGAGCATTGTTGCGTTTGCTGCAATGAATTGTTGCGCGCAAAGTCAGTTTACTTAGCAAGCTAACAAAATATATAACAAAGGCCTGCGACGCCTTGCCGCAGATCAACCAGAGACTGGAGCAAGCAGATGACAGTAAAAGTAACGGAACGCGACGATGCCCATATGTCCCACGAGGCCCTGGCCCACGGGATTCATATCTGGGATGTACATCAACAAGACCTGCTGGTCGGTATGTTTCACAACGAGTGCGACGCCCATAACTATAAAAACGAGCTCGAAACCCTCGAAATGAGACGCCAGGCATCTAGCTCCTGAATAACTGAAATCCCATAGCCACCCGGCCCACGCAGCCGCAGTGCCTATAAACACAAACCCCGCCTTTTGAGCGGGGTTTGTTGTTTTAACGCCTTACCACATCAGATCGTCAGGGATCTGGTAGGCGGCATACGGATCATCTTCATCCGGCACCTGGGCCTCGGTGAGGATGTTCATCTGCACGATACGCTCAGGGGCGCGCTCCTGGATTTTCAGCGCGGCCTCCCGCGGGATCACTTCGTAGCCGCCGCCGTGATGGACAATCGCCAACGAGCCGTTGCTCAGCTTGTTGCGCATCAAGGTGTTGACCGACAGGCGCTTGACCTTCTTGTCGTCCACGAAGTTGTAGTAGTCCTCGGTGGTCAACTTGGGCAGGCGCGAGGTCTCGATCAATTGCTTGACCTGCGCGGCACGGGCCTTGGCCTCGACCTTTTCCTGCTGCTGGCGGTTGAGCTCCTGGTCGCGCTTGACCTTCTCGGCCTGCGCTTCCAGGGCCAGGCGCTGCTGGGTGTCATCGGCCTGGGCCTGGCCTTTGTGAACCAGGCGCTGCTGCTTCTGCTTGTCTTTGCCGACCTGCTTGGCCTGCTTCTGATTGACCAGGCCTGCTTTGAGCAACTGGTCGCGAAGGGAAATGCTCATGGTGCTTACTCACTTAGGCAACTGCTCAACCGCAGTTGGACACATTCTTTTCCTGGCGTTTGGCTTCGCCCCATAGGGCGTCCAACTCTTCGAGGGTGCAATCTTCCATGGGACGGTGGGTGTCGCGCAATGCCTGTTCGATAAATCGGAATCGCCTTTCGAATTTGGCATTGGCACCGCGCAGGGCGGTTTCCGGGTCCACCTTGAGGTGCCGCGCCAGGTTGACCGCCGCAAACAGCAGGTCACCGACTTCATCGGCAATCGCTGCTGGGTCGTTGTCGGCCATGGCTTGGAGCACTTCATCGAGCTCTTCACGTACGTTATCCACCACCGGCAACGCCGCCGGCCAGTCGAAGCCGACCTGGCTGGCGCGCTTTTGCAATTTGGCCGCGCGGGACAGGGATGGCAAGGCGGTAGGCACATCATCGAGCAGGGACAGTTGCTGCGGGGCGTCGGATTTTTCTGCGCGCTCCTCGGCCTTGATTTGCTCCCAGCGCGCCTTGACCTGCTCTTCGTTTAACTGAGGAATATCCAGCGGCGCATACAGGTCACCGGTGGGGAACACATGGGGATGGCGGCGAATCAGCTTGCGGGTGATGCTGTCGATCACGCCGGCAAACTCGAAGCGCCCTTCTTCCCGGGCCAACTGGCTGTAATACACCACCTGGAACAACAGGTCGCCCAACTCGCCTTGCAGATGATCAAAATCCCCGCGCTCAATGGCGTCGGCGACTTCGTAGGCTTCTTCCAGGGTGTGGGGCACGATACTGGCGTAGGTTTGCTTGATGTCCCACGGGCAACCGTATTGCGGGTCGCGCAGGCGGTTCATCAGGTGTAGCAGGTCTTCAAGTGAATACATCGTTCTCTATCCGATCAAGTGGGAAAACCACCGAGCAAATGTGGGAGCCGGGCTTGCCCGCGATGCAGGCACCTCGGTATCGGGTAGACCGAGGCGCCTGCATCGCAGGCAAGCCAGCTCCTACACAAGCCCGCTCCCACATTTCAGGCCGCACTCATCCAGCGACTCATGGCGTGCGGTTACGCCGGGTCTCGATGATGTTCGGCAACTGGGAAATACGCCCCAGCAGCCGCCCCAACGCGTCCAGCCCCGGAATCTCGATGGTCAGGGACATCAACGCAGTGTTGTCCTCCTTGTTCGAGCGGGTGTTGACCGCCAGTACGTTGATCCGCTCGTTGAGCAGCACTTGCGAGACGTCACGCAGCAACCCCGAACGGTCGTAGGCGCGGATGATGATGTCCACCGGGTAGGTGAGCACCGGCACCGGACCCCAGCTGACCTGGATGATCCGCTCCGGCTCGCGCCCGCCCAGTTGCAACACCGAGGCACAATCCTGGCGGTGAATGCTCACCCCACGGCCCTGGGTGATGTAGCCGACGATCGCGTCGCCCGGCAACGGCTGGCAGCAGCCGGCCATCTGGGTCATCAGGTTGCCCACGCCCTGGATCTGGATATCGCCGCGCTTGCCCGGCTTGTAGCCCGTGGCCTTGCGCGGAATCAGCTCCAGTTGCTCGCTGCCGCGCTCCGGTTCCACCAACTGCTGGGCCAGGTTGACCAGTTGCGCCAGGCGCAAGTCGCCGGCGCCGAGGGCGGCGAACATATCCTCGGCAATCTTCATGTTGGCTTTTTCGGCCAACTTGTCGAAATCCACCTGGGGCAGGCCCAGGCGCCCCAGTTCGCGTTCGAGCAGGGTCTTGCCGGCGGCGACGTTCTGGTCCCGCGCCTGCAGCTTGAACCAGTGGACAATCTTCGCCCGCGCCCGCGATGTGGTGATGTAGCCCAGGTTCGGGTTCAGCCAGTCGCGGCTCGGCGTGCCGTGCTTGCTGGTGATGATCTCGACCTGTTCCCCGGTCTGCAGGCTGTAGTTGAGCGGCACGATGCGCCCGTTGATCTTGGCGCCACGGCAGTTGTGGCCGATCTCGGTGTGCACGCGATAGGCGAAGTCCAGCGGCGTCGCGCCCTTGGGCAGGTCGATGGCGTGGCCGTCGGGGGTGAAGATGTAGACCCGGTCAGGCTCGATATCCACCCGCAACTGCTCGGCCAGGCCGCCGATATCGCCCAGTTCTTCGTGCCATTCGAGCACTTGGCGCAGCCAGGAGATTTTCTCTTCGTACTGGTTGGAGCCCGCCTTGACGTCGGTGCCCTTGTAGCGCCAGTGCGCGCAAACCCCCAGCTCGGCTTCCTCGTGCATGGCGTGGGTGCGGATCTGCACTTCCAGCACCTTGCCCTCGGGGCCGATCACCGCGGTGTGCAGCGAGCGGTAGCCGTTTTCCTTGGGGTTGGCGATGTAGTCGTCGAATTCCTTGGGAATATGCCGCCACAGGGTGTGGACGATGCCCAGCGCGGTGTAGCAATCGCGCATTTCCGGCACCAGCACACGCACGGCGCGCACGTCGTAGATCTGGCTGAAGGCCAGGCCCTTGCGCTGCATTTTGCGCCAGATCGAATAGATGTGCTTGGCGCGGCCGCTGATATCGGCCTCGACACCGGTGGCCTGCAACTCCGAGCGCAACTGGCCCATCACATCGCTGATAAAGCGCTCACGGTCCAGCCGCCGCTCATGCAGCAGGGTGGCGATCTGTTTGTATTGATCGGGTTCGAGGTAGCGGAAGGACAAGTCCTCCAGCTCCCACTTGATATGGCCGATCCCGAGGCGGTGGGCCAGGGGCGCATAGATGTCGAAGACCTCGCGGGCGACACGGTTGCGCTTTTCGTCATCGGCGGTTTTCACCGCACGGATCGCGCAGGTGCGTTCGGCCAGCTTGATCAGGGCGACGCGCACGTCGTCGACCATCGCCACCAGCATCTTGCGCAGGTTTTCCACCTGGCCCTGGGTGCCCAGCACCATCGACTGGCGCGGGCTGAGGCTGGCGCTGATCGCGGCCATGCGCAGCACGCCATCGATCAGCTTGGCCACCACCGCGCCGAAACGCTGGCTGACCAAGGGCAACGCGATATGCCCTTCGCGCACGCCGCGATAGAGCACCGCGGCGATCAGCGAATCCTGATCCAGCTTGAGGTCGGCGAGGATCTCGGCGATTTCAAGCCCGGTACGAAAACTGGAGGTTCCTTCGGCCCAAAGATTCTTGGCCGCATTGTCTTGCTGTTCAGCCTCGCGAGCGAACTCGCAGGCGGCTTTCAAGGCTTCACGGTCCAGTGCCGGATCGACACTGATGGCATGATCCAGCCATGCCTCGAGATTGATACTGCCGTCGGTGTTGATCGGCTGGTGTGCTCTCACCTGTACCATCTTGCTTACCTTCCCTACGACGCGCCTGTAGCGCGTCAAAATCGCTGACCCTTGTACCGCGAACTCCCTGGCAGGTCACAGGCCCTGGAGAACGCAGGCCAGTCGGACTAAGCGAGCATCCTAGCTCGCTTCAAATAACGCCATCGCCTCGACATGCGCGGTTTGCGGAAACATATCGAGGATCCCGGCACGTTTTAGCCGGTAGCCTTGCTTGACCAACTCGACAGTGTCCCGCGCCAGCGTGGCTGGATTGCAGGACACATACACCAGGCGATCAGCCCCCAGAGTGGCGAGCTTGCGCACAACCTCCAGGGCACCATCGCGGGGTGGGTCCAAGAGTACCGCACAAAAGCCTGCTTTGGCCCATTGCGCATCACTCAAAGGCTGGGACAAATCGGCCTGAAAAAACTGCACATTATGCAAATTATTGCTGCCTGCGTTGAGGGCTGCGCGGTCCACCATGGCCTGCACGCCCTCTACCGCCACCACTTCACGCACTTGGCGGGCCAGGGGCAAGGCAAAGTTGCCAAGGCCGCAGAACAGGTCCAGCACCCGTTCGTCGGAACGCGGGGCCAACCAATCCAGCGCCTGGGCCACCATCGCCTCGTTGACCCCGGCATTGACCTGCACAAAATCCCCCGGCCGGTACGCCAGCTCCAGGCCCCACTGCTCCAGACGATAGCCCAGGGCCGCCCCGGCCGCGAACGGCTGCGGCTCGCCCTCTCCATGCAGCCACAACTGGGCGTCATGGAACCCGCAGAATTCTTGCAGCACCAGCAGGTCAGCGTCGGACAACGGCGCCATATGCCGCAGCAACACGGCAATCGACGAGCCGCTGAACAGTTCCACATGCCCCAGGGCCTGAGGTTTGCTCAGGCGCCGCAACATGTTGGGCAGGCGCTGCATGATCGGTTGCAAGGCCTGTACCAGCACCGGGCAATCATCGATGGCGACGATGTCCTGGCTGGCCACGGCGCGAAAACCCACGTCCAGGCGCTTGGCCTTGGCATCCCAACGCACGGCGACCCGCGCCCGGCGGCGATAGCCGAACTCGGGGCCGCTCAACGGCGCTGCCCACTCCTGGGGCTCGACCCCGGCAACACGGGACAATTGCTCGGCGAGCATGCGCTGTTTCAGGGCAAGCTGTTCGGCATGGGGCAGGTGTTGCAGGCTGCAACCGCCACAACGGCCAGCATGCACGCACGGCGCCGGGCGGCGCAGTTCGCTGGCCTGGAACACCCGCTCGGTGCGGGCCTCGACCACTTTGCCATGGGCACCGAGCACCCGCGCCTCGACCTCTTCGCCGGCCAGGGCGCCCACCACAAACCAGGTGCGACCTTCGAAAAACACGATCCCCCGGCCATCATTGGCCAGGCGCTCAATGGTCAGGCGTTGTTTCTTGCCGACCGGGATCTGGGGCGCCCGGCTGCCGCCCGTGGGCTGGAAGCGCAGGCCTCGCTCTTGCTTGGCCATCAGTTGGGCGCGTCGAAAATGCCGGTCGACAGGTAACGGTCGCCTCGGTCACAGATGATCGCGACGATCACCGCGTTTTCCAGTTCTGCAGACAGGCGCAACATGCCGGCCACGGCGCCACCGGAGGACACGCCGCAGAAGATGCCTTCTTCACGGGCCAGGCGACGGGTGGTGTCTTCGGCTTCGCGCTGGGCCATGTCGATGATGCGATCGACGCGGGCAGCGTTGTAGATCTTGGGCAGATACTCTTCGGGCCAACGACGGATCCCCGGAATCGCCGCGCCTTCCATCGGTTGCAGGCCAACGATCTGGATCGCCGGGTTCTGCTCCTTGAGGTAGCGCGAGTTGCCCATGATGGTGCCGGTGGTGCCCATGGAGCTGACGAAATGGGTGATGGTGCCCTGGGTCTGGCGCCAGATCTCCGGGCCGGTGCTGGTGTAGTGCGCCTCGGGGTTGTCACCGTTGGCGAACTGGTCCAACACCTGGCCACGGCCTTCGGCGGCCATGCGCTCGGCAAGATCACGCGCGCCTTCCATGCCCTCTTCCGGGGTCACCAGTACCAACTCGGCGCCATAGGCGGTCATCGCCGCCTTGCGCTCGGCGCTGCCGTTGTCGGGCATGATCAGGATCATTTTGTAGCCTTTGATCGCCGCGGCCATGGCCAGGGCGATCCCGGTATTACCGGAAGTGGCTTCGATCAGGGTGTCGCCAGGCTTGATCTGCCCGCGCTGCTCGGCACGGGCGATCATCGACAGCGCCGGACGGTCCTTGACCGAGCCCGCCGGGTTATTCCCCTCGAGCTTGAGCAGCAAGGTATTGCTGGTGTTACCCGCCATGCGCTGCAAGCGGACCAAAGGTGTGTTGCCGACGCAATCGGCGATGGTTGGGTATTGCAGGGTCATGGCGTATTCGCAATCCAGACTGCGGGGGCGCCTATCATACCGGCAAACGCTGGCGGGCCATATCACGCAAAGTATGGTGCTTATAACTCAATGCGCTAACAGCGCCAAAAACGCCTGTCGGCGATGGCGACCTATTGATCGCCATCGTCGGCAAGCCGGCTGCTGCACAGTGTTTTGCGTTGCAAGGATCCGCTCAGACCGTATCCACCTTCAACGAATGGTCATTCAACATCCCGTTGATGATCGTCGCGGTATCCGCGCCACCCGCAATCAGCCCGCCCGCGCCCGGTGTCACACCGTATTGGGTCGCCAGGTTGAGCCCGGCCAGGTCGATGGTCTGGGTCGGCGTGGCACCGGCCACGGCGCTGATGTCGATGGTGGTCAACAACGTGGCCCCACTGCCCGTGACCTTGAAGTGCAGGTAGTCATCCAGGGACGCCGCCGTCGCATTCTCCCCTTGCAACAATTGCGAGAGGTCCAGCTTGTCGGTGCCCACGCCAAAGTCGGTGATGACATCGTGCCCGCTGTTGCCCGTCAGGTACTGGAACGTATCGGCACCAGGGCCACCGGTCAGGGTGTTGTTGCCCGGGCCGCCGATCAGGATGTCATCGCCACCCTCGCCCTTGAGGGTGTCATTGCCCAGCCCGCCGGAGATCAGGTTGTTGTTGCCGTTGCCAGTGAGGAAGTCATTGAAGTTGGAACCCACCAGGTTTTCCAGGGCCATCAATGTATCGGTCCCGGCCCCTCCGGTGGCTTGCGCGCTCGCCAGGCCAAGGTTGACGGTCACGCCTGCCGTGGCGTGGGCATAGCTGACCGTATCGATGCCCGCCCCGCCATCGAGCAGGTCGTTGCCGATGCCACTGAACAGCAGGTCATTGCCATTGCCGCCGTGCATCTCGTTGTTGCCGTTACCAGCGCTCAGCACATCGTTGCCGTCGCCGCCATTGAGGATGTTGTTGCCCGCTCCGGCCAGGATGATGTCATCGCCGCTGGTCCCGTTGAGGGTGGTGCCGGCCTGGTAGCTGATGTCCACGGCAGCGCTGTCACTGCCGCCGTGGTTATCGCTGACCGAGTAGTTACCGTGGTAGTCCGGCGTGTAGTCCTGGGCGCCGGAGTAGTTGATCTTCATGTTCAACTGGTAGTTTTCGGCGCTATTGACCCCGCTGCCTGTCGGGTTAGTGACGTTGGTGATATGGATCTGATAGGTGCTGTCCATCGCTGCAGCAGGCAAGGTCGTGCCATCGGGAATGACAGTCTCGGGTCCGCCATTGATCGAGTACGCCATGATGACGTTACCGCTCGCCAGGTTGTGATCCAGGTTGAGGGTTTCACCCGCCTTGAGGCTGACCGTAATGCGGTCTTCGGCATTACTGTTGCCGACCGCGCCGAGGTTACCGCTGACCACGAGTAAAGCGGTCATGGCCGCCGAGTCGCGGGCAAAGGAGGTACGCACATCCGCCAGGGTCGTGCTGCTGGGGTTGATGAACGATCGGCTCCCCGACCCGGTAAAGCTGACGCCCTTGGTGGCCACCCAGCCGGTTGGAAAACTGGTAGGGATAGCCGTCAGGGTGTCATGGTTGGCATCGCTGTCATTGGCCAGCAGCAACTCGGCAGGCACCACGATATTGCCCGACAGGATATTGGTGATCACATGGTCATCACCCGCCACCGGCGCCACGTTGGGGTTGACCTTGACCACCAGGCTGGAACTCGCCAGGTCGCCGTCGTTGTCGCTGACGATCACCCCAAAGGTTTCGGTGACCAGCGAGCCGGTCAGCTTGGGCGGTGTGTAGCGGAACTCGCCGTTGTCCATGTCCACTATCAGCGTGCCGCCCTGGTTGGTGGTGATGGTGACGCTGTTGCTGACGGTGTCGAACGTGCCATGCCCGCCCGGCAGGTTGGCGCTCATCGAGCCCCCCGCCGCGGGGTTGTAGGTATAGGTGATGCCGTCCACCGTGAGGGATTTGACGAAGCCACCATCGGCGCCGAACGTGCCGTCCGTCAGCAGGCTGCCGGTGACTGGCGCGCCCTGTACCGTGCCGGCCAGCACTGCATCCAGGCCCGCCAGGTTGGCCACCACCACCGCATTGGTGTTGGTGTGGGTGCTGCCGTCGTACGCCACCGGGTCCAGGTAAATGCTGTTGACGCCGGCCCCCAGGCCGATGGCATAGGCCTTGATGCCGTTGGCATCGAGGAAGGCGCGCCATACACCTTCTTCAGTGGCGTCGATCCCATCACCGTATTCCGGGTTGACCACGTTGCCGGGGTTGTTCGGGTTATTGGTGTTGGACGTGGTGGGGTTACCGTCCGAGAAGAAATACGCCACGTTCTGCGCACCTTCCAGCTTGCCGGCAGTGCCGTAGGCGGTCTGCGCGGTGCCGAGGGCCGAATCGTAGTTAGTGCCGTTGAACGCGGTGAGGCCGTTGACCAAGGACTTGGCCGTGGCGACGCTGACCCACTGGCTGCTCAATTGCTGGGAGCTGTCATTGAAGGTCACGATCTGCACCTTCACATCACCCATCTCGTCATAGCGGTTGAGCAACTCGACGATGGAGGCCTTGGCCAGGTCGAGCCGCGAACCACCGGCCCCGGACGGGTCGTTCATGCTGCCGGAAATATCGATGATCAGCAGCAGGTTGGAATCCACCTCCGTGGCCGTGACCTCACGTGCGCTGGACACCACTTTGGGCACGTCATCGACGATGCTCACCACGATGCTGCTGGTGGTGGAGTTGCCCAGTTGGTCGGTGGCCTTGTAGGTGAAGGTCTCGGTCAGCACATTCGGCCCATCATTGCTGTTGGGCAAAGTCTTGGGAGCCGACGTCAGGGTGTAGGTGTAGGTGCCGTTGGGGTTGAGCAGGATCTGCCCATAGCTGCCCGTTGCGCTGCCCACCAGGCTGAAACTCAACGGGCCACTGCCGCCAGTGGCCGACCCCACCAGGGTGCCGCTGGCGGTTTCGCTGGTGGCGGTCGGGTCGCTGCCGACCACGGTGCCGGGCGCCAGGTCCTGGCCGTCGAGGTTCAAGTCCAGGGCTTTCTCGTAGACCGTGACGTCGCCGTCGACTGTCGCCACCAGGCCGCTGTCGGCCACCGTAATGGTCAGGGTCGTGGTGCTCAAGTCACCGTCGCCATCGCGCACGGTATACACGAAGGTATCCACGGCTCCCGGCGGGCTCACCGAGTTGGGGTTGCTGTGGTACACGGCATTGCCGTTCGCATCCAGGGTCAGGTAACCGAAGTTGCCGTTGATATTCACGCCCAGGCCACCACTG
Source organism: Pseudomonas sp. MF09156 (assembly GCF_059862305.1). Taxonomy (NCBI): domain Bacteria; kingdom Pseudomonadati; phylum Pseudomonadota; class Gammaproteobacteria; order Pseudomonadales; family Pseudomonadaceae; genus Pseudomonas; species Pseudomonas sp. MF09156. Next base: position 32,190 of record NZ_JCBCUR010000016.1, read on the forward strand.
GCCGGGGTGCCGGTATTGCTCCCCGCCCGCACCCCGACCACCGCGCCGGCCAACGTGGGGCTATCGGCGCCGCCGACGTCATTGCCCAGCACATTGGCGCTGACCACACCGCCTTCTGCCACCGAGCGCACGTCAGGGTTGGCGGTGGGCAGGTCGTCGATGATGTTGATATCGATCGTGCCCGTGGCCGTATTGGTGTCGTAATCGCTGGCCGTGACCGTGATGTGCTCGGGCAGGCTGTTGTCACCGCTGGCATTGGGGTGCATTTCATTGTCGAGCAGGGTGTAGCGGTAGCTGACCACCCCGGTGTTGGGGTCGTAGCCGACCACCGTAAAATTGTTGCCCAGCAGGGTGCCTTCCGACAGCGGGAAGGTGGCTACGACGCCGTTGGTCACCACGTTCAGGCCGCCGACCGTGAGGTTCTTCAAACCGTCCAGGGCCGTCACGGTGAAGGTACCGGTCTGGGTCAGCAAGGGGGTGTTGGGGCTGGAACCATCGATCAGGTTTTTTTCAAAGACGGTCAACTCACCGCCGGTGAGGTCCAGGCCGGTCAGCACCACCGGATCGTTGTTGTTATGCACCTGTAGCACCAGTTTGGCGGTGCTGGTATCGCCATCGCTGTCGTTCAACTGATAAGTGAAGGTCTCGGTGCCGTTCCCCCCACCGTGAAGGGCGACAAATTGTGGGTCGGTCTTGTCGAGGGTGTAGGTGTAGCTGCCGTCGGCGAACAGCTGCAGGGTGCCGTAGGTACCGACGATGGTGTTTGGCGTAACCGGGCCGGTGGCGATGCGGTCGGCGCCTTGTACGTCGTTACCGAGAACACTGCCGCTCAGGATGAGTTGGCTTTCAGAGGCAATACCCGCCGGATTGTCGTCGACAGCTTTTGGCACATCGTCGACCACATTGACGTCCAGGGAGCCATTGGCACTGCTGTTGTTGCTGTCGGTCGCAACCACCGCAAACGACTCACTGATGCTATTGATACCCGCGCCGGTTGGGTGGCTGTCAGTGCCGTTGAGGGTGTAGCTGTAGCTGATCACCCCAGTGCTGGCGTTGTAGCCGGTGATGGTCAGGGTGTTGCCGAAACCGGTAGGTTCCGACTGCGGGAACGTCGCGGCAACACCGTTGGTGACGACGCTAATGCCGCCCACAGTGAGGTTTTTCAGGCCGTCCAATGCCGTCACGGTGAAGGTGCCGGATTGGGTCAGCGCAGGCCCGTCAATAGCACTGCCCAGCGGCAGGTTTTTCTCGTAGACCGTGACCTCCCCGCCATTCACCTCGAGTCCCGTCAGCACCACCGGGTCGTCGTTGTTATGCACCTGTAGCACCAGCTTGGCGGTGCTGGTATCACCGTCGCTGTCGTTCAGTTGGTAGGTGAAGGTTTCAGTGCCGCTGCCACCGCCATTTAGGGCGACGAATTGTGGGTCGGTCTTGTCGAGGGTGTAGGTGTAGCTGCCATCGGCAAACAGTTGCAGGGTGCCGTAGGTGCCGACGATGGTATTTGGCGTGACGGGGCCGGTAGCGATGCGGTCAGCGCCTTGTACGTCATTTCCCAGCACGCTGCCGCTCAGGGTCAGCAGGCTCTCGGAGGCGATACCAGCCGGATTGTCGTCGACGGCTTTTGGCACATCGTCGACCACATTCACGTCCAGTGAACCGTTGGCGCTGCTGTTGTTACTGTCAGTGGCAACCACCGCAAACGACTCACTGATGCTATTGGTGCCCGCTCCGGTTGGGTGGCTATCGGTGCCGTTGAGGGTGTAGCTGTAGCTGATCACCCCAGTGCTGGCGTTGTAGCCAGTGATGGTCAGGGTGTTGCCGAAGCCGGTGGGTTCCGACTGCGGGAACGTCGCGGCGACGCCGTTGGTGACGACGCTAATGCCGCCCACAGTGAGGTTTTTCAGGCCGTCCAATGCCGTCACGGTGAAAGTGCCGGATTGGGTCAACGCAGGCCCGTCGATAGCACTGCCCAACGGCAGATTTTTCTCGTAGACCGTGACTTCGCCGCCGGTGACGTCTAAGCCGGTCAACACCACCGGGTCGTCGTTGTTATGCACCTGTAGCACCAGCTTGGCGGTGCTGGTATCGCCGTCGCTGTCGTTCAGTTGGTAGGTGAAGGTTTCAGTGCCACTGCCACCGCCATTTAGGGCGACGAATTGTGGGTCGGTCTTGTCGAGGGTGTAGATGTAGCTGCCATCGGCAAACAGTTGCAGGGTGCCGTAGGTGCCAACGATGGTAGTTGGCGTAACCGGACCAGTGGCGATGCGGTCGGCGCCTTGCACGTCATTGCCCAACACGCTGCCGCTCAGGGTCAGCAGGCTCTCGGAGGCAATACCAGCGGGGTTGTCGTCGACGGCTTTGGGCACATCGTCGACCACATTGACGTCCAGGGAGCCATTGGCACTGCTGTTGTTGCTGTCGGTCGCAACCACCGCAAACGACTCACTGATGCTATTGGTGCCCGCTCCGGTTGGGTGGCTATCGGTGCCGTTGAGGGTGTAGCTGTAGCTGATCACCCCGGTGCTGGCGTTGTAGCCGGTGATGGTCAGGGTGTTGCCAAAGCCGGTGGGTTCCGACTGCGGGAACGTCGCCGCGACGCCGTTAGTGACGACGCTAATGCCGCCCACAGTGAGGTTTTTCAGGCCGTCCAACGCCGTCACGGTGAAGGTGCCGGATTGGGTCAGCGCAGGCCCGTCAATAGCACTGCCCAGCGGCAGGTTTTTCTCGTAGACCGTGACTTCGCCGCCGGTGACGTCTAAGCCGGTCAACACCACCGGGTCGTCGTTGTTATGCACTTGCAGCACCAGGTTCGCGGTGCTGGTATCGCCGTCGCTGTCGTTCAGTTGGTAGGTGAAGGTTTCAGTGCCACTGCCACCGCCATTCAGGGCCATGAACTGCGGGTCAGTCTTGTCGAGGGTGTAGATGTAGCTGCCGTCGGCGAACAGTTGCAGGGTGCCGTAGGTACCAACGATGGTGTTGGGCGTAACCGGGCCGGTGGCGATGCGGTCGGCGCCTTGTACGTCATTGCCCAGCACGCTGCCGCTCAGGGTCAGCAGGCTCTCGGAGGCGATACCAGCCGGATTGTCGTCGACGGCTTTTGGCACATCGTCGACCACATTGACGTCCAGGGAGCCATTGGCACTGCTGTTGTTGCTGTCGGTCGCAACCACCGCAAACGACTCACTGATGCTATTGGTGCCCGCTCCGGTTGGGTGGCTATCGGTGCCGTTGAGGGTGTAGCTGTAGCTGATCACCCCAGTGCTGGCGTTGTAACCGGTGATGGTCAGGGTGTTGCCGAAGCCGGTGGGTTCCGATTGTGGGAACGTCGCGGCAACACCGTTGGTGACGACGCTAATCCCGCCCACAGTGAGGTTTTTCAGGCCATCCAACGCCGTCACGGTGAAGGTGCCGGATTGGGTCAGCGCAGGCCCGTCAATAGCACTGCCCAGCGGCAGGTTTTTCTCGTAGACCGTGACTTCGCCGCCGGTGACGTCTAAGCCGGTCAACACCACCGGGTCGTCGTTGTTATGCACCTGCAACACCAGGTTCGCGGTGCTGGTATCGCCGTCGCTGTCGTTCAGTTGGTAGGTGAAGGTTTCGGTGCCGCTACCACCGCCATTCAGGGCCATGAACTGCGGGTCAGTCTTGTCGAGGGTGTAGATGTAGCTGCCATCGGCAAACAGTTGCAGGGTGCCGTAGGTGCCAACGATGGTAGTTGGCGTAACCGGACCAGTGGCGATGCGGTCGGCGCCTTGCACGTCATTGCCCAGCACGCTGCCGCTCAGGGTCAGCAGGCTCTCGGAGGCGATGCCTGCGGGGTTGTCGTCGACGGCTTTTGGCACATCGTCGACCACATTCACGTCCAGGGAGCCATTGGCACTGCTGTTGTTGCTGTCGGTGGCGGTCACCGTGAACGACTCGCTGATGCTATTGATGCCCGCGCCGGTTGGGTGGCTATCGGTGCCGTTGAGGGTGTAGCTGTAGCTGATCACCCCGGTGCTGGCGTTGTAGCCGGTGATGGTCAGGGTGTTGCCAAAGCCGGTGGGTTCCGACTGCGGGAACGTCGCGGCAACACCGTTGGTGACGACATTGATGCCGCCAACGGTGAGGTTGTTCAGGCCATCCAACGCGGTCACGGTGAAAGTGCCGGACTGGGTCAAAGCAGGCCCATCGATAGCACTGCCCAGCGGCAGGTTTTTCTCGTAGACCGTGACCTCCCCGCCATTCACCTCAAGTCCCGTCAGCACCACCGGGTCGTCGTTGTTATGCACCTGCAACACCAGGTTCGCGGTGCTGGTATCGCCGTCGGCATCCGTCAGGGTGTAGGTAAACGTCTCCGTCCCATTGCCGCCACCGTGCAACCCCAGGAAGTCGCTGTCGGCCGGGTTCAGCGTGTACACATAAGTGCCATTCGCCGCCAACTCCAGCGTGCCGTAGAGCCCCGTGAAGGAGCCCGGTGTCACCGGCCCGGACGCGACCCGATCAGCGCCTTGCACGTCATTGGTCAACACCGTGCCGCTCAGGGTCAGCAGGCTTTCGGAGGCCACTTGTGCATTGCTGTCATCGGCAGCGGTCGGTACATCGTCCACCACGCTCACGTGCAGGGTGCCGGTGGCGGTGCTGTTGTTGGTGTCATTGGCGATAACGCTGAAGCTCTCGGTCAGCTCATTCACCCCTCCTGCCGACGGGTGCGCCTCGGTGCCGGTCAGGGTGTAGCTGTAGCTGATCACCCCGGTGGCCGGGTCAAACCCGGTGATGGTCAGGGTATTGCCCAGGCCGGTGGCGATCGATTGCGGGAAGCCGGCGGCGACACCACCGGACACCACGTTGATACCGCCCACGGACAGGTTCTGCAAACCGTCCACGGCCGATACGGTCAGGCTGCCGGTACGGGTCAGCGCGCCAGCGTCGGGGCTGCTGCCATCCACCAGGTTTTTTTCGTAGAGGGTCAGGTCAGCGCCATTCACGCTGATGCCGCCGATCACCACCGGGTCGTCGTTGTTGTGCACTTGCAGCACCAGGTTGGCGGTGCTGCTGTCGCCATCGGCGTCGGTCAGGGTGTAGGTGAAGGTTTCCGTGCCATTACCGCCGCCCTGCAGCGCGACAAAATCAGGGTCGGCGCTGTTCAACGTGTAGGTGTAGCTGCCATCGGCCGCCAGCACCAAAGTGCCATATTGACCCGTGAACGTACCGCCCGTGATCGGGCCACTGGCGACTCGGTCGGCGCCCTGGGTGTCGTTGTCCAGGACGTTGCCGCTGAGGGTCAACAGGCTTTCCGAAGCGCTGCCCTCATGGCTGTCATCCAGCGCCTTGGGCACGTCATCGACAATGGTGATATCCAGCGAGCCGGTGGCGGTGTCGTTATCGCTGTCGGTGGCCACTACCGCAAATTGCTCGCTCAGGCTGTTGGTGCCGCCACCTGACGGATGGGCCTCGTTGCCGGTCAAGGTGTAGCTGTAGCTGATCACCCCGGTGGCCGCGTTATAACCGGTGATGCTCAGGGTATTGCCCAGCCCGGTGGTGATAGTTTGCGGAAAGCTGCTGGCCACCCCGCCGCTGACCACACTGATGCCGCCCACCGTCAGGCTTTGCAGGCCGTCGGGCGCTGTGACGCTGAAGGTGCCGCTTTGCACCAGCGCCGCCGGGTTGCTGGCCGAGCCTTGGGCAAGATTGGCCTCGTTGAGCGTCAACTCGCCGCCCTCGACCTCCAGCCCACCCAGGCTCACCGGGTTGTCGGGAGGCACCACCACAGGCTGGCCGTTGCCGGTGTCCGGCTGGCCGGCGACCTGGAACAACGGGAACTCGGGAATCCCACCAAACCCTGCCGTAGGAAAGCCGATGACCGGCTCCACGCGCCCGGCGACTTCGGTCAGCAGCACAAAGGAGTGCCCGCCGCCCAACTCACCCGCCGCCGTGCTGCCGGTTTGCCCGGCAGCCGTGGCTTCAGCGGTCTGGGTCGGGTCGTCACCGGCGGCGATGGCTTTTTGCAACTGCTGCACATCGGTCAACTGCGCCTGGCTCGGCGCAAGGTCTTCGGAGGCGTGAATCTGCGGCGCCTGGCCAGCCAGCAATTGCGGGGAAAGGCCCAGGCTGCTGTCGCGCCCCAGGGTCAGCTCATGGCCGTTGGTCAGTTGCACCGCCACCGCACCGGCCGCGCCGGTCTGCAGTTGCTCGCCGGCAAACAGTCGGTCGCCTTCGACCAGGCTTCGGCGGCTGCCATCTCCCGCCACCGCGAAGACTTCCCCAACCACCTTGCTGACAACACCGATTAACTTGGCCATGTGCTTATCTCCCTGTCCGACCCCAGTAGTCGGCACCTCGGTTACGTGCACAAGCGCAGTGGATCGGGTGGCCCGCAGGTGGCACAAAACTGATTCAAATCAGCCGCCAACCAGCGCTTTGACCCACCTGCAGAGAGCCTTCCAAGGGAACAAGTGACAAAAAACCGTCACCCTGAAATTCCCTTTTTTCCGCTACCCCATCATCCGCTTGCACTTGCGATTGAACTTTCCAAGAGCCTCAAAACGCGCCGAAGCGCACATAACTCAAGGCTTGTGCTTTGAACAATGTCTTGCTTCGCGCAGAACGCATAAGTTTTTTTGGACATAACCATTATGAGAAATCCTTCTTAGGTCCTCCCGCAAATGTTCTTAGCTCTGTTGTTACAAGCCTGAGACGGTTTGACCCCTTAAATTCGTCAAATAAATGGCGACAGACCAGCAACATTGATACACAGGAGAGGTACCCATGCGCGTCTTTACCCCCCTCTGCAGCGCGATTCTGATCGCCATGGCCTGCACCAACACCCAAGCGATGTCGCTGACCCAAGCGATCCAAAGCACGCTGGACACTCACCCGGAACTCAATGCCAGCCGTAATAGCCGGCTGTCGGCTGATGAAGATGTGAAAGTCGCCAAGGGCGGTTTCTACCCCAGCCTCGACCTCAACGCCGCCTACGGCCGCGGTTACAGCGACAACAGCACCACCCGCGCCCGTGGCGGCAACCACCACACCGAGACCGACAACTACACCCAGTCGGAACTGCGCCTGCGCCAGATGCTGTTCGACGGCTTCAACACCTCCAACGAAGTGCAGCGCACCGGGGCGGTGGTCAACTCCCGCGCCTATTACACCCGAGGCACCGCCGAAAGCCTGGCCCTGCGCACCGTCGAGGTGTACCTGGAAGTGCTCAAGCGCCGCGACCTGCTGACACTGGCCAAGAACAACCTGCAGGCGCACCTGCGGGTCACCGACCAGATTGGCCTGCGCACCGAGCGCGGCATCGGCAGCACCGCTGACCGCGATCAGTCCACCGCCCGCCGGGCCCTGGCAGACAACAACTACCAGACCGCCCTGGTCGACCTGCAAGACGCCGAATCGAACTTCTACAGCGTGGTCGGGCGCATGCCGGACGAACTGGAAAGCCCGGCCTCGATCAAGGGCGAACTGCCCAGCGACCAACTCGGCGCCCGGCGCAGCATGCTGGAGAACAACCCCTATCTGAAATCGGCCCAGTCCGACGTGATGGCCGCCGAGAGCCAGTACGAAGTGGCCAAGTCGCCGTTCTACCCACGCTTCGATGCCGAGGCGGCGGTGGGTGCCAATAACAATGTGCAGGGCGACCTGGGCCACGACAACGAATGGCGGGTGGGCGTGGTGATGAACTACAACCTGTTCCGTGGCGGCAGCGACAAGGCCCGCCTGGCGTCGGACTCGCACAAGATCAACCAGGCCATGGACATCCGCAACAACGCCCTGCGCATGCTCAACGAGAACCTCAACCTGGCCTGGCATGCCATGGACAACGCGCGCATCCAGACTCCCACCGCCCGCGAATACGCCGAAACCACCCAGCGCGTACGCGCGGCCTACCAGGACCAGTTCGGCCTGGGCCAACGCACCTTGCTGGACCTGTTGGACAGTGAAAACGAGCTGTACAACGCCAATCGGCGCTACACCGAAGTGCGCTACACCGAAGAGTTCTCCATGTACCGCGTGCTGGCCAACATGGGCGAGTTGCTGAACAAGGAGCGCGTGGTGGTGCCGGCCGAAGCCATTGCCCAGTCGGAAGTCAGAAGCGAAGCCCACCTGCCTGACCTGAAGTAGCCAACACGTGGAGCAGATCGCCGTGAGCCAGATGGAACCGCTGAACCCGGGTGTCGACCCGCGCCAGAGCTTTGATGACCCGTTGCTCGACGGCCTGCTGATCCTGTGCAAGCTGCACGGCTGTACCGTCAGCCGCTCCAGCCTGAGCGCCGGCCTGCCCTTGGCAGAGCAACGCCTGAGCCTGGACTTGCTGCCACGGGCGGCGGCCCGGGCCAGCTTGCAGGCGCGGGTATTGCGCCGGGACTTGAAGGCCATCTCGGCGTTGAACCTGCCAGTGCTGTTGCTGCTCAACGAAGGCCGCTGCGCGGTGCTGCGGCGCTGGGGCGAGGATGGCCAGGCGCTGATCCTGCCCAGCGAAGCCGAGGGCGGCGAACAGTGGGTCAGCCGCGAGGAGCTCGAAGCGGCCTACAGCGGCCAGGCCCTGTTCGCCCGGCCCCGGCACGAGATCGAAGACCTGCGCGCGCCGCTGGTGCCCCGGGTCGAGGCGTGGTTTCGCGACACCCTGAAGCTGTCGCGCTGGCTGTACAGCGATGCGATCCTCGCCAGTTTGCTGATCAACCTGCTGGGCCTGATGGTGCCGCTGTTCGTCATGCAGACCTACGACCGCGTGGTGCCGAACCAGGCCACCTCGACCTTGTGGGTGCTGGTGATCGGCCTGCTGATCGGCACGGGCTTCGAACTGGTGCTGCGAGTGGCACGCGCCCATCTGCTGGACACCGCCGGCAAAAAGACCGATGTGATTCTTTCCGCCACCCTGTTCGAGCGCATCACCGGCATGTCGATGAAAGCGCGCCCCGCGACCATCGGCGGTTTTGCCCAGAGCATCCATGACTTCCAGGGCCTGCGCGAATTCCTCACGGCCGTGACCCTCACCAGCCTGATCGACCTGCCTTTCGCCGTGCTGATGCTGGTGGTGATCGGCCTGCTCGGTGGCTGGCTGGTGATCATCCCGTTGTGTGCGTTCCCGCTGACCATCGGCTTTGCGATGCTGATCCAGGCGCGCCTGCGCGACACCGTGCAAAAAAGCCTGAGCCTGGGCGCCGAACGCCAGGCGCTGTTGATCGAAACCCTCAGCGGCCTGGAAACCCTCAAGGCCTGCAGCGCCGAAAGCGAGCGCCAGCACCAGTGGGAAAGCACCCACGGCGCCCTCACCCGCCTCGACAGCCACGCGCGCAACCTCTCGGCGCTGGCCACCAATGGCACGCTGTTCATCCAGCAGTTTTCCGGGATGGCCACGATTGTCGCCGGGGTCTACAGCATCATCGCCGGCAGCCTCAGCGTCGGCGCGCTGGTGGCCACCTACATGCTCGGCAGCCGGGTACTGGCGCCGCTGGGGCAGATCGCCGGGTTGATCACCCGCTACCAGCAGGCGCAGTTGACCATGCGCAGCACCGACGCGCTGATGGCCCTGCCCCAGGAGCGCGACCCGCAGCAGCGCCCACTGGAACGCACGCAACTGAGCGGCGCCCTGGAAGTCAGCCAGGTCACCTTCCGCTACGCCGGGCAAAATGCCCCGGCCCTGAGCCAGGTCAGTTTCCAGCTCAAGGCCGGCGAACGCGTGGGGATTATCGGCCGCAGCGGCTCGGGCAAAAGCACCCTGGGCCGCCTGGTGATGGGTTTTTACGCGCCAGAAGAAGGCCAGTTGCTGCTCGATGGCCTCGACCTGCGCCAATTGGATGTGGCCGACCTGCGCCAGCAAGTGGGTTATGTGGCCCATGACCTGCCGCTGTTGGCCGGCAGCCTGCGCGATAACCTGACCCTGGGCGCGCGCTACATCAGCGATGCGCGGATGCTCGAAGTGGCCGAATTGACCGGTGTCAGCGAACTGGCCCGCCAGCACCCACAAGGCTTCGACCGGCCGGTGGGCGAGCGCGGGCAGTTGCTATCCGGCGGCCAGCGCCAGGCGGTGTTGCTGGCCCGCGCGCTGCTGCTCGACCCGCCGATCCTGCTGCTGGACGAACCCACCAGCGCCATGGACAACAGCAGCGAAGATACCCTGCGCCAGCGCCTGGAACTGTGGGTCAAGGGCAAGACGTTGCTCTTGGTCACGCACCGCACCTCGATGCTCAGCCTGGTCGACCGCCTGATCGTGCTGGACAACGGCCGCATCGTTGCCGATGGCCCCAAAGAAAGTGTGATCGATGCTCTGCGCAAGGGCCGTGTCGGCTCGGCCGCCGTCTAGGAGCCCCACCATGTCAGCCACTCCCACGTCACCGGGCTATTTCAAGAGCTTTGGCAAAACCGCCGACAGCGAATTCATGCCCGAACTGGCGGGCGCTGCGCTGCAGGACTCGCCGCGCCGCTCACGGATTATCGTGTGGCTGACCGCCGGCCTGATCATCTGCGCCCTGCTATGGGCCAACTTTGCCGTACTCGATGAAGTGACCATGGGCGAAGGCAAGGCTATCCCGTCGAGCAAGGTGCAAGTGATCCAGAACCTGGAGGGCGGCATCGTCACCCAGATTTATGTGCGTGAAGGGCAGATGGTGGACAAGGGCGACAAACTGCTGCAACTGGACGACACGCGGTTCCGCTCGAACAAGGGCGAGAGCGAAGTCGACCGGTATGCCCTCACCGCCCAGGTCGAACGCTTGTCGGCCGAGGCCGAGGGGCGGCCGTTCAAATTGTCCGATGAAGTGATCGCCAAGGCCCCGCAAGTGGCCGAAGACGAACGTTCACTGTTCGAACAACGCCAGCGCCGCTTGAGCAGCGAGCAACGGACCTTGAGTGAACAACTGCGGCAGAAAACCCAGGAACTGGCGGAGTTTCGCTCCAAGCAGGGCCAATTCAGCTCCAGCCTGGCGCTATTGCAACAAGAGATGAACATGTCGGCGCCCCTGGTGGGCACCGGTGCGGTATCGCCGGTGGAAATCCTGCGCCTCAAACGCAGCGCCGTGGAGATCCGCGGTTCGCTGAACGCCACCACCCTGGCGATCCCCCGGGCGGAGTCGGCGATCAATGAGATCAAGAGCAAAATCGACGAATCGGTACAGACCTTCCGCTCGGAAGCCGCCAAGGAACTCAACGAAAAACGCACCGACCTGTCAAAAATCACCGCCACCAGCATCGCCATCGATGACCGCGTCAGCCGCACCACCGTGGTCTCGCCGGTGCATGGGGTGATCAAGCAATTGAAGGTCAACACCATCGGCGGCGTCGTCCAGCCAGGCAGCGACATGGTGGAAATCGTCCCGCTGGAAGACAACCTGCTGATCGAGGCCAAGGTGCGGCCCCAGGACGTGGCGTTCTTGCATCCGGGGCAGAAGGCGATGGTCAAGTTCAGTGCCTATGACTACACCATCTACGGCGGGCTGGCGGCGAAACTGGAACTGATCGGCGCCGATACGATTACCGACGACAAGGGCAACAGCTTCTACCTGATCCAGGTGCGCACCGATAAGAACCATCTGGGTGGGGAGAAAAAACCGCTGCTGATCATCCCGGGGATGGTGGCGACGGTAGATATCATTACCGGGGAGAAAAGCGTGCTGGATTACTTGCTCAAGCCGGTGTTGAAGGCACGCACGGAGGCGATGCGCGAGCGTTAGCGGTGTTTGGGTGGGCGCCATCGCCGGCAAGCCGGCTCCTACACTGACCGCGCATGTCTTGAGCAACGCGGTCAATGTGGGAGCTGGCTTGCCAGCGATGGCCCCACCTCGGTGCCCCTGCTAGTCACCCCCATGATTGCGCTGGAAAACCTCTTCCCCCATCGCCGCAATCTGCCCCTCGATCAGCGCCTCGAACGGCCGCAACAAGGGCTCGAATGACTGCGGCGCCTCCAGCACCTGCAACGCCTGCACGATCGCCTCCACCGTCGACAGCGCCCCCGGCCCCGGTGCCTTGCGCAGCCGGTAGCGGGACACGGCCCCTTCAGCCAGCGTCACCCGTGGCAACGCCGCCAGCAGCGGGTTGAGGTGCAGCAACTTGCGCGCCTTGCGCCAGGTGCCGTCGGGCACCACCAGCAGCAACGGCTGGCTGGATGGGCTGTAGGCCTGCAAAGGCTGCGCATCCTCGGCGGGAAACAGCAGCCGCGCCTGATAGCCCGGCGGGTTGAGCAAGGCCTGCAAGTCTTCGAATATTTCACCTACCACCAGTTGCGCATTCACGAGGCCCAACGCGGCCAGGCGTGCGGTGTTGAGCGCATGGTTGACCTCGCTGGGATGCTGCAACAGCAACACCCGGGTGCGGCTGTCGAGGCGCGGGATCAGTGCGCACAGGCAGTGGGTGGTTGGCCGCAGGCAGCGGGGGCATTGGGGTCTGGACATGTTCAGGCCTGATTGAGCTGTGCTTTGAGTAAATCGCGGAAGGTCTGGATCAACGGCTCGCGGCTGCGCCCACGGCGCATGATCAGCGAAAACGGCGCCTGGTAGCCAAAGGTCGCCGGCAGCAGCACCCGCAAGTCGCCCTTGTCGGCCCAGGCCTGGGCGTAGTGTTCGGGCAAATAGCCGATGTAGGCGCCGGACAGCACCAGGATCAACTGCGCCTCCATACTTTCTACGGTGGCGGCGCTGTGCTTGAAGCCGTGGCGCGCCAGTTCCGCCTGGCTCCAGTAACCGCGCCCGACCATGCGTTGCTGGGTGATCACCTGCTCCGGAATGCGCCTTTCGCTGAACAGCGGATGCCGCGAGCTGCAATAGAGCCAGTGCTGCTCGCGGTACAGCGGCATGTAGACCAAGCCGCTCATGCGGTTGGAGAACGCGCCGATGGCCAGGTCCAGGCGATTGTCCTGCACCCCCAGTTGCAGTTCGTAGGGGCTCATGACCGATAAGTGCAGATGCACCGCCGGGTGCTCAAGGCTGTAGGCGCCGATGACTTCGGCGAATGGCAGGGCCTTGTCGCTGACCGTGGAGTCGAGCACACCCAGCTTGAGCGTGCCGCGCAGTTCGCCCTTGAGCGCCGCCGCGTATTGCTCGAAGCCCTCCAGTTCGCCCAGCAGGCGCAGGGTCTCCTGGTGAAACAACTCACCCTTGCTGGTCAGGCTGAAGCCGCCACGCCCGCGATGGCACAACACCAGGCCCAACGCGCCTTCCAACTGGCTCATGTAGGTACTGATGGCCGAGGTCGACAGGTTGAGCTCGTGCTGGGCACTGGCAAACCCTTGGTGGCGCACCACGCTTGCGAAGATGCGCAACAGTTTCAGGTCGGGCAAGGCGCTGGCCATGGAACCTCCAGGCAAAAAATCGGCTGACAGGCCCATTCCCTGTAGGAGCGAGCTTGCTCGCGAAAAACCTGAGAGCGCCGCGTACATTCTGAACGCCCGCGTAATCGTTAACGTTTTTCGCGAGCAAGCTCGCTCCTACAGGGAACAGGGTTTGCAACCCGGTGGAGTCTACCCCAGGCATTAGTTCAGAAAAATCTGAACTAAGTATTTCCCCACAGCGATTCTTCCCTTGTCTGGCATTTCGCAGAATCGCCCCCTGATAACCACAACAACGATGAGGCCCTGCCGTGGACAAGATCTTTCACCAACCACTGGGCGGCAACGAAATGCCGCGCTTTGCCGGCATCGCCACCATGATGCGCCTGCCCCACCTGCAAACCGCCGCCGGCCTGGATGCGGCCTTTATCGGCGTGCCCCTGGACATCGGTACTTCACTGCGCGCCGGCACCCGCTTCGGGCCGCGTGAAATCCGCGCCGAATCGGTGATGATCCGCCCCTACAACATGGCCACCGGCGCTGCGCCGTTCGACTCGCTGTCGGTGGCCGATATCGGCGATGTGGCGATCAACACCTTCAACCTGCTGGACGCCGTGCGCATCATCGAAGAGTCCTACGATGAGATCCTCAAGCACGATGTGATCCCGCTGACCCTGGGCGGCGACCATACCATCACCCTGCCGATCCTGCGGGCGATCCACAAGAAGCACGGCAAGGTCGGGCTGGTGCATATCGATGCCCACGCCGACGTCAACGACCATATGTTCGGCGAGAAAATCGCCCACGGCACCACCTTCCGCCGGGCCGTCGAAGAAGGCCTGCTCGATTGCGACCGCGTGGTGCAAATCGGCCTGCGCGCCCAGGGCTATACCGCCGAAGACTTCAATTGGAGCCGCAAACAGGGGTTTCGCGTGGTCCAGGCCGAAGAGTGCTGGCACCACTCCCTCGCGCCGTTGATGGCCGAAGTCCGGGAGAAAGTCGGCGGTGGCCCGGTGTACCTGAGCTTCGACATAGACGGCATCGACCCGGCCTGGGCGCCGGGCACCGGCACCCCGGAAATCGGCGGGCTGACCACCATCCAGGCGATCGAGATCATCCGTGGCTGCCAGGGCCTGGACCTGATTGGTTGTGACCTGGTGGAGGTTTCGCCGCCCTACGACACCACCGGCAACACCTCGTTGCTGGGCGCCAACCTGCTGTACGAAATGCTCTGCGTACTGCCGGGCGTCACGCACCGTTGATGTAGCGCTACCTGATCAGTCAATAAAAACAATAACTGGAGAAGCGCCACCATGGCCCTGGATCTGTTCGTCGTACTTATCTACGCCGCCGGCATGCTTGTGCTCGGCTATTTCGGCATGCGCCGGGCCAAGACCCATGAAGACTACCTGGTCGCCGGGCGCAACCTGGGGCCGACGCTGTACATGGGCACCATGGCCGCGACGGTGCTGGGCGGCGCGTCCACGGTGGGCAGCGTGCGCCTGGGCTATGTGCATGGCATTTCCGGTTTCTGGCTGTGCGCGGCGCTGGGCACAGGGATCATTGCGCTGAACCTGTTTCTGGCCAAACCCTTGCTCAAGTTGAAAATCTTCACCGTGACCCAGGTCCTGGAGCAGCGCTACAACCCCACGGCCCGCCAGGCCAGCGGCCTGATCATGCTGGCCTACGCGCTGATGCTCGCGGTGACCTCGATCCTGGGGATTGGTACCGTATTGCAAGTGATGTTCGACCTGCCGTTCTGGGCTGCCATCCTGCTGGGCGGTGGCGTGGTGCTGGTGTATTCGACCATCGGCGGCATGTGGTCGCTGACCCTGACCGATATCGTACAGTTCGTGATCAAGACCATCGGCCTGATGTTTATCCTGCTGCCGATCTGCCTGTACCGCGTAGGCGGCTGGGATGAGCTGGTGGCCAAGCTGCCGGCGGCCAGTTTCAGCTTCACCAGCATCGGCTGGGACACCATCATCACCTACTTCATGATCTACTTCTTCGGCATCCTGATCGGCCAGGACATCTGGCAACGGGTATTTACCGCCCGCGACGCAAAGGTCGCCCAGTATGCGGGGACCTTCGCCGGTTTCTACTGCATCCTCTACGGCCTGGCCTGCGCCCTGATCGGCATGGCGGCCCACGTGCTGATCCCAGACCTGGACAACGTCAACAACGCCTTCGCCGCCATCGTCAAACTGTCGTTGCCCGATGGCCTGCGCGGCCTGGTGATTGCGGCGGCCCTGGCGGCGATGATGTCCACCGCCAGCGCCGGCCTGCTCGCCGCATCCACTGTGCTTACCGAGGACCTGCTGCCGCGCCTGCGCGGCGGCAAGCAGTCGAGCCTGAACATCAACCGCCTGTTCACCCTGCTGACCGGCTGCGCCGTGCTGGCTATCGCCCTGGTAGTCAGCGATGTGATCAGCGCACTGACCCTGGCCTATAACCTGCTGGTTGGCGGCATGCTGATCCCATTGATCGGGGCGATCTACTGGAAACGTGCCACTACGGCGGGCGCGATCAGCGCCATGGCATTGGGGTTTGTCACATCCCTGGGGTTCATGATCAAGGATGGTTTGGAGGCAAACACACCGATCTACTACAGCCTGGGTGTGAGTGTGGTGAGTTTTGTGCTGGTGAGTGTGCTTGTCGCGTCGGCCAGAGGTGGCGGCGGCCGACGCAGCCTGAGTGAAGCTGGCTTGAGCGGGTGCGATAAACATCAAACAAAAAATGGGAGCGGGCTTGCCCGCGATTACGGTAGGTCAGTCAAACTTTCAGTGACTGATTTAGCGTAATCGCGAGCAAGCCCACTCCCACATCGAATCTGCGGTGTTGCGTGCTCCTACAACCGCGCTCAAACCCTGTGTCTGAGCGCTTTTGCGGACTTACCTGCGACGCGGGCGGCGCTGTTCGTCATCGGTGCGGATTGGCACCGGTTGCAGCGGTGGCTCGATCAAGCCGAGTGCGACGCCGAGGTCGTGCAGCCAGTTTTGCAGTTTTTCTTTCATGGTGCCCCCTTTGAGGGTAGTGCCGAGCAGCTGGAATTCTGTGGCTGCTTCCTACAGATAGTAGTACTAAGTCCTACGCAATGCTTGCCTGAAACCGCAACGAACCATTACTGAATTGATACAAATCCTGACGGGGTGGTCAGGCAATCGCGTGCGCCTGCTGTTCTGGACGCGTCTTGCCCGCTTGCTGCAGGTCAATCCACGCGTTGAGATTAGCGCCGAGCATGCCCTTGCGCCACATCAGCCAGGTGGTGGCATGGGCAAATGGCTCGGCCAGGGGGTGGATCGACACACTGTCCTTGCCCGGCAGACTGTCGAGCATTGACTCGGACATCAACGCGACCCCGGAACCGGCGATCACGCACGCAAGCATGCCTTGATAGGACTCGATCTCGATGGCCCGGCCCATGGCCACGCGATCGTGGGAAAACCACGCCTCCAGGCGCGCCCGATAGGAACAACTGCGTCGGAAGGTGAACACCGCGCGCCCGGCCACATCCTGCGGGCCGCGTACCGGTGGGTGGTCCGCCTCGCAAATCAGCAGCAAACGTTCCTCGCACAATGGCACACCATCCAGGGTCGCCAACGCCAGCGGGCCATCCACCAATGCCGCATCCAGGCGCCCGGTGATCAGGCCCTCGAGCAGCTCGCCACTGGGCGCCGACTGCACTTGCAGGTTCACCATCGGGTAAGCCTTGTGATAGCGCGCCAGCAGTTTTGGCAAATGGATCGCGGCGGTGCTGTACATGCTGCCCAGCACAAAGTCCCCGGCCGGCTGCCCGCCCTGCACGGCGCCGTGCGCTTCATCATGCAGGGCCAACAGCCGCGTGCTGTAGTCGAGCAGCACCTTGCCCGCGGGCGACAGTTGCAGGCGCTGGCGCTCGCGCACGAACAACTCGACACCCAATTGCTCTTCCATTTGCTTGAGCCGGGTCGAGAGGTTCGACGGCACCCGGTGCAGACGCTCTGCAGCACGGGTGATGGAGCCCTCCTCGGCCACGGCCTGGAAAATACGCAATTGGCTGAACTCCACGACCATTCTCCTTAACTGAACAAGTTGCTCAGTATTATTCATTTTTACTGAACAACAATCCACCTTAACCTGGGGTCATCGCTTCTGCAGGAAGGTGCCCCATGTCTCCCCTGATCCGTTTACTCGCCAGTTTTATCGCCCTGATGATGGCCATGGGCATTGGCCGCTTCGCCCTTACCCCACAGATGCCGCACTTGCTCAGCGAAGGGCAAATCGACCTGACCGAGGCCGGGCTGATCGCCGCAGCCAACTACTTGGGCTACTTCGTGGGGGCCGTGGACTCGATGTTCGCGCGCAGTCATCACCACATACGCGGGCGGTTGCTCGGCGGGTTGTGGTTGTGTGTGCTGCTGACCCTGGCGTCGTTCTGGGCCAACGGCTTCTGGTCGCACCTGCTGCTGCGCTTTGGCACGGGCGTGGCCAGCGCCTGGGTGCTGGTGATGATTACCGGCCTGAGCCAACCCCTGGCGATTGCCGCCGGGCGCCCGCGGCTGGGCGCATTGGTGTTTGCCGGGCCGGGGCTGGGGATCCTGCTGACGGGATTGCTGGCACTGGCCTCCAACCTGCTGGGCAAGGATTCGGCGACGCTGTGGCTGGTGTATGGCGTGGTCGCTCTGGGCATGTTGCTGGTGATCCTGCCATTGCTGCCCAAGCCGCACAGGGGGGAGCTACAAAGCAGCGCCGCTGCCGGGCGCAACGCCAGCATCGCGCATCTGGGCTGGGTTTACCTGCTGTATGGCCTGGGCTACATCATTCCCGCCACCTTCCTCTCGCAAATGGCCAGCGCGCAGTTCCAGGGCGCCTGGCAGGCAGACCTGTTCTGGCCATGCTTTGGCTTGGCGGCGGCCCTGGGCGTGTTGCTGGTCAGCCTGCGCAAGCCCAACCCCGACACCACGCGCTACTGGTTGATGGCCACACTATGGCTGCAAGCGGCTGGCGTCTTCGCGTGTTTGTTGGGCAATGGCGTGGGTTTGGCCCTGGGCGTCGTGCTCTGCGGGCTGCCGTTCCTGGCGTGCATGCAACTGGTGATGCAACGCCTGCGGGAAATCGCGCCCCACGCGGCGCAACGCGGCACGGGGTTGCTGACGGCGTGCTTTGCCCTGGGCCAGTTGAGTGGGCCGTTGCTGGCCTCGTTAAGCAGTCACCTGAGCGGCGGCTTGCAACCGGCGCTGATGGTGGCGGGCAGCGGCCTGATACTGGCCGGCGCATTGCTGCTTCGACCTGCCCGGGCACTGATTGATTGCCGCGCGCGGGTCAGCCGCTGACGCGGCGCGCCGCCCCGTACCCCAACGAACAACAGGCCGCCGTGAGGCAGGTGCCCCACGCCATGTCCATCAATGCGAGGCCCGCAGACCAACCTTGCAAGGTCGCCCAGTTGCTCAGGTCATAGGTGCCATAGGCGACCAACCCGAGCAACGCGCCCAGGCGGGCTGCCCGTTGCCAGCCACCACTGGCCAGCGCCGGCACCACCACAAAGGCTACACAGCCCAATACATAAAGGAAGTAGAACAGCGCCGCCGGCAGCCATCGCGGTTGTTCAAGCATCAGCGGTCCCAGCAAAGCCTTGTAGGTCGGCCCCATCAACACGCCAAGCCAGAGGCCATCGAGCACCAAAAAAGCCAATAACGTACCGAGGTAAGCAAACACGACTTTTTTGCCCATGGCGACAACCTACTGTAGGAGCCGGCTTGCCGGCGATAGCGACTCCCACCCAAGAGCAGCTTGCAGTCAGCTTAGTTCAATGCGATCGGCATGAATCACGATCTGACCCTGCTTATACAGCGCACCAATGGCCTTCTTGAAGTTGCCCTTGCTCACGCCAAACAAGTTGCTGATCACGGTCGGATCGCTCTTGTCGCTGACCGGCAGGCTGCCGTTGTTTTCACGCAACTTGGCGAGGATCTTCGAGTTCAGGCTGGACGCCGCTTGCTCGCCGACCGGCTGCAGGCTCAGGCTGATATTGCCGTCGGCGCGGATTTCCTTGATGAAGCCCTTCTCTTCCTTGCCCGGACGCAGGAACTTGAACACTTCGTTCTTGTGGATCAGGCCCCAGTGCTTGTTGTTGATAATTGCCTTGAAGCCCATATCAGTGGCTTCGGCAACCAGCAAGTCGACTTCCTGGCCCACGGTGTAGTTGGCCGGCGTCTTGTCCAGGTAACGGTCCAGGCGCGCGGTGGCGGTGATGCGCTTGGTGTGTTTGTCGAGGTAGACGTGCACCACACAGTATTCACCGGCGGTCAGTTGGCGCTTTTCCTCGGAGTAAGGCAGCAGCAGGTCCTTGGGCAGGCCCCAGTCGAGGAACACCCCGATACTGTTGACTTCGACCACTTTCAGGCTGGCAAACTCACCCACCTGCACTTTTGGTTTTTCAGTGGTGGCGATAAGTTTGTCATCGCTGTCCAGATAAATAAAAACGTTAAGCCAGTCTTCATCTTCACTGGGAATATCTTTGGGAATATAACGATTGGGCAAGAGGATTTCGCCATCTTGCGCACCGTCCAGATACAAACCAAAGTTAGTGTGTTTAACCACTTGCAAACTGTTGTAGCGCCCGACTAAAGCCATTTCCAATACCCTCATTGCGTGGGCGGCATTCTACCCGAGTTGAAGGCGGCGGTCCCGTGTCCGGGCGCGCAACCCTGAAAAATCGCGGGTTTGCCGGGCAGTTGTGGGCAATTGTCCCGCTCGTCAGGTCAAGCCCGAGCTGAGCAGCAATGGCCAGGTGCTATTTTTACCCATGGTTTCTATTTAAAACAGCGAGTTAGGGCCTTCGATCAAAGACCAACTTCGGGCTTTTATAATAGCGCAGCTTATTCCTGGGAGATATTTACCAAGCAATTGTCAAGCTTTTCATGTACGATGCCTGGCCAAGTTAATTTTCTACAGGTTAGTGGCCGCCATGCGCGTAAAAGCATCCAACAGCAAAGCAAAGCCAGCTCCCGCCGTTGAAACCAGCGAATCGATCAACAACCAAATCGCCGCGTTCCTCAAGTCCGGTGGCGAAATCCAGCAGATCGCCAAGGGCGTGAGCGGCCAGACTTTCGGCCCGTCCAAGCAGATCACCCTGGGTAAAAAGTAAGCGCGCAGCCGCCTACGCACCCCACCTGGTCCCTAAGCGCCTTGCCATCAAGGCGCTAGGACTAGAGCAAGCAACCTCCCCCTGACACACATTCAACTGCGCCAATCGACGAACGGGCCTCAACCCCGGACTTTCGCCGGTATGCTTGCACACCTCTAGAACGGGCGTTTGCCCGATTCCTTCGGTTACTGCTCCTCGCTTTTCATGGAGTGACGCATGCTCAAGCCCTGCATATTCCTGGTCAGCGCCCTGCTCGCCAGCCCCCTCGCCCAAGCGCAGGTTTTCCAGCGTGAACTGGGCGACTTCGACTTGAAACTGGGAACCACCCCCAGCCGCAGCATGGCCCAGGGCCTGGTCAAACCCACCGCTCCGGGCAGCAACTCGTTCCACGGCGGCCTCGACCTCACCCACGCCAGCGGCCTGTATTTCGGCCAGTTTTCACCGAGCATGGGCCTGTCGCCCGCCAGCAACCTCGAAGTCGATTCCTACATGGGCTTCAAGCGCCCGTTCGACCAGACCCTGGGCTATGAGCTGGGGATGATTCACTACAGCTACCCCAAGCTCAGCCCCCTCGACAGCCAGGAGTTCTACGGCGGCCTGAACCTGCTGGGCAATCGGTTTGGCGTGTCACTGGGCAACGACCCCGACCGGCGCGACAGCACCCTGTTTGCCGACCTGGGCGGGACCCAACCCTTCGGCATTGGCGTGAGCATGAAGTACACCACTCATCAGTTGGGCGCCCCAGCCTCGGTGGAGGGCGGCTCAATCCGCAGCTTCAGCGACTGGTCGGTGAAATTCTCGCGGCCATGGATGGGCATGGACCTGGACCTGATCTACAGCGACTCCAGCCTCAACGGCAGCGACTGCTCGGCCTACTCCGGACACAATTCGCAATGTGATGGCCTGTTGACCCTAAAGGCCGAGCGGTCGTTTTATTGATGGGCTGAACTGTCACGCCCCCGGCGGGTTCAGATAAACATCCCTGGTCTGTGCAAGGACTCGCCCATGCTGCGTCGGTTAAGAATCCTGGTGGCCTTGCTGGCCCTGAGCGTCCTGCTGGCCGGCTGCAATCGCGTGGGTCTGGCCTATCGCAATCTCGATGTGATCATCCCCTGGACCCTCAACGACTACCTGGACATGAACGCCGGGCAGAAAAGCTGGTTCAACGACACCCTCAAGGAACACCTGGCCTGGCACTGCACCACCCAATTGCCCGGCTACCTGGACTGGCTCGACCGCCTGCAACAGATGGTCGACAACCATCAAGTCAGCGATGCCGCCCTGCAAACCCGCACCCTCGAAGCCAAGCTGGCAATCGCCGACGTCGCCCGGCAGATCACCCCGTCAGCCATCGAGTTGCTGCGCGGGCTGGATGAGCAGCAGGTGCGCGAGATGGATCAAGCGCTGGCCAAGGACCTGCGCAAACGCCAGGACGAATACCTCAAGCCGCCCTTGGAACAGCAGATCAAGGACCGCAGCGAGCGCATGAGCGAACGCCTGAATGCCTGGCTTGGCCCGTTGAGCACCAGCCAGCAGGAGCGTGTGCGGGCCTGGTCCACCGCCCTCGGTGCGCAGAACCAGCAATGGATCGGCAACCGCGCCCATTGGCAGGCGCAGTTCATCGCAGCAGTCAATCAACGGGCCAGTAGCGATTTCCCGCGCAAGATGGAGCAACTGCTGGTGGACCGTGAAAGCCTGTGGACGGCGGACTATCGCCAGGCCTATGCCCAGACCGAAGCGGCGGCCCGCAGCCTGCTGGTGGACTTGATGGCCGAAAGCACCGTGCAGCAACGCCAGAAGCTGGTGCAGCGGATCGATAAGGTGCGCAGCGACTTCCAGTCACTCAAGTGCCTCAAGGGCAGCGCGGCCTAGGCGACTGCAGCGCCCTCAGAACCACAGGCGCACGCCCAGGACCCAGCGCACTTCACTGCGGTCCTCGCCCTCATCCCTGGCGTATTCGGCCGTCTGGCCATAGGCGCGATTCCAGGTCACGCCGACATAAGGGGCAAACTCGCGGCGGATTTCGTAGCGCAGCCGCACCCCGAGTTCGGTGTCTGCCAGGCCGGAACCGATCCCACGCCCGGGGTCGTTTTTCCCATAGAAGTTGGCCTCGGCGGTGGGCTGCAAGACCAGCCGGTTGGTCAGCAAAATGTCGTAGTCACCTTCCAGACGCGCGGCGCTCTGGCCGCCTTCGCCGACAAACAGCGTGGCCTCGGCTTCAAAGTTATACAGGGCCATGCCTTGCAGGCCGAAGGCCGCCCACGTCTGACTGTCGCCTGGCTTGAAGTCCTGGCGCATACCGGCCACCACATCCCACCAGGGGCTGATAGCGTGCCCCCATAACGCCTGGACCTCGGCCTTTTCGGTCTTGCCCTTGGCGCGCTCGCCCTCGGTGCGCAACCACAGGCGATCAACATCGCCGCCCACCCAGCCGTTGACATCCCACCCCAGGGCATTGCCATCGTCGGAGCCCTGCCATTCCAACTGATTGATGACAAACAACGAGTTGAGACCGCTGTCATGCACCTTGTGCCCACCCGGTGCGTTGTAGACCGCTGCACGGTCTGCGTCGGTCAACACCGGGATCGGCGTGCGGCTCTGGCTGGGCGGCGTCATACCGTGCATCTGGCTGTGGTCCATGGTTTGAGCGGTTGCCAGCGCTACGGGGGCGAATGTCGTAATCAGCAGCGCAACGCGGCGAAATAGAGAGTTCATGCTCGGCTCCTCACTCTTGCACCCGGACTTCACGGAACATGCCCATTTCCATGTGGTACAGCAGATGACAGTGGAAGGCCCAGCGCCCCAGGGCATCGGCCGTCACCCGGTAGCTGCGGCGGGAACCTGGCGGCATATCGATGGTGTGTTTGCGCACCATGAACTGGCCGTTTTCGTCTTCCAGGTCGCTCCACATGCCATGCAGATGGATGGGGTGGGTCATCATGGTGTCGTTGACCAGCACCAGCCGCACGCGCTCGCCATAGGTCAGCCGCAGCGGCTCGGCATCGGAGAACTTCACCCCGTCGAAGGACCAGGCGAACTTCTCCATATGCCCGGTCAGGTGCAACTCGATGGTACGGCCGGGTTCGCGGCCATCGGGGTCGGCAAAGCTGCTGCGCAAGTCGGCATAGGTCAGGACCCTGCGCCCGTTGTTGCGCAGGCCCATACCCGGATCATCGAGCTTGGGTGAGGTGCTCATGGCCTGCATGTCCACCAGCGGGTTATTGGTTTCGCTGGCCGGGTGGCCTTGCATCGGCATCGCCATCCCTGCCATTGCGCCGTGGCCCATACCGGGCATCGCACTGTGGTCCATGCCAGGCATAGCCCCCGTGGCACCGTGATCCATGCCGCCCATGCCCATGTCGTCCATGGTCAACCAGGGGCGCGGGTCCAGCGCGGGAACCGGCGCCCGCAAGCCCGGCTGGCGGCTGAGAGTGCCGCTGGCGTAGCCGGTGCGGTCCATGGATTGGGCGAACAGGGTGTAGGCGGCGGCGCTCGGTTCGACGAGCACGTCGTAGGTCTCGGCCACGGCGATGCGCAACTCGTCCACACTGACCGGTTTTACCGGCTGGCCATCGGCAGCCACCACCGTCATCTTCAGGCCCGGAATACGCACATCGAAGTAGGTCATGGCCGAACCATTGATCAACCGCAGACGGATCTTCTCACCGGCGCGAAACAGCCCGGTCCAGTTTTGCGCAGGTGGCTGGCCGTTCATCAAGAAGGTGTAGGTCGCGCCGCTGACATCCGCCAAGTCCGTGGGATTCATCTTCATTTGCGCCCACATCAGACGATCGGCAGCGGTGGCCGACCAGCCCTTGTCGGCCACATCCTTGATGAAGTCGCCCACGGTGGGTTTATGGAAGTTGTAGTAATCGGACTGTTTCTTCAGCGTCTTCATCAGGCTGGCGGGATCTTCATCGGTCCAGTCCGTGAGCATCACCACATAGTCGCGCTGGTAGGTGAAGGGTTCCGGCTCCCGCGGATCGATCACCAGCGGGCCATAGACCCCTTGTTGCTCCTGGAACCCGGAGTGGCTGTGATACCAGTAGGTGCCGTGCTGGTTGACCTTGAACTGGTAGACATACACCCCGCCCGGCTCGATCCCCTTGAAACTCAGGCCCGGCACGCCATCCATATTGGCCGGCAGGATAATCCCGTGCCAGTGGATCGACGTCGGCTGCGCCAGGCGATTGCGCACGCGCAGGGTCACGGTATCGCCTTCACGCCAGCGCAGCAGCGGGCCCGGCAGGCTGCCGTTGATCGTCAGCGCGGTGCGCACGTGGCCGGTGATATTGACCGCAGTCTGGCCGATAGACAGCTCGAACTCGCGGCCCGCCAGCACACCCGGCTCCCCGGGGCTGGCCAGGGCCCAGACCGGTGGCCGCCACAGGCCTGCGCCGCCCAGCAGGCCGGCCGCAGCCAAGCCTTTGACGAAGGTTCGTCGAGAAGTGTTGGGGTGCATGCCGATTCCATTCCCGTCAATTGAATGACCGCAGAGTAGGGACCGGCGCCTGTCAGTTGGCTTAGCGCCAGATTACCTATTTGACAGTTTGCGAGTGCTCAGGCGATCTGCGCCTTGGAGGCCACCACCTCGAACGTCGCCGGGTCCAGCGCGTCAGCCTGCTCGTCCAGCACCTGGCGCGGATGATTGTTACCCGGGATGGAGCTGTCGATCAGCGCCAGCAGCCGCGCACCCAGCGGCGTCAAAATGAAGTTCTCACCGTTGCCGCCCTCATCCTCGGGCCGGGACTCGATAAAGCCGCGCTTGAACAACAATGCCTCGTAGTCGGCGGCAGTCTTTTTCAGCGCATCAAGGTCACCGTTGAACTCGCCGGCCGTGGCCTTCTCGGCGGCTTCCTGTTCGGCATATTTGCGCGGGGCAAAGCTGCCCTCGCCGTTTTGCACTTCATGCAACAGACGTTCGATCAGATCCCAATTGTAAGTGCTCATCCTCAATCCTCCTGCAGGCACACCGGCTGGCTGCCTTCAAAGGTTGTGACCTGTGGGTGCGGGCACCGTTCAGCCGGGTCGACGGGCGTGATTGCACTGAACTTTTCGCCGGCCGGTGCCCTCAACCGGGTATCACCGCCAAGGAGGTCTACCCCATGAAAACCCTGATGCAACTGGCTGTCGCCGCCACCCTGTTGAGCGCCTTGCCCGCCTGGGCCTGTACCCCGGAAGAAGCCACGCAAAAACGCGAACAACTGGCCAAGGAGGTCAGCACCCTCACCCAGCAGAACCCGACCAAGGCCAAGGAAATCAACGACGAACTGCAGCAGATGGACCTGGACACCGAAAGCGCGAAGTTTCCGGACAAGTGCCAGTTGATCGAGGCGCGGCTCAAGGAGTTGAAGGAAGCGGCGGCCAAGGCGAAAAACTGAGGGCATAAAAAAACCGGACATTGTCCGGTTTTTTAGTGCGCTGGCGTATTACTCGGCAGCCGGCGCTTCTGGCTTGCGGCGCTTGAGCGGCGCCATGCCGTCCTTGCTGACCAACGACAGGTTGTCGGTCTTCGGCCGGTTGGCGATCTTGCGCTTGGTCGGCGACTTGGCGCCGGTTTTCTTCTTGTCGCCCTTGGCGTCGACCTTTTTCTTCTTCACGCCCACGGCCTTGCCCGAAGCCTTGACCTTCTTCGGCCCGGTGTAGGTGCCTTTGACTTCCTTGATGGTGCGGCGCTCGAACGACTGCTTGAGGTAGCGCTCGATGCTCGACATCAGGTTCCAGTCGCCATGGCAGATCAGCGAGATGGCCAGGCCATCGTTGCCGGCACGCCCGGTACGGCCGATACGGTGCACATACTCGTCGCCGCTGCGTGGCATATCGAAGTTGATCACCATGTCCAGGCCTTCGACGTCCAGGCCGCGCGCGGCGACGTCGGTGGCCACCAGGATCTTCACGCCGCCCTGCTTGAGGCGGTCGATGGCGAGCTTGCGGTCCTTCTGGTCCTTCTCACCGTGCAACACAAACGCCTTGTACTCCTGAGCCACCAGGCGCCCGTAGATACGGTCAGCCATGGCCCGGGTGTTGGTGAACACGATGGCCTTCTGATAGGTCTCGTTGGCCAGCAGCCAGTTAAGGATCTGCTCTTTGTGCACATTGTGGTCAGCGGTGACGATCTGCTGACGGGTAGTCGAGTTCAGGTCGCTGACGTTATTGACCTGCAGGTGCTCGGGGTTGTTCAGGACCTTGGCGACCATCTCGCGCAGGGTCGAACCGCCAGTGGTGGCGGAGAACAGCATGGTCTGCTGGCGGTTGACGCATTCTTCGACCAGGCGCTGCACATCGTCGGCAAAGCCCATGTCGAGCATGCGGTCGGCTTCGTCGAGCACCAGCACTTCGACTTCCTTGAGGTCCAGGTTGCCGGCGTTCAATTGCTCGATCATCCGCCCTGGGGTGCCGATCAGGATATCCGGGACCTTGCGCAGCATGGCGGCCTGCACCTTGAAGTCTTCGCCACCGGTGATCAGGCCGGACTTGATGAAAGTGAACTGCGAGAAGCGCTCCACTTCCTTCAAGGTCTGCTGGGCCAGTTCGCGGGTAGGCAGCAGGATCAGGGTCTTGATGCTGACGCGGACCTTGGCCGGGCCGATCAGGCGATTGAGGATCGGCAGGACGAAAGCGGCGGTCTTGCCACTCCCGGTTTGAGCCGTCACCCGCAGGTCACGCCCTTGGAGCGCGAGCGGGATGGCCGCTGCTTGCACAGGCGTAGGCTCGACAAATTTAAGCTCGGCCACGGCTTTGAGCAGGCGTTCGTGCAGGGCGAATTGGGAAAACACGGGTGCTACCTCGAAGAAATACAAAAAATCAGCTGCATAGGGTAACGGTTTCGGGCGCTCAGGCCGAGTTTCTTTACGCGAAGTGGGCCAATCAGGTGGTTTTTTGTCAGGTGATTTGTCTGCCTGCACAACTTTGCAGCACTTAAATGCTCTAATCGCCCCGTCATGTCTTACAGAAGAATCGCGTTAAACCATGGATATCAAACAGCTCTGGCTCAACGTCCAAGACCTCTGGGGTGCCTTGGACCAACACCCGCTGCTGCATTCAAGCCTGGCTTTGCTGGTGCTGTTGGTGGTGGCCCTGCTGGTCGGACGGGTGGCACGCTACCTGATCCTGCATGCCGTCAAGTTGCTCGGCCGCCAACCTGCCCTGCATTGGCTCAATGACCTGCGCCACAACAAAGTCTTCCACCGCCTGGCACAGATGACGCCGTCGCTGGTGATCCAGTTCGGCCTGCACCTGGTGCCGGAATTGAGCAAGACCAGCGCGCTGTTCATCGGCAACGTGGCGCTGGCGTTCACCATCCTGTTCCAGGTATTGGCCATGAGCGCCCTGCTCAACGCCCTGCTGGATATCTACGCCCGCACCGAACATGCCCGCACGCGCTCGATCAAGGGCTATGTGCAACTGGCGAAAATGGTGTTGTTCGTGTTTGGCGCGATCATCATCGTCGCAACCTTGATCGACCGCTCGCCGCTGTTGCTGCTGTCGGGGTTGGGTGCGATGTCGGCGGTGATCCTGTTGGTGTACAAGGACACCTTGTTGTCGTTTGTCGCCAGCGTGCAATTGACCAGCAACGACATGCTGCGAGTCGGCGACTGGATCGAAATGCCCCAGGTCGGCGCCGATGGCGACGTGGTGGACATCACCTTGCATACGGTCAAGGTGCAGAACTTCGACAAGACCATCGTCTCGATCCCCACCTGGCGCTTGATGTCCGAGTCTTTCAAGAACTGGCGCGGCATGCAGGCCTCGGGCGGGCGGCGGATCAAGCGCAGCCTGTTTATCGACGCGGCCGGCGTGCGTTTCCTGCGTGACGATGAAGAAGTGCGGATGACCCAGGTCCACCTGCTGACCGACTACATCAGCCGCAAACAGGCAGAATTGAAAGCCTGGAACGAAGCCCAGGGCCACAGCGCGCAACTGTCGGCCAACCGCCGGCGCATGACCAACCTGGGCACCTTCCGTGCCTATGCCCTGGCTTATCTGAAGAGCCATCCGGATATCCAGCCGAACATGACCTGCATGGTGCGCCAGATGCAGACCACCTCCCAGGGCGTGCCGCTGGAAATCTACTGCTTCACCCGCACCACGGCGTGGGCGGATTACGAGCGGATCCAGGGGGATATTTTCGACTACCTGCTGGCGGTGCTGCCGGAGTTTGGCTTGAGCCTGTACCAGCAACCGAGTGGCAACGACCTGCGGGCCGGAGTACTGCCGGCGGTGTTGGGTGCCAGCCATTTGCCGGCGCCGGAGAAGGCTACGCTCTAACCAGGCGCGAAGCAGCGCCCCTGTGGGAGCGGGCTTGCCCGCGATAGTGGTGGGTCAGTCAACACATCTGTTACTGATCGTCCGCTATCGCGGGCAAGCCCGCTCCCACCTTGGGAACGATCATTGCCGGCAGAGTGGCGCCGGGCGAATCCCCAACCGGCTGATCCACACTGCCGCCACAATCACCGCCCCGCCCAGGAACAACCGCCCCAGCGGCTCATGCTGATTCCAGATCAGCAGATTCAGCAGCAACCCCACCGGCACATGCAGGTTGTTCATCACCGCCAGGGTGCCGCCATTGACCAGGCACGCGCCCTTGTTCCACCAGTACAAACCCAAGGCGGTGCTGACCAGGCCAAGAAACAGCAGCACACCCCATTGCAACGGCGCTTCGGGCAGGAAGTTGGCCTTGCCGAACAGCAGGAACGCCGGCAATACCACCGCCAACGCTCCCAAATAGAAGTAGCCAAAGCGCCGGTAGTGCGGCAGGTCGCTCGGGTGCCGCGCCACCAGGCGCCGATACAGCACTTGCCCAGCGGCGTAGGTGAAGTTGGCCAGTTGCAGCAGCAAAAAGCCCATGAAGAAGTCCGGGTTGATCTGGTCAAAACGGATCACCGCCGCCCCCGCTACCGCCACCAGCGCGGCGATCAGCGCCCAGGGGTTGAAGCGCCGGTTCAGCGCGTCTTCGATCAGGGTCACATGCAACGGCGTGAGGATGGTGAACAGCAGCACCTCCGGCACCGTCAACACGCGAAAGCTCAAATACAGGCACACGTAGGTCACGCCGAACTGCAACGCGCCGATCAGCAGCATGCCGCGCATGAACGCAGGCTCCACCGAGCGCCAGCGGGTCAGGGGGATAAACACCAACCCAGCCAGCAGCACACGCACCAGCACGGCGAAGTAGCTGTCGACATGACCGGCCAGGTATTCGCCGATCAAGCTGAAGGAAAACGCCTGGATCAGGGTGACAATCAGTAAGTAGCCCATGTGCGCCTCATATTTGAATGGGCGCGACATTAGCGTCTTTCACGGCGGGGCGAAACTCGGGGCAAAAAAAACCCGACCTCGCTAAAGCGCCAGTCGGGCAGGAGCACTCAGGAGCAACGAGCGCAAAGGGAGGTTCGATACGCGTACTTGAAGGGTTGCGTGGAGCTATAAAAACATCGCGCGATTATCTGGCGATTAACGCTTCAGGCAACTTGTGCCAGCAGGGCCTTGGCATGGTTCACGCCCTTTTCCTGGAAATCGCCACCCAGGTTCACCCCTTCGGCATGAATGAAGGTCACGTCATGGATGCCGATAAACCCCATGACCTGGCGCAGATACGGTTCCTGGTGATCGCTGCTCGCGCCGGTGTGGATGCCACCACGGGCGGTCAGCACAAAGGCGCGCTTGCCGGTCAACAGGCCCTGGGGGCCGGTGGCGGTGTACTTGAAGGTCACGCCGGCACGCAGCACATGGTCAAGCCAGGCCTTGAGGGTGCTGGGGATGGCGAAGTTGTACATCGGCGCGGCCATCACCAGCACATCGGCGGCCAGCAACTCGTCGGTCAGGTGGTTGGAACGATCCAGGGAAGCCTGCTCGTCGCTACTGCGCTGCTCGACCGGCTTCATCCAGCCACCCAGCAGGTTCGCGTCCAGGTGCGGCACCGGGTTGACAGCCAGGTCGCGCACGGTGATCTGATCGGCCGGGTGGGCCGCCTGCCATTGGCTGATGAACTGTTGGGTCAACTGGCGGGAGATAGAGTCCTGCTGGCGGGCGCTGCTTTCGATGATCAGAACGTTGGACATGGCTTTGTAAGCTCCATCGGTAATTGCTGTAAGTCGATGGAGTGAAGGTTAAACAGAGCCCGTTCGATAAAAAAGCGCAAAAAACTGCTATAACCCATCTATAAAGTTGTTTATAAGCGGAGCATCGTCAGTGCTCCGCAGCACCTTACTTGGGTTCGCAGGTCAGCTTGATCCGCATCTTGATAATCGCGCGGCTGAACTTGACCGTGGTGTTGGTGCTTTTGCCGGCGGGGACCGTGACCTTGCGCACCCGCGCTGGCTCCGGGCCATTGGTAAACGCGACCGTACACGCAGCGTCATTGCTGCCAAAGTTACTGAGCTGGATGGAGCTGATATCGCCGTCCACATCGGAGGCGTTGTAATCGATGCTGACCCCCTTGATCGACTTTGACACGTCGATCGGATAGGCAAACGCGCTCAACGGCAACAATGCCAGCACTACACAACAGAATTTTCTCATTCGGCAGTCTCCAATAAGGACCGCCAGCTTAGGACAAGAGGAGCTCATCTTGAAAGCGCCCCGCGTGACCCTTGATCAATGGCGCACGTTGCAAGCCGTGGTCGACCATGGCGGCTTCGCCCAGGCGGCCGAAGTGCTGCACCGCTCGCAATCCTCGGTGAGCTACACCGTGGCCCGCATGCAAGACCAACTGGGCGTGCCCCTGTTGCGCATCGATGGGCGCAAGGCCGTACTCACCGACGCCGGCGAAGTACTGTTGCGCCGCTCCCGGCAACTGGTGAAAAACGCCAGCCAACTGGAAGACCTGGCCCACCATATGGAACAAGGCTGGGAAGCCGAAGTACGCCTGGTAGTCGATGCCGCCTACCCCAACGCCCGCCTGGTACGCGCCCTCACCGCCTTTATGCCGCAAAGCCGTGGCTGCCGTGTGCGCCTGCGCGAAGAAGTGCTGTCGGGTGTCGAGGAACTGCTGATCGAAGGCGTGGCCGACCTGGCGATCAGCGGCTTCAGCATCCCCGGCTACCTGGGCACGGAAATGAGCGACGTGGAATTTGTCGCCGTGGCCCACCCCGAACATCCGTTGCACCGGCTCAACCGCGAATTGAGCTTCCAGGACCTGGAAAGCCAGATGCAAGTGGTGATCCGCGACTCCGGTCGCCAGCAACCGCGGGACGTCGGCTGGCTCGGCGCCGAACAGCGCTGGACCGTGGGCAGCCTGGCCACCGCCGCCACCTTCGTCGGCAGCGGCCTGGGGTTTGCCTGGCTGCCCCGGCACATGATCGAGCGCGAACTCAAGGAGGGTGTGCTCAAGCAACTGCCCCTGGAGCAAGGCGCCAGCCGCCACCCGACGTTCTACCTGTACTCGAACAAGGACAAGCCCCTGGGCCCGGCCACGCAGATTCTCGTCGAACTGCTGCGCACCTTCGACACCGCACCGCTGGACGCACCCTTTGCCGCTCCCCGGCAAGCCTGACACGGAGTTCACCGATGGCCTATTTCGAACATGAAGGCTGCACCCTGCATTACGAGGAATACGGCCACGGCGAGCCACTGATCCTGATCCACGGCCTGGGCTCCAGTTGCCAGGATTGGGAACTGCAAATCCCGGTATTGTCCCGGCATTACCGCCTGGTGGTGCTGGATGTGCGCGGTCACGGGCGCTCCGACAAGCCCCGGGAGCGCTACAGCATCGCCGGTTTTACCGCCGACCTGGTGGCGCTGATCGAACACCTGCAACTGCCCGCCGCCCATGTGGTGGGCCTGTCGATGGGCGGGATGATCGCCTTCCAACTGGCGGTCGACCAACCGCAGTTGCTCAAAAGCCTGTGCATCGTCAACAGCACGCCCGAGGTCAAGGTGCGCAGCGCCGATGATTATTGGCAATGGGCCAAGCGCTGGAGCCTGGCGCGCGTGCTGAGCTTGAATACCATCGGCAAGGCGCTTGGCGACCGGTTGTTCCCCAAGCCCTCACAGGCCGACCTGCGGCGCAAGATGACCGAACGCTGGGCAAAAAACGACAAACGTGCTTACCTCGCCAGCTTCGATGCGATTGTGGGCTGGGGGGTGCAGGAACGACTTTCGCGGATTACCTGTCCAACCCTGGTCATCAGCGCCGACCACGACTACACCCCGGTGGCGCAAAAACAAATCTATGTAAAACTGCTGCCTGATGCGCGGTTGGTAGTGATTGCGGACTCACGTCACGCGACACCGCTGGACCAACCCGAGACCTTCAATACAACCCTGCTCGATTTTCTCAAGACCGTCCAAACCACTTCCCAGGATCACTGACCCATGCTGAAAAAAATCGCCGTTTTTGCCGGTTCTGTTCTGTTTGCTGCCAACCTGATGGCGGCGGACGCCAAGGCACCGCATGTCTTGCTGGACACCAGCTTTGGCAAAATCGAAATCGAACTGGACCCGGTCAAGGCGCCGATCTCCAGCAAGAACTTCCTGGAATACGTGAAGAGTGGTTTTTATACCAACACCATTTTTCACCGTGTGATTCCAGGCTTCATGGTCCAGGGCGGTGGCTTCACCTCGCAAATGGTCCAGAAAGACACCAAGGACCCTATCCGCAACGAAGCCAGCAACGGCCTGCATAACGTGCGTGGCAGCTTGTCGATGGCCCGGACCTCCAACCCCAACTCGGCCACCAGCCAGTTCTTCATCAACGTTGCCGACAATGCCTTCCTCGACCCAGGTCGCGATGCCGGTTACGCAGTCTTCGCCAAAGTCGTCAGTGGCATGGACGTGGTGGACCAGATCGTCAACTCGCAGACCACCACCAAGCAAGGCATGCAAAACGTGCCCATCGATCCTGTGCTTATCAAGTCGGCCAAAATCATCGACTGATCGACAGGAGTTCCGCGCGCCGCCCACAAGGCCGCGCGCGTATTCAACAAGGAGAGCCCGCCCGGCGGGCGTCAGACCTAATGCTCTATCGTCGTTTTGAACAACTGATCGATATCTTCCGCGACGCTCCCAGCGCGGCACCTCCCGATAAAGTCCTGCCCTTCTACCTCTATTACCTGCGCCAGGTCTGGCCGTGCTTTGCCGCGCTGCTGGTGGTGGGCCTGATCGGCGCGCTGATCGAGGTGGCGCTGTTCAGCTACCTGAGCCGCATCATTGACCTGGCCCAGGGCACGCCGCCGGCCAATTTCTTCCAGATCCACGCCACCGAGTTGATCTGGATGGCCGTGGTCGCCCTGCTGCTGCGCCCGATCTTCGGCGCCCTGCACGACCTGCTGGTGCACCAGACCATCAGCCCCGGCATGACCAGCCTGATCCGCTGGCAGAACCACAGCTATGTGCTCAAGCAGAGCCTGAACTTCTTCCAGAACGATTTTGCCGGGCGCATTGCCCAGCGCATCATGCAGACCGGCAATTCGCTGCGTGATTCGGCCGTGGCCGCCGTCGATGCCATCTGGCACGTGGCGATCTATGCCATCAGTTCCCTGGTGCTGTTCGCCGAGGCCGACTGGCGCCTGATGATCCCGCTGGTCACCTGGATCATTGCCTACAGCCTGGCGCTGCGCTACTTCGTGCCACGGGTCAAGGAACGCTCGGTGATTTCCTCCGAGGCGCGCTCCAAATTGATGGGGCGCATCGTCGATGGCTACACCAATATCACCACCTTGAAGCTGTTCGCCCACACCCAGTCCGAGCAGGAGTACGCCAAGGAAGCGATCATCGAGCAGACCGAAAAAACCCAGCTGGCCAGCCGCGTGGTCACCAGCATGGACGTGGTCATCACGACCATGAACGGCCTGCTGATCGTCACCACCACCGGCCTGGCCCTGTGGCTGTGGACGCAATCGCTGATCTCGGTCGGCGCCATCGCCCTGGCGACCGGCCTGGTGATCCGCATCGTCAACATGTCGGGCTGGATCATGTGGGTGGTCAATGGCATTTTCGAGAACATCGGCATGGTCCAGGACGGCCTGAAAACCATCGCCCAGCCCCTGGCGGTAATCGACCGCGAGAACGCCCCGCGCCTGCGCGTGCCCCACGGCGAAGTGCGCTTCGAACAGGTGGATTTCCACTACGGCAAGAGCAGCGGCATCATCAGTGGCCTGAACCTGGTGATCAAGCCAGGGGAAAAGATCGGCCTGATCGGCCCGTCCGGTGCCGGCAAGTCGACCCTGGTCAACCTGCTGCTGCGCCTCTACGACCTGCAAGGCGGACGCATCCTGATCGACGGCCAGGACATCGCCGAAGTGGCCCAGGAAAGCCTGCGCGAACGCATCGGCATGATCACCCAGGACACCTCGCTGCTGCACCGCTCGATCCGCGACAACTTGCTGTACGGCAAACCCGATGCCACTGACCAAGAGCTCTGGGAAGCGATTCGCAAGGCGCGTGCCGATGAATTTATCCCGCTGCTGTCGGACGCCGAGGGCCGCATTGGCCTGGATGCCCATGTGGGTGAGCGCGGGGTGAAACTCTCCGGCGGGCAACGCCAGCGCATCGCAATCGCCCGGGTCCTGCTCAAGGATGCACCGATCCTGATCATGGACGAAGCCACTTCGGCCCTGGACTCGGAAGTGGAAGCGGCCATCCAGGAAAGCCTGGAAACCCTGATGCAAGGCAAGACGGTAATCGCCATCGCTCACCGCCTGTCCACGATTGCTCGAATGGACAGGTTGGTGGTCCTGGAAAAAGGCCAGATCGCCGAAAGTGGCAGCCATGCGCAATTGCTGGCACATGGCGGCCTGTACTCGCGATTGTGGCAGCACCAGACCGGAGGATTCGTGGGTATCGACTGATTCTGGACTACTAACCGCGCGATCAATTCCGAACAATTCTGACAGTTTTTTCGAACTCGCTGGCCGTGTATCACAATCCTGCTGTACTGCAATCAGGGCCCAGGGAGGGCCCTGACATCAGACTGCAGGGAAGCCTCACCGACCAGTTGATTTAGAAGGACGCGTTCATGTCTCTGTTCAAACGTTCCGTTACAGAAGGGTTAGGTACGTTTTGGCTGGTGTTGGGTGGTTGCGGGAGTGCGGTTCTGGCCGCAGCGTTCCCCGATGTCGGAATCGGCCTGCTGGGTGTCTCGCTGGCATTCGGGCTTACCGTACTGACCATGGCATTTGCCATTGGCCATATCAGCGGCTGCCACCTCAACCCGGCAGTCACCGTGGGCCTGGTGGTCGGCGGCAGGTTTTCGGCCAGGGAAATGCCAGCGTATATCGTCGCGCAAGTCATTGGCGGCGTAGTGGCAGCGGGCCTGCTGTACTTCATTGCCAGCGGCAAGCCGGGTTTTGAACTGGCTTCGGGCCTGGCATCCAATGGCTACGGTGAACACTCGCCGGGCGGGTATTCGATGGCGGCTGGGTTTGTCACCGAACTGGTGATGACCGCGATGTTCGTGCTGATCATCCTCGGCGCCACTGACCGTCGCGCACCGGCTGGCCTGGCACCCATCGCCATTGGCCTGGGGCTGACACTGATCCACCTGATCTCCATCCCGGTCACCAACACCTCGGTCAACCCGGCCCGCAGCACCGGCCCTGCGCTGATTGTCGGCGGTTGGGCGATCCAGCAGCTGTGGCTGTTCTGGCTGGCGCCGATCCTTGGCGCAGTGATCGGTGGCATCACCTACCGTTGGTTGGGCAAAGAAGAAACCGCCTGATCCAACCGCAATAACCCTTGTAGGCGCTGGCTTGCCAGCGATAACGGACTACCTGCCAGCACATCATGGGCAGACACACCGTCATCGCCGGCAAGCTGGCTCCTACATGGGTGCTATCAGCCTTGGTGAGCTTGCATGTACTGACGCAGCAGTTGGTTGATACGAGTCTGATAGCCCGCACCTTGCCCCTTGAACCACTCAAGGACGTCAGCATCGAGCCGAATAGTGACGGCCTGTTTCACAGGCACGCGCAACTCTGCACGACGGAAGAAGTCTTCACCCAACTCGGGAATATCGCTGGTATCAACCTCCTGATCGCTCATCTTGGCCAGTCGCTCCCAGTCAGTTTTCGATGTTTTCGACATAGTATTTGGCCTCCTGCTTGGTTGCTTTTCGGGCTGAGATGATGCGGATCACATCACCTCGACGCTCGGTATATACAACTACACCAATCAAAATCTTGATCCATCCGATACCGACCCAACGTTCTTCACCGTAATCCGCCCGCTCATCAAGCAAGGCTAGCATCGGGTGTTGGAAGATATCCGGCACATCGTTGAAATCAATACCGTGTTTAAGAATATTGGCTTGGTTCTTGGACTCATCCCACTCGAAATTCATGGCCCACCCTGTATTTACTTTTGTAAATACAAAGTAGTTCACCCAACAATATCTCAACAGGGCTTGCCAACCAAGGGTTACAAAACAAACCTGTATTCAGGCCTGTCGATACGGCAACGCCGACCGCGCCTCCTCGGCATACGCCAGAATCCCCACCCGCTCGCGCTCCAGGAAATCCGCCACGGCGCTTTTCAAGCCTGGATGGCGCAAGTAGTGCCAGGAGTGGGTAATCACCGGCTCAAATCCACGGATCAACTTGTGCTCGCCCTGGGCCCCGGCGTCGAAACGTTGCAGGCCATTGGCAATCGCGTGGTCCATGCCTTGATAGAAGCAGGTCTCGAAATGCAGCCGGTCGAATTCGCCCAGGCAGCCCCAATAGCGGCCATATAGGCTGTCGCCGCCGACCAGGCTGAACGCCATGGCCACCGGGCGCGGCCCTTGCTTGGCCAGCACCACCCGTATTGCCTGCGGCATGCGTTCGGCCAGCAGGCTGAAAAACGCTCGCGTCAGGTACGGTGACTGCCGGCGCACCGCATAGGTGTTGGCGTAGCAGGCGTAGACAAAATCCCACTGGGCCTCGCTCAGCTCATGGCCGTGCAGCCACTCGAACTCGATGCCCTGCCCCGCCACTTGTTCGCGCTCCTTGCGCATCTGCTTGCGCTTGCGCGAGCTCAAGGCGTCGAGGAAGTCCTGGAAGTCGCGATAACCACGGTTCTGCCAATGAAACTGGCAACCCAGGCGCGCAAGCCAACCAGGTTGCTGGCCCAGCGCGGCATCGGCCATGGCATCGGTGAAGTTGATGTGGGCACTGGAAAGCCCTTCGATCTCCAGGTAGCCAGGCAGGCTCTGGAGCAGCTCCAGGCCATCCGTGCCACTGGCCGTCAACAGGCGCGGCCCGCTGACCGGGCTGAAAGGCACCGCTGTCAGCAGCTTGGGGTAATAGTCGATGCCCGCGCGCGCGCAGGCGTCAGCCCAGCCATGGTCGAATACGTATTCGCCATAGGAGTGCCATTTGCGATAGCTGGGCAGCGCCGCCACCAACCGCTCGCCCTCGTAATGCAGCAAGTGCTCCGGCTGCCAGCCAGAATGCCGGCCAAGGCTGGCACTGTCTTCCAGCGCACTGAGGAAAGCATGGCGCAGAAACGGCTGATCCTCGGGAACCAATGCGTTCCATTCATCAGGCGATACTTCGGACAGGCTATTCAAACGTTTCAACGGCATGCCATTCCCCGACGGTAAACGCTCGCTCACGATATTCAGGCCATTCTGACAGAACCTGCCACCCGCGCGGTCAGCAAAAAAAAACCCCGCCAGTTGGCGGGGTGAAAAAGAGGATCGCGCTTTAACGGATGAAGAAAGAGCGCGTTGGAGCGGTATTGCAGTTGCTTAGAACACGTACTGCACACGACCGACGATGGAGTCACCGCTGTCATCGCCATTGGCGTTGGTGATTTTGTCGGTGCTGACCTTGCTGTAGTTCACGGACAGCTTGACCGCTTCGTTGGCGTACCAGTTCACACCCAGGGTGTTCACGTTGGCCTTGGCGTCGCCGGTTTCGCGGGTAGCGCTGCTGACGACGATGTTCTTGTCGTCAACCTTGATGCTGTCGTAGCGGTAGAACACTTCCCAGGCGCCGTACTGCTTGTTCTCAGGCTTGATGGCGTCGAACTTGCCGCCGTCGAGCTTGTAGGCACGGGATTCGCCGGTTAGGGTGTAGGCCAGTTGGCCGTAGAAACCGCTGGTTTTCACGTCCTGGTAGGCATTGCTGTCAGCCTTCATCTTGCGGCTCAGGGCTTCAGCCTGTACCGAGAATGGGCCAGTGGCGAAGGCAAACTCACCACCAAACACGGTGTCGGTGTCATAGGCGCCGACTGCGGTCAGGTTGCTGGCGTTCAGGCCCACACCGCCGCCGAAGGTAGCGCGGTTGCCGTTGGAGCCAGCATCGTTGCCACCGGTCGTCGCCACGCCACGGGCGCCAAGACGCGGACGGATCCGCGAGTCGAAGGCCGCGTCGTTGAGGTCACGTGCCGCCACGTTCAAGCCGAAGTGCAGGACGTCGCCGCCTTTGTTCATCGGCGCCAACACGATACGGCCGTTGAATTGCTTCACGCCCTTACCGTCTTCGTCGTTGATGTCTTTGGAAGCCAGGCTGGCGGAGCCGTAGAACATCTCAGCCGCAGTGCCGCTGACCTGGATGCCCATGCCGTTTTCGTGGGTGTTGACCCAGTCTGCAACCTCGTAGGCCGAGTTACGCTCCATGGCGGTGATCCACTTGGAGCTGGTAGCTTTTTCCAGGCCGAAATCCGGGTCAAAACGACCAACGCGGATAGTCACCGGCTTGAAGCCCACATAGGACATGGACGCTTCGTCGAAGTAACCGTCGTCGGAGTTACCCGAGTTGTGGGAGAAGTCGTAGTTGAGCTGGTATTTGAAATCCTTGTAGACGGTGCCACCCAGCTCCAGGAAGGCGCGACGGAAGTAAGCGGCGTCGCCCGAATCACCGTTCTTGGTGTAGAAGCCGTCAAATGTGCCGTAATCGGCTTGCAAGCGACCACCCAGCTTGAAGCTGAAGTTCTGGTCGGTAGTAGCAACCTCAAGGCCGCCCTTGGTTTTGACAACGATATCGGCGCCGTCAGTAGTGACAGTACCAGCGAAAGCCTGGGCGGTAACGGCCAGGGCCAGGGCGCTGGCCGCGAAACCGGCGAAGTGCTTACGGATCATCGAAGAATTCCCCTAATTGGTGGTCTTTTGCGTTGGAAAACACACGGGTTCTGCCCCGCTGGTGTTGGGAGGGGATCTTGGCGAGGGGATATTTCAGCCAAGTTGCTGCAAGATAAATATTTTATTACAGGGGAACTTTCTTACAACCACTTGGAATAAGCGCAACGCTACGGCCGGCGTGGGCTTGAGCGAAAAAAGTACGAGAAATGCCAAGTGAAAAAAAGGTGAAAAAAAATGACAAACCTGCAAGGTTTTTCAGCGCATAGCTTTTCGCCGACACAAAAAAGCCCGCGACGGGGACGTCGCAGGCCTTGGCAACCGCAGACAGCGTTGGGTCAGGAGTTGCGCTTGAGCTCCGAGGCCAGGCGCTCGGCCAACCCTTGCGCATCGGCCACTTCGGGTTCGGGCAGGATGCGCAACGTGGCTTGCATCAGGCGCATCTGGCGAATGAAGCGCCGGCAATTGGCGCAGAACATCAGGTGATGGCGCATACGCAGGCGATCACCAAAGGTCAGTTGCCCATCGAGAAAATCGCTGGAACGCGCCACTTGTTCTTTGCAGGTCAACATTCGCCGGTCTCCTCGAAATGCTCCACCGTAGCGAAGACTTTAAGCCGCGCCCGGTGCAGCAGCACTCGCACATTGGAGAGCGAGATCTCCAGAAGATTACAAATCTCTTCCAGTTCCAGCCCCTGGCGCTCGCGCAGCAGCAGCACACTGCTTTGCAGCTCGGACAGACTTAGCAACGTGTGCTCCAGACATTCACGCAGCTCGTTTTCGGTGAGCAGCGCCTCGGGGGTGTCCTGGTGCCAGGCAAATGGCGCGATCAGCCAATGCTCATCGCCGGCGGCAAAACGCTCATCGCCGATGGTGCCGTGGGGCGACGGCAGGTCGTCCAGCAGCACTTCCCGTCGATTCTGCTTGTAGCGCCCCTTGGCCGAGTTGGCGGTGATGGTCAGCAGCCAGGTCTTGAGGCTGGAACGCCCTTCAAACCGGGCGAGGCTGCGCACCACCGAAAGCCATGCGTCCTGGACCACTTCGTCGGCATGGCGCTGGCCTACGATGGCGTAGGCCACCGCACGCATCGCGCTCTGGTAGGTGGTGACCAATTCCTTGTAGGCCCGCTGCTCGCCCTTGAGCAGGCGTTCAAGCAGGTGCGCGTCGTCGGCTGCTGCCATTCAAAACCTCATTGTGCAAGACGTGGCCGCAATCGCCTGGTTCCTAGCGCTTGCGCAGGATCACGCTGCCAATCGAATACCCGGCGCCAAACGAGCTGAGTACCGCCAGCGCGCCCTTGGGCAGGTCGTCCTGATAGGTGTGGAACGCGATCACCGAACCCGCCGAACTGGTGTTGGCGTAGGTATCGAGGATCACCGGTGCTTCTTCGATCTCGGCTTCACGGCCCAGCAGCTTCTTGACGATCAGGTGGTTCATGCTCAGGTTGGCCTGGTGCAACCAGAAACGCTTCACATCGGTGACGCTCAACTGGTTTTCCGAAAGGTGCTGGCCGATCAACTCGGCAACCATCGGGCAGACATCACGGAAGACTTTGCGGCCTTCCTGCACGAAAAGTTTATCTGGCGCACCAACGCCCTCTTCCGCCGCGCGGTTGAGAAAGCCAAAGTTGTTGCGGATGTTATTGGAGAACTTGGTCAGCAACTTGGTGCTGACAACGTCGAACTGGTGTTCGGAAGTGGCCAGGTCGGCACGCTCCAGAATCACCGCGGTCGCCGCATCGCCGAAGATGAAGTGGCTGTCACGGTCGCGGAAGTTCAGGTGGCCGGTGCAGATCTCCGGGTTGACCATCAGGATCGCCCGGGCCTGGCCCAGCTGAATGCTGTTGCAAGCGTTCTGGATACCGAAAGTCGCCGAAGAACACGCCACGTTCATGTCAAAACCAAAACCCTGGATGCCCAGGGCTTCCTGGACTTCGATGGCAATGGCCGGATAGGCGCGTTGCAGGTTGGAGCAGGCGACGATCACCCCATCGATATCGGCGGCAGTCTTGCCGGCACGCTGCAGGGCTTGCTCGGCGGCGCCCACGGCCATCTGGCAGAGAATCGACCACTCGTCGTTGGAGCGCTCGGGCAAACGCGGGGTCATGCGCTGGGGGTCAAGAATGCCTGCCTTGTCCATGACAAAGCGGCTCTTGATACCTGAGGCCTTTTCGATAAAGGCGGCGCTGGATTCGGTCAACGCCTGAACGTCGCCCTGCTCGATGGCCACGGCGTTGTCGGCATTGAACTGTTGAACGTAAGCATTGAAAGACTGCACCAGCTCTTCGTTGGAGATGCTGTTGGCCGGGGTGTACAGGCCTGTGCCGCTGATGACGACGTTATGCACGGTCGTTCCTCTAAATCTGTTCAGGCAGAAGGGATTGGTACCTTCGTACCAAACCGTAAATCGCTCTAGTCCGCCGCGCGGACATCAAACGGGGAAACGCTTTGTCCCGGCGCGTCGAGGCTGATACAGCCAATCTAGACGATCCTGGCATTTATAGCGGCGAAGTTTGCCATAAACCGGGGGGTTTGGCGCCTGTCGCGCGCGCACCCGCCCCCGGTACGCCAGGTCAAGGCTCGACCTGGCTCCACTGTTTGCTCAAGCGCTTGTCGGAAATCGGCGCCTTGGTGCCCAACTGCTGGGCAAACAACGACACCCGGTATTCCTCCAGCCACCAGCGGTAAAGCTCCAGTTGCGGGTCGCGCTTGCCTTCCTGGGTGTGCTTGTTCAGGCGCGTCTGGTACTGGCTCCACAGGCCGCTCAACTCACCGCTCCAGACCCGGTCCTTCTGCACCTGGCTGGGCAGTTTTTCCAGGCGTAGCTCGATGGCCTTGAGATAGCGCGGCAGTTCCTTGAACCACTGCGCCGGGGTTTCGCGCACAAACCCTGGATACACCAGGTTGCTCAGTTGCTGCTTGATATCGTTGAGTGCCACGGCCTGGGCCAGGTCGATCTTGCCTTTGAAGCGCTTTTGCAGACCATGCCACAGTTTCAGCACTTCCAGGGTCAGGCGCGCGAGGCGTTCGGCATGTTCGGTCCAACTGCCGCGCTTGCGCTCGGCCAGGGCGGCCAGGCCCGCGCCATCCCTGGGCAGGCTGGCCTCGCCTTCCAGCACGCAGCTGTCGAGGCTGGCCAGCAGAATGTCCTCCACCAGGGCCTCGATACGTCCCAACTCGCGGTACATCAGCCCCAGCTCTGTCAGGCCCGGCAATTTGCCGCGCAGGAATTTTGCCGGTTCGGCCAATTGCTGCATCAACAGGCGCTGCAAGGCGCGGCGATGCTGGAACTCGGCTTCGGCAGCCGTAGAGAAACGTCCTTCCTTGACCGTGCCGTTTTCTTCTACCAGCGCCGGATACACCGTCATCGACAGGCCAGCAATCTTCTGCTGGGTAGTCTCGGCAACCGCAGCGAAGACCTTGGCCTCCACCGGCTGCTGGCTTTTGGCAGTCTGCGGCACTGCCAGGGCAGCCTGGCTGGCTTCGACAAACCGCGCAGTCAACGCTGCCAGGTCGCGGCCTTCGCCGAGGAACTTACCCTGGGCATCGACCACTTCCAGGTTCATCTTCAGGTGGTTTTCCACCTGCTGCGCCGCTTCGCTCCAGGCTTCATCGCTGACCCGTACACCGGTCATGCGCAACAGTTCGCGCCCCAGCGCCTGGGGCAGCGAGCCCTGGGCAAATTCGATACGTTGCAGCGCGGCCTTGACGAAGTCCGGCACCGGCACGAAGTTCTTGCGCAGGGCCTTGGGCAGGTTGCGCACCAGGGCAATGCACTTGGCTTCGATCAGCCCGGGCACCAGCCATTCCAGACGCTCGGCGGGCAAGGCCGGCAACAGCGGCGCCGGCACGCGCAAGGTCACGCCGTCGCGCGGGTGGTTGGGTTCAAAGTGGTAACTCAAGGCCAGGGCCAGGTCGCCCAGGTGCAAGGTGTCGGGGTAATGGGCGGCGGTGACCTCGCTGGCCTCGCGGGCCAGCACGTCTTCTTCGCGCATGATCAGCAGTTGCGGGTCTTTCTGGCTGGTGATCTTGTACCAACTGTCGAAGGTCGCCGTCTGATGAATCTCCGCCGGCAGGCGCGCGTCGTAGAAGGCGTAAAGGGTTTCCTCGTCGGCCAGGATATCGCGGCGCCGGGCCTTGGCTTCCAGCTCGTCCAATTGCTCCAGCAACTGCTGGTTTGCGGCCAGGCACTTGGCCCGGGATTGGATCTCGCCACGCACCAGGCCTTCGCGGATAAACAGCTCGCGGGACACCACCGGGTCCACCGGCCCGTAATGCACGGGCCTACGCCCCACCACAATCAAACCGAACAACGTGATCTGCTCAAAGGCCACGACCTGGCCGCGCTTCTTCTCCCAACGGGGTTCGAAGTGGTTTTTCTTGATCAGGTGCCCGGCCAACGGTTCGATCCAATCGGCATCGATCTTGGCCACCATGCGCGCATACAGCTTGGTGGTTTCCA
Organism: Pseudomonas sp. MF09156; assembly: GCF_059862305.1. Lineage (NCBI taxonomy): Bacteria > Pseudomonadati > Pseudomonadota > Gammaproteobacteria > Pseudomonadales > Pseudomonadaceae > Pseudomonas > Pseudomonas sp. MF09156. The sequence goes on from NZ_JCBCUR010000016.1 coordinate 76,019, forward strand.
CCAGTTCGGCGGTCATCAACCATTGCGGACGCTTCTTGCCGATCCCCGAGGAGGGATGAATCCAGAAGCGCCGCTGACGGGCCCCCAGGTAATCGCCGTCTTCGGTTTTCTGGCCGATCTGGCTCAACAGGCCGGACAGCACCGCCTTGTGCAGTTTCGGGAAGTCCGCCGGTTCCTTGTTGACCGTCAACTGCATATCGCGGCAGATCAGGCTCAACTGGCGATGGGAATCGCGCCACTCGCGCAGGCGCAGGTAGTTGAGGAAGTTCTTGCGACACCAGTTGCGCAGCGGGCTGGCGGTCAGTTCCTGGCGCTGCTCTTCAAAGCCGCGCCACAAATTGACCAGCCCGGCGAAGTCCGAATCGGGATCCTTCCATTGCGCGTGGGCCTGGTCGGCCGCTTGCTGGCGCTCCGGCGGGCGCTCGCGCGGGTCCTGGATCGACATGGCGCTGGCGACGATCAGCACTTCCTGCAAACTGCCAAGCTTGGCCGCTTCCAGCAACATGCGACCCATGCGCGGGTCCACCGGCAGGCGCGCCAGTTGCCGGCCCAGGGGTGTCAGTTGGCTATTGCGGTCTACTGCCGAGAGTTCCTGCAGCAGGTTGAAACCATCGCTGATGGCCTTGCCATCCGGCGGCTCGATAAACGGGAAGTCGGTGATTTCGCCCAGGCGCAGGTGCAGCATCTGCAGGATCACGGCCGCAAGGTTGGTACGCAGGATCTCCGGGTCGGTAAATTCCGGGCGCCCGATAAAATCTTCTTCGCTGAACAGGCGCACGCAAATGCCCGGTTCGACCCGGCCGCAACGGCCTTTACGCTGGTTGGCGCTGGCCTGGGAAATCGCCTCGATCGGCAGGCGCTGGACCTTGGCGCGGTAGCTGTAGCGGCTGATGCGTGCGGTGCCGCTGTCGATCACGTAGCGGATGCCAGGCACGGTCAGCGAGGTTTCCGCAACGTTGGTCGCCAGCACCACGCGCCGCCCCGGATGGGACTGAAAAATGCGCTGCTGTTCGGCCGGTGACAGGCGCGCGTACAACGGCAGGATTTCGGTGTGCTTGAGCTGGGCCTTGCGCAGCATATCGGCGGCATCGCGGATCTCGCGCTCACCGGGCAGGAACACCAGCACATCACCAGGGCTCTTGCGCTCGCTGCGCTCAAAGGCGGCGATTTCATCGAGGGTGGCGAGGATCGCCTGGTCCACGGTCAAGTCGTCTTCGACGCGGTTGCCCTCTTCGTCCTGTTCCAGGGTCAGCGGGCGGTACCAGGTTTCCACCGGGAACGTACGCCCCGAGACCTCGACAATCGGCGCATCGTCGAAGTGCTTGGAAAAGCGCTCCAGGTCGATGGTGGCCGAGGTGATGATGACTTTGAGGTCGGGACGGCGCGGCAGCAGGGTCTTCAGGTAGCCGAGCAGGAAATCGATGTTCAGGCTGCGCTCGTGGGCTTCGTCGACGATGATCGTGTCGTAGCGTTCGAGGTAGCGATCGTTCTGGGTCTCGGCGAGCAGGATGCCGTCGGTCATCAACTTGATCAGGGTGTTGGAATCGCTCTGGTCCTCGAACCGCACCTGATAACCCACCAGCGCCCCCAGCGGCGTGGCCAACTCGTCCGCGACCCGGCTCGCCACACTGCGCGCGGCGATACGCCGGGGCTGGGTATGACCGATCAAGCCGTACTGGCCGCGACCGATTTCCAGGCAGATCTTCGGCAACTGCGTAGTTTTACCCGAGCCGGTCTCGCCCGCGATGATCAGCACCTGGTGCTTTTGCAGCGCGGCCTTGATCTCGTCGCGCTTGGCGGCGATGGGCAGGCTGTCGTCATAGCGAACCTGCGGCACGCTGGCCGCGCGCGCCGTGACCTGGGCACACGATGCCTGCATGCGCGCCACCCACTGCGCCAGCTTCTCCTCATCGGGTTTCTTGCGCAGCTCAAGCAACTGCCGACGCAAGCGGTGGCGGTCGGCGAGCATGGCGTGATCGAGGTTTTTCAGGAGTTGGTCGATAGCGGGCGCTTGGTCAGTCATCAGGTACTTTGAAGGTCGTCTATTTATGCACGGCCGGCAATTGTGGCAGAAAAGCGCACACAACGTTAAAGGCCGCGTAAATCACCTGAAGGGGCTGGCCCGGTCGGCATCGCTGTTGGCTGGCCCACCGCTATCGCAGCCTCGCCGGGGCTCGACAGCTCCCACAGGGTCTGGCGGTATTGATGCCCTTATTCGTTATCCAGGCCCTTGCGCCGATACGGGAACACATCAATCACCTTCCCCGCCCGAATCGCCTCTTGCAGGCCTTTCCAGTAGTCGGCGTTGTACAACTCGCCGTGCAGTTCATCGAACAGGCGCCGCTGCCCGGCGTCGGCAAACAGGAACGGCGGGAATTCCTCGGGGAACACGTCCAGCGGGCCGATGGAATACCAGGGCTCGGAGGCCATTTCGTCTTCCGGGGTGCGCGGTGCCGGGATGTGGCGAAAGTTGGCTTCGGTAAGAAAGCAGATCTCGTCATAGTCGTAGAACACCACGCGACCATGACGGGTGACGCCAAAGTTTTTCAGCAGCATGTCGCCGGGAAAGATATTCGCCGCCGCCAGTTGCTTGATGGCCAGGCCGTAGTCTTCGAGGGCTTCGCGTACCTGGGCCTCGTTGGCGTTTTCCAGGTAGAGGTTGAGCGGGGTCATGCGGCGTTCGGTCCAGCAGTGGCGAATCAGTACCGTGTCGCCTTCGACTTCGACCGTGCCGGCAGCCACTTCCAGCAGTTCGGCCAGGCATTGCGGCTCGAATTTGCTCAAGGGAAAACGGAAATCGGCGAACTCCTGGGTATCGGCCATGCGCCCGACCCGGTCGACACTCTTCACCAGGCGGTACTTCTCGATCACCGTGGCACGGTTGACGTTTTTCGACGGCGAAAAACGGTCCTTGATGATTTTGAACACCGTGTTGAAGCCCGGCAGGGTAAACACGCTCATGACCATCCCACGCACGCCCGGGGCCATGATGAACTGATCGTCAGTGCTGGCCAGGTGGTTGATCAGCGCCCGGTAGAACTCCGACTTGCCGTGTTTGTAGAAGCCGATGGAGGTGTACAGCTCGGCGATGTGCTTGCCCGGCAGGATGCGCTTGAGAAAGCCGATGAACTCTGCCGGCACCGGCACATCCACCATGAAATAGGAGCGGGTGAACGAGAAGATGATCGACACATCGGCTTCATCGGTGATCAGCGCGTCGATGCGGATGCCCTGCCCTTCGCGGTGCAGCAGCGGGATGACCAGCGGCCATTGTTCATCGCGGGTGTAGAGGCGGCCCACCAGGTACGCGCCCTTGTTGCGGTAAAGCACCGAGGAAAACAGCTCGACGTTGAGGTCCGGGTCCTTGCATACCCAGTCCGGCAGGTTCTCGCGCAGTTGTGCTTCGAGACGCTGCAGGTCGCCGGCCAGGTCGGCGTAGGGTTCGCTGAAGCGGTAGTCGCTGAAAATTTGCTCGAGCATCCCGGCCAACTGGCCCTGGGGCTTGTAGGTGCGGGTTTGCGCGGCACGGGCGCGGCGCAGGCTCGGGCGGGTGGTGTGGATGAACATGCAGCCGTCGCTGATCAGGTCGTGGCTGAACAGCCCGCAAAAGATCGAGTTGTACCAGGTCTCGGACAGTTCATCGTCAAACCGCAGGTCGATCAGGCTGATATAGGCGCTCTTGACCAGGGGCCAGGACTGGATATCCAGCAGCGCGCCCGCATCGAAAGTGGCCCGCAGGCGCGTGGTGACTTCGCCGACCTTCTCTTCATAGAGGTTGATCCGCGCCGCCGAGGCGGCTTGCGCCTCTTGCCACTGGGCCTTTTCAAAACGCTCGCGGGCGCCGTCGGTGATCTGGCGAAAGTGCTCGCGGTAATCGTCGAAGCCATCGAGGATCATCTTGGCGATGGACTGCGCGGTGTCGATGGCAGGCGTTTGCTGCGGCATGTCGTAGACCTCTGCGGGCATTCGGAAGACCTGAGATTAGCCAGAGTCCTCATGCAGGAGAAGTACATTTTTTACCGGGCGCTGGCTCCTCACGGGGGGCGCCTCAAACAATTGTTTACGATTTTTTAGTTCGACCACAGGGTCAATAAAACACCCATAAAGTCACCTCGCGCTGATTAATCGATTCATCTGAAGGCCACAAAACACGGGCGCTGGCACCACGAACAGGAAGAACCCCAGGCCGGGTGGGGTTTGGCGACCTTATACGGACATGGATCCAACGTAAGGGAAACCCCGATTACCTCAATGATGGCACTTTGCTATATAGCCCAGCGTTTTCCCTGATAACAAGGTCCTAAGACCGGCTCGGGAACCGATTTAAATCGCCCAAGGAGCATTGATATGTCATTGAGGAACATGGGAATCGGCCTGCGTGCCAGTCTGAGTTTTGCGGTATTGGCCGGCCTGCTGGTACTGGTCGGGTTGTTTGGCCTGGGGCAGATGGCCAAGCTGCGCGAAAGCGCCGCCATCATTGAAACGGCCTGGATGCCGAGTATCGAGAACATCCACAACAGCGCCGCCAACGTCGCGGCTATCCGCCTGGAGGCGTTGCGCTTGCTGACCACCGATGAATCGGCGGTGCGCGAGCGCAGCAAAGAGGTGATCACCAAGGAGCGCGGCTATTTGCAGGAACGCCTGGACAATCACCAGGCCCTGCTGAGCAATGACCAGGAGCGCCAGCTACTGGAGCAGCTCAAGGCCACCGCGTCGGCCTATATGACCATCGTCGACCAATTGATCCAACTGGTGGACCAGGATAACCAGATGCAGGCCCTGACCCTGCTCACCGATACGTTGACGCCCCAGGGCGTGATCCTCAACCGGAGCCTGGGCGCCTTGATCGACTTCAACCAGCAAGGCGCCCAGGATGCGGCGCAATCGGCGGCGCAGATGTACCAGAGCGCACAGTGGATCGTCGGCCTCATCATCGCGGTCGCCCTGATCGCGACGTTGCTGCTGGCCTGGCTGTTGACCCGCAGTATCACCACGCCCCTGGCGCAGGCATTGCACGCGGCACGCACGATTGCCGCCGGCGACCTGAGCCAGCCGATCCACGTGCACGGCAAGGACGAACCGGCACAGTTGCTGGGCGCCCTGGCCACCATGCAGGAACAGTTGCAGGCGACTATTCGCGGCATCAGCGAGTCCGCCCAGCAACTGGCCTCGGCAGCCGAAGAGATGAGTTCGGTGATGGAGCAAAGCACTCGCGGCCTGCAAGCACAGAACGATGAAATCGAACAGGCCGCCACCGCCGTCACACAGATGAGCGCAGCGGTGGATGAAGTGGCGGGGAATGCGGTCTCCAGCGCCGAGGCATCCCAGGCGTCCGATGAGGACAGCAAGCACGGCCATTTCCAGATCAGCGAAACCATCAGCTCGATCCAGAGCCTGGTCAACGAGGTGCTCGACGCCTCGGGCAAGGCCGAGGGCCTGGCGCTACAGGCGCAAGACATCAGCAAGGTGCTGGAAGTGATACGCGGGATTGCCGGGCAGACCAACCTGCTGGCGCTCAATGCGGCCATTGAAGCCGCCCGCGCCGGCGAGGCCGGGCGGGGGTTTGCGGTGGTGGCCGACGAGGTTCGCTCGCTGGCGCAGCGGACCCAGGATTCCACCGAGGAAATCGAGCAGATGATCACCGGTATCCAGCAAGGCACCCAGGCCACGGTCGGCGCCCTCACCAGCAGCGCCGAGCACGCCAGCCAGACCCTGCAACGGGCCAACAGCGCCGGCAATGCCCTGGAAAAAATCACCGCCGCCATCTCGCAGATCAGCCAACGCAACCTGGTGATCGCCAGTGCCGCCGAGCAACAGGCATCGGTGGCCCGGGAGGTGGATCGCAGCCTGGTGAATATCCGCGACCTGTCGACGCAAACCGCCGCCGGTGCGACCCAGACCTCGGCCGCCAGCCAGGAGCTGTCGCGCCTGGCGGTGGACCTCAACGGCCTGGTGACGCGCTTTATTGTGTAGTTGATACGTAAAAGATTGTGTCAGGCAGGCCCCTGGGCAACACTCTCGCCCTTGTTGAAAAGGAGCTGTCCGTGAGACCTGTCGACACCCTCTACCTGCTGCTACTGGCCGCCATCTGGGGCGCGAGCTTTCTGTTCATGCGGATTATCGCGCCGCAGATCGGCACCTTGCCTACGGCGTTTTTCCGCGTTTCGATTGCCGCCGCCGGCCTGCTGGTGATCCTCGCGATGCTACGGGTGCGCTGGGATTTCCAGGGCAAGTTCAAGATCGTGTTGTTGCTGGGGGTAATCAACTCGGGGATTCCCGCGACCATGTATTCGGTGGCGGCCCAGGTCTTGCCAGCGGGTTACTCGGCGATTTTCAACGCCACCACGCCGTTGATGGGGGTGTTGATTGGCGGGCTGTTTTTCCATGAGCGGCTGACACCCTCGAAAATTGCCGGGGTGTGCCTGGGCCTGTTCGGCGTGGGCATCCTCACGCGCGCCGGGCCGGTGGCGTTTGACCTGGAATTGCTGATGGGCGCCCTCGCCTGCCTGCTGGCAACAACCTGCTACGGCTTCGCCGGTTTCCTGGCACGCCGTTGGCTGGATCAACAGGGTGGCCTGGACAGCCGACTTTCGGCACTGGGCAGCATGCTCGGCGCCACATTGTTTCTATTGCCGTGGTTTGGCTGGAGCGCCATCAGCCACCCGCCCGCCAGTTGGGGCGACTGGAATGTGTGGCTGTCCCTACTGGGCCTGGGGCTGCTATGCACGGCATTCGCCTACATCCTGTACTTCCGTTTGCTGACCTCCATCGGGCCGGTGAAGTCGATGACCGTCACCTTCATGATTCCGCCATTCGGCGTGTTGTGGGGCGCATTGCTGCTGGACGAGCCGTTGTCCATGGCCCATCTGTATGGCGGGTTGTTGATCGCGGGGGCGCTGTGGCTGGTGCTACGGCGAGGGAAATTGATCAAAGCTGTGTAGGAGCCGGCTTTTCGGCTCCTACACAGGGATATCAAGCTTTACGGAAGACGAATACCAACCCGATGATGATCAACCCCATCCCCAGCACGCTCAGCACTGCCAGCCGATTACCGAAGATCAAGTAGTCCATCACCGCAGTGACTGCCGGCACCAGGTAGAACAGGCTGGTGACATTCACCAGGTTGCCCCGGGCAATCAGGCGGTACAGCAGCAGCGTCGCCAACAGTGACACCACCAGCCCCATCCACAGCACCGGCAGGTAAAAGCCACTGTTGTGCTCGAAAGCAAAGGGCTGGAACGGCACGAACACCGCGCACAACAACAAACCCGCCAGGTACTGCACCGGCAAGGTACCCAATGGGTTATCGGTGATGCGCTTTTGCATGATCGAGCCCAGGGTCATGCTCGCCAGCGCCAGCAAACCAAACAGCATGCCGGCCAGGGACATGCCAGCCAGACCGATGCCCTGGTACACCACCATGATCAGGCCCGCCAACCCCAACGCCAGGCCGAACACCCGGCGCCATGAACGCTGGCGCTCCATCAGCACCACGGTGAGGATCGGTTGCACGCCCATGATGGTCGCCATCACGCCGGGGGTGACCTTCAGGTCCAGGGCCAGCAGATAAAAAATCTGATAGGCCCCCAGCAACACCAGCCCGGTGGCCGCCGCATACCACAGCGGTTTGCCCGGGCGCGGCAACCTCAGTTTGAGAATCGGCACCAGCAGCACCAAGCCCGCCAGGGCAATGGCAAAGCGGATCAACAGGAAGGCAAAGGGGGACGCATGGGCCAGGCCCAGCTTGGAGAAAATCGCCCCGCTGCTCCACAGCAGCACAAACAGGCTCGTCGAGGCCGCCGCGGCCACGGATTGTTTCGAAAGAACAGACATGATGAACACCTGTAGTCAGGCAAAAAGCCAACTCAGCCAAGGCTGAAATTCAGTAGGTTCGGTACAGGCAGGCAACGGGGAACAGCGGTCTGCTGATCAGCCCGAAATGCCAACGCCCGGCGGTGATACGAGTGCGTACACCGGGGTGCTACTGACAGGTGGGGGGTAATGACTGATCTGCACAGGCTGCTGATTCCCGCACGGCACGACCGCAGCGTTGACCGCTGAATCGACTACCGCTATGCGTGGGGAAGCAGGCATGGGCTGATCTTTTATGAAGGGATGAAAAAATGCGGTGAAGCATCAGGTCCGACTATAACCAGCCGCTGACACGCTTTGCAATGGCTTTGCCAAAAGGCCAGTAAGGACATGTTGAAAAACCACCTCTAGCCTTGGGAAAACCCAACGCCCTCCGCTTCAGGAGGCTTTCGACTCATGACCGCCAATGCCAAAAAAACGCGCCCCCTTGCGATACCAGCTCTACCGATCAAAAGCCATACGCCTTGTGAATGCATCGACTCAACAGTGGTACAAAAACCTGAAACACACCGCCGCCCAAGGCACAGAGATCGACTTAACCCATGTCCGTTTTGAATTGATCGACAGCCATGCATTGGCTGCCTATCAGGACTGGGCAGCAGACTCTCACTTCTCATGGGACGAGGTTGCGACGTGGAAAGGCCGTGAACCGATGGCGTTCGATTTGTCCCTCTGGTACGAAGAGGAACTCTGTGGGCTGTGCTTTGCCAATCCCAATCAAAGCCGATTGCGGATCAAGGTCATCCGCCTGGAGGGAAGACCTGGAAAATCCCACCCGTTGAAAAGCCGCATAGCTTCACTGACGATGATTGCCATCGACCATTACGCGAGAATCATTGGCAGCCAATGGATAGAGATTCAGGAGCCCGCACCCGGTGCTATTGCCCTCTATCAAAACCTGGGCTTTGACTTCGATTCACGGGGCAGGCTTGTGATAGCGGTAGAGAACGAATAGCATCGAAAAAATGTTCAATTAATGATCAATTGTGGAGGCTGCATGGGAGAACTTATTAAAAAACCCGGCGCCCGAAAAGCGTCGTCCAAGGCCCGCCAGGAACTTAAAAGCACTGTACTGACTGCCAATCAGCGCCGCTTTCTAAACGCGGCCATGGCCGGCAACGTTGAAGAACCAAGCCTTTTGGCGGGTCACCCGGAAAAATAAAAGTCATAAAAAAACCGCTCATACGAGCGGTTTTTTTTGAACCCATCAGCCAAATAACCAATACACCAACGCCACAACCACCACCGCCGCCAGCACCGGCCGCATGATGCGATAGGCTTTGGGGTGCTTGCGCTTCCACTGCTTGACCACCCCACTGAAGCGATCGCTGAAGCTCTTGCTCCAGGCATAGGCCTGGTTGATCCCGCCCACGCGCTCGTCATCCAGGTTCTGCGGCGCGGTTGCGCGGCCCAATTGGGCACTGACCCAGCGATTGACGCGAGTCATCAACCGGTTGCTCAGTGGCCGCTCGATGTCACAGAACAAAATCACCCGGGTCTTCTCGGTTTCGTTCTTCACCCAGTGCACGTAGGTTTCGTCGAACATCACGTCTTCGCCATCGCGCCAGGCGTAGACCTGGCCATCGACGAAAATGCGGCAGTCGTCGGAGTTGGGCGTCGACAACCCCAAGTGATACCGCAGGGAGCCGGCAAACGGGTCGCGATGGGGGTTGAGGTGGCTACCGCCCGGCAACAGCGCGAACATGGCGCCCTTGACGTTGGGAATGCTGCTGACCAGGGCCACGGTCTTGGGGCACAGCAACTCGGCCGATGGCAGCGGTTTGTCGTACCACTTGAGGTAGAAGCGCTTCCAGCCCTTCTTGAAGAACGAGCCAAACCCGGCATCGTTGTTCTTCTCGGCAGCGCGGATATAGCCTTCGTCGAACAGGTGCATGGCCTCCTCGCGGATCACCTCCCAGTTGTCCTTGAGCACATCCAGTTCCGGGAACTTGCTGCGATCCAGGTAGGGCTTGGACGGTACAGCCGAGAAGATGTACATCAACGCGTTGTACGGGGCGAACAGCGCCGAATGGTTGACGAACTGGCGCAGCACCGGCAAACGCGCCTTGCCGCGCAAATGCACGTAGAGCGTACTGCCGATAAACAGCAACAGCACCGACAGCTTGGCGGCCAAAGAAAAGGTCATGCAGCAACTCCTGGAAATAGCCTCCCGGCAGCGGGAAACCAGACATAGCAGCCGGCCATGATAAACACTCCGGGCCGGAGGAAAAACCCGCGTCATCCAACAATCCGTTTTAAGGGGCGCGCGGCGAGCAATCAATTATGCATAAGGGGCATAAAACCGGGCTGATATGGATCAACCCGATTTCCCTGGAACGGCACCTACCAGGGTCAGGCCTGGTTTTCCTGGTCGGTGAACAGATCGCTGAACAACATGCTCGACAAGTAACGCTCGCCGGAGTCCGGCAGGATCACCACGATAGTCTTGCCCTGCATTTCCGGTTTCTCGGCCAGGCGCACCGCAACGGCCATCGCCGCGCCACAGGAGATCCCGCACAGGATGCCCTCTTCCTGCATCAAGCGCAGGGCCATGGCCTTGGATTCCTCGTCACTGGCCAACTCCACCCGGTCGACCATCGACAGGTCGAGGTTCTTCGGTACAAAACCGGCACCAATGCCCTGGATCTTATGGGGGCTGGGCTTGATTTCTTCACCGGCCAGCGCCTGGGTAATCACCGGCGAGCTGATGGGCTCCACCGCCACCGAGAGGATCGGCTTGCCCGCCGTGTTCTTGATATAGCGCGACACGCCTGTGATCGTCCCACCCGTGCCGACGCCCGCCACCAGTACATCCACCGCGCCATCGGTGTCGTTCCAGATTTCCGGGCCAGTGGTTTTCTCATGGATAGCCGGGTTGGCCGGGTTGTCGAACTGCGCCGGCATGAAATAGGTCGCCGGGTCGCTGGCGAGGATTTCGCCGGCTTTCTCGATCGCGCCTTTCATGCCCTTGGCCGGCTCGGTCAGCACCAGTTCGGCGCCCAGGGCCTTGAGCACCTTGCGCCGCTCGATACTCATGGACGCAGGCATGGTCAGCAACAATTTGTAGCCACGGGCGGCGGCGACAAAGGCCAGGCCAATCCCCGTGTTGCCCGAGGTCGGTTCGACGATGGTCATGCCTGGCTTGAGTTTGCCGCTGCTTTCCGCATCCCAGATCATGCTCGCGCCAATCCGGCACTTCACCGAATACCCAGGGTTACGCCCTTCGATCTTGGCCAGGATGGTCACGCCACGGGGCGCGATACGGTTGATCTGAACCAAGGGCGTGTTACCGATGGAGTGCGCGTTGTCTGCAAAAATGCGGCTCATGGCGGGGTCCTTTAGGCAGTTTTCATGAAGGCAACAAGGGTATGCCTCGTACTCCAAGGCGTCCAGTCGAGGAACGTTGCCGCTGCCGGCGTAGTCAACCGCCTATACACAGGGAGGAAAAACCTATGAAGCGTCGCTACAGTTGGCCGATATGGACGGTCGCCGGGCTGGTGGTCGTGCTGGTGGCACTGGACATCGCACTGCCCTACCTGGTGCGCAACTACCTCAATGAAAAACTCGCCGACATGGGCGACTACCGTGGCCAAGTGACGGACGTAGACCTGGCCCTGTGGCGCGGCGCGTACCGGATCAATGGCCTGCAGATCGTCAAGGTCGACGGCAAGGTGCCCGTACCGTTCGTCAAGGCGCCGGTCATTGATCTGTCAGTGAGCTGGCATTCCTTGTGGTATGACCATGCGGTGGTGGCCCAAGTGCAATTCGTCAAGCCAGAGCTCAACTTCGTCGACGGTGGCGCCAACAAACAGGCATCCCAGACCGGTCGTGGCACCGACTGGCGGGCGCAACTGGGCAAACTGCTGCCCATCACCCTCAACGAAGTGCGCATCGACGACGGCAAGATTGCCTTCCATAACTTCAACTCCAAACCGCCGGTTAACATCGGGGCCACCCAGGTCAACGCCAGTTTCTACAACCTGACCAATGTGGTGGACGTCGAAGGCAAGCGCGATGCGCGCTTTGACGGCAAGGCCCTGTTGCTGGGGCATGCGCCGCTGGAAGCCAGCGCGACTTTCGACCCGCTGAGCAACTTTGAAGACTTCGAGTTCCGCTTTCGCGCCCGCGACATCCAGCTCAAGCGCATGAACGACTTCGCTTCGGCCTACGGCAAGTTCGACTTCAATGCCGGCACCGGCGACGTGGTAATCGAGGCCCAGGCCGAGAAAGCCCAACTGACCGGCTATATCAAGCCACTGTTGCGGGATGTGGAAGTCTTCGACTGGCAACAGGATGTGGAGAACAAGGACAAGGGGATTTTCCGCTCGATCTGGGAGGCCGTGGTCGGCGCCAGCGAAACCGTGCTGAAGAACCAGAGCAAAAACCAGTTCGCCACCCGGGTCGAGCTCAGTGGCAGCGTTCACCAGCAAGATATCAGCGCGTTCCAGGCGTTTTTGCAGATTTTGCGCAATGGCTTCGTCCAGGCGTTCAACGCCCGCTACGAACAACCCAAACCCAGCGCCGATTGAACCTGGCGTGACTGGTCATTCAGAGACTGAATAACCCGTCTGCGTTCACAGTCACCGGGGCTGCGCGCTATAGTCGCAGGCATGCTGACTACCGGCGTCATGTTCGAGGATTGAGAAATGAAGTTCGAAGGCACCCAGGCCTACGTTGCCACCGATGACCTGAAATTGGCCGTCAACGCTGCCATCACGCTGGAGCGCCCGCTGCTGGTCAAGGGCGAACCGGGTACCGGCAAGACCATGCTCGCCGAACAACTGGCCGAATCGTTCGGCGCGCGGTTGATTACCTGGCACATCAAGTCCACCACCAAGGCGCACCAGGGCCTGTATGAATACGATGCGGTCAGCCGCCTGCGCGACTCGCAGTTGGGCGTGGACAAGGTCCATGACGTGCGCAACTACCTGAAAAAAGGCAAGTTGTGGGAGGCTTTCGAGTCCGAAGAGCGGGTGATCCTGCTGATCGACGAGATCGACAAGGCCGATATCGAGTTCCCCAACGACCTGCTGCAAGAACTCGACAAGATGGAGTTCTACGTCTACGAAATCGACGAGACCATCAAGGCCAAGAAACGCCCGATCATCATCATTACCTCCAACAACGAGAAAGAGCTGCCGGACGCGTTCCTGCGTCGCTGCTTCTTCCACTACATCGCCTTCCCCGACCGCACCACCCTGCAAAAAATCGTCGACGTGCACTACCCCGACATCAAGAAAGACCTGGTCAGCGAAGCGCTGGACGTGTTCTTCGACGTGCGCAAGGTGCCGGGCCTGAAGAAAAAGCCCTCCACCTCCGAACTGGTGGACTGGCTCAAGCTGCTGATGGCCGACAATATTGGCGAGGCGGTGCTGCGCGAGCGTGATCCGACCAAGGCCATCCCGCCACTGGCCGGCGCCCTGGTGAAAAACGAGCAGGATGTGCAACTGCTTGAGCGCCTGGCGTTCATGAGCCGTCGCGGCACTCGATAAGGGCTTTTGCCATGCTGCTCAACCTGTTCAATGAAATGCGTGCAGCCAAGGTGCCGGTCTCGGTGCGTGAGCTGTTGGACCTGATCAACGCCCTGAAACAACGGGTGACCTTCGCCGACATGGACGAGTTCTACTACTTGTCCCGGGCGATCCTGGTGAAGGACGAACGCCATTTCGACAAGTTCGACCGGGCCTTTGGGGCCTACTTCAACGGCCTGGAAAAACTCGACGATCACCTGCAGGCGCTGATCCCCGAAGACTGGCTGCGCAAGGAGTTCGAGCGTTCGCTGAGCGATGAAGAGCGCGCGCAGATCCAATCCCTGGGCGGCCTGGACAAGCTGATCGAAGAGTTCAAGAAACGCCTGGAAGAACAAAAGGAACGCCACGCCGGCGGCAACAAGTGGATCGGTACTGGCGGCACCAGCCCGTTCGGTTCCGGCGGTTTCAACCCCGAGGGCATTCGCGTGGGCGATGCCGGCAAGCGCCAGGGCAAGGCGGTCAAGGTCTGGGACCAGCGCGAGTACAAAAACCTCGATGACTCGGTGGAGCTGGGCACACGCAATATCAAGGTGGCCCTGCGCCGCCTGCGCAAATTTGCGCGCCAGGGGGCGGCCGAGGAGCTGGATATCGACGGCACTATCGACCACACCGCCCGCGACGCCGGCCTGCTGAATATTCAGATGCGTCCGGAGCGGCGCAATACGGTCAAGCTGCTGTTGCTGTTCGACATCGGCGGCTCGATGGATGCCCACGTCAAGACTTGTGAAGAGCTGTTCTCGGCCTGCAAGACCGAGTTCAAGCACCTGGAGTACTTCTACTTCCACAACTTTATTTATGAGTCGGTGTGGAAGAACAACATGCGCCGCACTTCCGAGCGCACCTCGACCCAGGACCTGCTGCACAAGTACGGCGCCGACTATAAGGTGATCTTTATCGGCGACGCGGCCATGGCACCTTACGAAATCACCCAGGCCGGTGGCAGCGTGGAGCACTGGAACGAGGAGCCGGGGTATGTGTGGATGCAGCGGTTCATGGAGAAGTACAAGAAGCTGATCTGGATTAACCCTTACCCGAAAGACACCTGGGGCTATACCTCGTCGACCAACATCGTGCGGGATTTGATTGAGGACCAGATGTATCCGTTGACCTTGCGCGGGCTTGAAGAAGGGATGCGTTTTCTCTCCAAATAGGCGGTGAATTCACCGCCGCTATCGCAGGCAAGCCAGCTCCCACAGTTGAATTGCATTCACAAATCAAAAGATGTGAACGCCGCTCAACTGTGGGAGCTGGCTTGCCTGCGATGCCTTTAGCGATTCGTAAATCGCTGCAAATAGCTCAGATGCTCGCGATGCGCCGTCTCCTGCATCACCGGCGCCAGCCTCACCTTCTCCCCCGGCAGGCACTGCGCCAGGCGCGCCAACGCCAATGGCGTCAACGCCCCCAACCGCGGATAGCCGCCAATGGTCTGGCGATCATTGAGCAATACAATCGGCTGCCCATCCGGCGGTACCTGGATCGCACCCAAGGGGATGCCTTCGGAGATCAGCGACGGCCCCTGATACGCCAACGGCGTGCCCAGCAAGCGCATGCCCATGCGGTCGGCGCGGCTGTCCACGGCCCATTCGGTATTGAAGGCATCGAACAGGCTCTGGCCGCTGAACTGGCCGATCTGCGCGCCGAGGATCACGTCCAGGGGCGCGGTAGCTTGCAACCGCTCAACCGGCAACTCCCGCAACTGACTGCCGGTGCCGGAATACCCCAGGGCCGCACCTTCGGCCAGGGCCCGGCCAAAACCGTCCAGCCCGCCCAGGGCTTCGCGCCCGACGCTGGCACAACTGCCCAGCACCTTGGGCGCGTCAAACCCGCCCGGCGCCGCCAGGTAAGCCCGCGCACCACGGTGTGGCTGGGTGAAACGCAGACGCTGGCCTTTTTGCAGAATGAAACTGCGGCCAGGGCTGATGGCGCGTTCGTCGATATACGCCCCCAGGTCCGCACCGGCCAGGGCCAGCACGCACAGCGCCTCGGCCTGCACGGTAAAACCGCCCAGGGTGATTTCCACCACCGGCGCATCCAGCGGGTTGCCCAACAGCCAGTTGGCCCAGGACATCGACACCCAATCCAGCGCGCCGCCCTGGGTCACGCCCAGGTGCCGCACACCAAAACGCCCGGCATCCTGCAACAGGCACAGCGCGGTGCTGGCCTCGATCAACAAGCGGCTCATACCTGGGCCTCCAGGGGCGTGTCATCGCCACCCAGCTTGATAAATTCAGCGCGGCCAATAGCTTCGAAACGCACGCTGTCGCCTGGCTGCATCAGGCTGTAGCCGTCGCGCTCGCGGTCGAACAGTTTGGCCGGGGTGCGGCCGATCAGGTTCCAGCCACCAGGAGATTCCACCGGATAGGCTGCGGTCTGGCGCTCGGCAATGCCGACGCTGCCCGGCGCCACCCGTTTGCGCGGGGTGCCCAGGCGCGGCGCGGCAAGCTGTTCTTCCACCAGGCCCATAAACGCAAACCCAGGAGCAAACCCGAGGGCGAAGACCTGATAGTGATGCTGGCTGTGGCGGCGAATCACCTCGTTGACCGCAAGCCCGCTACGCTGGGCGAGCAAGGTCAGCTCAGGGCCGACGCTCAGGTCGTACCACACCGGCAATACATGACACTGCCCACTGCCCTGGGCCTGCGGCTGCAAGTCCGTCAGGGCGTGATCGATCAGTTCCCGGGCCTGTGCCGGGCTCAGTGCCAGCAGGTCGTAATGCACCATCAGCGTCGTGTAGGAAGGCACCAGGTCCACCAGCGCCGCGCCAAACCCCTCGCGCAGCCGGCGCGTGGCAGCAAGCATCCAGGGCATGTTGTCTTCGGCGATCACGTCAAACAGGCGCACCATCAGGCAGTCAATGGCGACTACTTCAATCCGTGGCTTCATGGTGGCGTCAACGCCTGGCGAATGCGCTGCACCGCCGCTACCGAGCTGGCGTTATCGCCATGCACGCAGAGGGTGTTGGCTTGCAGCAACAGCGGGCTGCCATCGCTGGCGACCAGGTTTTGGCCACGGGCAATGGTCAAGGCCTGCTCAAGGATGACCTGCGCATCGTGATGCACCGCGCCCGGTAACTGGCGCGAGACCAGGTGCCCGGCGTTGTCGTAGGCGCGGTCGGCGAAGGCTTCGAACCACAGGGTCACGCCATATTCATCCCCCAGGGCCTGGGCGGCGCTGTTGTCACGGGTGGCCATCAGCATCAACGGCAGGCTGGCGTCGTACGCCGCCACGGCCTGGATCACTGCGCGCAGTTGCGCAGGCTTGGCCATCATGTCGTTGTACATCGCGCCATGGGGTTTGACGTAGCTGACCCGGCCACCCTGGGCCCGGCAGATACCGTCGAGGGCACCGATCTGGTAATGCAACAGGTCCTGGAGTTCCTGGGGCGCATAGGCCATGGAGCGGCGGCCGAAGCCTGCCAGGTCCTGATATGCCGGGTGCGCACCTATCTGCACGCCATGCTGCAACGCCAGGGCGACGGTCTTGCGCATGATGCTCGGGTCGCCGGCGTGGAAACCGCAGGCGATATTGGCGCAATCAATGAATGGCATGACCTCGGCATCCAGACCCATGGTCCAGGCGCCAAAACTTTCGCCGATGTCGCAGTTCAGTAGCAGGCGGCTCACACTGAAGACTCCTGTAGGCTTTATTTTTTTGTAGTGTGGGATCTTTTACCAAGATCCCGCAACGATGTTGTCCTGAGCCCCGACGACGCTTATCGTGAGACAGCCCGATTTTTGGCGCGCAGCCCCTGCTGCGTCCAACTAATAAAAACCGATCCATGCATAAGAAAAAGTTGATCCCATGAATTTGAAGTTCCTCGAAACCTTCGTCTGGGTGGCCCGGCTCAAGAGCTTCCGGCTGACCGCAGAGAAACTGTTCACCACCCAGGCCTCGATCTCCAGCCGCATTGCAGTGCTGGAAAGCGAGCTGGGGGTGAAGCTGTTTTTGCGAGACTCGCGTGGCGTAAGCCTGACCCCGGACGGGATGAAGGTGCTCGATTATGCCGAACAGATGATGGTCACCATGCAGGGGCTCAAGCAATCGCTGGAAACCACCAGCAGCAAGGTCGGACGCATCCGCATCGGCGCAATGGACACGGTGATCCACACCTGGCTCAGCCCGTTGGTGACCGAGCTGATGGACCACTTCCCCCTGGTTGAGATCGAATTGGTCGCCGATACCGCGCTGAATCTCTGCGATCAGTTGCAAAAAGGCTTCCTCGACGTGATCCTGCAAACCGACCTGATGCGTCAGGAATCGGTGCGCAGCCTGGAACTGGCCAGCCACCCCATGGGCTGGATAGTCGCCAGCCACTCGATCTACAACCGCGACTACGCCTCCCTCGCCGAACTGGCCCAGGAACGGATTATTACCTACTCGAAAAACTCCCATCCCCACCAGGACGTGTTGAGCCTGATGCAGGCCCATGGCGTGGCGGCGCCGCGCATGAACTGCGTGAACTCGGTGTCGGCCATCACCCGCCTGCTACGCGACGGCTTCGGTATCGGCGCGTTGCCGCCGGTGCTGGTCAGCGAAGAATTGGCGCGGGGCGAGTTGCTCGTGCTGCCGATGGCGCAGCGCTTGCCGAACCTGCAGGTGGTGGTGTCGTGGCGGGTGGGGGTGGAGTTGGTGGAAGAGATTGTGGCGTTGTGCCAGAGCGTAGTGGCGCGGTATGCCGAGGAAGTGGGTGAGGAGCGCATGGTGCTCAACCAACCAAACCCGCTGAGGACACCCGATTAAACCTGTGGGAGCTGGCTTGCCTGCGATGCAAGCACCTCGCTACATCAGCTGCACCGGGGTGACGCCATCGCAGGCAAGACAGCTCCCACACAAACCCGCTGCAACCTTGGGATTTGTGGCGTAGTTACAGGCCCTTGAGGTCCCGCTCTTCAATCGGCCGGCTCTGGCGCAAGCGCTTGCCGCCCAGCACCACCCAGTCGATCAGGCGGAACAGGCACTCCAGGCCGAACGACAGCAGCATCGCCCCACCCAGGCCCCAGCCAATGGCTTCGGGGGTCAGGAGGATCTGGTAGCTGTAGCCATTCCAGGTTTCCCGGCGGATATCCGGGTCGGCGGCCACCGCCACCTGCAAGGCGCGGATGTACCACGGCCCCTGCATGGCCTGAAATTGCTTGTCCAACGCCACCTGGCGATCGAGCAAAGTGCCGAGGCTGTTGGCATCGCTGCGGAACACCGGGTCATCGCTGGCACGATAATGCGCCACCAATGCTTGCAAATCGCCATTGAAGAACTGCTGGGCCGTGCTTTCAAAACCGCGCAAACCGGTCTGGGCTTCGATCAGGTGGGCCTCGACCCGCTTGGCGTAGTCGTTGATAAACCCCGGGACTTGCACCCCGACCAACAAACCGATGGCAAACAACACCAGGCGCAGATAGCTGAGCAACATAATCGACGTCCTTATGCGGTTGTGCCCTGGCGCACGCATTCGCCGCGCCGCCACAGGCTCCACTGGCCCGGTTCGTAGCGGGTCCAGGTCTCGTTTTCGGTCAAGGGTTCGGTGGCAATCACCGTCACGACATCGTTTGGCGTGGTTTCAGCCTGAAAATCGACGATCACGTCGACATCTTTCAACCGTGCAGGGCCAAACGGCGCACGGCGGGTGATCTGCGCCAGCTTGGTCGAGCAGTAGCAGAACAACCAATCACCATCACTGAGCAGGCAGTTGAACACGCCCTTGCTGCGGTATTCGGCGCAGGCCGCGATCAGGTCCGGCAGCACTTGCTCGATATCCACCGGTTCTGGAAACGCCTCGCGGATGCGGTTGAGCAGGTCGCAGAACGCCGCTTCGCTGTCGGTATCGCCCACCGGGCGGTAGAACGTGGCCTGGGGCGTGAAGTCGGCGAGTTGGCCGTTATGGGCGAAACACCAGTTGCGCCCCCACAGTTCGCGCACGAACGGATGGGTGTTGGACAGGCTCACCTTGCCGACGTTGGCTTGGCGGATATGACCAATCACCACTTCACTTTTGATCGGATAACGCTGCACCAGCAGGGCCACTTCCGATTCGCTGCTGGCCGCCGGGTCCTGGAACAGCCGCAGGCCACGGCCCTCATAGAAGGCAATGCCCCAGCCATCGCGGTGTGGCCCGGTGCGCCCACCGCGCTGCATCAGCCCGGTGAAGCTGAACACGATATCGGTCGGTACGTTGGCACTCATGCCCAATAATTCACACATGCCAGGACTCTCGATGCAGGGCTTACAACGTTAAAGACGCGGCTCGACCCGCATACCACTGACCGGGGCCGGCGCACGGCCATAGGGTTCGTCGTCCTCAGGCTCGGCCGCGACCGCTGCTGCAGCGGCGGCCTTCTGCTCACGCCGGGCCTTGGCGGCACGCTCGATGGGCCAGCGAATCAGCACAAAGACCAGGTACAGGCCAAAGGCGATCATGGCGTACATCAGCAAATCGGACACCGCCCGCCAGGCGTTATTGCCCACTTTGAGCAACAGATCCAGGGCGGTGATGGCCACGGCCGGAGCGAATTGCTCCTTGACCGGGTCGACAATGGTCGGGCTCAACAGCAGCACCGCCATCAGCAACCGCAGCGGTTCGCGCAGCCAGCGCCAGATCCAGCGGGTCAGGCGAAACCACACCAGCAGGCAGCCCAAAGCGGCGAAGGCGTAGAGGCCCCAAGCGGTCAGATAGTCGTTCTCGGTCATGGTGTCCATGGCAAGGTAGGCAAACAGGCCCGTATGATAACGGCTTTTGAGTGCCACGGCTGCAATGCCGTCGGCCCGCCACCAGACAGAGAGTGATCCATGCCTTCATCGACCCACGCCGCTGCCGCCCCGATTGCCCGCCAGGACTCAGGCCAGGACCCGTATGCCTGGTTGCAGGAACGCGACAACAGCGAGGTGCTCGACTACCTCAAGGCCGAAAATGCCTGGCAAGAGGCGCAGCTTGAGGACCAGAAAGCGTTGCGCGAAAGCCTGTTCCAGGAGATCAAGGGCCGTATCCTCGAGACCGACCTGTCACTGCCCTCGCCCTGGGGCCCGTACCTGTATTACACGCGCACCACCGCCGGTGACGAATACGCGCGCCATTACCGCTGCCCGCGCCCGGCCGACGACAGCCAGCAGATCGATGAAAACGCCGAAGAACTGCTGCTGGACCCAAATGTGCTGGCCAATGGCGGCTTTTTCTCCCTCGGCGCCTTCAGCATCAGCCCGGACCACAAGCGCCTGGCCTACAGCCTGGATACCAATGGCGAAGAGATCTACACCCTGTACGTGAAGGAATTGTCTTCGGGCAAGGTCAGTGAACTGGCCTTCGAAGGCTGCGATGGCAGCATGACCTGGGCCAACGACAGCCTGACGCTGTTCTTCGGTGAACTGGACGACACCCATCGCCCGCACAAGCTGTATCGCTACCGCCTGGACGGTACCGCTGCCGAAGAAGTGTTCCACGAGCCCGACGGCCGCTTCTTCCTGCATTGCTACCGCTCCAGTTCCGAGCGCCAATTGCTGCTGTCCCTGGGCAGCAAGACCACCAGTGAAATCTGGGCCCTGGACGCCGAGCAGCCGCAACAGGCGTTTGCCTGCCTGGCGCCACGGGTTGAAGGCCATGAATACGATGTCGATCACGGCAAGCTGGACGACCAATGGACCTGGTTTATCCGCAGCAACCGCGATGGCATCAACTTTGCGCTATTCCAGGCGGCCGACACCGGCGGCGTGCCCACCGAAGACCAGTGGCACAACCTGATTGCCCACGATGACGCGGTGATGCTCGATGGCGTGACGCTCAATGCCCGGGCCATGACCCTGAGCCTGCGCATTGGCGGCCTGCCGGTGATCGACGTGCACCCACAAGGCCTGCCGGCTTATCGCGTGGAACTGCCGGACGCGGCCTACAGCCTGTATGTGCAAAACAGCCTGGAATTCGACAGCGACAAAATCCGCCTGCGCTATGAAGCACTCAATCGTCCGGCCCAGGTCCGCCAATTGGAGCTGGCCAGCGGCGCGCAGCACGTGCTCAAGCAAACCCCGGTACTGGGCGTGTTCAATGCCGACGATTATGTCAGCCAGCGGCTGTGGGCTACCTCTGCCGATGGCACCCAGGTGCCGATCAGCCTGGTGGTCAAGCGTGACCAGGTGGGCCAGCCGACGCCACTGTACCTGTACGGCTACGGCGCCTACGGCTCGAGCCTCGACCCGTGGTTTTCCCATGCGCGCCTGAGCCTGCTGGACCGCGGCGTGGCGTTTGCCATTGCCCATGTGCGCGGGGGCGGCGAATTGGGCGAAGCCTGGTACCGCGCCGGCAAGCAGGAGCACAAGCAAAACACTTTCAGCGATTTTATTGCCTGCGCCGAACACTTGATCGCCGAGGGCCTGACCACCTCCAAGCAGCTGGCCATCAGCGGCGGCAGCGCCGGCGGGCTGTTGATCGGTGCCGTGCTCAACCAGCGCCCGGATCTGTTCCAGGCAGCCATTGCCGAAGTGCCCTTTGTCGATGTGCTCAACACCATGCTCGACCCCGACCTGCCACTGACCGTCACCGAATATGACGAATGGGGCAACCCTCAGGAACCCGAAGTGTACGAGCGGATCA
Source organism: Pseudomonas sp. MF09156 (assembly GCF_059862305.1). Classification (NCBI taxonomy): domain Bacteria; kingdom Pseudomonadati; phylum Pseudomonadota; class Gammaproteobacteria; order Pseudomonadales; family Pseudomonadaceae; genus Pseudomonas; species Pseudomonas sp. MF09156. Next base: position 97,994 of record NZ_JCBCUR010000016.1, read on the forward strand.
AGGCCTATGCGCCGTACGAAAATGTCAGCGCCCAGGCCTACCCGGCGATGCTGGTGATCGCCGGCTATAACGACAGCCGCGTGCAGTACTGGGAAGCCGCCAAGTGGGTGGCCAAGCTGCGCGCCACCAAGACCGACGACAACCTGCTGCTGCTCAAGACCGAACTGGGCGCCGGCCATGGCGGCATGAGCGGGCGTTACCAGGGCTTGCGTGACGTGGCCCTGGAATACGCCTTTGTGTTCAAGGCCCTGGGGCTGGTTTAAGAACCCGCCGCCTTGGGCTTGCTGTCGTTTTGCTGCAAGCCGGGCAAGGTCTGGTCCTTGGGCGGCTTGGGCATTTCAATCGGCGGCAACAACGGCGCCCCGCTACCTTGTGGCTTGGGCGCCGTTGGCGGCGTGACTTGCGGATAGGGGGTCGGCGTGGCAGTGCCCGGCGCCCCCGTGGTGGTCGCCGGCGTGTTCGGCACGGGTTGCAACTGCTGGGCATGTGCGGCACCCAATGTGAGCACACTCCCTACAATGACCGCTAGAATGCTGCACTTCATCGATGGCTCCATGGCCTGACTGTTAACCAGTCCCAAGGCTACTCCCAACCGCGCAAGAATGCCCTTCCCAATGAGATTTCCATGAAACGTTTCGTGCTGCTCGACACCACCCCGATCCCCGATAACGGCGGCGCCCTGTGCCTGTTCGAGTACGGCGAGGATTTTGTGATCAAGATCCAGGGCGGTGACGGCGGGCAATTGATGAACACGCGCATGCACGGCTCCGAAGATGCCCTGGCCGAAATCCCCTGTCGCAAGGTCGCCGGCCGCCCTGGTTCACGGGTATTGATTGGCGGCCTGGGCATGGGGTTCACCCTGGCCTCGGCGCTCAAGCACCTGGGCAAGACGGCCGAAGTGGTGGTGGCTGAATTGGTACCGGGCGTCGTGGAGTGGAATCGCGGCCCGCTCGGGGAAAAATCCGGCAACCCGCTGCTGGACCCGCGCACGGTAATCCGCCTGGAAGACGTGGCCAAGGTGCTGCAAGCCGAGCCCCAGGGCTTTGATGCAATCATGCTCGACGTCGACAACGGCCCCGAAGGCCTGACGCAGAAAGCCAACAGCTGGCTGTACTCCGCCGGTGGCCTCAGCGCCTGCGCCAAGGCCCTGCGCCCCAAGGGCGTGCTGGCCGTGTGGTCGGCCAGCGCCGACAAGCAGTTCAGCGACAAACTGCGCAAGGCCGGCTTCAAGGCCGAGGAAGTGCAAGTGTTTGCCCATGGCAACAAGGGCACCCGGCATACCATCTGGATTGCCGAGAAACTCAAGGGCTGAACGGCGCGCCGCTCAGATCGAGCGACGCAGTCGACTCAGGTGCCGCAAGCCTTCCAGTACCAACACCACCACCGCCAGCCAGATGGGCAGGTAGGTCATCCACTGGCCCGGCTTGAGGCTGTCGCCCAGCATCAACGACACCGCCACCAGCAACACCGGCTCAGCGTAACTGAGCAGGCCGAACAGGCTGAAGGGCAACAGGCGGCTGGCCAGGATGTAGCAATAGCCTGCCGCCGCGCTGACCAGGCCCATCACTGGCACCAGCCAGTACAACGCCGGGCGCTGCGCCAGCGTTTCGCCAATGGGTTGGCCGCCGAGGATGAACCACAGCGCCACGGGGATCATCAGCATCATGTCCAGCCACAATCCGCCCAGGTTGTCGGTGCCACAGCGCCGGCGCAGGACGAAATACAGCGGGTAACCAACACACACCACCAGGGTGGTCCAGGAAAACCCGCCCGTGCGGTACAACTCATTGCCCACGCCCACTGCGGCCAACACGGCGGCAATCTTTTGCAGATGGGAAAGGCGTTCGCCATAGACGATACGCCCGGTGATAACCATGGTCAGCGGCAACAGGAAGTAACCCAGGGAAACGTCCAGGCCATGGCCGTTGAGCGGCGCCCACATGAAGATCCACAACTGCACACCCACCAACGCGCTGGTCAGCACCACGCAAGGCAACAACCCCGGCTTGTCGCGCAAGCGCTGGTAGATCAGCGGCACCCATTTCCAATCCCCGGACAGGCACAGCAGCAGCGTCATGAAGGGCAACGAAATAAGGATTCGCCAGCCAAATATCTGCTGGCCGTCCAAAGGCTCAAGAAGAGAAGTAAAGAAATACAGCACACCAAACAGCAAGGACGCGGAAACCGCCAGAACAACACCTTTAGACACAACAGCCTCTACAACAAATTGCATGTATTGAATTGAAGCTGGCAGTTGAATGTAAGCGAGACGAACATCAAAACTTATTAACGCGCACCACAAACTTACAACTCACACAGAATAGAATTCCAGAGTCATGAATTTATAAGCACAGGGTAACTCGTCGATTTTTTATTATTGGCAAGACGCTGATCAAACTCTTCAACCAACCCGACTTCGGTGATTGGCAGCAGTACGCTCTACACGAGCGCCTCTGATTTGAAACGCCACAACGCCAGCCGCGGGGGCTGATATCGTGATGGGAAAACCCGATTGCACGGGAAACTAACGGTCGCCAGGCAAGACCTGGCTTATTGAGAACCTGACACCACCACACAACAGCGGCAGTGGGCCAAGAGACGCCACATTAAAGAACTTGGTAAAGTTAGTCCAACACTTTCTCAGCTAAAACTAACGTTGGCCTTATTTAACTTCCCAACGGTATTCAAACACAGCGCTGGCCAGCCATTGTTAGTGCGCCCCAAGCCGCCCAATCGCCGCCCGGCGCCCGGACTGAAAAAGCCAAGGGCTTATTGCTCCGCGAGCAGCTAGAATCAACGCCATCCGTGATCCACTAAAAACAGGAGCCAAGATGAGCTCAAGCAACCCGCCCTCCCACACCGCCAAGCTGGACCGTATCCTCGCCGATGCCCAGCGCGACCGGGAAATGGGCTACCGCGACAAAGCCCTGAAAATGTACCCCCACGTATGTGGCCGCTGCGCCCGTGAATTTGCCGGCAAGCGCCTCAGCGAACTGACCGTGCACCACCGCAACCACAACCATGACGACAATCCCCAGGACGGTTCCAACTGGGAATTGCTGTGCCTGTACTGCCACGACAATGAACACTCGCGCTACACCGACCAGCAGTATTTCGGCGAAGGCTCCACCAGCAGCCCGACCATTGCCAAGGCCACGCACAACCCGTTTGCGGCGTTGGCGGGGTTGATGAAGAAGGACGACTGACGGTCGTCGCTGAACGTTACGACGTCATCGCGGCGATGCGGCGCGATGACAATCACCCAAACACGCCATTTCTATAGCGACCGCTGCTCGAGCAATCCCCGTATAATTGCGGTTTTTCTCGAAGGCACCCTCTCCCGTGGGCAATAAACGCTACAGCTGCATCGGTCTGTACAACCCCAAATCCCCCGAAAACGTCGGTTCGGTCATGCGCGCCGCCGGCTGCTATGGCGTGGCTTCGGTGTTCTACACCGGTAAACGCTATGAGCGGGCCCGGGACTTTATTACCGATACCAAGAAGGTCCACCACGATATCCCGCTGATCGGTATCGACGACCTGAAAAAGATCCTGCCCCTGGGCTGCATCCCGGTCGCCGTCGAGCTGGTGGACGGCGCCCGCCCGCTGCCCGAATACACCCACCCGGATCGCGCGCTGTATATCTTCGGCCCCGAAGACGGCTCCCTCGACAAAGAGATCCGCGACTGGTGCGAAGACGTGATCTACATCCCGACCACCGGTTGCATGAACCTCGCGGCCACGGTCAACGTGGTGCTCTACGATCGCCTGGCCAAGGGCAATAACACCCGTTCGGGCCCCAAGTACTGATTTGGCGGGAACATCCACGAACTGCCGGCAGTCAGTTGCATATCAATGGCCCTTTGTTGGAGACAGACCATGAGCGACAGCAAAACCCTCAACCCTGTAATTGAATCGACGCCGTTCCAAACCCAGCCGACCCAGAATGTCCAAGGCTGGGAGCGCATTGGCTCCTTGGCCGGTGGCGTGGTGATGATGGGCAAGGGCATTCGCCGGGGCGGCTTCTTTGGCCTGATCCAAGTGGCGATTGGCGGTGTGGCCTTGGCACGCGGGATCAGCGGGCATAGCTCGGCCAAGTCGCTGCTGGAAAAAAGCCGCCAGGATATGAACAGCGTACGCACAAAAATCGAACGCGCCGGCGAAGAACTGAAAAACCTCAAGACCCGCGCGCAAGTGGCTGCCGAAAAAACCACCCCGTGACGCAACTTGTGTGGGAGCTGGCTTGCCTGCGATGCGGGCGGCTCGGTCTTTTAGTCAGACCGAGGTGATGCTATCGCAGGCAAGCCAGCTCCCACACAAACCCAGTGCCTACACAAGCTGTGTTTGCACCATTGAGTTTCAGCGCAGCAGTTTGCTGTCGAGCACCACCGAGGATTCGCCAATCACGCTTTCGGCCAACTGCACAAACTCCCTGGTCGTGATGCTGTCCAGGCGCATCAGCGCCTGCGTCAGGTCATCCAGGGAACGCTTGTTGTGGGTTTTCAGGCGGATTTCGCGATCCAGTTCCTGCAACACCACCACCGCCCGCGCCACCGTGGCGCCGCTGACGTGCTCGCCGCGCAAGGTCGTCACACCCTTGCCGTCCTTGCTCAAGCGCGCCTGTATTGCCTCATAACGCTCGTCGCTGATGCCACCCGCGCGGCGTAGCAGTTCAATGGAGTAATACTCGGCAAGCCCTTCGCTGATCCAATCGCTGCCCTGATGGTCGTTGAACCGGCCGATGGCCTGCACCACTTCGCGAATCAACGGGCTACTGCCGTTTTCGCTGACCAGCGGCGTGCGGCTATTGAGGTACACCGAATCGCGCCCGGAAAACGCGCCACGGCGCATCGGATCACTGGCCCCCACGACCAGCAGTTTGGCCGGATGCCGGGGAAACGCTGCTTGCACCTGGGGCCAAACGAATGTCAGCAACGTCAACACGTCCATGCGGCGCATGGCCTGGCCCTTGGGCGAGGTCACGGTGATTTCAGTTTCGCCAAGGCGTACCCGGCGGCTGCCCAGGTTACCGGCGAGCATCCAGCCCGTAGGCCGGTCGAACAGACGGGACACGTTGTCGATACGGAACTTGTGCTTGCCGATCCGCGGCCAGGGGGTCTCGACGCTTTTCCAGCCTGGCGGCAGCTCGAAGGTCAGCCGCGACACCAACTCCACGCCGTCCTGCTGGTCAAGCCGGGCCGCAGGCACCAAGTCTTCACCACGAAACAGCGCCCAGCTGGGGGTCATGCGCGATTCGTAGATGCCGGGCTTGCGCGCATGGCTCAGGCGCACGCGGTAGGTCAGGCTGGCCTTGTCGGCGCCCGGCTGCCACAGGCCACGCCGGGCCCCCGTATCGGGCGTGACCTGCCACTGGCCGTCGGCCTTGAAGTCGCTGTAGTCACCTTCGCGCCCCAGGTCGAAGTTCAGGCTGCGCACCGCCGAGCCCTCGGACAGGCTCAGGCGCACCTCGGCCTGATCGCTCTGGGGTAATAGTTTGACGTGATAGTCGAGGTCGACTTTTTTCGCCGACCATGCCGACGTGCTCAACCCCAGCAACAGCAGGCTTGCCGCCAGCCTGGCTTGGACCGTCATACGCTCTCCTTTTCAGCCTGCGCGAAAAATCAGGTAATCCTCCCAATCGTCCTCGGGCACGCTGCCTTCGCTGAGCATGCGGCCGGACTGGGAAATGCGTTCGTGGTGCACGGCGTCGCGATCACCGCAGACCAGGTGGTGCCATAGCGGCAAGTCCTTGCGCTCACTGACCAGGCGATAGCCACAGGTCGGCGGCAGCCATTTGAACTGATCGGCCTGGCCCGGCGTGAGCTGGATGCAATCGGGCACCGAGTCCCGACGGTTAGGGTAGTCGGTGCACTGGCAGGTTTTCAGGTCCAGCAATTTGCAGGCGATGCGCGTGTAATAGACGCTGTTGTCGTCTTCATCTTCAAGCTTTTGCAGGCAGCACAGGCCACAGCCGTCGCACAGCGACTCCCATTCCTCCTGGTCGAGGTGCTCAAGGGTTTTGCGTATCCAGAAAGGTTCGACTTTGGCGGCCATGGCTCTACATCAGTATCGGTAGGTGAAAAGGCCGCCAGTCTAGTGCCCAAGCCCCCTGGGGCCAAGCGCTTACGACTGCCGGTAGGGCAAGACTTGTCAGGCGCGCGGCGGCGCAGTAGTTTTGAGAGCCGTTTTTTCATCAGGATCCGCTTATGAGCACTGAGCCACGCGTTGCCGATTACCCGATCCACCCGCAGTTCACCGAGCGTTGGTCGCCGCGTGCGTTTACCGGGGAAAGCATTCCGGAGGAAACCCTGCTGAGCTTCTTCGAAGCCGCGCGCTGGGCGCCTTCGGCCTACAACTCGCAGCCTTGGCGGTTTCTCTATGCCCGTCGCGATACGCCGCACTGGCAGCGTTACCTGGGCCTGCTCAATGAATTCAACCGTGGCTGGGCGCAACATGCCTCCGCACTGGTGATCGTGGTGTCGAAAACCACTTTCGCAGTGCCCGGCGCCAGCGAAGAAACCCCGGCGCTGTGGCACACCTTTGACACCGGCTCGGCCTGGGGCCACCTGGCGCTGCAAGCCAGCATCAGCGGCTGGCATACCCACGGCATGGCCGGCTTCGACCAAGAGCTGACCCGCAAGGAACTGAAGATCCCCGAGGGTTATGCGCTGCATGCGGCAGTTGCGGTGGGCAAGCTGGGGGACAAGGCGACCCTGGCCGACTACCTACAGGCCCGGGAAGCCCCAAGCCCCCGCCGGCCGTTGAGCGAGTTGGTATCTGCTGGTGACTTCAAGCTCTAAGCCCCCGGCTGCATAGGCCATCGCCTGGCGTATGCAGCTTGTTGAAAGCGCCAAGGTGCAGATCAAGACGCTCAGGCAAGCAGGCGCGCAAAGGCCTGGCGCAGCGCCTCTCTTTGACGTACATACGCGGCCATCACCACCGGCACCATGAACTCCAACGGCTGGGAATCCATATCCACCGGGTAGATTTTCTGGTCTTTCGCCGAGTACATAAAGTTCTTCAGCTGCAAATCATTGTGATAGATATCCTTCGCTTCCATTTGCGCCAGGGCATCATCCAGCAAGGACCGTGCTTGCGGCGGCAAACTCCCTCTCTCAAAATGACTGAGCGCCACCCCATCAAGCTTGCGCATCTTTATGTATTTAAAGCCGTCCTCAATGATCCCTCTTGCAAAACCATCGCCATAATATTTATTCAGCGATATCAACTCCATGTTGAGGTAATTGGCCGAAGGTTGCAGTGAAGTAGGCCCAAGATCCTTGTAGACACTTTTGCCATCGCGGCTGGCGTAAATCACACCCTCGCCACCGGCCGCGATTTCCGGCCCCAGATCGTCCGCGACTGACACAGGCCCCGCCCCGCGCAGCGTCAGCCGCCGCCATTGATCGCCCTGGACGTGCTCGACCAGCAACGGCGTTTGCCGGCCATTGTGATAGATCCGTGCCTGGACAGTGCCGTCCTCGGCACGACTGACTTGCCGGACTTCATACACCGCCGTCTGACCGGCACTGTCGATGTGGCGGATATGAGACAGATGGCCATCAGCGGCGAGATAAACCCCCTGGCTGTTGCGCGAAAGCCCGGCGATTCGCGAGGGCGCAACGCTGTACTCGGCAAACAGCCGGTTGCCCAGCTCGCTACCCGGGGCAATACGCGCCATGGCCAGTGCGCCGTCCACGGCCTTGGTTTGGGCAACAAACCCTTCAAGGGGGCTCCCATAGGGGCGTATCCTGTCAACATCGAAGGCATACCATTTACCGTTGCGCAGCACCGCGCCGCCTTCGATACGCCTTCCTGCAACTATGTAGGTGCCTGTTGCCGCAACACCAGACTCCTTACTGACCGCCTTCAATAGGTCATAGCTGCCGCTGCTCCCCCTGAGCTTGTTAACCGCCTGGATACCTTTGGACAATCCTTTACCGGCCAGTTGCGCACCGCCCACGGCCAAGTCCCCCAATCCTCCCAGGGGGTTAAACGCGCCAATCGTGGCCACACCGATTATCTTCGTCCCCCGTAATACCTTGGTCACCCCGGAGACAGCAGCGCCGCCCAACCGCCCCAGTTTCCCCGCCACTGCCGCGCCGGCAGTCAGGAAGCCAAAGATGTCCAGCGCCAGGTCCACAGCCCCCTCGCCGTAGTTGCCCTGCTGAAAATTGACAATCGCCGAGCGCAACGGAATAAGGTTGAGCACAAACTCTTTAACCGCCCTGGCTGTGCCCTTCTGCTCGTCCAGCGTGGTCTGCCCCCTGGCATGTTCCTTTATCTGCGGGTCATCCAGATCAAGATGCTCAACGAATACATCGGCAATGTATTGGGTACGCGGCGTCGCAAAGCTATCAAGCAACCCGTTATCCCGTGGGGTTCTTTCATTTCTCTGCTGAGGGGCACCCTCAGGGCTGAACACTTTGGTCTCGTACACGACATTGGCATTTCTTGAACTACGCTGCGCCGCCCGCCAGAGATCCACGGGCCGAATAACCCCTTGGGCAAAGTTGATTTCATAGGCTGCTGGAGGCTTTCCCTCGCGCTCAACTTTCAGCAGCAGTTCCTGGCCTTTGGGGTGCTGGGTTCTGTCGGTAAAGCCTAGGCCCAAGGTGTGGGATAGATTCTGATAGAAGGTCAGCTTTCCATACTCAAGGTTCTCCCGATCGACCACCGGCAACTGCGCGACCAGATGCTTGATGGTGATGCCGATAGCTGCCTTTTTATTTTTTATCGTGTCATCGAACGGCTGGTTGAACGCCTCGGTGGTGCCAAATCGGTGATTGGCGTTCAACTCGGCCAGGGGGATGCGGCTGTCTGCGCAATCAAATACGGCGGGCGAAGGTAGGTCCATCATGGCGATATCCAGCAGCGAATGGCGCCCAAGCAAGTAGGTTGCTGGCGTTCCAGGACCACCTCGCGGATGGCCTGTAGTACTGATCAGTTTCTCTTCAAACAACCCGCCCAGGTCGCCAAATCGTCGCTTGAGTTCGGCCAGCGCCAACTCTTTTCGACTGGGAATAGCCTTATCCAATGCCTGGCTGGCGCTGATCATTTGCCGCTGGCGGCTGTTGAAGGTGTCTTTGAGTATGTTCAGTTCCTGGTCGCTGTAGCCCTCATCATCCCGGCGCTCCAGCAGTCCATTGGCAACCCCCCAGTCCAGCAGGGCGGCCTTCTGCGCCCGCCAGGTGACGCCCGGATCAGCCAGGCCCGCACTCTCGGCCTGTTGCATGACCTGCACAAAGGTCATGTTCGGTACCTTGCCCGGCGATTGAGCTTCTATCGTGCGCGCCGCAACCGCCAGGTTTACCCAGGCCGAGCTGCCATAGGTGACACTGGCGGGGATGTCCTTGATCAGGAACTCGGGGGCCATCCTGGCCAACAACAGATAGGCGCCTACCCCTGCCATCTCCGGGCGGGTTCTGCCACTGGCGCTCAGGTGCGTGCGCAACCCGTCGACCACCACTGAAGCGGGTTTACCCCAGTGCCGAGCGCTTGCCAGGTCAAAACCCGCCACCTTGGTGCGATGTGGCGCGGTGATGGATTCGGGATCCATCTGCACAGCAATGGCAGCCAGCAAATAGTCGTTGATACTGCGGTCGGTAGCGACTGCATCCATTTGCTCTTGCAGGTACTGTCCCAGCCGCTGCCCTGGCGCGCAACTGATCAGCGATTGCAGGGCCTCGATGGGGTTGCTGCGTACCTGCAGGTCGACGGGCTGCTGATCGTTCAGGTAATCCAGCACCCCCTTATTACCGAGCCGGTCCAGAGCCAGCGCACCCAGCCTGCGTTGCTCATCAGGACTGATAGGCACCGGCCACGATAAGCCGCCGCCAAGATCGCCAAGTGGGTGCTCCAGGGCTTTTTGAGTGACCGCATCGGCGAGGCTGGCAAGGTGAAAATGGCTGGTGGGCTGGAAAAATCCAAGGTGCCGGATAAAGGTCGTCAGGGTGATGCTGCTGCCGGCATCCAGCGGATAGGACGACCCAGGGTCTATGCCCATCGGGGTACTGCCCAGCGCCGCCAGCACAGCTTGCGGAGTGGCATCTACGCCCAGGCGCGTGGCGACCTCGAAGAGCTTTTGCCCCAGGACCTTCAGGTTTTCTCTGTCGGCCAGGGCAGCCTGCAGGCCAGACTTGGGTTTGGCCTGTGTCGGGATGACCGGGCCACCAGCGGCGCCAGTTGCCGGCAAAGGGTCAGGCTGCGCAAGCCTGGCGCCTTCAGCGACACGGTCAGTCAAAGACGCGGGAAACGGAGGTGTTTGCGGGGGGATAGCACGCAGATCGAACATTGAGAGGCCTCCCTGATTAAGGTCAGCGAGCCTCCCACGATACCGTCAGCGATAAAATCAGATGCGGGCTACGCAGCCTGTGGGGGAGTTCAATATCCGCGCTCGAAAATCACCTCGCCACGCAGCGAATCCTTGGCCTGGTACGCCCCAAGGTTCTCGACAAACAGCGCCACCATGCGTCGCGGGCAGGTCGGCGCCGAGCTGTGGCCCGTCAGCAACAAGCCCCAGGCAGTCCAGAACGGATGGCGCTGGGGCAAAGGCTCCTGGCGACACACGTCGATGACCGCACCGGCCAGGTGCCCTTCTTTCAGGGCCTCGACCAGATCGGCATCCACCACCGCCACGCCCCGGCCGACGTTGATGAACAAGCCGGTCGGCTTGAACTGCTTGAACAGCGCCGCATCGTACAGGTCGTGGGTGTTCGGCGTGTTGGGCAGCAGGTTGACCACATAGTCCACCTCGCCCACCAGCCGGCCCAGTTGATCCGGCCCGGCCACCTCGAGAAACGGGGCCTGCTCCCGGGCTTGGCTGGCAACGCCGTATAACTCCACGCCAAAGGGCAGCAGGAACTGCGCGACGCTCTGGCCGATATCGCCGGTGCCGACGATCAGTACCTTGCGCCCCGCCAGGCTCTGGCCCATGCGGTTGTCCCACTTGCGCTCGACCTGGCTGACCAGGCGCGCCAGCACCTCGCGCTCGTGGCCGAGCATGTAGGTGAGCACGTACTCGGCCATCACCTGGCCAAAAATGCCGACGGCACGGGTCAGTCGATAATCCCGTGGCAAGCCATCGGCCAGCAGCGGCGTGATACCGGCCCAGGTCGATTGCAGCCATTGCGGGTGATGGCCCTGGCGCAGCAGGGTTGCCAGCAGGTCCGGCTGGCCCAGCCACACCGGGCAATCGGCGGCCAGGCGTGACAGTTCAGCCGAGTCGCCGCTGGTCAGGACTTCAATATCCGGCGCCGCTTCGCGCAGCAGTCGGGCGTACAGCGGGTGGTCCTGTTCTGCTATCAGAACGCGCATGGTTCAAACCTTTCAAAAACAGTGCAGGCGACCACCGGCAGCAGACTGACTGCTGGGCTCGGGGCTCGCCAGGTCATTCGATTCAAACGTGTCCCGAGCGGGACACGGGTCGATCACATCGGGTCGTTACGGCGCAGCAGTTCTTCGGGCAGGTGTTCGATGTACTCATCGTCCGGCGGTGGCATCTGCAGGTGGTAGCCCTGCTTTTGCAGGTTGGCCAGGACTGCCACGATATCTTCCTGTTGCAGCTTGCGTTCCGCCGTCAGCACCAGGTTGAAAGCGTGTACCGGCTTGCCGAACACGGTCAGCAGGCCTTCGGGCACGCGCTCCAGGGCATCGCTCTTGAGCACGTAGAGGTACATGCCGGCGCGTTTCGGGCTGCGGTAGATGGAACAAATATGTTTCAAGGCTGTTCTCCGGCAGTGGCCAGGCTGTCCAGCAGCGCCTGGCCCATCAACTCGCGGCGCCAGCCACGCAGCGAGTCAGGCAATTGGTAAGGCCCATCGGGGTAGCCACTCTTGACCAGCGCCTCGAGGGTTTTCTTGCGCAGCATCAGCTCCGGGGCCATGTCCAGGCGTTCGGCGAAGGTTTGGCCCAGGGCGCGCAGTTGCTTGATCAGCACCGCGGCATCCACCGGCAACGGCTCAGGCACGGCCGGCGGCCATTGGTCCATCGGCACACTGGCGGCACGTTTGATCAGGCCCAGCAGAAACTCGCCGTCCTGGCGCACGGTGCGCGGGTGCATGTCTTCGATTTTGCCCAGGACCGCGAGGTTATCCGGCTGCGACTTGGCCAGGGGCCATAGCGAGTGTTCACGCAGGATACGGTTGCGTGGCAGGTCGCGGGCGCGGGCTTGCTGTTCGCGCCAGGCGCACAGCTCGCGCAGCACAGCGAGCTGGGCACGGGACAGTTTCCAGGCCAGCTTGGCGTCGCGGTAGACCTCATAGGGATCGATTTCCCGACGCAGGTTGGCCACCAGTTCCGCGCCATCTTCTAGGATCCAGGCGTATTTTTCGTCGGACAGGCGCGGGCGCAGCCGTGTGTAGACTTGCGCCAGGTGCACCGCGTCTTCAGCGGCGTAGCTGACCTGGGTCTCGGACAATGGCCGCTGCAGCCAGTCCGAACGGGTCTCGCCCTTGGGCAGTTCGATGTCGAGCACAGCTTGCACCAGGCGCGAGTAGCCCATGGAGAAGCCGAGGTTCAGGTAGGCAGCTGCCAGTTGGGTGTCGAACAGCGGCGCCGGCAGGCTGCCGGTCAGGCGCAGCAACACTTCCAGGTCTTCACTGCAGGCGTGTACCACCTTGATCACCGCTGGGTTTTCCAGCAGCGCGGCCAGGGGTTGCCAATTATCGATGGTCAGGGGATCGATCAGATAAGCGCGTACACCATCGCCGATCTGGATCAGCCCGGCGATGGGATAGAAGGTATCGACCCGCATGAATTCGGTGTCGAGGGCGACGAATGGCAACTGCTGCCATTCGGCGCAATGCTGGCCGAGGCTATCGTTGTCGCAGATCCAGTGAATATCGATGGCCACACGGCTCTCCCTTGAAGAATGGCGCGCAGTATATATCGCCAGAGGGACTTTCGAGCACCCGCAGTGTGCCAGCCATCATGAAAACTCTGACAGGAGACGAAGAATTGCCCGACAGCTGAGGGTTATCCTCGTTTGCGCAGCACATAAACCCGCCACAAGGTCGAGCCGGGCATGAACTCTTGCTGATTGAGCACCGTGAACCCCGCCTGGCGGAACTCCGCTTCCACCTCGACACGATGGGACAGCAAGGCTTGCCCCGTGCCTGGCGGGTGGAGCTCACGATGGCGGCTGTCGCTGTCCACCGAGACAATCACCGTGTCGCGGCTGACCCGGTGAAACTCGCGCAACAGCGCCAGGCGCGCGTCGGCCGTGGGGACGTGGCGAAACAGTTCCAGGCAGAAAATGCAGTCCACCGCGTTGGCCGACAGGCCGATGGAAAAGGCCGAGCCCTGGAACGTCTTGATCCGGCGCAAAAATGCCGCGCCGTGATGGCTCTGGGCATGATCGAGCATGGCCTGGGATGGGTCCGAGGCGAGGATCACACGGTTGCTGTGTTCGGCCAGCACCGGCCAGAAGCGCCCCGCCCCACAGGCCAGGTCCAGCAGCAGCCCGGGCTCCCCCGCGACTTTCAGGGCCTGGCGCACCAGGCGCTCATCGCGCCATAACCATAGGCGCCGCCGTAAAGTCGGGGGGCGCGGGTCGCCGCAGACCCGAGCGTGGTCACGATCACAGCGCGCGGCGAATTCAGCCTCGATGGACGATGGGGGTTGCGACGACATCACGGGACTCATGTAGATGAACCGGTCTCTACGGACACTGGACCCTCAGCTTATCCACCCGCTCGTGAAAAAAAGGTCGAAAGCGTCGCGCTTCATCATCACGCCTGGTGCAGGTACCAGCGCCAGTCCTGCTCGCCCACCTCGCCCATGAACTGCCGATACTCAGCCCGCTTGACCGCCAGGTACACGCCGAGAAACTCCTGGCCGAATGCTTCACGTGCCCAGGTCGAGCCTTCCAATGCACGCAAGGTGGTCAGCCAGTCGGTGGGCAGCAGCTCCTTGGCCTGGGCATAACCATTGCCCGTGACCGGCGCGCCGGGATCGCGCTGCTCACGAATGCCACGGTGGATCCCCGCGAGGATTGCCGCCGCCGCCAGGTACGGGTTGGCATCGGCGCCGCAGATGCGGTGTTCGATATGCCGCGAAAACGCCGGGCCGCCGGGCACACGCAGGCTCACGGTGCGGTTGTCGACCCCCCAGGTGGCCGCCAGCGGCGCATAGCTGTTGCTCTGGAAGCGTCGGTACGAGTTGGCGTTGGGGCAGAACAACAGCAAGGAGTCGAGCAAAGTACTGAGCATCCCGCCAACCGCCTGGCGCAGCAGCGGCGTACCGTCGGCTGCCTCGCTGGCAAACAGGTTGTTACCGTCGGCGTCCGCCAGGCTGACGTGCATGTGCATGCCGGTGCCGGCCAGGTCGTCGAACGGCTTGGCCATGAAACAGGCCGTCATCCCGTGCTTGTGGGCCACGCCCTTGACCAGGCGCTTGTAACGCACCGCCTCGTCCATCGCTTGCAACGCATCGCTGCGGTGTTCGAGGGTGATCTCCACCTGGCCCGGCGCGTATTCGGAGATCGCCGTGCGCGCGGGAATGCCTTGCAGCTTGCAAGCGCTATACAAGTCGGCCAGAAACGGCTCGATCTGCTCCAGCTCGCGCAAGCCATAGACCTGGGTCGAGCGCGGGCGACCGCCGTCCATATCCCGCGCCGGTTGCGGGCGGCCATTGCTGTCGGGCTTCTGGTCCAGCAGGTAGAACTCCAGCTCCGCCGCCATCACCGGGTAATAACCATCGGCCTTGAGCCCGTCGATGACCTTGGCCAGCAAGTGCCGGGGATCAGCCACCGTCGCCGGCAAGCCCTCCACCGGGTGCATGCTGACCTGCACCGCCGCAGTGGGAATCAACCGCCACGGCATGCGCTGCAAACTGCCGCTGATCGGGTAGGCGCGGCAGTCGATATCCCCTACCTCCCACACCAGGCCGGAGTTTTCCACGTCGTCGCCATTGAGGGTCAGGCCCAGGATGGTACTGGGCAGCGGGCGGCCACTGGCGTAGACCGCCAGCAGTTCATCACGGTGCAGCAACTTGCCGCGAGGCACGCCGTTGCTGTCGAGGATGAACAGTTCGAACATCTCGATATCGGGATTTTGGTCAAGAAACGATTGGGCTTCGTGCAGGCTGGCAAAGACGGTACTCATGGCAACTCTCTTACGTATGCGTCAGGCAGGCGCGCACGACGGCGCACCCGTGAGGGGGCAATCAGCGTAAGGGAGCGGTATCCGGCGGGCGGGCGTGGCGGCAGTGCCACAGCGCCCAAAAGGCCAGTTCAGAAGGCAATGCATCAACGCCCAGCCGACACACCGGGCGGCTGGGCGTTGATGCGCCAGGCGAGGCCTCGGGGTGAGTGTCGGGGGAACCGTCCATGCAGGGATCACAGTGAAGAGATAAGCGCCAGCGTCACACGCCGGGTTAAGCCATTAAATTCAGTCTTGATGGAGTTTGCATGGGACTTCACTAAACATTTAGAAGAGACTTACAGCGTTTGCTGAATATTCATGCATAGCTCACAGCCGTCTACGCTGTGGGGACATTTACAAGAACGAGGGATGGGTCAATGAAGGGAATGCTCCGCGCCACCTGGCTGCTGCTGTTGCTGGGTTTCAGCCAGGCCCAGGCCGCAACCGCCCATGAACAGGACGCCCAGGCCGCCAAGGCGCTGCTGGAGAAGGCCCTGGCTTATTACCACGACAACGGTGACAAGGCCTTCGCCGCCTTCAGCCGCCAGGGCGAGTTTGTCGACAAGGACCGCTATGTGTTCGTGGTCGATACCAAGGGCGTGCTGCTGGCCAGTGGTGGCCCATCTTCGGCGCTGATCGGTCGCGACGTGTCCGAAGTGCTCGGGCCGGACCTGCGCCAGTCGTTCAAGGACGCGCTGAAGATCCCGGAAGGCAATGGCATCCAACAGACCGAATACCGCTGGCAGAACTGGAACGACGGCAAGGTGGAACGCAAGCATGTGTTCTACCAGCGTATCGGCCAGCGCATCCTGGCCGTCGGCTATTACCTGCCCCGGGCTACGCCCGAGCAGGCCAAGGCCCTGCGGGACAAGGCAGTCAGGGAACTGGAGAAAAACGAAGCCGGCACGTTGAAGGCAATCAATGCGCTGCAAGGCGGCTTTTTGCAGGACGACTTGTATGTGTTTGTGGTCGACCTGGATACCGGGCGCTATGTGGCCCACGGCACCAACCTGCGCCTGATCAACACCGACTTCGCCAAGATCAAGGACCCGGACGGCAAGCCCGTGGGTGAACCGATCCTGGCACTGATGAAGGAGCAGGGTCAGGGAGAATATGAATACCGCTGGAAAAACCCGGTGACCGGCAAGGTGGAAAACAAGCATGCCTATCTGCGCAAGAGCGGGCATTTTCTGGTAGCGGTGGGTTACTACAGCCCGTAAGCGCGCAACTGCACGCCTTGTAGGAGCAGGCCGGCGCCTACGCTAGCGCGCCTTGTCTTCGCGCCCGCGCAACAGCTGGTTGGGCATCGCAATCGCCGCTGCCAGCCCCAGCAGCGACACCGCCGCGCTGATCATCAACAAATGCCGGAAGGTCCTCAACAGCTCCCCACGCAAGGCGTCCTGCGCCGGGCCGGGAGCCGCGTTGAGGCCATCGAGCAGCACGTTGCCGGAGCTGCCTTCGGCCATCATCGAGCCACTGGCCAGGTGGGCAAAACTCGAGTCCTGCAACAACGCCAAAAGCAAGGCCGACATACACGCCACGCCGACCGCGCCACCCAGGGAGCGAAACAGGTTGGTGGTGCTGGTAGCGACACCGATGTCGTGTTGCGCCACCGAGTTTTGCGTGCCCACCAGGGAAGTCGGGAACTGCATGCCCGAGGCAATGCCGCTGAGCACCATGAACAAGCTGCTGAGGATCAGTGACTGGGGTGCGCTGAAGGCCATGCCGAGGATGGCAATCGGCGTGAGCAGCGCACCGGTAAGGATCATCGGTTTATAGCGACCGGTGACTGAGGTCATGCGCCCGGCAAAGAACGCGCCCATGGGCAAGCCAATCGCCAGCGGCAGCAGGTGCAAGGCGGCGCTGTCGGCACCGGCCCCCGTGACGCTCTGATAGCGCAGGGGCATCAGCACGATCAGCGAGATGGCCTGGAAGCTGGTGAAAAAAATCGTACACCAGCACAACACCGCGCTGCGGTTGGCGAACAGGTGCATGGGCAACAACGGCTCCCGCGCCCGGCGCTCATGCCAGACAAACACCGTCAACGCCACCAGCGCACAGGCCAGCAGGCCCAGTACTTGATCATCGCGCCAATGATGGCCCTGGCCGATTTCAGTGATGCCCAGCAACAGCGCGGTCAGGCCGATGATCATCAGCACCGTGCCAAGGTAATCGATGATCGGCTTGCGCTGTGGCACCGGCAGCCCCACCAGCGTGCGATGGGCCACCCACCAGGCGCCCGCGCCCAATGGCAGGTTGATCAAAAATACCCAGCGCCACGACAGGTACTCGGTCATATAGCCGCCCAACACCGGCCCGGCCACGCTGGCAACGGCGTACATGCTGCTGAAGTAACCCTGGTAACGCCCACGCTCGCGGGGCGGAATGATGTCGCCGATGATCGCCTGGCTCACCGAAATCATCCCGCCCGCACCGATGCCCTGGAGGATCCGCGCCAGCACCAACTGCTCCATGCTTTGCGCCATGCCACAAAACAGCGAGGCCACGGTGAACAGGCCCATGCCGATCAACATCATCGGCCGCCGCCCATACAGGTCGCCAAGCTTGCCGTAGATCGGCACCGCCACGGTCATCGCCACCATGTAGCCGGAGATGACCCAGGCCAGCAGGTTGACGTCGTTGAACTGCGCAGAAATGGCCGGCATCGACACGGCGACGATGGTCTGGTCCAGCGCACCGAGGAAAATCGCCAACATCAGGGCCGCAAGGACACTGCGTACAGAGGGTGTGGATTGGGTCACGACAGAACCTGCAGGCAAGCGGCAATGCCCGCCATGTTACTCGATAGCCGGCTATTCGATAGCCTCGTAAGGAAGCCCGACGTAATTTTCTGCAATGGTTTCGCGTCCAGCCTGCGACTCGACAAAGTACTCCAGCTCGCTCTGGGCAATCCGTTGGCTGAAGCCATCCGCCTCGGGAAACTGGTGCAGCATCGAGGTCATCCACCAGGAAAACCGCTCGGCCTTCCAGATCCGCCGCAAACAGATCTGGGAGTATTTCTCCAGCAGCTCCACGCGCCCTTCCCGGTACACCTTGCACAAGAGGGTGAACAGGGTGCTCACGTCACTGGCCGCCAGGTTCAGGCCCTTGGCGCCGGTGGGCGGCACGATATGGGCGGCGTCCCCCAGCAGGAACAGGCGCCCGTACTGCATCGGCTCCACCACGAAACTGCGCAGCGGCGCGATGCTCTTTTCAATCGAAGGCCCGGTCACCAGGCTGGCCGCCAGATCCGCCGGCAAGCGCGCCTTGAGTTCGGCCCAGAAGCGCTGGTCGGGCCATGCATCAAGCGACTCCTCGGCCGGCACCTGCAGGTAATAGCGACTGCGGCTGGGCGAACGCATGCTGCACAGGGCAAAGCCACGCGAATGCTTGGCGTACACCAGTTCCCCGTGGACCGGCGGGGTGTCGGCAAGGATGCCCAACCAGCCGAACGGGTAGACCCGCTCGAAGGTCTTGAGCACATCGGCGGGGATCGACTGGCGCGACACGCCATGGAAGCCGTCGCAACCGGCGATGTAGTCGCAGTCCAGGCGCACCTGCTGGCCTTGATGCTCGAAGGTCAGCCAGGGCCGCTCGCCCTTAAGGTCGTGGGGCTGAACATTGCGCGCTTCATACAGGGTGATCGCGCCGGCGTGCTCGCGGGCGGCCATCAGGTCGCGGGTGACTTCGGTCTGGCCGTAGATCATCACAGTCTTGCCGCCGGTCAGGGTCTTCAGGTCGATGTGGTGCAAGCGCCCATTGAGGGCCAGCTCGAAGCCTTCATGCACCAGGCCCTCGGCGTCCATCCGCTGGCTGACACCCGCCTGGCGCAACAGGTCGACCATGCCTTGCTCCAGCACTCCGGCGCGAATTCGCCCGAGAACGTAGTCCGGGGCCTGGCGCTCAACAATCAGGGTTTCAATCCCCGCGTTATGCAGCAATTGGCCGAGCAGCAGCCCCGAAGGACCGGCGCCGATGATGGCGACTTGAGTTTTTAGGGTTTTCATTATTTTTATGGCCCGCCGGCTTCCCCCGAACGTTATCGGTGAAAGCGTTGTCATTGGTTTTGGTACTGGCATTTTTCCCTTGAGTGAGCCCCACAAGAAGGTGAAAACTGAGCCAAAGCCTGCGCTTTTCGCCAATCGGGGCGATTACCGAACCACTGTCCTGAGTATCGGATAAAAACATGACCAAAAATGCCAGTCCCGCGATTCCAGTGTTCAAACTCTACGGAGAAAGCCAGCAGTGGCCGACTCCGGATTTGCTGCATTGCGAGACCATCTCCCGGCGCAGCCGCGAGTACCAGTGGGAGATCCAGCCCCACCGGCATGCGGACCTGTGCCAATTGCTCTATGTGTACAAGGGCCAGGCGCAATTGGAGATCGAGGGCCAGCGCACGACGATGACCGAATCGACCCTGCAAGTGCTGCCGCCGCTGTGTGTGCACGGGTTTCGGTTTGCCGAGGATGTAGAAGGGTTTGTGGTGACACTGGCCGCGCCGCTGGTGGCGCACCTGCAGGGCCAGTTGGGCTCGGCGGTAGACGGCTTGAGCGCCCTGGGCAGCTACCCGGCGGGCCAGGACAGTGACTACCTCAATAGCCTGTTCACCCGCTTGCAGAATGAATACACCGATGACTTCCCGGCCCGGGACATGATGATGCACGCGCTGGTCAGCGTGCTGCTGGTGTGGATCAGCCGCCAGGCCATCCAACGCCGCCATCCACGGGCACCTCGGGGCCGCGAGTACTTCCGGCACTTCACCCAGTTGGTTGAGCAGCACTACCGCGAACACCCGAAGATCGAAGACCTGGCGCACAAGCTGGGGATCTCGGTGTCGCACCTCAACGGCACCTGCCGCGAGCTGGGCGGGCAGCCGGCGTTGCAGATCATGCACGACCGCCAACTGCTGGAGGCCAAGCGTCTGTTGACCTACACGAGCATGACCATTAATGAAATGTCTGACGTGCTGGGGTTCTCTGACCCGACGAACTTTTCTCGATTGTTTCGCAGGCGCGTAGGATTTTCACCCAAGGCATTTCGCGAACAACTGAACGCGGACTGACCGACCACCTACGCACTGTTGCAGGAGCCCGCAAGCCGGCTGCTGCAACAGGTTGCGTGTCAGCGCAGTGCGCTCAGGGTCGCCGAGTAGGTGCATTGCCCATGGTTGCAGGCAGAAGCCATGCCGGGTTGCAGGCGGGCCTGTTCGGCGCGGTAGGCAGCGGTGCCATAGAGGGCCGTGGCAAAGGCGCAGAGGGCAAAAATCGTCAGGTACTTTCTGGTTTTGATCGTCATGGCATCAACCTCCGGACAGATCAAGAAGGTGCTGTATTGAGCATAGGCCAGCCAGGGCCAGTTGCCAGTATTGACGGGTATTCAGACGCCTTATAGAGCTTACAGCCCCACGTCCCATTGCGGCTCTGGCGGGAACCTCAAGACCAGGAAATCCAGAAGGCTGCGCAATGCCTGGGGCATGTGCTTGCGCGAGGCATACACCGCATACATGTTCATCTGCCGCGGTTCGGCATGGGGCAGCAGGCGGATCAACTGGCCGCTGCGGATGTAGTCGCCGGCCTGATAGGTCGGCAACATCGCCACCCCTGCCCCGGCCAGGGTCAGCCGCAGCAAGGTGCTGGCTTCATTGGCGCTGATATTGCCATGCACCGGCACCGACACGGGCTCAGCGTTCTCCTCGAAGTGCCACAGGCTCTTGCCGAAGTAGGAATGGGTCAGGCAGTTGTACTCCGCCAACTCTTCTACCCGCTGGGGCTGCGGGTGTTCCTGCAGGTAGGCCGGCGACGCGCAGATCACCGAGCGGCACACGGTCAACTGACGCGCAATCAGATTGGGATCCAGGTCGTTGCTGGTGCGGATCGCCAGGTCGATGCGCTCATCCACCAGGTTCACTGTGCGGTCGAGCATTTGCAGGTCAATACTGACCAGCGGATAACGCTTGACGTACTCGGCCATGGCCTCGGCCAACTGCGCCTGGCCAAACGAGGTGCTGACGCTCAGGCGCACCAGGCCGCGAGGGGCGTCGTCCGGTTCGCTGACGGCGGCCTGCATGTCGTAGGACAGTTCCAGCATCTGCCGGCAACGCGGCAGAGTCTCACTGCCAGCGGCGGTCAGGCTGAGCTTGCGCGTAGTGCGGTGCATCAGGCGCGCGCCCACCCAGTCTTCCAGCTCCGCCAGATAGCGCGACACCACTGGGCGCGACAGGTCCAGATGATCGGCGGCGGCCGATTGGCTGCCCAGGTCGACCACGGTGACAAACACCCGCATTGCTTGAAGACGATCCATGATTTGCCCGGTTTTAGAAACAAACTATGTCCAAGCATCGCATTTTTTGCTGCGTTCAGTGCAACTAAGCTCTGTCCATCGCCTGCCAAGGCATCCCTGACCTGGACTTGAACATGCTCACTACCCTCAAGCGCTTTGTACTGGCCACTACCGTTCTTGGCTTTGCCGCCCACGCCGTCGCCGCCGACCTGACCCTCGAGGTGTATAACCCAGGTGAATCGGCGATCTTCCCCGTCAGTTCGGTGCTGGTCAGCGGCGAGAAAGACGCGATCCTGGTAGACGCGCAGTTCGGCAAAAGCCAGGCCGAACAACTGGTGCAGAAGATCCGCGCCAGCGGCAAACAGCTGACCACCATTTACATCAGCCATGGCGACCCGGATTACTACTTCGGCCTCGACACCCTGGCCAGCGCTTTCCCACAGGCCAAGATCGTCGCGCCACAACGGGTGGTCGAGCATATCAAGGCCACCGTTGCCGGAAAGATTGAATACTGGGGCCCGAAAATGGGCGCCGATAAACCCGCCAAGACCCTCATTCCCCAAGTCCTCGACGGCCATAGCCTGACGCTCGAAGGGCAATCGCTGGAAGTCATCGGCCTGGACGGCCCGCAGCCGGACCGCAGCTTTGTGTGGATCCCGTCGATCAAGGCCGTGGTCGGCGGCGTGGTGGTCTCGCAGAACATCCACCTGTGGATGGCCGACACCCAGGGTGCACAGTCCCATGCCGATTGGTTGGGCACCCTGCAACGTATCGAAAAACTCAAGCCGGTCACCGTGGTTCCCGGCCACTACCTGGGCACGCCTTCGGTCAAAGCTGTCGCCTTTACGGCCGACTACATCAAGGCTTTCGATGTAGAAACCGCCAAGGCCAAGGATTCCTCGGCCCTGATCGCAGCCATGAAAAAACGCTACCCGAACCTGGCCGATGAAAGCTCCCTGGAGCTGAGCGCCAAAGTCGCCAAGGGCGAAATGAAGTGGTGATTTGATCCAACCCTTACCCACACTGGAGAACGTCATGAGCAAGATTGCAATCATTGGTGCCACCGGCCGTGCCGGTAGCCAACTGCTGGAAGAAGCCCTGCGTCGCGGCCACACCGTCACGGCCATTGCCCGTAACACCGGCGCGATCGCCGCGCGTCCCGGCCTGACCGTCAAACAGGTGGACGCACTGGACGCCCAAGCCCTGCAACAGGCCATCAGCGGCAGCGACGTGGTGATCAGCGCCGCGCACTTCGCCACCCTGCCTGCGCCTGCGGTGATCGGGCCGGTAAAACAGGCCGGCGTGAAGCGCCTGCTGGTAGTGGGCGGTGCGGGTTCGCTGCTACTGCCGGGTGGCGGGCGGGTCATCGACAGCGAAGGCTTCCCTGCCGAATACAAGGCCGAGGCCAGTGCTGGCGCAGCGTTCCTCGACACCTTGCGCCAGGAAAAGGAGCTGGACTGGACGTTCCTTTCGCCCTCGGCAGAGTTTGTCGAGACCGAGCGCACCGGTAAGTTCCGCCTGGGCCAGGATGACCTGTTGGTGAGCAGCGAGAACCGCAGTTGGATCAGCTTTGCCGACTTCGCCATTGCCTTGATCGACGAAGTGGAAACACCCAAGCATTCGCGCCAGCGTTTCACCGTGGGCTACTAAGCCCACAACCCTGTAGGAGCCGGCTTGCCGGCGATGGCGGCGATGGCGGCTTATCTGACAGACCACTATCGCCGGCAAACCGGCTCCTACAGATGTAGTTTTTCAATAGCTCCTGCGACTTTCTGATTTGCCGCCGGGCCCGCGCGGTCGCCTAATGGCGACCTTGTCCGCTCAAGGCCCGCCCATGGAAAACGTCCACGCAAAACCCACTACCGCCCTCTGGCTGATAATCAGCGTCGTGCTGGTGGCCCTCAATCTGCGTCCGTCCATGGCGGCGGTCGGCCCTTTGTTATCGTCGATCCGCGGCGATGTGCCGCTGAGTTTCAGCACTGCTTCGTTACTGACCATGTTGCCGGTGATGGCGATGGGCTTGGCGATGTTCTTCGGCATGGGCCTGGGCAAACGCTTTGGCGAGCATCGCAGCATTGCCCTGTCGCTGGTGGTGATTGGCATTGCCACCTTGTCGCGGCTGTTTCTCGACTCTGCCGCCGAGTTGATCCTCAGCGCCATCGCCGCCGGCGTGGGCATTGCCCTGATCCAGGCGTTGATGCCGGCGCTGATCAAGTCGCGCTTTAGTGACAACGTTTCGCTGTTCATGGGCTTGTACGTCACCGCGATCATGGGCGGCGCGGCATTGGCGGCGTCGTTCTCGCCATTCATCCAGGTACAGACTGGCAGTTGGCGGATGGGTTTGGCGATCTGGGCGGTGCTTGCCGTGTTGGCGCTGCTGTTCTGGTATGCCCAGCGCGCCGCGTTGCCACCACTGCCCCAAGCCGGCAGCGGCCCGCAGGAATCGTTTTTCGGCAATCGCCGCGCGTGGTTGCTGGCGATTTTCTTCGGCCTCGGTACCGCGTCCTACACCTGTGTACTGGCTTGGCTGGCGCCGTACTACGTCGAGCAGGGCTGGAGCGAACAGAACGCCGGCCTGCTGCTGGGCTTCCTGACGGCCATGGAAGTGGTCTCCGGACTGATCACCCCGGCTATCGCCAACCGACGCCAGGACAAGCGCGGCGTGGTGGCCGTGCTGCTGGTGCTGATCATCGCCGGCTTCTGCGGCCTGATCCTTTCCCCGCAACACTTCACACTGCTGTGGCCATGCCTGCTGGGCCTGGGCATTGGCGGGCTGTTCCCGATGAGCCTGATCCTGTCCCTCGACCACCTGGACAACCCGCGCCGCGCCGGTGGCCTGACGGCGTTTGTGCAAGGCATCGGCTACCTGATCGCTGGGGTGTCGCCGCTGATTGCCGGGATGATCCGCGACCAACTGGGCAGCTTCGAATGGGCCTGGTGGTCACTCACCGCGGTGGTGGGGGTGATGTTACTGATAGTCCTGTGCTTCGACCCGCGCCACTATGCACGGCATATTCGTTAAGGCGTCGTGTTCCAAACAGTATCTGTCCCACAATGAACATAGAAAGGTCCGACAGACCTTTCTATTGGGACGAGCGTTCCGTTAACATTTTGTCTTGTTTGCGCTGCGGTCGCGCAACAGGCTCACGGACGGAACGAATGCTAAACAGTAACTTGCTTAGAAAGCTCGATATGCAGGATCTGATGGTGTTTATCGCTGTGTATGAGCAAAGCAGCGTCACCGATGTCTCCGAAACCCTGTTTGTCAGCCAGTCCACGGTCAGTTACAGCCTGAAAAAGCTGCGCACCAGCTTTGAGGACGACCTGTTTATCAACACCCGTGCCGGCATGCGCCCAACCTACAAGGCCAGCACCATGTACGGGCATGTGCAGAAAATCCTCGAAAGCATCAACCTGTGCCACGCGGGCGCGCAGACGTTCGATCCCACGCAAAAAGCCGTCACCTTCAACCTCTGCGCACCCGAATACTTCGAGCAACTGATCCTGCCCAGATTGTTGAAACACTTCGATCATGCCGACCTGCCGGTGATCGTCAATGTGCAGAAGCTGGAAACCGAGATCCCTGTCGAGGCGCTGCGTGACGGGCGCCTGGACCTGGTGATCTGCTTCGGTCCGCACTTTCACCGTGAGCACAAGGACCTCAGGACCCAGATGCTGCTGGAAGACGACTTGGTCTGCGTCTTCGACAAGCGTGCGGCCCCCCGGGAGCCGGCGTTCAGCCTGCAGTCCTTTGTGGCCCGGCGCCATGTGTTCCCCACGCCCTGGACCTCGGACACCAACATGATCGACGGCTGGCTGAGCCGCCAGGCTCACAAGCGCCAGGTCATCGCCCGGGCCAACAGCTACAGCGCGGCGCTGAAGATGATTGCCGGCACCGACTTTATCGTCACCCTACCCCGGCGCGTGCAACAACTGCTGGCCGTGGAACCACAGTTCGGCCATTGCGAAGCCCCCAACGGCCTGCCGGGGTTTACCCTGGAGATGCAGTGGAACGATGCCAGCGAGCAGGAAAGCGCCAACGCGTGGTTTCGCGAGCAGGTGGCGGCGGTTGCGGCCAGTTGCAAAGTGGACGTGGCAAGAGAAGCAAACGCCTAACTTGCCGCGCTCACGCCCCCATGAACGCTTCCAGCCGCGAGCGCATCCAGCGTTCGGCGGGGTCGCTGTCAACGTGGCTGAGCCAGACCATGGACAGGTCCAGGGTCGGTGTATCGAACGGAAACGGCTCACAAAACAGGTTGCCCGCCGCCGCCATGGCTTGGGCCGTGTAGTCCGGCAGGCTGGCGATCATATCGGTGCCGGCCAGTAATGCCGGTAAGGAACTGTATTGCGGCACGGATAACACCACGTGCCGCTTGCGACCGATCTCTGCCAGCCACTCATCGGCAAACCCCGCGACGTTAGCAGTGTGAGACACCAGCACATGGGGCCGTGCGCAGTATTCGTCGAGGGTCAGCGCCTGGTCCGAGGCATCGGCGCGCAGCACGCTGGGACGGATGTGGCGCAACAGTTTGCGCTTGGCATTGGCCGGCAGGCCACGGGTCTGGGTGATGCCGACGGTGATATCGCCAGAGGCCAGCAAATCGGGAATCCGCCAGTAATCGACGTGCTGCACCACAAACACCACCTGCGGTGCTTCGGTGCGCAGGGCCCGCAACAGCGGTGGCAATAGACCGAACTCGACGTCATCGGACAGGCCGATACGAAAGGTCATGGTACTGACAGACGGGTCGAAATCATGGGTAAGACTCAACGCCGCCGACAGCGAGTCCAGGGCCGGCGACAGATGCAGGATGAGCTCCTCGGCCCGCGCCGTGGGTTCCATGCGGTGGCCGACACGGATAAACAGCGGGTCGTTGAACAGCGTGCGCAGGCGGTTGAGGGCCGAACTGACCGTGGGCTGGCCAAGGAACAGCTTCTCTGCCACACGCGTTACGTTGCGCTCGAGCATCAGTGTTTCAAAGACCACCATCAGGTTGATGTCGGCCTTGCGTAATTCATTGCGATTCATGGCAAGCGCCCCACTGCCCAAGACAGTCGGTAGTTTAGGAACACAGCGGGGCCTGCGTCTATGCGCCGACTATCCAACCCACGTATTTGGGACTATAAATCAGCTTCCATGGCAACCGAGAACATCCCCGTGCTGGTCATTCTTGCCCTGGCCATCCTGATGGCCGGGCTGTGCATCTGGAGTATCAGGTTCATCGCCCATCCAACCGCCAGGACGCTGCTGCGGGTATTTATCGGGTTGTGCCTGGCCGCCATCGTGGCGTACCTGGTCTTGGCGTCGGGGTTTCCCACGGCGCTGCTGGTATCGGCAGGTTGACGAGCCTGCTGGCACTTCCTCTAATAGGCATCTTTTTCAAGCACGGAGCGCTTAGCCATGAAATTCGCCTACACCATCGTCTACGTCCCGGATGTCGCCGCGTCGCTGCAGTTTTTTGAAACGGCCTTCGGCTTCAGTCGACGCTTCCTGCATGAGTCTGGGACCTATGGCGAGCTGGAAACCGCAGGCACCACCTTGTCCTTCGCCGCGCATGAACTGGGGGAGTTGAATTTCAAGGGTGGGCACGTCGCTGCTCATTCTTCTAAGCAACCGCTGGGTGTGGAACTGGGATTTGTGACCGATGACGTCCCGGCCGCCCATGCCAAGGCTGTGGCAGCAGGTGCGACCGAGCTATCAGCACCGAGCAGCAAGCCCTGGGGCCAAGTGGTGTCTTATGTGCGCTGCCCGGATGGGACGCTGGTGGAGTTGTGTACGCCGATGTCCTGTGAGCCGGCTTGACGGCGGGGGCCTGTCAGCGTTATGCCCATCGCGGGCAAGCCGGTTCCTACAGTTATGGCTTCAGGGGGCGTTCCTGATCGCGTTCGGATAGCTCCGTCCCGTCATCCGGATGCTTCCAGGTCTGTGGCTTCTCTTCCTCGCGACGCTGCCTGGCGCGCTCCTGCTCCGCGTCATCGCGCGGTTTAGGTTCAGTGGTCATACCTACCTCCCGTCCTTAAGAATGAGTCAAGCCAACTAAGCATAGAGCAGCAATCGCATTTGTTGCAGTTGGCGGGCGCGACCAGTTGCTTGCGGGCTTATGGGTTTTCGATCGCCCAAAACAAAACCCCAACTGCTTTCGCAATTGGGGTTTCGGAATTTAATCTTGACGATGACCTACTCTCACATGGGGAAACCCCACACTACCATCGGCGATGCATCGTTTCACTGCTGAGTTCG
>NZ_JCBCUR010000017.1:0-120197 GCF_059862305.1 Pseudomonas sp. MF09156
AAGTGATTATTTTCAGAAGTTTCGAGATTTTCCTCAACAACTTCAACCACTTGCGCCTTCGATCTCTCGTCAGCGGGAGGCGAATTCTACAGCGTTACACGCTGCTGTCAACACCTCTTTTTCAACTCCCTTTTGGCTTCGATGAACTGAAGCAACCTGCTGCCGAAAACTACATAACTCTTTGTTTACCAAGGAGTTTTTCGTTTCGACTGCGCCGGAAGTGGGGCGAATTATAGACTTCTAGAATCTGCCGTCAACCATTAATTCAATTTATCTATCGAAGACCCCGAACCCCTTCAGAACCCTCTCTTTATAGAGAGAAGAACCCACTAATTGAGCAATATATTGCTCAATTAGTGGCAGTTGATCATCATAGTGCCTTCTGCCTCTATATGAACCTGGACGAACACCCCCAATGACCACTTCATCCCGCAGCCTGGGCTCGGCACTATTCCCCGTCGGCCTGCTGCTGATTGCCATGGCCTCGATCCAGTCGGGCGCCTCACTGGCCAAGAGTATGTTCCCGATTGTCGGCGCCCAAGGCACCACCACGCTGCGCCTGGTTTTTGCCAGCATCATCATGCTGCTGTTGCTTCGTCCCTGGCGCGCAAAACTCACCGCCAAATCACTGCGCACCGTCATCGTGTATGGGATGGCGCTGGGCGGCATGAACTTCCTCTTCTATATGTCATTGCGCACCGTTCCCCTGGGTATCGCGGTAGCCCTGGAATTCACCGGCCCACTGGCCGTAGCCATCTATGCTTCGCGCCGCGCTGTCGACTTCCTATGGATTGCCCTGGCCATCGTAGGCCTGCTGCTATTAATACCGGTTGGTGAAGCCAGCCAAGGCATCGAACTGACCGGCGCCGCCTACGCACTGGGCGCAGGCATCTGCTGGGCCCTCTATATTTTGTTCGGGCAGAAGGCCGGCGCAGACAACGGCGTCCAGACCGCCGCCCTCGGCGTGATGATCGCCGCGCTGTTCGTGGCCCCTATCGGGATCGTTCACGCCGGTAGCGCACTGCTGACCCCCTCGCTGATTCCAATCGCCATTGGCGTGGCGATTCTTTCCACCGCCCTCCCTTACACCCTGGAGATGGTCGCCCTGACCCGACTGCCCGCACGCACCTTCGGCACCCTGATGAGTATCGAGCCCGCATTCGGCGCGCTTTCGGGGCTGTTTTTCCTCCAGGAATACCTGTCCCTGGCGCAATGGCTGGCGATCGCCTGCATTATCATGGCCTCCGTCGGCGCTACCCTGACCATGCGCAGCCAGTCGAAGCCAATCGTCGCGGCAGATTGAGACAGGATTTAACGAAGCTCTGGTATTTGCCGCTCAATTAGGCCATGTTTAGTCTGTAACTCAGTGTCAGTCATGGAGATTTTCGAATAAGGACATCCACGGACGCTACACTTGAGAGCGAGCAAAGCCAGCATCGGGCATTCCAACGGCGCGGCTATTAAGGATGGTAATGAAGCGAATTTTGATAGTGTTTGTCGTGATCGCCCTGGCTGGGTGTGCCGCGACCACCAAGACAGAAGTCAAACGCGGAAAGAAAGGGTTGCATATCAACTGCTCTGGCCTGTCCTCCTCCTGGGACCAGTGCTACACCAGCGCAGCCAATTCGTGCGGCAAGAAGGGCTACCGGGTCATCGCCAAGTCCGGCGACAACACGGAAGAGCCGGGTGATTATCCCTTCGGTATCAACCCTGCCGGCTATACCAGCCGCAGCATGATAGTGCTCTGCAAGTAAGAGCTCATTGTTGGGTGATTCTCTGGCTGAGCTCTTTATAGCTCGATGAAAGCACCTGCGCTTGAACGTGCGGGTCAACCATCATCCTGGCAACCACCAGCGCCCCCACACACTGGGACAAAATGGCCCAGGCCAGGCTGTCACTCTCCAACGTCCGCGCCCAGTTGGCCTGCAGCCGACAGATCCACGCTTGCGCCTGCTGGCGTACAGCTATATCCGCACGCGCAATATCCGCCCCCATGCTTGGCAACGCACACCCGTCCTGCACCTGCTCTACGTGGGTCATGCTCAAATAGATCTTCAGGCACCGCCCCAGGCGCTCCCGACTCTGCACTTCCCCCGCCCCCAAACGCTCAAGGCTTTGGCTCAATTCTCGTTCGACGATTGAACCGAACAGCGCATCCTTTGAGGAAAAGTGGCTATAGAACGCGCCCCCACTCAAGCCAATGGCTTTCATCAAGCCGTCTACACCAACGCTGGCAAACCCTTCTTTCTTGGCCAGTGCCGCGCTGCTCTGCAGAAGCTTGTCTCTGGTTTGCTGCTTGTGACTGACTGAATAGCGCATTGCCTCTCCCCCAAAATACATGACCTTGACGCCTGTCGAATCGTAGCATAACGTTCGTTTAGTTAACGATCGTTTACCCAAGGATCTGCCATGACTGAGAATAAGAAAATCGTACTGGTCGTCGGCGCAGGCGATGCTACAGGCGGCGCCATCGCCAAGCGTTTTGCCCGTGAAGGTTATGTCGCCTGCGTCACCCGACGCAGTGCCGACAAGCTGCAACCCCTGGTGGACAGCATCCAGGATGCCGGCGGCGAAGCCCATGGCTTTGCCTGCGATGCACGCAAGGAGGACGAGGTGATCGCGCTGATCGAGCAGATCGAACACGAGCTGGGTCCGATTGAGGCCTTCGTGTTCAACATCGGCGCCAACGTGCCGTGCAGCATCCTCGAAGAAACTGCGCGCAAATATTTCAAGATCTGGGAGATGGCCTGCTTCTCAGGCTTCCTCAATGCCCGGGAAGTGGCCAAGCGCATGGTGACGCGCCGACGCGGGACGATCCTGTTTACCGGTGCCACCGCCGGGCTGCGCGGCGCAGCGGGATTTGCCGCCTTCGCCGGGGCCAAGCACGGCATCCGCGCCCTGGCCCAAAGCATGGCGCGCGAACTGGGCCCGATGAACATCCATGTGGCCCACGTGGTGGTGGATGGCGCCATCGACACTGACTTCATCCGCGACAACTTCCCCAGCAAATATGCCCTCAAGGACCAGGACGGCATCCTTGATCCCGCGCATATCGCCGATAACTATTGGCACCTGCACAGCCAGCCACGGGATGCCTGGACCTTCGAGCTGGACCTGCGCCCCTGGAACGAAACCTGGTAAGCACGCCTACATAACAATAAGCAGCGAGCATCCGACATGAGCAAAACCCTGGAATTCTTCTTCGACCTCGGCAGCCCCACCACCTACCTGGCGTACACCCAACTGCCCGGAATCTGTGGCGAAACCGGCAGCCAACTGGTGTACCAGCCCATCCTGCTGGGCGGCATTTTCAAGGCCACCGGCAACGCCTCGCCCATCACCATCCCGGCCAAGGGTCGCTACATGCTGCAAGACCTGGCACGCTACGCCAGGCGCTACGATGTGCCCCTCAAGTTCAACCCGCACTTCCCCATCAACACCTTGACGCTGATGCGCGCCGTCACCGGCATTCAGCTACGCCAGCCAGAGCGCTTTGTCGACTTCATCGACTGCCTGTTCCAGGCGTTATGGGTGGAGGGGCGCAACCTCGGTGATCCGGCCGTCGTCGCGCAAGTCCTGACGGAACACGGCTTCGATCCGGCAAAGGTATTGGAGCTGACTCAGGATGAGGACGTAAAGGACGCCCTCAAGCGCAAGACCGAAGAGGCGATTGCCCGTGGCGTGTTTGGTGCGCCGAGCCTGTTTGTCGATCAACAACTGTTCTTTGGCCAGGATCGCCTGGACTTTGTCCGCGAAGCCTTGAGTTAAAATCTGCAAGCCGCTCGCAGGCCACGCCTGCGAGCGGCCGGTCCTTATATAGCGGCCGTGCGCAGCTGCAACCATTCCAGCGCAGCGCCACTGAGCAACGGGCTCAGACGTTGACGCACCTCGCCATGGTAGTCGTTGAACCACTGCCGCTCCTCGGTCGTCAGCAACGACGGCACCAGGCAACGGGTATCGATTGGGCACAGCGTCAGGGTTTCGAACTTGAGGAACTCGCCAAACTCGGCCTTGCCCGCCTCTCGGTTGAGCACCAGGTTCTCGATACGTACGCCCCAACGGCCCGGGCGGTAGGTACCCGGCTCGATGGAGGTGATCATGCCCGGCTGCATGGCGGTTTGCGGCGCGGCTGCGGCTTGGTACGCAATCACCTGCGGGCCTTCATGGACATTGAGGAAGTAACCCACCCCATGCCCGGTGCCATGACCATAATCCACGCCTTCGGCCCAGATCGGCGCGCGAGCGATGGCGTCCAGCAAAGGCGAGAGGATGCCCTTGGGGAATTGCGCACGCGACAGGGCAATCACCCCCTTGAGCACCCGCGTGCAATCGCGCTTTTGCTCCTCGCTCGGCGTACCGATGGGCACCATCCGCGTGATATCAGTGGTACCACCCAGGTACTGGCCGCCCGAGTCGATCAACAACAGGCCATCACCTTCGATGACTGCATGCTCTTCTTCGGTGGCGTGATAGTGCGGCATCGCGCCATTACTGTTGAAGGCGGCGATGGTATTGAAGCTCAACGACACGTAATCCGGGCGCCGCGTACGCGCGGCCGTCAGGTGTTCGTCAATCGTCAACTCGGTGATGCGCTCGCGGCCCAGGGCCGAGTCCAGCCAGGCGAAAAACTCGCACAAGGCCGCGCCATCCTGCTCCATGGCCCGGCGAATATGCTCGGCGTCCGCCAGGCTTTTACGGGACTTGGCCAGCGTGGTCGGGTTGAGCCCTTCCACCAGCTTGACCCCACTGGCCAGGTTATCCAGCAACCCTGCGGTCACGCGTGCCGGATCAACCTGCAGGCTGGCACCGCTCGGCACCTCCCCCAGGGCCGCAGCCACTTCGCTGTAGTCACGCAGCGTCACGCCATCGCGCTCCAGCACCCCACGCAACTGGGTATCGACCTTGTCGAGGGCCACAAACAGGGTGGCCCGCTGCTGGTTGATCAGGGCAAATGATACAAACACCGGGTTGAACGAAACATCTGCACCGCGCAGGTTGAACAGCCAGGCGATGTCGTCCAGGGTGGCAATGAAATGCCAATCCGCGCTCTTTTCTTTGAGGCTGGCGCGCAGTGCCGCGAGCTTTTCGCCACGGCTGACCGTGGCCTGGGGTGGCAGGTGCTGATAGATCGGCTGGTTTGGCAGGGCCGGACGGTCGGTCCAGACCTCGTTCAACAGATCGATATCGGTCCGCAGGCGCGCCCCCCGCTCAGCCAGTTTGCCGCCCAGGGTGCGGGCGGACGCAACGGCCATCACCGCGCCGTCCACCGCCACTACGCCGCCTTCCGGGGTTTGCTCACCCAGCCATTCCAGCGGGCCGGGCTGCCCTGGTTGCAGCTTCACCAACTCGATGCCGCTGCCGTTGAGCTCCTTGCTCGCCTGCTCCCAGTAACGGCTGTCAGCCCAGACCCCGGCAAAATCAGGCGTGACGATCAGCGTACCGACCGACCCATGAAACCCCGACAACCACTGCCGCCCCTGCCAGTAGCCCGGCAAGTATTCGGACAGGTGCGGGTCGGCCGATGGCACCAGCAAGGCATCGATGCCCTCCCGTTTCATCAACTCGCGGGTATGCGCCAGGCGCTGGGGAACCGTTCCATGGGTCAAAGGCTGCGTAGTCATCATGTCTCCTGCTAACCACTCATAATTGTTATGTGTTTCAAACTGCCCAGAAGGCCGGTGCGCTGGCCAGCGAGCGCTTGATCAATTGCACCGCCTGATCGATATCCTGCGCGGTGGTAAACCGCCCAAGGCTCAGGCGAATGGTGCGACCGGCGCTGCGCGCATCATGCCCGAGGGCAAGCAGAACATGGGACGGCGCATTGCTTGCCGAATTGCAGGCAGAGGTCGCCGAAAACGCGATACCGGCGCTCAAGGCCGCCGAGTTGAACTCACCTTCGCTGAACGTCAGGCTCAAGGTGTGAGGAATGCGCTGGGTGGCGCTGCCGTTCAGGCGCACACCGGGAATGCTCAGCAATTGTTCAAGCAGACGCTGACGCAGGGCGACAATACCCGCCGACTCTTCGGCAAAAAATTGCCCCGCCAACGCGAAGGCGCTGCCCATGCCGGCGATCTGGTGGGTTGCCAGGGTGCCCGAACGCAACCCGCCTTCATGGCCGCCGCCGTGGATCTGCGCCGTGACGTTCTGCTGCGCCCGCGGCCCGACATACAACGCGCCGATACCCTTGGGGCCATACAACTTGTGTGCAGAAAACGACATCAGGTCGACCGGCCAGCGCGCCAGGTCGATCTCGACCTTGCCGGCGCCCTGCGCCGCATCCACATGCAACAGCGCCCCATGCTCACGCACCTGCGCGCCAATGGCCGGGATGTCGTTGAGCGTACCCAATTCATTGTTGACCAACATCAACGACACCAGGAACGTGTCTTCCCGCAGTGCCTGGCTGACGGCCTCGGCGGTGATCAGGCCGTCGGTGTCCGGCACCAGGTAGGTCACGGCAATCCCGGCTTCCTGCAATTGGCGTGCGGTATCCAGGGTCGCCTTGTGCTCGATCTGGCTGGTGATGATATGGCCACCGGCCACACCCCGCGCCTGGGCCACACCCTTGAGCGCAAGGTTGTTGGATTCGGTAGCGCCTGAAGTCCAGACGATCTGTTCGGCCTGGGCCCCCACCAGTTCCGCCACCTGCCGGCGCGCCTGCTCGACCGTGTGCCGGGCCTGTTGGCCAAAGGCATGGGAGCTGGACGCAGGGTTACCAAAGTTGGCGTTGAAACCCAGGCACTCGACCATGACCTGGATGACCCGCTCATCCACCGGTGTGGTGGCGGCGTAGTCGAAATACAAAGGACGTTTATTCATGACGTTAAAGACCCGCAGAGCATGTTCCCGAGAGCAGCGTCCCAGGGGCAGCGATCAGTACAGAGATCGTCAGGTTAACCCGATCGGATGCCGTTAAAGAATTTAAAAGTGCGTAGGAACGCTCCTGAAATTGAGCTTAACAGGCTCGATGAAAAGGATGGAAAACAAAAAGCCCGAAGTTCCTGCGGGGAACCTCGGGCTCGGGACCACAGCCAGTGCTTTTAGCTGGGGCGGTCATGCAACATCACGTTGCGTTCGGCATTCATTTCGCCCTGGCGATCAAAGCCAAACGGCTTCTGCGACCGGCCAGCCAGCTCGGCTTTCTTCTGTTGATATTCGTCAAACGACAGACCACGACGATTGAGTCCCTCCATCCCCAACTGCCTGGTTTCCTCGGCGGTATACGGGCGCAGTTCGGGGCCTGGCTGGGCGGCACAACCGGCAAGGAAAGAGGCAACCAGTAACAAGGCAACAGAGAGGGTGTGGTTCATGGCAAAGGTCCGGCGAATGGGGCGTCAAGGCAATGAACACAGGCTACTCCGGCCCCCTCCCAGGGAAAAATCATCCGCTGTGATAGTCGCTATCAGCCAATCCTGCATATTCTTTACAGGTCTATAAATAGAGAAATACGTTCGTTTACGGAATAAACAAGACGCTCTATAACGGTCCCCCAACGCCGCAACTGTTGTTTACACAACTGTTGGCCAGGCGACACCCCCTGTTGAACATCGCTCAAGGACTTGTCATGGATGTTTTCTGGTTCCTTCCGACCCATGGCGACGGCCATTTCCTCGGTACCACCCAAGGCGCTCGCCCGGTCACCCTCAACTATCTGAAACAAGTAGCCCAGGCCGCCGACAACCTCGGTTACCACGGCGTGCTGATTCCCACTGGCCGTTCCTGCGAGGACTCCTGGGTGATTGCCTCGGCGCTGGTGCCCCTGACCGAACGCCTGCGTTACCTGGTGGCGATCCGCCCTGGGATCATCTCGCCCACCGTGTCCGCGCGCATGGCCGCCACCCTTGACCGCCTGTCCAATGGCCGCCTGCTGATCAATGTGGTGACCGGCGGCGACCCCGATGAAAACCGTGGCGACGGCAGCTTCCTCGACCACAGCGAGCGTTACGAGGTGACCGATGAGTTCCTCAAAATCTGGCGTCGGGTATTGCAGGGCGAATCCGTCGACTTTGAAGGCAAACACCTGAAGGTGCAGAACGCCAAGGCCCTCTATCCGCCGGTCCAGAAACCCTACCCACCGCTGTATTTCGGTGGTTCGTCCGATGCCGCCCACGACCTCGCCGCCGAACAGGTGGACGTGTACCTGACCTGGGGTGAACCACCGGCAGCTGTCGCGAAAAAACTCGCCGATGTACGTGAACGCGCGGCGCGCCATGGGCGCACCGTCAAATTCGGCATTCGCCTGCATGTGATCGTGCGCGAAACCGAAGACGAGGCCTGGAAAGCGGCAGCCAGGCTGATCGAGCACATCAGCGACGAAACCATTGCCGCCGCGCAAAAATCCTTCTCGCGCTTTGACTCCGAAGGCCAGCGCCGCATGGCCGCCCTGCACGATGGGCGGCGCGACAACCTGGAAATCGCCCCCAACCTGTGGGCCGGCGTCGGCCTGGTACGCGGTGGTGCCGGCACCGCCCTGGTGGGCAACCCGCAGCAAGTGGCCGAACGGATCAAGGAATACGCCGACCTGGGCATCGAGAGCTTTATCTTCTCCGGCTACCCGCACCTGGAAGAGGCCTATCGCTTTGCCGAACTGGTGTTCCCGCTGCTGCCCGAACCCTACGCCAGCCTGGCCGGACGCGGCATCACCAACCTCACCGGGCCGTTCGGCGAAATGATTGCCAACGATGTACTGCCTGCCACCGCCAAAGCCTGAACCAACCTTTGTAGGAGCCGGCTTGCCGGCGATGGCGATTTGTCAGTTACACCGCTATCGCCGGCAAGCCGGCTCCTACGGTGGGTCTTCAGTGCATTTGATTTTTTCAGGAGCTGCGCGTGACAGCCAAACCCCATAGCGTCCTGCCGCCCCCCTTGCAGACCGCCAAGCTGCTGGCCGCCGAGTTCGCGCTCAGCGCCGTGGAGCGTGACGAGCGCGGCGGCACGCCCAAGGCTGAGCGCGATGCCCTGCGCCACAGTGGCCTGCTGGCCCTGAGCATTCCCACCCAGTACGGCGGCCTTGGCGCACGCTGGAGTGAAACCCTGGAGATCGTGCGCGAGTTCGCCAAGGTCGACAGCTCCATCGCCCATGTCTTCGGCTTTCATCACCTGATGCTGGCCACCGTGCGCCTGTTTTCCCGCCCGGAACAATGGCAACCCTGGTTCGAGCAGACCGCCCGCAAGCACTGGTTCTGGGGCAACGCCCTCAACCCGCTGGACACCCGTACGGTGGTCAAGGACTTTGGCGGCTGGCGCGAATTCTCCGGCAAAAAAAGCTTCTGCTCCGGCGCCAGCGATTCACAAATGTTGATCGCCTCGGCGGTGGATGAAAGCGCCGGCGGCAAGCTGTTGATCGCCGCCATCCCTAGCGGGCGCAGTGGCATCACCGTGCACAACGATTGGAACAGTATCGGCCAACGCCAGACCGACAGCGGCAGCGCCAGCTTCGAACGCGTGCGGGTCGAAGAATCTGAACTGCTGCTCGACCCTGGCCCCCTGAGCACGCCCTTTGCCTGCCTGCGCCCGTTGATTGCGCAATTGACGTTCACCCATATGTTCCTCGGGATTGCCGAAGGCGCGTTTGAAGAAGCGCGCAACTACACCCTCGCCGAGACCCGGCCCTGGCACAAATCCACCGTCCAGGATGTGCGTCAGGACCCTTATGTGCTCAACCACTACGGCGAGTTCTGGGTCGCGCTGGAAGGCGTGCGCCTGCTGGTGCAGCGGGCCGCCGAGCTGCTGGACCAGGCCTGGGACAAGGGCCCGGCCTTGAATGAACAGGAGCGCGGGCAACTGGCGATTGCCATCGCCACGGCCAAGGTCGCCGCCACCCGCAACGGCTTGGAGCTGTGCAGCCGCCTGTTTGAAGTCACCGGCGCCCGCTCCACCCATGCCTCGCTGCGCCTGGACCGCCATTGGCGCAACCTGCGCACCCAAAGCCTGCACGACCCGGTGGACTACAAACTCCACGAACTGGGCGACTGGGCCTTGAACCAGTCCCTGCCCACGCCAACGTTCTATTCCTAGAGGTGCCCATGCAGCTTTTGACCCTCCCGCCCTCGCCCGCCCTCGCCACGTCGATTCGCGCCACCGCGCAAGTCTTCGAAGACCCGAAATCCCAGGCCTTGCTCGCGCATATCCAGCAAGTGGCCCCCAGCGAAGCCAGCGTGCTGATCATCGGCGAGACCGGCACCGGCAAAGAGCTGGTGGCCCGCCATATCCACAACCTCAGCGCCCGGCGCAACCGGCCCTTCGTGGCGGTCAATTGCGGGGCGTTTTCCGAATCCCTGGTGGAAGCGGAGTTGTTCGGCCATGAAAAAGGCGCGTTCACCGGCGCCCTCAGCGCCAAGGCCGGCTGGTTCGAAGAGGCCGACGGCGGCACCCTGTTCCTCGATGAGATCGGTGACCTGCCCATGGCCATCCAGGTCAAGCTGCTGCGCGTTTTGCAAGAGCGCGAAGTGGTGCGCCTGGGCTCACGCAAGAGCATTGCCATCGATGTGCGAGTGCTGGCGGCGACTAACGTGCAATTGGAAAAGGCCATCAACGCCGGGCATTTCCGCGAGGACCTGTATTACCGCCTGGACGTGGTCAGCCTGGAACTGAGCCCATTGCGCGAACGCCCCGGCGATATCCTGCCCCTGACCCGGCACTTTATCGACGCCTACAGCCAGCGCCTGGGCTACGGCCCCATCACCATCAGCCCCGAGGCCGAGCAAAAGCTCAAGAGCTACAGTTGGCCGGGCAATATTCGCGAACTGGAAAACGTCATTCATCACACCTTGCTGATATGCCGCAATGGCGTGATCGAGCGCGATGACCTGCGCCTGTCGAACATGCGCATCGAGCGCCAGGACGATAGCCAGCACGGTGTCGACAACAGCGCCGAAGCCTTGTTGGAGCGGGCCTTCCAGAAGCTGTTCGACGAACAGGCCGGCGCCCTGCATGAGAAGGTCGAAGACGCATTACTGCGCGCAGCCTACCGCTTCAGCCACTACAACCAGGTACACACCGCCAACCTGCTGGGCCTGAGCCGCAATATCACACGCACCCGCCTGATCAAAATCGGCGAACTGGCGGTCAACAAGCGCCGCCCAGGGGCAAACCTGCAGGGCGAACGCATGTTGCACCTATCGATATAGGTTGGCGCTGCGCTCGGTGCAATCGTGCGCGCCGCTGCTTGATGAAATATTCAGGGAGCCGTGACAGTCGTCGGCTAGCCAGAGGCCACGAAAGACCTGGCCTATAGTGAAAAGACCGGAAAAACCGGCCCCTGGCAACCTTCAAGGAGAGCGACATGAGCGTCAAACCTATCCCCGAGGGCTATCACAGCATCACGCCCTACCTGGGCATCGACAAGGCCGCGCAAGCCATCGAGTTCTACAAAAAAGCCTTCGATGCCACTGTTTTCATGCGCCTGGACATGCCCGACGGCAAGGTCGGCCATGCCGAGCTGCGCATCGGCGATTCACCGATAATGCTGGCCTCGCCCTGCGATGAAATGGCCTTCGCCAGCCCAGGAGCGCACCCCACCAGCGTTGGCCTGCACCTGTATGTGAAGGACGTCGACGCCCAGTACAAACAGGCGATCGCGGCAGGCGCCATTGCGATTTCCGAACCCAAGGATCAGTTCTACGGCGACCGCTCTGGGACACTCAAGGACCCGTTCGGGCATGTCTGGTTCCTCGCCACCCATATAGAGGAGTTGACCGAGGAACAGATTCGCCAGCGCGCCAAGGACCTGTTCGCATAACCCCCATCACCTGTAGAAACCGGCTTGCCGGCGAAAAACCCGGGAACAACGCGGGGCAGCCAATACCCAGCGTTATCGCTGGAGATTTTCGCTGGCAAACCAGCGCCTACAGGGCGCTTGTTGCGCATCGGAAACATTTGCTTTCATTTGCGTCTTAGGGTTTTGCGATTCTCATCCGTCTTAACTTAGATACAGCCCGTCGCGTAAGCAAAAGCTACGACCGGCCTTTCCCGGGCCTCCTCTGCCCCCCTCCGATCAAGACCCCCATAGACATGTCGAAGAAGTCACGCTCCAAACTCTGGTTTCTCGTACACAGCTGGCTGGCGTTGCCCATCTGGTTCTTCGTACTGATCGTATGCGTTACCGGGACCCTGGCGGTGGTCAGCCAGGAAATCGTCTGGCTGGTCAACCCGGAAATGCGCGCCAGCAAGCCGTCGGACGATGCCGAACTGCTCACCTACAACCAGATCCTCGCCGCGATCAAGCAGGCCGAGCCCAAGGCCATTGTCGAGTCCATCGTCCGCCCGGATGAGTCGCACTTTGCCCTCGACGTCGACATCAGTTACCCCGACGGCCGCTCCGTAGCGGTCTACGTCAACCCGTACACGGGGGTTATCCAGGGCATCAGCCCGTCGTTCAACTTCCGCCAGTTCACCCGCGCCCTGCATGGCTGGTGGCTGGTGCCGTTCACCAATGGCTTTAGCTGGGGCTGGTACCTGGTGTCGTTCCTCGGGCTGCCCATGCTCGCGTCGCTGGTCACGGGCCTGGTGGTCTACAAACGGTTCTGGAAGGGTTTCTTCAAGCCGACCCTGCGCTTCAAGCATGGGGCGCGGATTTTCTGGGGCGATTTCCACCGCCTGAGCGGCATCTGGTCGATCTGGTTTATCGCGGTGATTTCCATCACCGGCACCTGGTTCATGATCCAGGCGATTCTTTCGGACAACCAGATCACCATCTCCAGCGAGGCCATCGTGCCGGTGATTTCCCGGGACAAGGTGCCGCTGTCGGCCCCAGGCGTACCGCCGCCCATGATTGCCCTGGACGATGCCATCAACATCGCCACCCAACGCATCCCAGGGTTCGAAGTCAGCTTCGTCGGCCTGCCGAGCAATGCCTACAGCCACTTGAGCATCGGCGGCCGCGGCTGGTACCCGCTGATGTTCCAGACCGCCGACATCAACCCATACAACGGTGAAATCGCCGCCACGCACCTGCTGTCGGACCGCTCGGGCCTGGAGTTCGTCACCGAATCCATGCGCCCGCTGCACACCGGCGACTTCGGCGGGATCTGGATCAAGCTGGTGTGGTTCTTCTTCGGCCTGTTGCTGAGCATGATGGTGCTCAGCGGTCTGTTGATCTGGAGCAAGCGCACCGCCCTGGCCACGTTGCACGCTCTCAAGCGCAGCGCCAAGGCCCCGCGCAACACGGCGCCGGCCAATCCTGTCGGCGCCATGCAGGCTGAAACCTCGGAGGGCAAATAATGAGCAAGGCCACCACCGTTCAGGCGCCCTCGCCGCTGCGCGCCTTCTGGCTCAAATGGCGCTTCCACATCAATATCCTGCTGTTGCTGGTACCCCTGGGCTTTATGCCCAAGTACTTTGCCGACGCCGCGCTGTTTCGCGGCGACAGTGGCCTGGGCGAGCGCGAGGTCGGCGAAGTGCAGGTCGGCCCGTGGAGCATCACCCTGGCCGAGCTGCGTAATGAAGCGCCCCGCCCCAATCCGGCCGGGCCGATGAAATCCTTCAATGCCGCCCTGTGCGCCACCTGTGGCGAGCAGGTCAAGGCCACCTACCTGCGCATCGGCAAGCCTCGCAGCCTGCGGGCCGCCGGGGTGATTTTCTTCGGCACCCCGTACCGCATGGGCGCCGCCCTGCCCATCCCTGAACGCACCCCACCCGACGCCGAACTGTGGATCACCATGGAAGGCTGGGACGGCAGCATGCAGCAGGCCTCCATTCCCTTGAGTCAGGCATCGCCTGCCACCGTCGCCTGGTTGAACAAGCAAGGAGTTAAACCATGACTTTACTGCGCCTGACCCGCGCCTGCGCCGCGCTGATCCTCAGCCTGGGTGCGAGCAACTACGCCCTGGCCCACAACCCGATGTGCGAATGCAAGGAAATCCCCGGCGAGCAGATCCAATGCACCGGCGGTTTTTCCGACGGCAGCGGCGCGCCCGGCGTGACCCTGGATGTGATCGGCTACGACGAGACCATCCTGGTGCCCGGCAAGCTGGGGGCCGACTCGACGTTGACCTTCAAGAAACCTGCCAGCGAGTTCTACGTGCTGTTTGACGCCGGTCCCGGCCATGTTGTCGAGATCGACCAAGCGGATATCCAGGCACCATGACCGGCACGAGCCCAGGCAGTACCCAGGTGGTCCGGCCCGCCGGCGCCGGCCATGAAACCCTCTACGTCCTGCTGCTGTGCCTGATCATCCTGGCCGTCGCCGGCACCGTGGTGTCCCTGCATGGCGAAACCCAGGCCGTCGAAGCCGTGGCCAGCCATCAACTGGACGCGCGCCGTGACCTGAGCGCCGCCGAGCAAGGTATCTACGCCGACCTGCGGGTGACCCTGGATGAAATCCAGTTGCTGGCGCAGGAACACAGCGCCCTGCCGACGCCCGCGCAACTGGCCGAAGAAGGCTTCGCGCCCTTCGCCCAGGACGCCAGTTCGGTCAGCCGTGGCGACCATCGCTGGCAGTTGCTGGCGCCTTCGGCGTACCTGGGCTTGAGCCAGGCCAATGACACCAGCGGTTCGCTGCTGATGCGCGTCAACGGAGCCGAGCCGGATATCTGGCTCAACCGCAGCGCCAACCTGGCTGCCCCCACCGACCTGAGCGACCAGGGGTTGATCGCCGCTGGCTGGCAGCAGGTCGTTGCGCAATTCGACGCTGGCGTCACCCGCCAGCATCGCCACTGAATTCACGCTGTTTCCGAGAGAAGATCGATTACCCATGTCTATGTCATCTCCCTTGCTCCGCCTGCTGCTGGTGGGCCTGTTCAGCGTCCTGCTGACACCCCTGGCCAATGCCGAGGCGGCCAAGCGCCTGCGTATCGGTATCACCCTGCATCCTTATTACAGCTACGTGGCCAATATCGTCGGCGACAAGGCCGAAGTGGTGCCGCTGATTCCGGCCGGCTTCAACCCCCACGCCTACGAGCCGCGCGCCGAAGACATCAAGCGCATTGGCACCCTGGACATGATCGTGCTCAATGGCGTCGGCCATGACGACTTTGCCGACCGCATGATCGCCACCAGCGAGCGCCCGGACATCCCGGTGATCGAAGCCAACGCCAACGTGCCGTTGCTGGCCGCCACCGGCAACGCGGCCCGTGGCGCCGGCAAGGTGGTCAACCCGCACACCTTCCTGTCCATCAGCGCGTCTATCGCCCAGGTCAACAACATCGCCCGGGAACTGGGCAAGCTCGACCCGGACAACGCCAAGACCTACACTCAGAACGCCCGCGCCTATGGCAAGCGCCTGCGCCAGATGCGTGCCGATGCCCTGGCCAAGCTCACCAGCGCGCCCAACGCCGACCTGCGCGTGGCCACGGTGCATGCCGCCTACGACTACCTGCTGCGTGAATTCGGCCTGGAAGTGACCGCCGTGGTCGAACCGGCCCATGGCATTGAGCCAAGCCCGAGCCAACTGAAGAAGACCATCGACCAACTGCGTGAACTGGACGTGAAAGTGATCTTCTCGGAGATGGATTTCCCGTCCTCCTACGTCGATACCATCCAGCGTGAGTCGGGGGTCAAGCTGTATCCGCTGTCGCATATTTCCTACGGTGAATACAGCGCCGAGAAGTACGAAGTGGAAATGACCGGCAACCTCAACACCGTGGTCCGGGCCATCCAGGAGTCGGGGGCATGACGGCGGCTGAACACCTGAGCGTGGCCAGCATCGGCCCGACGCTTGAATTCGATAACGTCTCGCTGACCCTGGGCCGTACCGCGATCCTCGATAACGTCAGCTTCCAGGTGCGACCGGGCAGTATCCACGCCCTGGTCGGCCCCAACGGCGGCGGCAAGAGTTCACTGATCAAGACCCTGCTGGGGCAGACCCCGCACCAGGGCCAACTGAGCCTGCACTGGCCGAACACTCCCGGCACCATCGGCTACGTGCCCCAGGCCCTGGAGTTCGACCGTGGCCTGCCGATGACCGTTGACGACTTCATGGCTGCCATGTGCCAGCGGCGCCCGGCGTTTCTCGGTGTGTCCCGGCATTACGCCGGGGCGATTGGCGAGGCGCTGGAGCGCGTGGGCATGCAAGACAAGCGCAAGCGCCGGATGGGCGCGCTGTCCGGCGGCGAGCGCCAGCGTGTGCTGCTGGCCCAGGGCTTGATCCCGGCGCCGCAACTGCTGGTGCTCGATGAACCGATGTCGGCCCTCGACGAA
This sequence comes from Pseudomonas sp. MF09156, assembly GCF_059862305.1. NCBI lineage: Bacteria > Pseudomonadati > Pseudomonadota > Gammaproteobacteria > Pseudomonadales > Pseudomonadaceae > Pseudomonas > Pseudomonas sp. MF09156. The sequence continues at coordinate 16,138 of NZ_JCBCUR010000017.1, forward strand.
GCCGGGATCCAGGTGTTCGAACGCCTGCTGGGCGACTGGCGCCAGGCGGGGATTACCGTGCTGTGGATCGAACACGACCTGGAGGCCGTGGGCCGCCTGGCAGATCGCGTCACCGGCCTGAACCGCCGCTTGCTGTTCGACGCCACGCCCAAGGAGGCACTGACCCCGGAGCGCCTGCTGACGCTGTTTTCCACCCACCCACGGAGCGCAGCCCAATGAGCTACGAAGCCTTTCGCTTGATGGTCCAGGGCTGGGCCTCGTCCGGCTACCTGCCGGAAGCCCTGGCCTATGGGTTTGTGGTCAACGCCCTGCTCGCCGGCCTGCTGATCGGCCCGGTACTCGGTGGCCTGGGCACACTGGTGGTGGTCAAGCGCTTTGCGTTCTTCTCCGAAGCTGTCGGCCACGCCGCACTCACCGGCGTGGCCGTGGGCATTCTGCTGGGGGAACCCTACACCGGGCCTTATGGCAGCCTGTTCGGCTACTGCCTGTTGTTCGGCATCCTGCTCAACTACCTGCGCAACCGCACCGGCCTGGCCCCGGACACGCTGATCGGCGTGTTCCTCTCGGTGTCCCTGGCGCTGGGCGCGAGCCTGTTGCTGATCCTGGCGGGCAAGATCAACGTGCACATCCTGGAAAACGTGCTGTTTGGTTCGGTCCTGACCGTCAACGGCAATGACCTGCTGGTGCTGGCCGTTGTCGGCTCACTGGTGATGGCCCTGGCGTTGCCGCTGTACAACCGCATCATGCTCGCCAGTTTCAACCCGCAACTGGCCGCCGTGCGTGGCGTGGCGGTGAAGACCCTGGACTACCTGTTCGTGATCCTCGTCACCCTGATCACCGTGGCGGCGGTCAAGGTCATCGGCGCGATCCTGGTGGGTGCCCTGCTGGTGATCCCGGCCGCTGCGGCCCGCCTGTTGAGCCAGTCGCTCAAGGGTTTTTTCTGGATCTCGGTGGTGATCGCCACACTCAGCACCCTGTGCGGGATTCTGCTGCCGATCATCTTCGACCTGCCCATCCCGTCCGGCGCCGCGATCATCCTCGTCGCCGGCATCGCCTTCGCCCTGGCCGCCATCGCGCGCGGCACGGTCCCCAGCCTGAAAGGGAATCTCGGATAATGCGCCCTGTTCTACGCCCCCTCGCCCTGGCCATCGCCTGCCTGATCAGCACCCCGCTGCTGGCGGCCGGCACCGCCAAACCGCTGCCGGTGGCAGCTCAATCCGCCAAGCCGGTCAAAGTCCTGGCGGCCCTGCCCGTGACCTTCGGGCTGGCCGAAACCCTGCTCAAGGGCACCCAGGTCAAGCTTGAACGCGCGGCACCGGCCAACCTGCCGGGCTCGCGCCAGACCTCGTACTTTACCGGGCGTGGCGCGCCGGCCTTGCATACCCTGGCGCTGGATGCCGACGCGGCCATCGGCCTGCGTTCGCTGTGGCCGGACGACCCGCTGTACCCGGTGGCCCGGCGCAGCAATATCCGCATCGTCGAAGTGGACGCCGCCCGCCCGGTAGACGGCGGTTTACCGGGCGTGGCCCTGCAACCGGGGACGGTGGATGGCCTCAATAGCCAGCCGTGGCAATCGAGCAACAACCTGGGGCGCATGGCCGATGTCATGGCCGCCGACCTGAGCCGCCTGGCGCCCGGCGCCAAGGCCCAAATCGACAGCAACCTGGCCAGCCTCAAGCAACGCCTGCTCAAGCTGACGGCTGACAGCGAGGCGCGCCTGGCCCAGGCCGACAACCTGAGCGTGGTCAGCCTGAGCGATCATTTTGCTTATCTGGTGAGTGGGTTGAACCTGGAGTTGCTCAGCACCGATCCACGGCCGGATGTCGAGTGGTCTGCGCAGGCGCTACAAACGCTGACAACCAGCCTGAAGGACAACGACGTGGCGTTAGTGCTGCACCATCGCCAACCGGCTGAGGCGGTGAAAGCGGCTATCAGTGCAGGGGGGGCGAAGTTGCTGGTGCTGGGTACTGACGGCGCGGACCCGGTAGCGGAATTGGAAGGGAATGTGGATCAGGTGATCAAGGCCTTGGCGCCCTGAAAGCAACGCAATACCCCTGTGTGTGCGAGCTTATGTGGGAGCGGGCTTGTGTGGGAGCGGGCTTGCCCGCGATGGCGGTGTATCAGTCAACTAATGTATCGACTGACACTCAGCCATCGCGGCATAGGTATCTACACAACTCTTTTATCTAGTGCTTATTGGGTTTGTGTACATATCCGTTGCTGCCGTCACGGCCACTTAGGGTTCCGCCCTTACGGCGGGTCACTTTCGAAGAGCGCGAAAGTAACCAAAGCGCTTTTGCCCCACCACTCGGTGCCTCGCCTAGGCTCGGCATGCCCGCAGTCAGGCATTGCTCCGTGGGCCCGCCGCGATCGGCCATCCATGGCCGTGTCGCGGCTACCCCGGCATCCTGCCGGGGTGCCCACTGCGCAATACCTGCCTGCGGCCATCGTGGTTTGACGGGGCGCCTAAGATCAAAAGCCAGATCAAAAGCAGAGCAACAACAACAGCAAAGCCAGAGCGCGAAGCTGCTTTCCCCTGTAGGAGCTGGCTTGCCTGCGATGACGCCCGAAAGAACACATCAGAGTATCTGGTATTCATTCGTCATCGTTAACGACCATCGCAGGCAAGCCCGCTCCTACATTTGCTTGTGTTCAGCCAGCAACAACCTGCGCATCCATCTTCTGGCGCAAGCTCAGCGGGCGCATATCAGTCCAGACCTCTTCGATGTAAGCCAGGCACTCTTTCTTCATCCCGCTTTTACCCACGGTGCGCCAGCCTTCTGGCACGGCCTTGTAGTCGGGCCAGATGGAGTACTGTTCTTCATGGTTGACCACCACCTGGAACAGGATGTCTTCGCGGTCAAATACTGAGGTCATTGCGGTTCTCCGTCACTTAAAGGCTGCCACGCACTGCGCGTGGCTGATGTATGTAGGAACGTATAGCGGTGCAGGAAAATTAGAGGCTCGCCACAGCCGCCGCCAAAGCCCGACCGAAGATCTCTGCCACGCGGTCGATTTCTGCCCCGGTGATGACCAGCGGCGGCAGGAAACGCACCACGCCGCCATGGCGCCCGCCCAGCTCCAGGATCAACCCGCGCTTGAGGCATTCGCGTTGCACCAGCGGCGCCAATTGCCGATGGACCGGCGGGTGGCCCTGGACGTCGAGCGTGCCGTTGGGGTTGACCAGCTCTACCCCGAGCATCAGGCCGCGCCCGCGGATATCCCCCAGTTGCGGGAAGTCCCGCTGCAGGATGCGCAGGTGTTCAGCCAGGCGCTCGCCCATGGCCGCCGCGTGGTCGGCGACGTTATGTTGCTTGAGGTAGCGCATCACCGCCGAGCCCGCCGCCATGGCCATCTGATTGCCGCGGAAGGTCCCGGCATGGGCGCCCGGCAGCCAGGTGTCGAGCCACTCGCGATACACCACCACCGCCAGCGGCAAGCTGCCACCAATGGCTTTGGACAACACCACCACATCCGGAACAATGCCGGCATGTTCAAAGGCAAACATCTTGCCGGTGCGAGCGAAACCGCTCTGGATCTCGTCGACGATCAACGCCACGCCGGCCTGCTCGGTAATGCGGCGCAGGCCGCGCAGCCAGTCGAGGTCGGCCGGGATCACGCCGCCTTCGCCCTGCACCACTTCGACGATCACCGCCGCCGGCAGCAAAACGCCGGCCTCCGGGTCGTTGAGCAGGTTTTCCAGGTAGTGCAGGTTGACCTTGACTCCCTCTGCCCCACCCAGGCCGAACGGGCAGCGGTAGTCATAAGGGAATGGCAAGAATTGCACGCCATTGGCCAGCAAGGCGCCCAACGGCTTTTTCGGCCCCAGGCTGCCCATCAGGCTCAATGCACCCTGGCTCATGCCGTGATAGCCGCCCTGGAACGACAACACCGTGCTGCGCCCCGTGGCGGTACGCACCAGTTTCAGCGCGGCTTCCACCGCGTCGGTGCCGGTGGGGCCGCAAAACTGGATCTTCGCCTCCCGCGCCAGTTCCGCTGGCAGCAGGCCGAACAGGTCCTGCACAAACTGGTCCTTGACCGGCGTGGTCAAGTCCAGGGTATGCAGCGGCAACTCGTCGAGCAGCACCTGCTGGATCGCCTCGATCACCACCGGGTGATTGTGCCCCAGCGCCAACGTGCCGGCTCCGGCCAGGCAGTCGATGAAGCTGCGACCTTCAACGTCCTCGACATAAATACCCTTGGCCCGCTTGAGCGCCAGGGGAATGCGCCGTGGGTAGCTGCGGGCATTGGATTCCTGCTGGCGCTGGCGGGCCAGCAGCGGCGATTCATCGAACTGGTAAAGCGCTTCCGCAGGTGTCGGGCTGGCCGACACCTGCAAATCTTCAATGCGACTGGTAGCGACTGACATCTCTAGATCCCTCAATACGCTGATGATGGTGACCAAACTGCCAACCCGTTGACGTCTGGCCCCCAAAGGGCGTGCGCACGGATTTCCTGTTCTGGAAACGCTTCAGCGGCGTGAGGATTTACACCCGGCTCAGTGAAAAACCGGCAAATGGCCGGTCACTCGCCGGCACTGGTGTACTTTTCATTCAGTGCATACAGAATCGCGCAGGTCTCGATATCCAGTTGCCCACGATAATCGGCGGGCCGGAAGTGCATCTGGAACGCACGCAGACGCTGCTGGAACGCCTGGCGGTTTTTCGCCGGGGCGTAGCCGTAGCGCTGGAAGGCCCGTTCGACCTCCACCTCCTGGGGCAACCCCATGCGAAAGCGCCGCTCATAGGCACTTTTGGCCTGTGCATCGAACCAGGCGCCAATGCCCGCTTCGAATAAACCGTGCCAGGGCAAGCGTGGCCCCGGGTCACTCTTGCGCCAGAACGCCACATCCGAATGGCCGACGATATCGGTGGCGCCGATCTGCGGATGACGGGCGCAAATGTCGCGCAGCAGCGCGATCAGCACGGCGATCTGCTGCGGATCATAGGCAGGAAAGGTAAACACCCCACCCTCATCGCGGGCCAGGTTGACGATCTCGATGCCGATGGAGCGACTGTTGACGTTATCGCGACCCGCCCAATGACTGGCGCCTGCATGCCAGGCGCGCTGGCGTTCATCCACCAGTTGGAACACCCGCAATTCGTCGTAGCCGGCACTTCGATAGCTGGCCTCATGGGGGGCGGGTAACAGGTAATGGGCACTGACACCCTGCTGCGTCAGGGAGCGCAGGGAGGAGGCAAAGGGCGCGGCGGTGTAATGCACCACCACCTGGCGCACGGCTTCACCATTGCGTTGATTAAAATCTTTGGCTGGATAAGTGGAATCGATGACCAACATAGGCGCTGTCCTTTTCAATACAGGCTGAGTCATTCAGCCGGCAAACCTGCAAACACAAAAATTGCCGCCATCCTGAAGCGTCGGGCCCCAGGATGGCGGTAGTTATGTGTATGCAAGCAAGGATCAGCGCCGCAGCGGCATCCCCAGGTCGACCCGCAGGCCGTCGGGCTGGCTGTCGAAGGCCAAGGAACAAGAGCATCGCTGGACAATCGCCTGCACGATGGCCAGGCCCAGGCCACAACCGCCGCTGTTGCCATTGCGCCAGAAACGCTGGGTCAGGTGTTGCAGGTCTTCGCTGGAGATCGGCGCGCCATGGTCGCGCACGCGAAACACCACTTGATTGCCCTGGGTGAACACGCTCAACTCCACCCGCGTATCGGCCGGGGTATGGCGCAGGGCGTTATCCAGCAGGTTACGCAAGGCCGCCACCGCCAGGCCCACGGGCATTTCCACCGGATCCTGGGGCAGGTTGTCCGGCAGGATCAGGTCGATGCGGCGGTTGTCGCCGGCGTTGGCGTCCTGGATCGCCAGGCGCGCCACCTGTTCGGCACTGGACTGCAAACCGTCATCAAACGACAGGCTGCCCTCGACCCGCGCCAACAGCAGCAACTGCTCAAGGGTGCGATGCAGGCGGTCGGCGCCCTCCTCGGCATGGGCCAGGGATTGATCGCGGGCGGCGCCGTCGGTCATGCGTGCCACTTGCAGGTGGGTCTTGATGGCCGTAAGCGGGCTGCGCAGCTCGTGAGCGGCATCGCCGGTCAGCCGGCGCTCGCGCTCGATGGTCTTGGCGATGCGTTGCAACAGTTGGTTCTGGGTGTCGAGCAGCGGCTTGAGCTCGCTGGGCAACGGGTGAATCTGCAACGGCTCAAGGGAGTCGGCACTGCGCCGCATCAAGGCATCGCGCATGCGGTTGAGCGGCACCAGGCTCTGGCCGATCCCCAGCCACAACAGGCACAGGCAACCCAGCAAGGCCACGCCCACCGGCACTGAGGCCGCCAGCAGGATCGACATGTTCAGCGCCTCGCGCTCCACCTGACGGTCGGCGGTGGTGATGAACAAATCACCCCGGGCCAGGGTAAAGCTGCGCCAGGCAGCGCCGTCGATGATCTGGTCGCGAAAGCCACTTTGCCGCGATTCCAACCCCTGATCCGGCGTGGTGTGGCTGCGGGCCAGCACTTCACCCCGCAACGAGCTGACCTGGCACGCCATGCCACCGGGCACATTCAGTTGTTCGGCGCCAAAACGCTTGCCCTCGCCCACGCTGGCCAGGCCCGGCATCTGCTCCATCAGCCCGGCCACCATGCGCGCCGAGGCCACCAGGCGCTGGTCCAGGGAAAACATCATCTGGTTGCGCAGGTCGTTGAGCATCCAGGCCGCCGCCAGCGCCCAGATCAGCACAAAAGCGGCGCCCAGCTTGAAGGTCAGACGCAGGCGCAGGCTCATCACGAGGCGTCGTCTCCAGTATCCGCCGGGCCCAGGCGGTAGCCCAGACCGCGCACGGTCTCGACAATACCGTTGCCCAACTTGCGGCGCAGGTGGTGGATATGCACGTTGAGGGCGTTGCTTTCCAGTTCATCGTTGAACCCGTAGACGCTGTCCTTGAGCTGCTCGCTGGACAGCACCCGGCCACGGTTGTGCAGCAATGCCTGCAACAGGGCCTGTTCGCGGCGAGACAAGTCCACCGGCTGGCCGCCGAGCAAGGTTTCGCGGCTGCTGGGGTTGTAGCTCAGCCGGCCATGCTCGATCAGGTTGACGCTGCGCCCGGCCACCCGGCGCAACAGGGTTTGCAAGCGTGCAGCCAGCTCGCGCAGGTCGAAGGGCTTGAGCAGGTAATCGTCGGCGCCGGCTTGCAGGCCGTCGACGCGGTTGGTCACCGAGTCGCGCGCGGTGAGGATCAGCACCGGGATCTCCAGCCCCGCACTGCGCTGTTGCTGCAGCAATTTGAGGCCGTCTTCATCCGGCAGGCCGAGGTCGAGCACCATGATGTCGAACTCCGCCGCCTTGAGCATCGCCCGCGCCGCCGCGGCCGTGGCTACGCGCTCGACCGTAAAGCCCTGGGCGCCGAGACCGGCAACGATGCCACTGGCAATCAGGTCATCGTCTTCACAGACCAGTACGTGCATGCTGAACCCTTTGCAAAAATGCTGATTTAAAGGAGGGCGGATTAAGCACGCATTATGCCGGCAAAAGATGCGCGCCTTGAAAATCCCTACACTCTAGAATAGCCCGGTTAATCATCGGTTAATCAGCACCACACATTGTGTGCCCACTTGCATCGAACTAAGGCTTGACCATGCGGCATCTGTTTATCTTCCTGTTGGTGTTGTTCACCGGATTGGCCCAGGCCGCGCCTGGCAACAATCCGTTCGAGACCAAAGCCGAGTTCCTCCCGGTAGGCAAGGCCTTTACCTTTACCTCCGAGCGCCTGGAGTCCGGTGAAACCCAGCTGTATTGGCAGATTGCCGACGGTTATTACCTGTACCAGCAACGCATGAAATTCGAAGGCCTGGCCGAACAGCCCGTGCTGCCCCAGGGCGAGGCCCATAGCGACGAGTTCTTCGGCGAGCAACAGGTATACCGCCAGGGCCTGGAAGTGAAACTCCCGGCCGGCGCCACCGGCAAGGTCAAGCTGGGCTGGCAGGGCTGCGCCGATGCCGGCCTGTGCTACCCGCCGCAATCGCTCACCGTCGACCTGGGCGGCAACCCCGCCGTGGCCGCCACCGCCGAGGCCCAGGATGAAAGCCTGGCCAGCGGCCTGCAACAACGCAGCCTGGGCTGGAGCCTGCTGGTGTTCTTCGGCCTGGGCCTGCTGCTGGCGTTTGCCCCGTGTTCGCTGCCGATGCTGCCGATCCTCGCCGGCCTGGTAGTGGGCAGCGGTGCCAGCCCACGCCGTGGTTTTGCCCTGGCCACCAGTTATGTGGTGTGCATGGCGCTGGTGTATGCCGCCCTTGGCGTACTGGCCGCGCTGGCCGGCAGCAACCTGGCTGCGCTGCTGCAAACCCCGTGGATCCTCGGCAGTTTCGCCGCCCTGTTTGTGATCCTCGCCCTGCCAATGTTCGGCTTCTTTGAACTGCAACTGCCGGCCTTCCTGCGCGATCGCCTGGACAACGCCAGCCGTCGGCAAAACGGCGGCAGCCTGGTCGGCGCCGGCGTGCTCGGGGCCTTGTCCGGCCTGCTGGTAGGCCCGTGCATGACCGCGCCCCTGGCCGGCGCCCTGCTCTACATCGCACAAAGCGGCAATGCCCTGCACGGCGGCCTGATCCTGTTTGCCATGGGCATCGGTATCGGCGTGCCCTTGCTGTTGCTGGTGACGGTGGGCAATCGCTTCCTGCCCAAGCCAGGCACCTGGATGAATGTGCTCAAGGGCGTGTTTGGCTTCCTGTTCCTCGCGACCGCCGTGTTGATGATCCGCCCGGTCGTCGACGAAAGCCTGTGGCTCGGCCTGTGGGGCGTGCTGGCACTGGTGATGGCCTACTGCGGCTGGAGCCTGGCCCGCGAGTACGGGCTGGTCGCCAAGGCACTGGGCGCAGGTTCCCTGGTCCTGGGCCTGTGGGGCGCGATCCTGGTGATCGGCGCAGCCGGTGGCAGCGATGACCTGTGGCAACCGCTCAAGGTGTTCGGTGGCTCGCCGGTGGCCGGCGCGCCGACCGCCCATGACAGCTTTACCACCATCAACGCCCCGTCAGCCCTGCAAACCCAGCTCGACAGCGCCAAGGCCCAGGGCCAGTGGGTGCTGCTGGACTACTACGCCGACTGGTGTGTGTCGTGCAAGATCATGGAAAAACAGGTGTTCGGTAAACCCGAAGTCATGGAGGCCCTGAAAAACGTGCGCCTGCTGCGCCTGGACGTCACCGCCGACAACGCCGCCAGCCGTGAGCTGCTGGGCCGCTACAAAGTCCCCGGCCCACCGAGCTTTGTGTGGATCGGCCCGGACGGTGCAGAGCGCCGCGCCCAGCGCATCACAGGCGAAGTGGACGCCGCAGCCTTCCTGCAACGCTGGACCCAGACCCGGGACGCACCCTGATGCTGACCTTGACCATCGGCACCTTTGCCATTGCCTTGAACCATCTGCTGCTGATCAGTGCGCTGGTCCTCGCCACGGTGGTGGGCTGGCGCGTGGCCAAGCGTGGCGGCGAGAACCCCGAGTCGGTGCTGTTCAGCCTGTTCCTGCTGGGCATGCTCAGCGCGCGCATCGGTTTTGTATTGATGTACTGGTCGTACTACCGCGATGACCCGCTACAAATTGTCGACCTGCGCGACGGCGGCTTTCTCGTCTGGCCGGGGGTGATCGTGCTGATCATCGCCGCCCTGCTCTGGAGCTGGCGCCGCCCGGCCCTGCGCAAGCCGCTGACCGCCGGCGTGGTCAGTGGCCTGGCGTTCTGGGCGCTGGCCAGTTTCTCGTTGAACATCTATGAAAAAGGCACGCGCCTGCCGGATATCGCCCTGCGCAACGCCGATGGCGAAACCGTGCAACTGGCCGACTACCAGGGCGGCCCGTTGGTGATCAACCTGTGGGCCACCTGGTGCCCGCCCTGCCGGCGGGAAATGCCGGTGCTGGAAAACGCCCAGAAACAACGGCCTGACGTGACCTTCCTGTTCGTCAACCAGGCCGAAAGCATGCAAAGCGTCAGCACCTACCTGGCCACCCAGGGCCTGAACCTGGACAACGTCCTGTTCGACGCCAGTGGCCGCCTGGGCCAAGCCGTGGGTTCGATGGCGCTGCCGACCACGCTCTTCTATCAAGCCGATGGCCGGCTGATCAACAGCCACCTGGGCGAGCTGTCCCAGGCCAGCCTGGCCCGCGCCATGGAATATTTCGACCCCACGGACTCGACCGCCGCCAAGACGGCCCCTTCAAGGAAACCCTTATGCCCCGCCTCCGCCACCTGCTGACCCTGCTGCCCCTGGCACTCGCCGCCAACCTCGCCCACGCCGAAGAATGGCCGGCGCCGATCAAACAGATCGAAGCCAAGGGCGCCAAGATCATCGGCAGCTTCGATGCACCGGGCGGGCTCAAGGGCTATGCCGCGCAGTACCAGAACCGTGGCATGGCGCTGTACCTGACCGCCGACGGCCAGCACGTGCTGGCCGGCAACCTGTACGACGCCAAGGGCAATGACCTGAGCACCGCGCCCCTGGAAAAACTGGTCTACGCGCCGATGGCCAAGGAAATCTGGGCCAAGATGGAACAGAGCAGCTGGATCCAGGATGGCGATAAAAACGCGCCGCGCACCGTCTACCTGTTCAGCGACCCCAACTGCCCGTACTGCAACATGTTCTGGGAACAGGCGCGGCCCTGGGTCAAGGCCGGCAAGGTGCAGTTGCGCCACATCATGGTCGGGATCATCCGCGAGGACAGCCCCGGCAAATCGGCGGCGCTGCTGGCCAGTAAAGACACGGCCCAGGCCCTGCAAGAACATGAGTCTGCGGGCAAAGCCAGCAAGCTCAAGGCCCTGGCCAAGATCCCGGCCGAGATCCAGGCCAAGCTCGATGCCAATATGAAGTTGATGGAAGAGCTGGAATTGTCGGCCACCCCGGCGATTTTCTACCTGGATGACAAGGGCCAGTTGCAGCAGCAGCAAGGGGCGCCGTCGCCGGATAAACTGGGGAAAATCCTCGGCCCGAAATAATCGCTCGACGCTGGCCGGACAAGGCCTCCAACGGTTGGAGGCCTTGTTGCGCAGCTTACATCTCTGTCACAGTCAAGCCAGTCACGTCGTAGTCATTGCCCGGCCCCCCCCCCATCTGCAGGTTGTCCAAGGTGAGCCGCACCGTAGCGGCCTTGGCCTGGAACACGCCCTGGAGCAAGTACCAGGTGGCAGGAGGTAACATTTCCGCTGAGATTGGCACCCCCTGGGCCGTGAGGATCAAGCGCGGCCTGTTCACTAACAGCGGAATATCACGGATCCACGCACTGAACCGATAGGAACGCCCCACCTGCAGCCCGCTGAAGTCCTTGAACAGTTTCACACGCTGCGTGGCTGGATCGCTGGTATCGGTGTACCCCCAGTCCTGCAAGAAATACCCGTTCGCCGCTCCAGGCACAGCACCTAGCTTGAGCACCAGATCGCCAGGATTGGTGGCGCCGGGTCCTCTGTTCCAGCCATTCCAGCCTTTGCCGGCAGGATCGAAGTCGGTGTGGTCGGAGAATGCCTTACTTAACAGCAGCTGCAACACCGGAAACACCACCGCCGTACTTTCCTGGCTGCTTCCATCAGCAGTGACTTTGCAGGTGAACGTCAAGGTGCTGAGATCCTTCAAAAGCTCAAGCTCGATTCGCCTCAACGCTTGCTTGAGCCCGGCGCTGACTTCTGCCGCCGTCACGACCTTGCCCAGGTAAACATTAAAAATGTACGGGCTGCCATCCTCCCTGGTCCCAATCCCGCGCAGCCAGACTCTCTGGTTCGGCAAGATAAACCACCAGGGTTGCACGGTAATGTCCGCATCGGCGCTGAAAGTGCGCAAATCCAGAATGTTGTTGGTAGCCTGCGGCACCACCGGCGTCGGCAAACGTACGGGCACACTAATCTGCAGGTCGAGGTCCGGGGAAGTTGCCACTTTGCACAGACTGGTGACGGTGTAGTTGATCTTCACCGTCTTGCCGATCCCATGGATCACTGCTTCCCGGGGAATATGGAAATCCACGTAGCCTGGATCACTGCTGCCAGGCTTCGACATCAGTGGTAGGCAAGTACCGTCTGCGCGCGTCCAGCACACACTGATTGTATGACTAGGGTTGATCAGCTCGTAGGCCACGCGCACCGTCACGCCATCCCGGCCGTTGTAAACCGTGAGCTGGGTGCCCACCGCTTCGCACACCGTGGTCGCCTTGAGCTCCAGCCCCTCCTGTGCGATGTCCAGAGGCAATACCGGGAATCTGTGGGCACTGTCCTTGTCCAGCTGGCCGTTGAAATTCACCGCAAAATGCACTTCAAAGGCGCTGCAATCCGCCAGCTTTTGCAGTTCGTGGCGCGGTAACGGCGCCTCGACACCGGTCAACCACTGCTCGGTGACCGGTACCCCCTCCAGCACCTCAAAGCTATATAGGCTGCCGTCTTCCAACTCTCCGGTCACCCACAACCAGCAGGGCTGGCCCAGGGCAATGTAAGGCCAGGCAACTACCGTTGCGCTAGCATCGCCGCCGAATGTACTGAGGTCCAGGGTGCTGCCCGTCGCCTGTTCCACCGCCAGGTTGGGCAGGCCGCTGATATCCAGGACATGCACCTTTTGTGGCGGCGACTCCCATTCGCCGCCACACACACGTGACACGCTGTAGCCCAGCAATATCTGCTGGCGCAGGTTGGCGCTGATCGCCGACGGCGCAACGGCGAATACCAGGCTCTGCTCCCCCTGCGCCACAACGCGACACTCCAGCCCCGGCGACCCAGGCCCAGGCGTGCCGATGAACGTGGGGCAAACCATATCCCCCGGGCACATACGCTCGTACGCCACCTGGATATGCGCGCCGTCCTGCGTGTTCACCGGGTTGACGATCCAGCCGTCGGCGCCGCAGTCCACCGCCTCGACAAGATGGGGCTTGGGCAACTCCAGGTGCGGTTCGGTGAGCAGGTTCACCAGCAGCGAAGGAAACGCACGATAGACCGGCCGCGAATCCCTGGGTGGCAGAAACTCAACGCTGAACAGGATGTACAACTCGCTGTCATGCTTGAGCGCCGCCAGTTCGGCCCGGGGCAAGGTCCGGGTCCAACCGTTGCGAATCTCCTCTTCACTGACCGGCTCCCCGTCAAAAAGGTACAGCCGGGCTTTTGAGCCATCCGGGTAGACACCACCGATATACAGCTGCACACGTTGCGTGGTGCCGATAAATGGCCAAGGCGCAACATGGATCGTGACCGGGTCATCACAGCACATCTGCCCAAGGTCCAGGCTGTTGAACGGGGCTTCGAGGATCTGCGGCCGGGGCAGGTTGGACGGCAGCGGGATCCAGACCACGCCATCAGGCGACGCATGCTCGCCGCCATCACGGGTCACGGTGTAGCTGAAATTCGCGAAGTTATCCAGGCGCATACCCACGAACTGCGGCGGGATATGGAAGTCGATACAGCCTTCGTCCATACCGTTCTGTGGGGGGATAGGGGCACAATCGCCGTGGGTCGATTCCCAGCACAGGGAGATACTGTCAGTGCTGCGCATATCCTCGTAACAGACACGTACCGTTGCGCCCTCCAGCAATTTGAGCGGGTCCACCTCAGCCTGGCCTTGCGCCTCGACCAATTTCGGTTCGGGCAAGTGCAACGACGCATCCACAAACAACAGCACGGTTGTACGGGGATGAAACTCGTGGGCGTTTTCCGGAAGCTGGGTTTCGTAGATCGGATCAACCGGCACCGGCGGCTGGGGTGAGGTGCCATCAAAGATCACGGCCATGTGGATGGTCAGGGCCGAGTAGTCCTCGCGCCGTGCCATCCAACTGCGCGCGAGCTTGAACTCAAAGATATGCCCGGCAATGGCCTCGGCGGCCGTCACCACATGGTCCCGAGCGACCCAGCTAAACGCGAACGGAGGCTTGTGCTGATCGCCTGCCACATTGATAAACAGCCGCTGCCCGGCCTGGATCATCGGCCACGCCTTGACCCTGATGGTCTCATCGCCGCTGAATGCCTTCATATCCAGTTGCCAGGTGCTATGGATGTATTGCGCATGGGCAAACACCGGCAGCGATGCCTGGAGGTCCTGCTCGCGGATCTGTTGGACCTCCAGTTCCAGCACCAGCGACTGCTTGGGTTGACCGCCCACAGACGCTGTGTACCAGATCAACACGGTATGCCCGATGCAGGTACTGACCCACTGCCATGGAATGGGAATGTCAATGCTGCCAGTGGTACTGCCTGTTCGCACAATCGGCTCGAACACCGGCTCGTCCTGATCCCGGATGGCCCAGTACAACGTCACCGGTGTCGCGCCCATCCCGGCAAATGCAATAGTTGCGCGCGTGCCGTCGATGGCGTCGATGGGATACAGGATGTTGTTGTTGGCGGCGTACTGAATCTGCAGATAGGGTAATTCGACGGTGGCTTCAACAAGGGGCTGGGCAGCGGCCGGTGACGAACTTTGGGGCGCAGTTTTTTTAACCATGACAGGACCTCCAGTCCAGGGAAAGTTAACCAGCAGGCCTGACCGCCAGGCCAAAAACTGCTGTTATCTAACGCTTGGAATACAAGCCTTGCCTACTGTCAGAATTGACAGTTCACACACCGACAATGCGCATAACCGACCAACGGCGGAACGCCCGCCGCATCTGCGGGCGCCGCCTTTGCCGGCTTAAAGCCCCTCCAGCTCAGCCATCAAATCACTCAGCCGGTCCACTGTGCCGGCGCTGATGTCATGGGCCGCCAAGCCCTCGATGTACGTCGCCAGTTCTGCCACCGTGCTGCATTCGAACATCGCCCGCAGCGGTACATCCCGTTGCAGGCTCTTCTGCACCCGCGAGGCGATTTGCGTGGCCAGCAGCGAGTGCCCACCCAGCTCGAAGAAGTTATCCAGCACGCCCACCTGCTCGACCTTCAGCACCTGGGCCCAGATCGTGGCCAGGGTCTGCTCCAGTTCGCTGCGCGGCGCGAGGTAGTCCTGGCTGTGCAACTGGCCAATCTCCAGGGCCGGCAGGGCCTTGCGGTCGAGCTTGCCGTTGGCGTTCAGGGGCAGGCGCTCCAGCCACAGCCAGTGCAACGGCACCATGTACTCCGGCAGTTCGCTGCGCAGGCGCTGCTTGATGCGGTCCAGGCGCTCGCCAGGGTTAAGGCTGGCATCGCTCGCCACCAGGTAACCCACCAGGTGTTTGCCATTGACCCCCTCCTGCACGCCCACCGCCGCATCACGCACCTCGGGCTGCTCATGCAGGCGCGCCTCGATTTCACCCAGTTCGATGCGGTAGCCGCGAATCTTCACCTGATGGTCGATACGCCCGACGTACTCCAGCACCCCATCGCTGCGCCGCCGCGCCAGGTCGCCGCTGCGGTACAGGCGTTCCCCCGGCGCGCCAAACGGATCCGGCACAAACACTTGGGCGGTGCGCAGCGGATCGCTGACATAACCGCGCCCGACCCCGGTGCCCGCCACGCACAGCTCACCCACCGCCCCTTGCGGCACCAGCTCCAGCGCGCCGTCGAGCAAGTACAAACGGTTGTTGTCGGTCGGCGTGCCAATCGGCAGGTAGGTGCCACGGGTCGAGGCCAGGTCGACATGGAAGAACGCCACGTCATCCGAGCATTCCGCCGGGCCGTAGGCGTTGACCAGGCCGATGTCCGGATAACGCAGCAGCCATTGGTGCGCCAGCGCCGGCAACATCGCCTCGCCGGTCGGCAGCATCCAGCGCAGGCCGTCCAGGCTGATGTGGTCCTGGGCGAGCATGCCCTGAATCAGCGACGGCACGCTTTCCAGCACCGTGATGCCCTGGGCCTGCACATGCGCCAGCAAGCCCTGCGGGTCATGGGCAATGGTGTTGGGCACGATATCCACCCGCGCGCCAAACAAGGGCGCGGCGAGGAACTGCCACACGGAGATATCAAAGCTTTGCGAGGCGGTCTGGGCGATCACATCCTGCTCGCTCAGATGCAGGTACGGCACCTTGCTCAATTGGTTATTGAGCATGCCGCGCTGCTCGACCATCACGCCCTTGGGCAGCCCGGTGGAGCCGGAGGTGTAGATCACGTAGGCGAGGTTGTCCGGGGCGCTGTAGATCCCAGGATTGCTGTCGACACCTGCCAACTCCTCCCACACCAGCAACTTCGGCCGCGCACCACAGGCAAAATCCTCGAGCAACGCCTGCGCCTGCTCGCGGCAGGCCGCAGTACACACCAACAACGGCGTGCGGCTCAGGTCGATGATCCGGCTCAAGCGCTGGCTCGGCAGCCCGGGATCCAGCGGCAAGTAACCGGCACCGGCCTTGAAGCTGCCGATGATCATGCCCAACAGATCCAGGCCACGCTCGGCCAGCAGCGCCACCGGCTGGTCGAGGCCGACACCCGCCGCGACCAGGGCATGGCCCAGGCGATTGCTGCGCTGGTTCAGCTCGGCATAGGTCCACTGCCGGTCCAGGCAACTGGCGGCAATGCGCTGCGGATGCTGCGCCACCTGCGCCTCGAACAGTTCGACGTAGCTGCGCTCAAGCGGGTAGTCATGGGCGCTCTGGTTGCAAGCGTCCACCAGGAACTCACGCTCCTGCGCGCCAATCAGCGGCAGGTCGGCCATATCGCCATGGAAGCCCTGCACCAACGCCAACAGCAGGCGCTTGAACTCGGCGAGCATGCCTTGCACGGTGCTTTGATCGAAATAACGCTGGTCATAGGACAAGTGCAAGCCCAGGTCATCGCCCGGGTAGCACACCGCCGTCAGCGGGAAGTTGGTGTGGGTGCGGCCCGAGTCCGAGGTCGCGTTGAGGCTTTGCGCGCGGTCCAGCACCGAGACTTCCACCGGAGCGTTTTCAAACACGAACAGGCTGTCGAACAGCGGCTGGCCCTTGGGCAGTTCGCTGTGCTCCTGGATGGTCACCAGCGGCAGGTACTCGTATTCGCGCAGTTGCATATTGCTGTCGAGCAAGCCACTCAACCACTGGCGCACGCTGCACGGCTGATCGTCCTCGGGCAACTTGACCCGCAGGGCGATGCTGTTGATAAACAGGCCGACCGTGCGCTGCATGTGCGGCATGTCCACCGGGCGCCCGGCCACGGTGACGCCGAACAGCACGTCACGCTCGCCGCTCAAGCGCCGCAGCACCAAGGCCCACGCCGCCTGGGCGAAGGTATTGACGGTCAGTTGATGAGCCTGGGCCAACTCGCGCAATTGCGCCCCATCGCGCTCATCCAGGCGGGTATAGCAGTCCCCCACCACCATGCCGCCGCTATGGCCGGCGTGTTCCCGCAGGAATGGCCGGTCGCTGGGGATCGGTGTGGTGCGCTCGAACCCTTGCAGGTTCTGCTGCCACCACTGCCGCGCCTCGGCCAGGTTCTGGCGTTGCAGCCAGGCAATATAGTCGCGATAGCGCGGCGGCGCGGCCAGTTGTGCCTCGCGGCCCTCACCCAGGGCGGTGTAGATATCGAAGAAGTCATTCATCAGCAACGAGCGGCACCAGGCATCGATCAGGATGTGGTGGTTGCTCATCATGAACCAGTAGCGAGCCTCGCCGACGCGGATCAGGCGCAGGTGGAACGGCGCCTGGTTGAGCAGATCGAAACCGGCCTCGCGCTCGCTTTTCAGCAGGGCTTGCAGGCGTGGCTCCTGTTGCTCGGCCGGGGTGCCGGTCCAGTCCAGGTACTCGATCGGCGTGCTGCCGGGCTTGTGGATCACCTGCAACATATCTTCGCCGACGTTCCAGCAGAACGACGCACGCAAGGCTTCATGCCGGGCGATCACGGCCTTCCAGGCCAAGGCAAAACGCTCGGGGTTGAGCTCGCTGTTGATGCGGTAGCGATCCTGCATGTAATAGAGGCCGGTGCCCGGTTCCAGCAGGGTATGCAACAGCAGGCCTTCCTGCATGGGCGTCAGCGGGTACACGTCCTCGATGGCGCAGGCCGGCACCGGCAACGCATCCAGCTGCGCCTGGGTCAGGTGCGCCAGGGGGAAGTCGGACGGCGTCAGGCCACCGGCATCGTCACGCAGGCAATGGGCGATCAGGCTGTGCAACTCGCCCAGGTAGGCATCGGCCAGTTCGCTGATGGTCTGGTGGTCGTGGCGCTCGCGGCTGAAGGTCCAGCGCAGCACCAGTTCGCCGCCGTACACCTGGCTGTCCACACTCAAGGCGTTGGGCAGCGGTGCGGCCGGGTCATGGGCCGGGCCGGCAGATACGTCCAGCGGGTGGAACAGCGCCTGGCTGTCGAAGCTCTGGTCGAACTGCCCGAGGTAGTTGAACGTAATCGAAGCGCTCGGCAACGCCGCCATGGCCTGGCGACAAGTGCTGTCGGCCAGGTAGCGCAGCACGCCATAGCCCAGGCCCTTGTGGGGCACCGCACGCAGTTGCTCCTTGATCGCCTTGATCGACGCGCCCTGCCCGCTGGCCTCCTCGATATCCACTGGGGTCAGGCGCAGCGGGTAAGCGCTGGTGAACCAACCCACACTGCGGGTCAGGTCGATTTCATCGAACAGCGCTTCGCGGCCATGGCCTTCCAGCTGGATCAGGGTCGATGCATGCCCGCTCCAGCGGCACAGCACGCGGGCCAATGCCGTCAGCAGCAGGTCGTTGACCTGGGTGCGATAGGCGCTCGGCGCCTGCTGCAGCAACTGCCGGGTGCGCTCGGCATCCAGGCGCACGCTGACCGTCTCGGCGTCGCGATTGCGCAGGCTGCCGTGCGCCCGGTCCACCGGCAGCGCAACCGGCGGGCCGGCCAACTGTTGCTGCCATAGGCTCAGTTCTTCGCGCAGGGATTCGCTGCTGGCGTAGGCCTGCAAACGGGCGGCCCAGTCGCGCACGGCACTGGTCTTGGCCGGCAGGCTGACCGCCTGGCCGTCGCCCAATTGGCGATAGACGTTTTGCAGGTCTTCAAGCAAGACGCGCCAGGACACGCCGTCCACCACCAAGTGATGGATCGCGATCAGCAAGCGTTGCTGGCCAATCGGCCCGTCCACCAGCAAGGCGCGCAGCAGCGGACCGTGCTCCAGATCGAGGCTGCGCTGGGCATCGGCGAACAGCGCCTCGCACTGCTGCATATCCGTCACCTGGGCCAGCCACAACACGCCGCCTTGCGGCACGGCCAGATGCTCGGCATGCCATTGCGCGTCGCGCTGGGTGAAACTCAGGCGCAAGGCGTCGTGGTGTTCCAGCACGGCCAACAGTGCCTGCTCCAGGCGACGGGGATCGAGGGCCTGCACCGGCGCCAGCACCAGGGCCTGGTTCCAGTGCTGACGCGCCGGGATCTCGCTGTCAAAGAACCACTGCTGGATCGGCGTCATGCCCGAGGGGCCAGTCAACACACCTTGCTCGGCAGTGATCTGCTCACTGCGCGTGGCCACTGCGGCCAGGGCCTGCACGGTCTGGTGCTGGAACAGGTCGCGGGGGCTGAAGTGAATCCCCGCCTGCCGCGCCCGGCTGACTACCTGGATCGACAGGATCGAATCGCCACCCAGCTCGAAGAAGTTATCGTGCAGCCCGACCTGCTGCACATTGAGCACCGCACACCAGATCGCGGCGAGGCTCAGCTCCAGCTCATTGCTCGGCGCCACGTATGCTTGCCGATTGGCATCGGGGTCCGGTTGCGGCAAGGCGCGTCGGTCGAGCTTGCCGTTGGCGGTCAGCGGCATGCTGTCGAGCACCATCAGGTGCGCGGGCACCATGTAGTCCGGCAGTTGTGCCTTGAGGTGGGTCTTGAGTGCCTCGCGCAAGGCGGTGTGGTCGCTGGCATCGCTGACCAGGTACGCCGCCAGTTGCTTGCCACTCGGCGCATCCAGGGCCAGGACCACCGCCTCACGGACCGCTTCATGCTCAAGCAGGCGGGTTTCGATTTCGCCCAGCTCGATGCGAAAACCACGGATTTTCACCTGATGGTCGATCCGCCCCAGGTACTCCACCAGGCCATCGGCGCGTTGGCGCACCAGGTCGCCCGTGCGGTAGAGCCGCCCGCCATCGGCATACGGGTCGGCCACAAAACGTTCGGCGGTCATGCCCGCACGCTCGTGATAACCCTGGGCCAGGCCGGCGCCGCCCACGTACAGCTCACCGGTGGCACCCTGGGGCACCAGCGCCAGGTCGGCATCCAGGATGTAGGCAACGCGCGCGCCGATGATGCTGCCGATCGGCACACTGGCGGCACCTTCCTCCAGCACCTCGGGGGCCAGGCTGGCCAGGGGCATGACCACCGTTTCGGTCGGCCCATAGGCATTGAAGAACAGCGCCGGCTGGAACGCCGCGCGGATGCGCTGCAGGTGTTCGCCAGTCAACGCCTCGCCGCCGGTGATGCACATGCGCACCGGTAGGGTCTGGTTTTGCGTGGCCAGCCATTGCGCCAACTGGCTGCCATAGCTTGGGGTAAAACCGAGGATATTGATGCGATGCTCACGGATCAGCCCGCAGATTTCTTCGGCATCCCATTGACCCTGGGCGCGCAACACCACCTGCGCGCCACTGAGCAGCGGCACCAGCAGACGCTCGGTGGCGGCGTCGAAGTTGATCGAATAGAAGTGCAGCTCGCAATCGTCGGGGCGCATGCCAAAGCGCTCGATCACCGCCTGGCAATGCATGGCGATTTCACCGTGGGACACCACCACGCCCTTGGGCTTGCCGGTGGAACCGGAGGTGTAGATCAGGTACGCCTGATGCTGCGCCAGGCTGATCGCCGGCAGGTCGCTGGCCGGGTAGTTGGCGAGCACCGGCAGGTCATCTTCCAGGCACCAGCAACTGACGCTGGCGGGCAACTCGCCAAGGGCCTCGAACATCGCCGCATCACTGAGCAACAGGCCGATGCCGCTGTCTTCGATCATGTAGTGCAGGCGGTCCAGCGGGTATTCCGGGTCCAGCGGCACATAGGCGCCACCAGCCTTGAGGATCGCCAGCAGGCCAATGACCATTTCCAGGGACCGCGGCAGCGCCAGGCCGACCCGCACCTGCGGGCCCACCCCACGCTCGCGCAGCATCCAGGCCAGGCGATTGGCGCGGCTGTCCAGCTCGCGGTAGCTGAGGGTGTGGCCGGCGAACGTCAGCGCAGGCGCATCCGGACGGGCTTGCACCTGGGCGCTGAACAGATGATGGATGCACTGGTCGAGACGATGCTCGCCGGCCTCGATGCCGAGGCTGTCTTGCAGGGCGCGCTGTTCATCGACTTGCAGCAGCGGTAGCTCGCTCAGGCGCTGTTGCGGATCGGCGATCAGCGCCTCCAGCAGGTTGCACCAATGGGCGGCCATGCGCGCAATGCGCGGCTCGTCGAACAGGTCGGTGCTGTAGGTCAGGCAGCAACCCAGGCGATGGTCGAGGTCGGTGACTTCCAGGTTGAGGTCGAACTTGGTGGCACGCGCGTCGTTGGCCAGGTATTCGACCGTCATCCCGGCCAATTGCCGGCTTTGCTGGAACTCCCAGCGCTGCACGTTGCACATCACCTGGAACAGCGGGTTATACGCAGCACTGCGCGGCGGTTGCAGGGCTTCCACCAGGTGGTCGAACGGCAGGTCCTGATGGGACTGGCCTTCGATCACGGTGTGACGCACGTGCTCAAACAACTCAGCGACACGCATCTGCCCGTCGAGCTGGCAACGCAGTACCTGGGTGTTGAGGAACGCACCGATCAGCCCTTCGCTTTCCGGGCGGATGCGGTTGGCCACCGGCGCACCGATGCGCAAGTCGGTCTGGCCACTGTAGCGGTAAAGCAGCGTCGCCAGGGTCGCGGTCATGGTCATGAACAGGGTCAGGCCGTGCTCGGCATTGAAAGCGCGCACCTTGGCGGCGAGTTCATCGCCAAGGTCAAAGCGGTACAGCTCGCCCTGGTGACTTTGCACCGCCGGGCGTGGCCGGTCGGCGGGCAGTTCCAGTAGCGGATGCTCGTTGCCCAACTGCGTGGTCCAGTAATCGAGCTGGCGCTGGCGCTCGCCGGCCTCCAGCCATTGGCGCTGCCACACGCTGTAGTCCAGGTACTGCACCGGCAACGGCTCAAGGGGCGATTCGCGCTCATCGATAAAGGCTTCGTAGAGCGCGCTGAGTTCACGGGCAAAGATGTCCATGGCCCAGCCTTCGGTGACGATATGGTGCAGAGTCAGCACCAGGTAGTGCTCCTGCTCGCCCGCCTTGACCAGGCAGGCGCGCAACAACGGCCCGGTTTCCAGGTTGAATGGACTGTGAGCTTCCTGATCGGCCAGTTGCTGCAAGCGCTGTTGACGCTCAGCCTCGTGCAGTGCCGAAAAGTCCTGCCAGCTCATGCGCACGCTGCTTTGCGCGGCGACTTTCTGCTGGGCCACGCCATTGACACTTGGGAAGGTCGTGCGCAGGGTTTCGTGGCGCATGATCAGGGCTTGCAACGCTGCCTCGAAACGCCCCACATCCAGCACCCCGCGCAAACGCGCCATGCCGCCGACGTTATAGGCCGGGCTGTCCGGCTCCATTTGCCAGAGGAACCACATGCGCTGCTGGGAATAGGACAACGGCACCGCCTGGCGGCGGTCCACCTTGCCAATCGCGGTCTGCTGGTTGCGTTGGCCGCTGGCCTGGATCAGCCGCACCTGCTCGACAAAATCCCCCAGCTCACTGGCTTCGAACAAGGTGCGCAGCGCCAGCTCCACATCACAGGCCTGGCGTGTGCGGGAGATGATCTGCGTGGCCAGCAGCGAATGGCCGCCAAGGGCAAAGAAGTCGTCGCGCAGGCCGATGCGCGGCAGGCCCAGGACCTGGCGCCAGATCGCAGCGATTTGCTGTTCCAGGGCGGTGTGCGGCTCCACATGTTCACGCACCTGCCACACCGGTTCCGGCAAGGCACGGCGGTCCACTTTACCGCTGGGGCTCAGGGGCATGACGTCGAGGCGGATCAGTTGCGCCGGCACCATGTACTCCGGCAATTCGGCGGCCAGGGCGGCTTTCACGTCCGGCTCATCCAACTCGCCGCTGGCCGTGTAGTAACCGATCAACTGCGCACCGCCGGCGGTGTCGCGGATCAGCACCAGCGCCTGGGCGATGCCTTCCTGGGCCAGCAACCGCGCCTCGATTTCTTCCGGTTCGACCCGAAACCCGCGCAGCTTGACCTGCTGATCCAGGCGCCCGAGGTACTCCAGTACCCCGTCGGCCGCCCAGCGCACGCGGTCGCCGGTGCGGTACAGACGTGCGCCGGCCGCGCCCAGTGGGTCGGCGACAAACCGTTCGGCGGTCAGCCCCGCACGCCCCAGATAACCGCGCGCCAGGCCGATGCCGCCGATGCACAGCTCACCCGGCACACCTGCGGGCAGCAGGTTGAATTGCTCGTCCAGCACCCGGCAAATCACATTGCCCAAGGGGCGGCCAATCGGCGAGCGTTCGCCATCGGCACGCTGGCAGTGCCAATGGGTGACGTTGATCGCGGTTTCGGTGGGCCCATAGCGGTTGTGCAACTGCACCGCCGGCAGTAGCGCCAGGAGTCGGTTGCGCAATTGGGCGGGCAAGGCTTCGCCACCGGAGAATACCCGGCGCAGGCTGGTGCACTCGGCCGCCAGCGGCTCATCGACAAACAGCTGCAACAGGGGCGGCACAAAATGCAGGGTAGTCACCCCATGTTCCTGGACCAGTTGCGCAATCCGATGGGGGTCACGATGTTCGCCGGGACCGGCCAGGACCAGGCGGCAACCAATGATCAGCGGCCAGAAGCATTCCCATACCGACACGTCGAAACTGATCGGTGCCTTTTGCATCAGCACATCGCTTTCATCCAACTGGTAGGTGGCCTGCATCCACTGCAAACGCTCCGCCAGGGCCCCATGGGTATTGCCCACGCCCTTGGGCTGGCCGGTGGAGCCGGAGGTGTAGATCACATAGGCGAGGTTGTCGGCATTGAGATGCAGGCCCGGCGCCTGGGTCGGCCAACTGTCGAGCTTGAGGCTGTCCATGGCGATCACCGACACGCCCGCGGCCACCGGCAACTGGTGCAGCAGGTGGGTCTGGGTCAGCAGCAATTGCACGCCGCTGTCGGCCAGCATGTAGGCCAGGCGGTCGGCCGGGTAGTCCGGGTCCAGCGGCACATAGGCGCCGCCGGCCTTGAGGATCGCCAGCAAGCCAATCAGCAATTGCGGCGAACGCTCGGCGGCAATCGCCACGCACACGTCCGGGCCGACGCCTTTGTCACGCAGGTAATGGGCCAGGCGGTTGGCCTGGGTGTGCAGTTGGCCAAAGGTTAGGCTGGCGCCGTGCCAGACCAGGGCGGTGCGCTCGTCGGTGTGCTGGTTGAATTGCTCCGGCACCAGGCACTGCGCCGGCGCGCAGGGTGCCTCGCTCCAATGGCGTTGCTCGGCGTGTTCGTCGGCCTGCAACAGTGCCAGGTCGCCCACGGCCTGCTGCGGTTGCGCGCAGACCGCCTGCAACAGGTTGACGAAATGCGTGGCCAGACGCGCGATGGTGCTGGCGTCGAACAGTTCGTCAGCGTAGTCGAACGACAGGCTCAGGCGCCCATTGCGGTCTTCTTCGCTGTGCAGTTGCAGGTCGAACTTGGCTTCGCGGCTGTGCCATGGCAGTTCTTCGGCCAGCAGGCCCGGCAGGCGGCGCAAGGCGCCGAGATCACGCTGCTGATGGTTGAACATCACCTGGAACAGGCCTTGCTCACGGGCTTGCGGGAAGGCTTCCAGCAGTTGTTCGAAGGGTAAGTCCTGATGGGCCTGGGCCTCGGTGGCTGCCAGGCGGGTGGCCGCCAGCAGCTCGCTGAACGGCAGGCGCCCATCCACTTCGGCGCGCATCACCAGGGTATTGATAAAGAAGCCGATCAGGCCCTGGGTTTCATGGCGCCCCCGGTTGGCGTTGGGCACGCCGATACGGATATCGCGCTGGCCGCTGTAGCGGTGCAACAGGCTCTGGAACGCCGCCAGCAACAGCACGAATGGCGTGGCCTGGTGGGCCTGGGCGGTCTGGCGGATGGCTGCGCCGAGGCTTACATCCAGGCGCACGCTGTAGCGTGAAGCGCTGCGTCGGTGCTGGGCCGAGCGCGGGTGGTCGGTGGCCAGGCTCAGGGTGGGATGGTCGTGCGACAGTTGCTGCTGCCAGTACGCCAACTGTCGCTGGCCCTCGCCTTCGGCCAGCCATTGGCGCTGCCAGCTGCCGTAGTCGGCGTACTGCACGGCCAGGGCCGGCAGCTCGAGGGCCTGGCCCTGGGACGCGGCGGCGTAGAGGCGCGAGAATTCGTCGAGCAGTACATTCAGCGACCAGCCGTCCGCAATGATGTGGTGCAGGGTCACCAGCAACTGATGATCTTCATCGTCCAGGCGCAACAGGGTGACCCACAGCAGCGGGCCCTGTTCCAGGTCGAACTGGGTGCGCGCCTCGTCCTCGCGGATCTGCGCGGCGCGGGCTTCACGCTCGGCCACGGGCAAGTCGCGCAGGTCGATGACTTGCACGGCAAACTCGCGCTGGGCATCGACACACTGCATGGCCTGGCCGTCGCGCTCATAGAAACGTGTGCGCAGCGCCTCATGGCGCTGGACCAATTGCGCGAAGCTTGCGTGCAGCGCGTCTTCGTCCAGCTCGCCGCGCAGGCGCAGGGCACCGGGGATGGTGTAGGCGCTGCTGTGCGGGTCCAATTGCCAGGTGATCCACAGGCGGTTCTGCGCCAGGGATTGCGGCATATCCTGCTGGCGTGACAAAGCGCTGATTGCGCCTTGGGCCACGCCACCGTCCTGTTGCAATTGGCCGACGCTGGCGGCGAAATCAGCCAGCACCGGCGCCTCGAACAGCAGGCGCAAATTGAGTTCCAGGCCCAGGGTCTCACGCAGGCGGGCGACTACCTGGGTGGCGCTGATGGAGTTACCGCCGAGCAAGAAGAAGTGATCATCGGCCGCCACTTGTGCGACCTGCAACTGTTCGCACCAGATCGCGGCGATCTGCTGTTGCAACCCCGACGCAAGCGCCTCATCGCCCGCCTGCACAGCCTTGCCAGGGAACTGCGCGTAGCTGTCGAGGCTGCCATCGGCCAGGCGGGTGCGGCAGGCCGAACGCTGGACCTTGCCACTGGAGGTTTTCGGCAGCGCGCCGGGGTTGAGCAGCACCACCACGCACGGCGCTTCTTGATAGGCTTCGGCCACGGCCTGGCGAATGGCTTTGATCAGGGCCTCGGGCGGCAGGATTTTCTGCACGCTGCGGCTGATTTCTGCGGCGATGCCGATGCCTTCCAGGCCCTGGTCATTCACCGCAAACGCGGCGACACGGCCCTTGCGCACCACTTCCACTTCGCGCTCGACGGTTTGCTCGATGTCCTGGGGGTACAGGTTGTGCCCGCGCACGATCAGCAGGTCTTTCAGGCGCCCGGTGATAAACAACTCGCCGTCGCGCATAAAGCCCAGGTCACCGGTGCGCAACCAGGTGCGACCGGCGTGCTGCACGAACGTCTTGGCGGTGGCTTCGGGGTTGCGCCAGTAACCGTGGGCAATGCTCGGGCCGGTGGCCCAGATTTCGCCGACGCGGTTGTCGGCCAGTTCGGCCAGGGTATGGGGCTCGACGATCAGCACCCCATGTTCGGGCTGGCTGCTGCCGCAGCTCATGATCGCAGTGCCCTGCCCAGGCTCCGCCCGGTTGGCGGCCAGCGCCTGTTCGTCCACGCGCAAGGCCGGGATGCCCTGGCCACGGGTGCCGCCGGCGACAAACAGGGTGGCTTCGGCCAGGCCGTAGGAGGCAAAGAAGTTGCTGGGGGTAAAGCCGCAGCAGGCGAATTTCTCGGCGAAGCGTTCCAGGGTGTCCAGGCGGATCGGCTCGGAGCCGGAATAGGCCACGCGCCAATGGCTCAGGTCGAGGCGCTCGAGGGCCGAGTCGCTGACCCGCTCGCTGCACAGGCGGTAGGCGAAATCCGGGCCGCCGCTGATGGTCCCGCGGTATTGGCTGATCGCTTCCAGCCAGCGCAAGGGCCGGCCAAGGAAGTATGCGGGCGACATCAACACGCACGGCACGCCACTGAAGATCGGTTGCAACAGGCCGCCAATCAAGCCCATGTCGTGGTACAGCGGCAGCCAGCTGACAATCACGTCATCGGGGTTGAGGTCGATGCCAAAGCCGCGACGGATCAGCAATTCGTTGGCCACCAGGTTGCCGTGGCTGACTTGCACGCCTTTGGGCAAGGCGGTGGAGCCGGAGGTGTATTGCAGGAAGGCGATATCGTCGTCCTGCAGGTGTGGCGCAACCCAATCGGCGGCGAGTTCGCTGTGCAGTTCATCCACGCAGAGCAACGGCGGCGCTGCCTGGATCTGCCCCAGGGCGTCGCGCAAGCCGCTGCTGGTCAGTAACAGGGTTGGCTCGGCATCGGCGATGATCGACAGCAACCGCTCCTGGTGATGACGGCGGGTGGACTCCGGCGGATAGGCCGGCACCGCGATCACCCCGGCGTACAGGCAACCAAAGAACGCCGCGACATAGTCCGGGCCGCTGGGGAACAGCAGCACCGCACGCTCGCCCAGGCCGGCCGAGGCCTGCAAGGCGGCGGCGATGGTGCGGGCGCGCAGGTCCAGGTCACGGTAGCTGAGCACCACGGTGTCGGCGGCGGACTCGGCCAGGAAGCGCAGGGCCACCTGGTCCGGGGTCTGCGCGGCACGGCGCTGGAGGGACTGGACCAGGGTACGGGGAAGTTCGAAGGCGTCCATCATGAGGGGTTCCTGCCTGAAATCGGCTTACGGGGAAATCGGGGATAGAGGGCGTGGGCGTGTGGCGGCGTGTTCAGCCGGTCGCCAGGGCCGCCCGCCGTGCAGCGCCATGGCGCCAGCGGGTCAAATGTTCGTCGGCGTAGCGCCGCACGCAGCGCAGCAGCGAGCTTTGCTGCTGCACCAGGAAGAAGTGGTGCCCCTCGAACATGTCCAGGGAGAAACCGCTGGCAGTGTCTTCCTGCCAGTCGAGCAATTCGTCGGCGCGCACGTCATCCTGCTTGCCACCAAATACATGGATCGGCATCGACAGCGGCTCGCGCTCGCCGTACTGGAAGCTGCCGCACAAGAGGAAGTCGGCGCGCAGGATCGGCAATGTCAGCTGCATCAACTCGCGGTTGGCCAGGGCGTCCTCGGGGGTGCCCTTGAGCGTGCGCAGGCGCTCGATCAGTTGGGTGTCGTCTTTTTCCTCGGCGTATTCACTGACATCCCGGCGCGCCGGGCCGGCGGTGGCCGAGGCAAACAACGCCAGCGGCGCAGGCAGGCCGCGTTCGCGCAGGGCGTGGGCCAGCTCGAACGCCAGCAGGCCACCGAGGCTGTGGCCGAACAAGGCATAGGGGCCATCGAGTTCGGCGCTGATCTCGCCGGCCAATTGCGCGGCGAGCGCCTTGATATCGCGCTGCAAGGGTTCGTCCATGCGCATGCCACGCCCTGGCAACTCCAGCGGGCACACCTGCAACCACTCGGGTAACGCCCGGCGCCAGCGGCTGTAGAACATGGCGCTGGCGCCCGAATAGGGCAGGCAAAACAGGCGCAAGCGGGTCGACGTGCTCATCTCAGACCACCCCTGCCTGGAACGCTGGGTTCTCGCGATACAAACGCATGTCGTCGTCCTCCGGGTGCAAATCCATGGCCGGCGTGTTGGCTGGCCTGTCACCAATGAGAACGGATGGCACGGCAAAATAATTAGTCTGCAGGCCGGGGCCCGCACACAAAGAGATGCACCTCACAGTTTGCATTTCGGTATAAGATTAGTTCCACTTCTCATTTGACAATCATTATCATTAAGAATAATTTGTTGCCCGATGTGTAGGAGGCCTCAGCAGGGATGCCCTCCACTAACCTCATTTGCAGCAAGGTGATTTCCATGACGGAACAAGTATCCACAAGCAGGTGCGATTCACCGTTACTCCAGGCGTTTGTCGATAACCGGCTGATCCTGGTCAAGATCGCGGCGCGCATTACCGGCTGCCGTTCCCGCGCCGAAGACGTAGTGCAGGACGCCTACTTCAGACTGCAATCGGCGCCGCAGATCACCTCATCGTTCAAGGCGCAGCTGAGTTATCTGTTCCAGATCGTGCGCAACCTGGCTATCGACCACTACCGTAAACAGGCCCTGGAACTGAAATATTCCGGGACGGAAGAGGAAGGCTTGAATGTGGTTATTCATGGCGCTTCACCGGAAACCTCGCACATCAATTTTTCCACCCTGGAAAACATCGCCGACGCCCTGACCGAACTGCCCCAGCGCACGCGCTACGCGTTCGAGATGTACCGCCTGCATGGCGTGCCGCAGAAGGACATCGCCAAGGAACTGGGCGTGTCGCCGACCCTGGTCAACTTTATGATCCGCGATGCGCTGGTGCACTGTCGCAAGGTGTCGGGAACCCATAGCGATACCTTTGCCCGACGGGTCTAACCACCGGGCAAGTGCAATGAGGGGTGAGCTTGAGTGGGAGCGGGCTTGTCGGATCGCCGCATCGCCGCGAAAGCAGTGGGTCAGGCAACATCAATGTTTGCTGGGCCGACGTCTTCGCGGCGATGCGGCGATCCGACAAGCCCGCTCCCACAGTTGATCTTCATTGCCCCGAAGATCTCAGGCCAACCCACACCGCTCAAAAAACCGCTCCCGCCCCAGAATCATCAGCGCCGCGCGCTTGTGGGGGAAATCGAATTCCTTCTCGCAGTGGAAGCACTGGTTCTGCATATGCCCGATCATCTTCCCATTGTCGGCCCTGGGCTCGGCTACCACGCGCTGGGTGCGCGGGTCGTCGAGAAACAGGTAGTGCACCAGCGCCGACAGCCAACTGGCAACCTTGTGCGGCCCGCGATGATGCTCCTCACCCACCAGCATGTGGATACCGCGGTCGTAGTCGTCTACGTCATAGAACGGCGCGATGCGATCTTCCTTGGCCCAATACGCCTCGAAATAGGCAAAGGGCTCATCGTCGAAACAGCCGATCAGGGTCAGGGTATGCGGGTCGGCGGCAAGCTTGTGCAGATAGTCACGGTGTTGCTCCAGGCTGCCGCTTTCCTGCCAGAAGTTGGCGACCCGCGCGCTGTTCTGCCAGCGATTGAAG
Source organism: Pseudomonas sp. MF09156 (assembly GCF_059862305.1). Classification (NCBI taxonomy): domain Bacteria; kingdom Pseudomonadati; phylum Pseudomonadota; class Gammaproteobacteria; order Pseudomonadales; family Pseudomonadaceae; genus Pseudomonas; species Pseudomonas sp. MF09156. Next base: position 46,017 of record NZ_JCBCUR010000017.1, read on the forward strand.
CGAGCCAGGTCCACATCGATCTCCAGCGTGCGCAGTGAGATCCACGCGCCCAGGCGTGCGTCAAAACGTCGGTAGACTTCACCCTGCGGCTTGGGCGCACGCAGCGGGTGGCGCTTGCCCGTGCTGAAGATCATCTGCTGTGGATAGGCACCGCTCGACGGCTGGCCCAGCCAGGGCTGTGGCAATTGCCAGAACAGCGTGCGCTCGCAACGCAACTGCCCCGCCACGTCCGTGGCCAGCAGCAGGCCGCTGCGCAGGGCCTCATCCGGGGCGTGTTCGAGGTGCCAGAAGAGTTGCTGGCGCCCAGGCTCCCGTGCAAACAGCCAGTAACACGCGGCCCACACGGCCTGTACCGACGGCACCTCAGCGGGGTTTTGCAAATGCAGGTGCAACGCGTCGCCGCGCTCCAGGCGCAGGCGCACCAGGGGCTGGCCTGCAAGGGTCAGGGTCAGGCGGCTATCGCTTTCATCTGCATTCAGGGCGGGCCCTGCCGGCAGTGGCAGGGCTGACAAATCTTGGGGATTGGGCATGGAAGGGGCTCACGGTAATCGTCGACAGTTAGACGAAGTGACGTGAACCAGCCGCAAAAATTTAAGGCGCAGGTGTCGCGATCAGGGCGCGTCAGCCACCGGCAGCACATCGATGCGGTACGGTTCGAAGATCTTCACCAGTTCGCCGCTGTCGCGCAGGCCCTTGAGCAACGCGGCAAACGCCGGGCCGCTGATCGCCGCCTTGGGCCGCAGCAATGCATAGTGGTGGTAGACCTGATCAATGCGCTCCGACACCAGGAACTGCCCGGCGGTGTCGACATTGCGCACCATGAAGTCGCTGAGGTAGGAGCGCGTCACTAGGGCGATATCCGCGCGGCCACGGGTGACCATCAGCAAGTTGCTGTCATGGGAATAGGTCAACGTGGCGTTGAACTGCGCGGCCATGGCCTTGGGGTCGGGGTTGAAGTTGGCAAAGGCGTAGTGATAACCGCTGAACACCGCCAGGCGCTTGCCCCTGAGGTCGGCGAAATACGCCTGGTCACGACCGGACTGGCGCTGGGCGACGAAAATCTCGGCGTCCTCCAGGCCCATGTCAACGCTGGTATGGGCAATATCCTGCCATCCCCACTGCGGGTTCTCGAAGATGGCCATGTCGACCCGACCCTGCTCGAAATCACGAAAGCGCCGGGGGATGGAAGTGGGTACCAGTACAAACTGGTAGTCACTCTGCGCACGGTTCAGTGCCTCCAGCAGTTGCGGCAGCAACCCGGTGTCGGCACCCTGCTCCGGGCGCACGGTATATGGCGGAAAATGCGCGGCACCGATCCGTACCAATTGGGCCGCCCAAACCTGCGTCTGCCACAAGGTGCCCATCGCCAACACTGTAAGTCCTGCAGCCAGCCGCCATGGCGAAAACATCAGGCACGCACCGTTCAAATCTGAATCTCGCTAAGCTAGGCGTTTTTGCCTGTAGAGACAACTTTCTACCCGACAATTAATGACCTGCGCTCCCCGCTTAATCGGCCTGGAGCACCAGCAGCAACGCCTCGTCGGCCAATTGTTCGAGGGTCATGCTGCCCTGGGCGCGGAACCAGGTCGTGGTCCAGGACAACGCCCCGGTCAGGAAACGCCGGGTGATAAACACGTCGCCCTTGATATAACCCGCCTGCTTGGCCTCGCCCAGCACTTGCAGCCAGATGTCTTCGTAGACATCGCGCAACGCCAGCACCTGGGCCTGCCCTTCTGCCGACAGCGAACGCCATTCGTACACCAGCACCGCCATGGCTTCGCCGCTGCCCCCCATGATCGACTGCAACTCGCAGCGAATCAGCGCCAGCACCCGCTCGCGCACATTGCTCGCTTGGGCCAGGGAGGCGCGCATCATCGCGGTGTTGTAGTGGATGGTTTCCTCCATCACCGCCCGCAGGATTTCGTCCTTGCTCTTGAAGTGGTGAAAGATGCTGCCGGACTGGATCCCCACCGCACTGGCCAGGTCACGCACGGTGGTGCGTTCAAAACCCTTGTTGCGAAACAGGTGAGCCGCGGTCTGCAGCAGCTTGCCCCGGGCGCTGTCGGGGTCGGTCAGTTGCCCGCCGTCCACCATGCTGCGCATTACCTCCAGGGCTTTTTGCTCGTCCATGCTGCTCTCCTCAACTACTTTGATTGCGTCATGGCCGGCAATTTAGGCCGTGACAGCCACCCAAGCAAGCGCTTGGGCAGAAGTTGTGCTCCCAGTTTACAAACCAAGCGCTTGCTTGGTAGTCTCGACCCAGCGATTTTCCAGAGAAGGACTTCCCATGGACAAGACCGTTCGTATCGGCTGCGCCAGTGCATTCTGGGGCGACACCAGTACCGCCGCCGCGCAGTTGGTGCAAGGCGGCGCGCTGGACTACCTGGTGTTCGACTACCTGGCGGAAGTGACGATGTCGATCCTCGCCGGGGCGCGGATCAAAGACCCCCAGGCCGGATACGCCACGGATTTCATCGAAGTGCTGGCGCCCTTGCTCGGCGATATCCAGCGCCAGGGCATCCGGGTGATCAGCAACGCCGGTGGCATCCACCCCAAGGCCTGCGCCGCCGCCTTGCAGGCCGCCTGCGACCAGGCCCGGGTGCCGCTGAAAATCGCCGTGGTGCTGGGCGACGACCTGCAACCACAGTTCAAGCAACTGCAGGGCATCGAGGATATGTTCAGCGGCGCGCCGTTGCCGGCGATGTGCGTGTCGACCAACGCCTACCTTGGCGCACCGGGCATCGTCCAGGCCCTGCAACTGGGCGCCGATATCGTCATCACCGGGCGCGTGGTGGACAGCGCGGTGGTCAGCGCGGCCCTGGTGCATGAATTCAACTGGGCGTGGCAGGACTACGACCACCTGGCCCAGGCCGCGCTGGCCGGGCATATCATTGAATGTGGCGCGCAGTGCACCGGCGGCAATTTCACCGATTGGCGCCAGGTGCCGGACTACGAGCACATCGGTTTTCCGATTGTCGAAGTCAGCGCCGACGGCCAGTTCACTATCAGCAAAGTGCCGGGCACAGGCGGCCTGATCAGCCAACTGAGCGTCGCCGAACAACTGCTGTATGAAATCGGCGACCCGCGCGCCTATCTGCTGCCGGATGTGATCTGCGACTTCAGCCAGGTCACCCTGGAACAACAAGGCGAAAACCGCGTGCGCCTGCGCGGCGCCAAGGGCCTGGCACCCACCGACCAGTACAAAGTCAGCGCCACCTACCCCGACGGTTTTCGCTGCACCGCCAGTTGCCTGCTAGCCGGCATCGATGCGGTGGCCAAGGCCGAGCGGGTCAGCCAGGCGATCATCAACAAGACCTCGCAGCTGTTCAGCCAACGCGGCTGGGCGCCCTACAGCGAGGTCAACATTGAACTGCTCGGCAGCGAAGCCACCTACGGCGCCCACGCCCGGCGCCAGGACTGCCGCGAAGTGGTGCTCAAGCTGGCGGTGCGCCACCCCAGCAAACAGGCGCTGGTGCTGTTCGCCCGGGAAATCGCCCAGGCAGCCACCGGCATGGCGCCGGGCCTGACCGGCATTGTCGGCGGCAGGCCCACGGTGTACCCACTGATCCGCCTGTTTTCATTCCTGATCGACAAGAGCGCGTGCCGTCTGAGCGTCGACTTCCAGGGCCAGTCCCACCCCTGCGAACTGCCTGCCAGCGCGGCCCTGGGTACGCCCCGCGCGCCCCTCGACCCGCCCAAGCCCGAAGGCCGCGCCGATGCCAGCGTGCCCCTGGTCAAACTGGCCGTGGCGCGCTCCGGTGACAAGGGCAATCACAGCAATATTGGCGTGATTGCGCGGCGGCCCGAATACCTGCCGTGGATCGCCGAAGCATTGACCCCAGAGGTGATCGTCGACTGGATGAGCCATGTGCTCGACCCGCTGCACGGGCGCGTCGAGCGCTGGTACCTGCCCGGCAGCCACAGCCTCAACTTCCTCCTGGAAAACGCCCTGGGCGGCGGCGGTATCGCCAGCCTGCGCATCGACCCGCAAGGCAAGGCCTTTGCCCAGCAACTGCTGGAAATCCCGATTGCCGTGCCCCGTCACCTCGCCGATCAACTCACCTAAGGAACTCCTGCCGTGGCCTTCGACTCGATCTTCAAAGCCGACCTGTTCCAGGGGCAAACCATTATCGTCACCGGCGGCGGCAGCGGGATTGGCCGTTGCACCGCCCATGAGCTGGCGGCACTCGGCGCCCATGTGGTGCTGGTGGGGCGCAAGCCGGAAAAACTGCAACAGGTCACCCAGGAAATCAGCGAGGACGGCGGCCGCGCCAGTTGGCAGGCCTGTGATATTCGCGATGAAGAGGCAGTGAAGGCGCTGGTCAGCCAGGTCATCGAAGCGCACGGGCCGATCCACGGCCTGGTGAACAATGCGGGCGGCCAATACCCCTCGCCCCTGGCGTCGATCAATCAAAAAGGTTTTGAAACCGTGTTGCGCACCAATCTGGTGGGCGGTTTCCTGATGGCGCGGGAAGTGTTCAATCAGTCGATGAGCAAACACGGCGGTGCCATCGTCAACATGCTCGCCGACATGTGGGGCGGCATGCCCGGTATGGGCCACTCGGGCGCGGCGCGCGCGGGGATGGACAACTTCACCAAGACCGCCGCGTTCGAGTGGGGTTACGCCGGGGTGCGGGTCAACGCAGTGGCGCCGGGCTGGATCGCCTCCAGCGGCATGGACACCTACGAAGGCGCATTCAAGGCAGTGATCCCGACCCTGCGCGAACATGTGCCACTCAAGCGCATTGGCACCGAATCGGAAGTCAGCGCGGCGATTGTGTTTTTGCTCAGCCCCGCCGCCGCGTTCGTCAGCGGCAGCACGCTGCGCATCGACGGTGCGGCCAGCCTCGGCAGCCGCGCCTGGCCGCTGCACAAGGCCCAGCCGCCGAGCCCGTCGTTCAATGGTTTTCACCGCGCCTACCTGCCGGATGTGCTCAAGGAGGGCCAATAAACCATGCCGGTCATCGACTCCCAACTCGACACCCACAGCCCGCAGTTCGCCCAGAACCGCGAGGCCATGCTCAGCGCCATCAACCACCTGCGCCAACTGGAACAGAACCTGTTGGACAAGGCCGCCGAGGCCAAGGGCAAGTTCGACAAGCGCGGTCAACTGCTGCCCCGTGAGCGCCTCAACCTGTTGCTCGACCCCGGCGCTCCCTTCCTCGAACTGGCGAGCCTGGCCGGCTATAAGCTGCACGACGACAAGGACGGCAGCGCCGCCGGTGGTGGGCTGATTGCCGGTATCGGTTATGTCAGCGGCGTGCGCCTGCTGGTGGTGGCCAATAACAGCGCAATCAAGGGCGGGACGATCTCCCCCAGCGGCCTGAAGAAATCCCTGCGCCTGCAACAGATCGCCATGGAGAACAAACTGCCAGTGGTGACCCTGGCCGAAAGCGGCGGCGCCAACCTGAATTACGCAGCGGAGATTTTCGTCGAAGGCGCGCGCAGCTTTGCCAACCAGGCGCGGATGTCGGCCATGGGCCTGCCGCAGATCACCGTGGTGCACGGCTCGGCTACGGCCGGCGGGGCCTATCAGCCAGGGCTTTCGGATTACGTGGTGGTGGTGCGCGGCAAGGCCAAGCTGTTCCTGGCCGGCCCGCCGCTGCTCAAGGCCGCCACCGGCGAAGTGGCCACCGATGAGGAACTGGGCGGCGCCCAGATGCATGCGCAAACCGCCGGCACCGCCGAATACCTGGCACAAAACGACGCCGATGGGGTGCGTATCGTGCGCGAGATTGTCAGCCTGCTGCCCTGGGACGACCGGCTGCCGCCCCAGCCGGCGCGGGCCTATGCCGAGCCGCTGTATGCGATTGAGGAACTGCTGGGCTTGATCCCCGAGGACCCAAAAAAACCCTACGACGTACGGGAAATCATCGCGCGTATCGCCGACGCCTCCAACTTCCTGGAGTTCAAGGGCGAGTTCGATGCCCACACCGTCTGCGGCCACTTGCAGATCCAGGGCCGGGCCTGCGGGTTTATCGGCAACAACGGCCCGATCACGCCCAAGGGCGCGAGCAAGGCCGCGCAATTTATCCAGCTGTGCGACCAGAGCCAGACGCCGCTGCTGTTTTTCCACAACACCACCGGGTTTATGGTGGGCACCGAATCCGAACAGCAAGGCGTGATCAAGCACGGCGCGAAGATGATCCAGGCGGTGGCCAATGCCCGCGTGCCCAAGCTCACGGTGGTGGTCGGCGGTTCCTACGGCGCCGGCAACTATGCGATGTGCGGCCGTGGCCTGGACCCACGCTTTATCTTCGCCTGGCCCAACAGCCGCACCGCCGTGATGGGCGGCGCCCAGGCCGGCAAGGTGCTGCGCATTGTCACCGAGGCCAAGCAGTTGAAAGACGGCCTGGTGCCCGACCCCAAGGTGCTCGACATGCTCGAACAGGTCACCGCGCAGAAACTCGATAGCCAGTCCACGGCCCTGTATGGCAGCGCCAACCTGTGGGACGACGGGCTGATTGACCCGCGGGACACCCGCACGCTGCTGGGCTACCTGCTGGATATCTGCCAGCAAGCCCAGGTGCGCCAATTGCAACCCAACAGCTTCGGCGCCGCGCGCTTTTAACGATCAGGAGAACAATAAAAATGATCTTCACCCAGGAACACGAAGAGCTGCGCCGTACCGTACGGGGTTTTGTCGAACGCGAGATCAACCCCCACGTCGACGACTGGGAAAAAGCCGGGCGCTTTCCCATCCACGAGATTTTCCGCAAGGCCGGCGACCTCGGCCTGCTGGGCATTTCCAAGCCTGAGAAGTTCGGCGGCATGGGCCTGGACTACAGCTACTCGATTGTCGCCGCCGAAGAGTTCGGCACCATCCGCTGTGGCGGTATCCCCATGTCCATCGGCGTGCAGACCGATATGTGCACCCCGGCCCTCGCACGTTTTGGCTCCGATGAGCTGCGCGATGAGTTCCTGCGCCCGGCCATCAGCGGCGAACAAGTGGGCTGCATCGGCGTCTCCGAAACCGGTGCCGGCTCCGACGTGGCCGGCTTGAAAACTCACGCCCGCAAGGACGGCGACGACTACGTGATCAACGGCAGCAAGATGTGGATCACCAACTCCCCCAGCGCCGACTTTATCTGCCTGCTGGCCAATACCTCGGACGGCAAGCCCCATATCAACAAGTCGCTGATCATGGTGCCGATGAGCACCCCCGGGATCAGCGTCAGCCCGCCCCTGGAAAAACTCGGCATGCACAGCTCGGAAACCGCCCAGGTGTTTTTCGATGATGTGCGCGTGCCCCAGCGCAACCGCATCGGCCATGAAGGCGCGGGGTTCATGATGCAAATGCTGCAATTTCAGGAGGAACGGCTGTTTGGCGCGGCCAATATGATCAAGGGCCTGGAGGCCTGCGTCGACAGCACCATCGCCTACTGCAAGGAACGCCAGACCTTCGGCAAGGCCCTGATCGACAACCAGGTGATCCACTTTCGCCTGGCCGAGCTGTCCACCGAGATCGAATGCCTGCGCGCGCTGGTCTACCAGGCCACCGAGCAATACATCAAGGGCCAGGACGTGACGCGGCTGGCCTCGATGGCCAAGCTCAAGGCCGGGCGCCTGGGCCGCGAAGTCAGCGACAGCTGCCTGCAATACTGGGGCGGCATGGGCTTTATGTGGGACAACCCGGTGGCCCGCGCCTATCGCGATGTGCGGCTGGTTTCGATTGGTGGCGGCGCCGACGAGATCATGCTGGGGATCATCTGCAAACTGATGGGCACGCTGCCGGGGAAAAAGTCGTGAAGGCCTGTGAAACCCTGGTGCTGGAACCGCACAACGGCGTGCTGCACATCACCCTCAACCGCCCGCAGAGCCGCAATGCCATGAGCGTGCAGATGGTCAGCGAACTGCGCGCAGTACTGGCGGATGTCGCGCCTGACGAGCAGGTGCGGGCATTGGTGATCAGCGGCGCCGGCGGGCACTTCTGTGCAGGCGGCGATATCAAGGACATGAGCGGCGCGGGCAGCCGTGAAGGCTTGCGTGATCTGAACCGGGTGTTTGGCGCGCTGTTGCAGGAAGTCGAAGCCCTGCCGCAGGTGGTGATTGTGGTGTTGCAGGGCGCGGTGCTGGGCGGTGGGTTTGGCCTGGCGTGTGTCAGTGACATCGCCATCGCCGATCACCAGGCGCAGTTCGGCTTGCCGGAAACCAGTTTGGGCGTGCTGCCGGCGCAGATTGCGCCGTTTGTGGTGCGGCGCATCGGCCTGACCCAGGCCCGGCGCCTGGCGCTGACTGCGACGCGGTTTGACGGGGTCGAGGCGCAGCGCCTGGGGCTGGTGCATTTTGTCGAGCATGACCCCCAAGGGTTGGCGCAGCGCCTGGATGAGGTGTTGGGGCAGGTATTGCGTTGTGCACCGCGCGCCAATGCGCAGACCAAGGCGCTGTTGCTCCAGAGCCTGGATCAACCGTTGGAACTGCTGCTGGATCAGGCTGCCGATTGGTTTGCTGAGGCGGTGACGGGGGAAGAAGGAATCGAGGGGACGCGGGCGTTTGTTCAGAAGCGCAAGGCCAGGTGGGTGAGTTGATCTTGAAAACACCACATTCCCTGTGGGAGCTGGCTTGCCTGCGATGCGGGCACCTCGGTCTGTCAGGGATACCGAGATGATGCAATCGCGGGCAGCCAGCTCCCCCACAAGCCAGCACCTGCGCAACCAATCAAACAGGGACCGAAAATGCCCAGTTTCAATAAAATACTGATCGCCAACCGCGGCGAAATCGCCTGCCGGATCCAGCGCACCGCCCAAGCCCTGGGCTACCGCACCGTGGCGGTCTATAGCGAGGCCGACGCCGACGCCCTGCACGTACACATGGCCGACGAAGCCGTGAACATCGGCCCAGCCCCGGTGCAGCAGTCGTACCTGAACATCCCGGCCATCCTCGAGGCCGCACGCCTCACCGGCGCGGACGCGGTGCACCCAGGCTATGGCTTTCTCTCGGAAAACCCGGAGTTCGCCAAGGCCTGCCTCGCCGCCGGCCTGGTGTTCATCGGGCCCAGTGCCCACGCCATCGAGTTGATGGGCAGCAAGCGCCTGTCGAAAATCGCCATGCTCGCCGCTGGTGTGCCGTGTATTGCCGGCTACCAGGGCAGCACGCAGGACGACGCCACCCTGCAAAGCGAAGCCGAGCGCATCGGTTACCCACTGATGATCAAGGCCAGTGCCGGCGGCGGCGGACGCGGCATGCGCCTGGTGCACACGGCTGCGCAGTTGCTCGAACAACTGCACACCGCACGCTCCGAAGCCCTCAATGCCTTTGGCAGCGACGAGTTGATTCTGGAGCAGGCACTGATCGCGCCGCGCCATGTGGAAATCCAGCTGTTCGGCGACGCCCACGGCAACCTGATCTACCTGGGCGAGCGTGATTGTTCGGTGCAGCGCCGCCATCAGAAGGTCATCGAAGAAGCGCCCTGCCCGGTCATGACCAGCGAGCTGCGCCAGGCCATGGGCGAAGCGGCGCTCAAGGCCGGGCGCGCCGTGGAGTATGTCGGCGCCGGCACCGTGGAGTTCCTGCTGGACCGGGACGGACGCTTCTATTTCCTGGAGATGAACACCCGCCTGCAGGTGGAACACCCGGTCACCGAACTGATCACCGGCCTGGACCTGGTGGACTGGCAACTGCAAATCGCCGCCGGCCAGCCCCTGCCCTTGCGCCAGGAACAAGTGACGCTGAGCGGGCACGCCATGGAGGTGCGCCTGTACGCCGAGGACCCGGCCCAGGGTTTCCTGCCACAAACCGGCGAGGTACTGCGCTGGGAGCCGGCTGCCGGGGTGCGGGTCGATCATGGCTTGCTGGCCTCCCAGCGCATCAGCCCGTTTTATGACCCGATGCTGGGCAAGATCATCGCCCACGGCGCCACCCGCGAAGAGGCGCGGCGCAAGCTGCTGCGCGCGGTGCAGGACTGCGTTCTGCTGGGGATCGCCAGCAATCAGCGCTTACTGGTGGACTTGCTCGAGCACCCGCAGTTTGTCGCGGCGGATTTCAGCACCGGGTTCATCGCCGAACACTTCAGCGACATTGCCCGCCCCGCCATCAGCGACGAACAACTGGCAGTGGCCGCCGCACTGTTCTATCGGCACAGCGCGGCAGCGCATCACCCTGCCCTGGCGGGCTGGCGCAACAATGCCAGCGTGCCCTGGACCTATCGCCTGGGTGTTGATGAGCAGCGTCATGAGGTCAGCGTGCGGGTATTGGCGGACGATCACGTGCAAGTCGGCGCTGTCGATATCCACATCAAGGGCAGCGACGGGCGCTGGGCCAGCCTGGTCATCAACGGCATCCGGCGGCGGCTTGCCTATCACCTGCAAGGCTCCCAGCTCTGGCTGTTGTACTCAGGTCACAGCCTGTGCGTGAGCAACCAGACGCAAACCGTGGCCAGTCGGGAAGCGGCCGCCAGCAGCGGCACGGTCAAGGCGCCGATGGACGGTGCCATCACCCTGCTGCAGGTGCAGGAGGGGGATGTGGTCAGCAAGGGCCAACTGTTGCTGGTGCTTGAAGCGATGAAAATGGAGCACCCGCTCAAGGCGGGGATCGATGGGGTGGTCAAGGCCATTGCAGTCACCGCCGGCGATCAAGTGCGTAATCGCCAGGTATTGCTGCAGATCGAGTAGCCCTGGGCGGAACTACCAGGCTTGGCTACGCTCTATCCCCATCAGAAAGGGATGAGTACGGGAACCTGCGATGCCTGATTGGCTGATTATTGATCTTGAAGCCACAACGGATGACGGCGGCTGGCCCGTGTCGGAGATGGAAATCATCGAGATCGGCGTGAGCCTGGTCAACCGCCAGGGCCGCGAGCTGGACCATTTCCAGCGCTTCGTGCGGCCCTTGCGCCGGCCATTGTTGACGCCGTTCTGCCGCCAGTTGACGCACATCAGCCAGGCCAATATCGACAGCGCGGCGCCCTTGACCGAGGTCTGGCCACTGTTTGAGCGCTGGCTGGGCCAGCATCATCCGCGCCTGGAAAGCTGGGCCAGTTGGGGTGACTATGATCGCCAGCAACTGGAACTGGAGTGGCAGCGCCATGGCCTGGCCAGCGTGCTGGCCCAGACGCCCCATGTGAACCTCAAGCAACGCTTCGCCAAGGCCCGGCGCCTGGACAAGCCATTGGGGCTCAATGGCGCCTTGCAACTGGCGGGCATGCAGTTCAACGGCCAGCAACACCGGGCACTGGAAGATGCGCGCAATACGGCGCGTTTGCTGCCGTTGATTTTGCCCGTGTAGAAGGCATACTGGCCGACCTTTCTTGCCCCTTTTTTCGAGGATTCACCCATGTTCAAAGTCAATGAGTACTTCGACGGCACCGTCAAGTCGATCGCCTTCGGCACCCCTGAAGGTCCGGCGACCATCGGCGTCATGGCCCCGGGTGAATACGAGTTCGGCACCGCCCAGCGTGAAATCATGCACGTGGTCTCGGGCGCGCTGACCGTCAAGCTACCAGGCAGCGACAGCTGGGAAACCTTCGCCGCCGGCAGCCAGTTCAATGTGCCTGCCGACAGCAAGTTCCAGCTCAAGGTGGCTGTAGACACCGCCTACCTGTGCGAATACCGCGGCTAAGCCTTTCCCGCGCACAAAAAAATGCCCGTCTCGCTGAGACGGGCATTTTTCATGGGGCCTGGGTTACTCGAGGATCGTCACCGGCATACCGACTTCCAGGTGGCCCACCCCGTCATTGACCAGGTTCTGGCCGAACATCACGCCATCGGGCTCCTTGCGGTAGGTTTCCAGGGTCGCCAGCGGCTGGCGGTCGGCGCTGCGCTCACCCGTTGCCGGGTCGATGGTGGTGAGGATGCACCGCGAGCAGGACTTGACCACCCGGAACTCTACCTCCCCGATGCGCAGGCGCTTCCAGCCGTCCTCGGCAAAGGCCTCACTGCCTTCGATCACCAGGTTGGGGCGAAAGCGCAGCATTTCCATGGGCCGGCCAATGCGCTGCGACAAGTCGTCGAGGGACGCCTGGCCGATCAGCAATAGCGGGAAACCGTCGGCGAATGCCACCTGGTCATCATCCTTGCCATAGCCGGCCGCCGTGGTGCGCGCGCGCTCCAGGGGCACCTGCACCAGGCGGGTCGGTTTGCCGATAAAGTCGCTGACCCAGCGCGCGGCTTCATCGCCGGCATCGGGAACCCGCAGGGTGTCGCGCCAGATGGTCACACCGCGCAACTCGGCGTCAGCGCCGGGCAATGCCACGTCCAGCGTGGGCTGGCCAGCAGCACTCAAGGTCAGGCCTCCAGCGCCGTTCCAGAGGGCCGACAACTGACTCATCTGCGCTACTGCGCGCTGGGTCAGGAAGCGCCCGCTGGCCTCGTCCACCAACATCCAGCGTCGATCCCCGTCCAGCCCCAGTTTATCCAGGCCGATATGCGCCAAGGTCTCTGCCTTGCCCGACTTCAAGGGGTACCGATACAACGCGCTGAGACGAAGCATGAGCCTGGGTTCCTGTGAACAAAAACGTCACCCTATACGAGCACGCTGCCAGAATCAAAACTTCCCCGGTCGGCAACGTGGCCAGAAGGTATCAGGCTGGGACTTCGTCCAGCATCAGGCGCTGGCGCACCACATCCACCAACTTGTCGGGCTGGAATTTGGAGAGGAAGTTGTCGCAACCGACCTTCTTCACCATCGAATCGTTGAAGCTGCCGGACAACGAGGTATGCAACACCACATAGAGGCCACGCAGGCGCGGGTCGTTGCGGATCTCGGTGGTCAGGCGGTAGCCGTCCATCTCGGGCATTTCGGCGTCGGTGAAGATCATCAGCAACTTGTCGGTCATTACCTGGCCGCTGTCCGCCCACGCCTTGAGCATGTTCAAGGCCTTGAGGCCATCACTGGCGATATGCATCTTCACCCCCAGTTGACCCAGGGTGTCACGCAGTTGCGACAGGGCCACGTTGGAGTCATCCACCAGCAACACTTCGCGGCCACGGGCACGTTCGAGGACCGGGTCCTCGAGTTTTTCCCGGGAGACCTTGGCGTTGTAGGGCACGATCTCGGCGAGGACTTTTTCCACGTCGATGATTTCTACCAACTGCTCATCCACCTTGCTGATGGCCGTGAGGTAGTGCTGGCGACCGGCGCTGGCCGGCGGAGGCAGGATCGACTCCCAGGTCATGTTGACGATGCGGTCGACGCCGCCCACCAGGAAGGCCTGCACCGAGCGGTTGTACTCGGTAACGATAATGGTGCTGTTGGGCCCCGGCACCAGCGGACGCATGCCGATGGCCTGGGACAGGTCGATCACCGGCAGGGTCTGGCCGCGCAGGTTGACCACGCCGCAGACAAACGGGTGGCGCTGTGGCATCAGGGTCAGCTTGGGCAACTGCAGGACTTCCTGCACCTTGAACACGTTGATCGCGAACAACTGACGCCCGGCCAGGCGAAACATGAGGATCTCCAGGCGATTCTCACCCACCAATTGCGTGCGTTGATCTACCGTGTCGAGAATGCCAGCCATTGAAGACTCCTGGGTGTGCTGAAAGATTTGCTGCCTACTGGAGAAGGTTATCGGCAGACGGCGCCAGACCTTGACCCTGGGTAAAATGCCACGTAAATGCATTGATGTCACACTGACATCATGCTTTACTGGCATCACCTCCCATCCGGGAGTCAAGCGGCGCCGCCAGACCCTCAAACGGTCACAAGGTTCCGTCATATAGGGGATTCCCCTAGTCGCAATCAGGTCCAACCTGATATTCGCAATATCCAATAGCCATTAATGTGACGCCATTCTCATTGCATGAATGGAGTCAGGCTTTTGTTTGCTATCGCAAGCCCGCGGCCCAAGGGCCTTCCAGGCGTTATCGCCTGGGCAATCGAAGTCATGCGAACGCCCCTGGTTGTTTCCACTGCACGCAGCGCCAGCCATCGCGACGCTGATCACTCAAATAAAAGTACTACTCAAAATTCAGAAACGAACTACAGATTCCGGTCATATTTCGGCGCTAGTTTGAAGCCGTTGCTACGGTGCTACATCTCATTATCTGACCGTATGTTGTGGAGACTTTCATGATGAACGACGGTAAAGAGTGGCAAGACGCACTTCCCGAGTTCCTCCTGGAGGCAGAAATGCTGCTGGCCAAGTCAGAGGAATGCCTGAGCCACCTGCATTTGATCCGCAACGATAACGACGCCATCGATTGCATGAAAAGCAGCTTGGTCAAACTTGCCGAAAAAGCCGATGCCATGGCGCTGCCAGCCATTGGCAATTTTTCCCGGCACATCCAGGACCTGATCAGCAACGCCCAAAGCCCGATGCAACTCCACGACGCGGCACTTGCCGCCCTGCATGACTGCCTGACGCTACTGGCCTGGCAGTTGGAATTGATCGATATCAAGACCGGTAAACTCAGCCTGGACGACGCCGAGCAAACCATCTTGATTGAAACCGTTGCCCAGCAGATTCCCCAGAAGGACGCTGGCACGCACTTTCGCCAATCCTTGCACTGCGCCTCCTAAACCTTTCGTGCGATTAAGCCAGGCCGCCAGCGGGCGACCAACTAAGTCTGCGGAAGGTATTTAGCCAGCCAACTATCAATAAGCCTGTATTGGTAATAACGATGCAAGTCTCGTTTAATAGTACAACTTGGGCTCGCTGAACTAAGTACTGCACAGGCGACCAACGGTAATTGTTGGTGGTACTATTACCGCGCTCGACGTGGCTGCCCCAGATGTAAGAAAATCCGAGAAGCCCCTCGAACCAACACCCAACTCACTCGCTTTCCAAACAGAGCCCGGCCAGCGGTCATGACCGGTCTACCCGCAGCGAACCTCCATCGGCTCCATCTGCTATGTACGCCAGCCCCAAGTCACTTATCGCCAGGTTCGTCTCCCCGGGCACTACCCGTTGGGTCACGCTTGGCCTGTGCCTGTGCGCGACCCTGGTCAGCCTGTGGGTGTATGCCCACGAAGCGCCGCTGCCGATATTTTTGCTGCTGCTCAACCTCGCCGCCCTGGCCGCAGCGGGCCTGCAGCGATGGCGCTCGCGTAAATCGATCAAGTTCCAGCCCCAGGAGTTGGCCGACCGCCTGTTGCAGGTCCAGGAAAACGAGCGTCATCGCCTCAGCCGCGAATTGCACGACGATATCGGACAATTGCTGACCGCCGCCAAGCTGCAAAGCGATTGGCTGCAGCGCCGCCTCCCGACAGAATTGCAGGAACAGTGCGGCGTACTGTGCAACACCCTCAACGAAACCCTGGCCAAAGTGCGCGACGTGTCGGCCATTCTCAACCCACGGCAACTCACCAGCCTGGGCCTGGAAGCGAGCCTGCGCGCGCACCTGCTCAAGACCCTGGAAAACACCCCGGTGCACTGGAGCCTGGAATGCCAGCAACGCCTGACCGGGATTCCGGAAGAGATGGCCGTGGCAGCCTTCCGTATTACCCAGGAGGCCGTGACCAACATGCTGCGCCACGCCCAGGCGCGCAACCTGCTGGTGCGCCTGCGACGCTTGCCTCAGGGGCTCTCGCTGTTTATCAGCGATGACGGCCAGGGCTTCTCGCCCGCCACCGACCCAGGCCTTGCAGGGCAAAGCGGGATGGCGGGCATGTCCGAGCGCATTGATCAACTGGGCGGCCTGCTGACGGTCAATAGCCAACCCGGCTTTGGCACGCGGATCGAAGCGCTGTTCCCCTGGGCGCCGCGCACCCTCGAGCGGGCCAGTCCCCCTAAGGTTCTAGAGTGACCTGCAATTTACTCCTGGTAGATGACCACGCACTGATCCGCGCCGGCGTGCGCGCGCTGATCCTCGATATCCCCGGCTATGCGGTGATTGGCGAAGCCAACGACGGCGCGCAAGTGCTCGCACAATTCGACGCCTTGCAGCCCGATATCGTCCTGCTGGATTTGTCGATGAAGCACACCAGCGGCCTGGATGCGCTGCAGCAACTCAAGCACGCCTACCCCAAGAGCAAGGTGCTGATCCTTTCGATGCACACCGACCCGCAATTGATCATGCGGGCCCTGGAGGCCGGTGCCCACGGCTACCTGCTCAAGGACACCACCGCCAATGAGCTGGAACACGCGCTGCTGGCACTGCGCAACAACGAGCGCTACCTGAGCCCGGCGATCGCCCACACGGTGATCAACCAGGCCTTGATCCACAGCCAGTCACACCCGGCACCTCCTACACAGCGCCACAACCTGACGGCACGCCAGCTGGAAATCCTGCGCCTGATCGTGCGCGGCAAGTCCACCCGGGAAATCGCCCACGGCCTGGGCCTGAGCATCAAGACCGTGGAAGCCCACCGCTCGCAGATCATGAAGCGCTTGCAGATTTTCGATGTGGCCGGCCTGGTGCTGTTTGCCGTGCGCGAACAAATCATCAGCCTGGACGATTAGCCAGCAACGGCGAATCCACCGGCAAGTGCACCTGCAAGGCCTTGGGCAAGGCGCAAAAACGCAGGTCATCGCCTTTGAGCGGCTCGCCATCGAGGTTGATGTCCAACCCTTCGGCCACCTTGATCTCCACCCACGGCAGGCGTGCCCGTACGAACAGGTTGTCCAGGCCCCAGCCGTCGGTCATCAGGCTGCGCAAGGTGCCGACCACTTCCTGGGGCGCGGGCAGGATGCTGATATCCAGCAGGCCATCATCGGCCAGGGCGCCCGGGCACAGCTCATGGCCGCCCCCGGCCTGGCGACCGTTGCCGATGCCCAGGGCCAGCAACTCGCCGCGCCAATGGAAGTCCGGGCCCACCAGTTCCCCATAGGCAGCCCGCAGCTCGCTGAAACGCGACAGGCCGGTGAACAGATAGGCCGCGCCACCCAATACCTTTTTCAGGTCTTCGGAGGTGTTGGCGGTGACCTGGCTGCCAAAGCCGCCGGTGGCCATATTGAGGAAAACCTGCCCGCCCACCTCCCCCAGGTCGATGGCTTGCGGCGCCACGTCCAGCAGCTCCAGCGCCAGGCGCGGCTCCAGCGGCACCCCGGCCGCCCGGGCGAAGTCATTGGCGGTGCCCAGGGGCATCAGCACCAGGCTGGCGTCAGTCTTGGCGCGTGCCATGGCCTCGGCCACGTCGCGCAACGTGCCGTCGCCGCCGCCCGCGATCAGGCGTGTGTAGCCGGCATCCAGGGCTTCACCTACCAGGCGCTGGGCATCGCCACCCTCCCAGGTGACACGCACCGCCAGCTCCCACCCCTGCTCGCGCTTGCCTTGCACTGCCGCCCGCACGTCTTCGTTGAGGGCTTGCTTGCCGTGCAGAATCAACAGTGCCTTGGGTTTGCTCATGGGGTGAAGCTCCTATCGTTGGAGGGGACCTGAGGGATGTTGACCTTCGGCAGTCAGAAAAAAGCCATTGGGCTGTAAATTAATTCTTCAGCCCAATACTTCACTCAGGGGAATGAAGTTCACCCGGTCACCGATGGCCAAGGTGCTGCCTTCGCGTACTTCCACCAAACCCTCGGCCCAGGCGGCACTGCGCAATACGCCGGAGCTCTGGTTCTGGTAGATCACCGCCCGCCCTTGCTCCAGGCGCCCGCGCAGGTATTCGCGACGGTTGCCCGGCTTGGCCCAGACGAACCCCACCGGCACCTCGAAACGCAGGGGCTGCACCACCTCGACCCCCTGGCGGCGCAACAGGTATGGCCGTGCCAACAGGGCGAACGTGACCAGGGTGGACGCCGGGTTCCCCGGCAGACCGATCACCGGCACGCCGCGAAAGTGGCCGAAAGTCAGCGGTTTGCCAGGCTTGATCGCCAGCTTCCACAAGGCCAGTTCGCCCTCCTCGCGCAGTGCGATACCGAGGAAATCCGCCTCTCCCACCGAGACCCCGCCGGTGGACAAAATCAGGTCCACCGAACCCAGTGCGCCGAGGCGGGTACGGGTCAGTTCCAGGTCATCGGGCAGGATACCCGCGTCGATCACCTCGCAACCCAGGCGTTGCAACCAGCTGCACAACACCCGCCGGTTGCTGTTGTAGATCTGCCCCGGCCCCAGCGGCAGGCCGGGCTCGATCAATTCGTCGCCCGTCGACAGCACCGCCACACGCACGCGCCGCACCACCGCCAGGCGGTCGCGCCCCAGGGAGGCCGCCAGGCCCAGTTCAATCGGGCCGAGCCGCGTACCCGCCGTCAGGACTTCTTCGCCGACCGTAGTCTCCTGGCCCTTGGGCCGGATGTTTTGCCCTACGTGCAGCGCCTGGGTGAAGCCCACGCGCTGGTCGGCTTGCACCTCGGCGTTTTCCTGCATTTCTACGCAGTCGGCGCCTTGCGGGACCGGGGCGCCGGTGAAGATCCGCGCGCAGGTCCCCGCCGCCAGGGGCTCCGGGGCTTGCCCGGCGAAAATACGCTGGCTCACCGGCAGCGGCTCACCCGTCCAATCGGCAGTGCGCAAGGCGTAGCCGTCCATCGCACTGTTGGGCCAGGGCGGCAGGTCAAGGGTGGAGACCAGCGCCTCAGCCAATACGCGCCCGTCGCACTCAGCCAATGGCAGGTATTGCTGCTCACGGATTGGCGCGGCCTCGGCCATGTTCAACAAGCGCTCAAGTGCTTCTTCTACCGGCATCAACGCGCCGGTCTTGCCCGGCTTATCCACGGGATTCACACGGTTCGGCCAGCTTGAGGTGCGGCACAAAATTGCACGGGCGATGGCGGGCATCCAGTTGTTCGGCGAGAATCCCGTCCCAACCGGTACGCACCGCGTTGGTGGAGCCCGGCAGGCAGCACACCAGGGTGCCATTGGCCAGGCCGGCCAGGGCGCGGGACTGCACGGTGGAGGTGCCGATATCAGCCACCGAGATCTGCCGGAACAGCTCGCCAAACCCATCCACCTGCTTGTCCAGCAGGCAACTGACAGCTTCCGGGGTGCTGTCGCGGCCGGTAAAGCCGGTACCGCCGGTGATCAACACCACTTGCACCACGTCCTCGGCGATCCAGTGCGCCACTTGCGCACGGATTTTGTAGAGGTCATCTTTGAGCAGTACCCGCTCGGCCAGGCGGTGGCCGGCCGCGAGCAGGCGGTCAACGAAGACTTGCCCGGAGGTATCGGTTTCCAGGGTGCGGGTATCGCTGACGGTCAGTACAGCGATGTTAAGAGGTACGAAAGGCGCATCAGCCTTGGCTTTCATGGCTCGGTCCGGTTGTCTAAGAAACAGCCCGATGTTATATCACAGGCCCCTATTTCACTGCCTGCGCGGAGCCGTCATGCCATTCAATTCTTCGCCCCTGCCCTGCTCGATCCTGTTGCTGGCCGGCGGTCGCGGCCAGCGCATGGGCGGCCTGGACAAGGGCCTGCTCGACTGGCACGGGCAACCGCTGATTGCTCACCTGCACCAGTTGGTGCGGCCGTTGACCGATGACTTGATCATCTCCTGCAACCGCAACCAGGTGCAGTACGCCGCCTATGCCGACCAGTTGGTAAGCGACGACAGTCCGGACTTCCCGGGCCCCTTGGCCGGTATCCGCGCCGGGCTGGCCGCCGCGCGCCATGAACATCTATTGATCTTGCCCTGTGATGTGCCGCACATCGATGGGCAGTTGCTGGCAGACCTGCTCGACACCGCACGGCAACACCCACAGGTGCCGGTGATGATCCGCCATGGCGAGTTCTGGGAGCCTTTGCTCTGCGTCATACCGACGCGCCTGCGCGGTGATGTGGAGCGCGCCTGGCAGGCTGCAGAGCGCAGCCCGCGCCAGATCCTGCTGAAACTGGGGGCAAAGGCGCTCGAATGCGCCGAAAACGATCCGCGCCTGGCCAACCTCAATACACCAGAGTTGTTGCACCCACGCCCCGGCGTGTCAGAATGAGTGCTAGAACAAGGAACTTTGCCGACGTTGCACACGTCACAAGGTCAGAACTCAACACAGCATTACTCTCGGAGAAGACTCATGACTCAACGGACCATCGCCGCTCTCATGCTTGCACTGGGCCTTGCCACCCTCGCCGGTTGCGCCTCGCCAACAGTGATCACCCTGAATGACGGTCGCGAAATCCAGGCTGTCGACACCCCTAAATTCGATCAGGATTCGGGCTTCTACGAATTCGAACAACTGGATGGCAAGCGTACCCGCATCAACAAGGATCAGGTTCGCACCGTTAAAGACCTGTAAGTCTTAACGCCAGATACAACAAAGCCCGCTTTTGAGCGGGCTTTGTTGTATCTGGCGCGTGGGAAATATCACCAGTCCAGCACGATTCTGCTGCTGAAACTGCGCTGCTCGCCGGTTACCGGGTCGATAAACCGTACACCCTGGGCCAGCAACTTGAGCGGGTTGGCGTAGTCATCCACGGCATCCTTGATGACCTCGGGATAAAACGGGTCGTTGCAGATGCTCGCGCCCAGCGCCGTCATATGCACGCGCAGTTGATGTTTCTTGCCGGTCACCGGAAACAGGCCATAGCGCCACAGGTCGCCGTTTTCTTCGCGCACCTGCACCGCCGTTTCCGTGTTGCTTGCACCGGGCCCTTCCTGCATGCGGAAGAACGGTTCGCCCTCCACCAGGCGACTCTTGTGCACCAGCGGGAATGTCAGCGCAGGCAAGGCCGGGGCAATGGCTTCGTAGATTTTATCGATCTGGCGGGTAGGGAACAGTTGCTGATACGCCGAGCGGCTTTGCGGGTTGGCCGAGAACAACACCAGCCCTGCGGTATGGCGATCAATGCGATGCAGCGGCACCAGCGACGGGTTATCCAGGCTACGGATCAGGCGGCGCAGTAAAGTCTGCTCGACATATTCGCCGGCGGGCGTCACTGGCAGGAAGTGCGGCTTGTCGGCCACCACCAGATGCTCATCGGCGTACAGGATGGTTTCCTGCACCGGGATCGGTTTTTCATCCGGCACTTCGCGAAAGTAGTGGATGCGCAAGCCTTCCTTGTAGGCCAGATCCACGGCGATGGGCTGGCCGTTGCCATCCAGCACCCGGCCACGGGCGATGCGGTCCAGCCATTGCTCGCGGCCGATGGCGCGAAAATGCTCGCACAGGCAATCGAGTACCGTCACCCAGGGGCCAGGCGGCAGGTACAAGGTACTGGCTTGGTTCTGGGCAGCGGAAAAACCGGTATCGGACATGCGTACGCTCAAGGCCTGGAAACAAAGGGGGCATTATCCCCCAGAAGCTCAAGCCCTGACTAATTTGGCCCGCAACACCGGCGAAGCACTGGCAGCCTCGGTGAATTCCTTGAGCCAGCGCAGCACGTCCACCGCCTCCCAGCGGCCAGGGTCGTACAAGGCGTACAGCAAGCCCTGGTATCCCACCACGTCCAGTTGCTTGTGATAACCGGCGCGCTGGAACAATGCTTCGATTTCGGCAAAGCAGGTATTGAAATGCACTTTGTTGAACGGCGTCTTGCCTTCCGTGACCAGGCCATCGAGCCGCAGTTCATTCACCGCATCGCGCACGACGTCGACAGACATGCGGTTGACGCTGCTTTTCAGTTGTTCGACATTCACCACGGGCGTTCCCTCTCACTCAATCGCTGTACAAACATACAGTAACCGAATAATCAGCAACCTGCCATGGGGATGGCGCTAGATTAGAAAGGCGACCACCTGTTCAGTGTCGAACGGCCAACCCAGTTCCGCCCCGGTATCCACCCGGCGCAGCACCGGAATACTTAGGCCGTAGGCTTCGAACAGTGCTTCGGAATCAGCGATATCCACCAACTCGACCAACAGCCCATGTTCGACCAACGGCATGATTTCATCTTCGGCAAGCTCACACAGATGGCAGCCCAGGGTGCCGAACAACTGGCATTCAGGAGGCATGATGTACAGACCCGATAAGAAACAGGTCCTCATTCTAGGCCGCGGGAAAAACCTCGTCGAGTCATGCCATAGACCTGATCCAGATCACGATGGCCTATAACTGATTCAGCGATTCTCGCGGCTTTTTTCCTGCAACACCCCGACGGAGATGTCTGTGTTTGCCAACCTGCTGATCATTCTTGCCTCATCCCTGGTCGTCATTGCACTGTTCCGCCGGCTGCAACTGCCGCCGGTGCTCGGCTACCTGTGCGTGGGCCTGGCCGTCGGGCCAACCGCCCTGGACTGGGTCAATGACAGCGAAGACCTGCCAGACCTCGCCGAACTGGGCGTGGTGTTCCTGCTGTTTTCCCTGGGCCTGGAGTTTTCCCTGTCCAAGATGCTCAGCCTGCGCCGGGTGGTGTTTGGCCTCGGCAGCCTGCAAGTGTTGTGCTGCGCCGTGGTGCTGGGCGCCTTGCTGCTATTGATGGGCATATCGCCGGTGGCCGCATTGCTGCTGGGGGCAGGGCTCGCGCTGTCATCCACCGCGATTGTGAGCAAGGAGCTGACCAGCCTGGGGGAGATTTTCAGTAGCCATGGGCAAAACGCAATAGGCGTGCTGTTGTTCCAGGACGTGGTCGCGGTGCTGTTGCTGACCCTGGTGCCGGTGTTCGCCGGCAGCAGCGAGCAGGCCTGGTACTGGGCTCTGCCGCTGACCCTGGGCAAGACCGTGGTGCTGTTCCTCGGCCTGCTGCTTGCAAGCCGTTGGCTGCTGCCGCGCCTGTTCCACGAAGTGGCCGCCTCGCATTCGGCGGAGCTGTTCGTACTGCTGGCCCTGGTGATCGTGCTACTCACGGCCTGGCTCACGCACCTGCTGGGCCTGTCGCCGGCCCTCGGCGCGTTCCTGGCGGGCATGCTGCTGGGGGAAAGCCATTACCGGCACCAAATCGAAGCGGATATCCGACCGTTTCGCGACATTCTCCTGGGGCTGTTCTTTGTCAGTATCGGCATGCTGATCGACTTGCAGCTGTTCATCAGCCACAGCCTGCAGATCCTCGGGCTGACCCTGGCGCTGATGTTGATCAAGGGCTGCATCGTCGCCGCGCTGGTCAAGCTGCGCGGCAGCGACAGCGAAACCGCCTGGCGCAGTGGCCTGGCGCTGGCCCAGGGCGGCGAGTTCTGCTTTGCGCTGATGGCGCAGATGCAATTGAGCAATATGCTGCCCGGCGAAATCAGCAGCCTGCTACTGGCAGCGACGTTCTGCTCCATGCTGCTCACGCCCCTGCTGCTGCGGGCCGCGCCCGCGATCGCGCTGCGCCTGCATCGCAAACCCAACCAGCAAGTGCAACTGGAGGCCATCACCGCGCTCAATGCCGAGCTACGCGGGCATGTGGTGATCTGCGGCTATGGCCGGGTCGGTCAATCCATCGGGCGTTTCCTGCGCCGTGAACAACAAGCGTTCATTGCCCTGGACGATGACCCCGAGCGCGTGCAGGAAGCCGCCACCGAGGACAGCAGCGTGCATTATGGTGATTGCCGGCGCGGTGCCCTGCTCAGCGCCGTCGGCCTGGAGCGCGCGCGCCTGGTGGTGATTGCCGTGGACAATAGCGACGTGGCCCTGGCGGTGCTCAAGGAAGCACGGCGGATCAACCATAAAGTGCCGATCCTGGTGCGCACCCGCGACGACAGCCAGCTGACTGAACTGAAAGCCGCCGGGGCCAGTGAAGTGGTGCCCGAGCTACTGGAGTCAAGCCTGATGCTCGCCTCGCACGCGATGATCATGCTCGGCCTGCCCGACCAGCAGGTGCGCGACCGGGTCGACGAAGTGCGGCGCAACCGCTACCGCTTGCTCCACGGTTTCTACCAGCACACCGACGACAACCGTGCAGCCCCGATCAATCCTGACTGACGGCGCCAATCTTATGGATCGACAAGTCCGCGCCGTAGTACTCCTCTTCCTGGCTCAAGCGCAGGCCGCAGATGCGCTTGAGCACGCCGTACACCAGCAACCCGCCAGCCAGGGCCACCACCACTCCCAGGGCGGTGCCGATCAACTGGCTGATCAGGCTTACGCCGCCCAACCCACCCAAGGCGCTCTGGCCGAAAATCCCGCAGGCAATCCCGCCCCACACGCCACACAGGCCATGCAGCGGCCAGACACCCAGCACATCATCGATCTTCCACCGGTCCTGGGCCGCGATAAAGCACCAGACGAACAAGCCGCCAGCCACCACACCGGTAACCAGCGCGCCCACCGGATGCATCAGGTCGGAGCCCGCGCAGATTGCCACCAGCCCGGCCAACGGGCCGTTGTGCAGGAAGCCCGGGTCATTACGCCCGATCACCAGTGCCGCCACGGTGCCGCCCACCATGGCCATCAGCGAATTGACCGCCACCAACCCGCTCACCCCGGACAAGGTCTGCGCGCTCATGACGTTGAAACCGAACCAGCCGACGATCAATATCCACGAACCCAGCGCCAGGAACGGGATGCTCGAAGGCGCGAACGCCACCAGGCGCCCATCGCGATAGCGGCCCTGGCGTGGGCCCAGCAGCAACACCGCCGCCAGCGCCAGCCAACCACCCATGGCGTGCACCACCACGGAACCGGCAAAGTCGTGGAACGTCGCACCAAAGGTCGCCAGCAACCAGGCTTGCAGGCCGAAGTTGCCATTCCACACCATGCCCTCGAAAAACGGGTAGATGAACGCCACGATCAACGCCGTGGCACACAGCTGTGGAACAAAGCGCGCCCGCTCGGCAATCCCCCCGGAGATGATCGCCGGGATGGCCGCTGCGAAGGTCAGCAGGAAGAAGAACTTCACCAGGCCGTAGCCATGGTCGGCACTGAGCACCGCGGCCGGCTGCATAAAGCTGACCCCATAAGAGATCCAATAGCCTATAAAGAAATAGGCCAGGGTCGAGACCGCAAAGTCACTGAGGATTTTCGACAACGCGTTGACCTGGTTCTTCTGCCGTACCGTCCCGACTTCCAGGAACGCGAAGCCGGCATGCATCGCCAGGACCATCACCGCGCCGATCAGAATAAACAGCGTATTGGAGCTGTGGACCAAGGTGTCCACCGCGCTTTGCACATTTTCCATGGGGATTGGCAGGCCTGCAGTTGAGGAAAAAGCACCAAAGCAGTTCATCGCCCTACGATCGCGCACTAAATTGGCACTGCGTGCTCTACCCTTCTACAGAGGATATGAACCGCTTTGGCGCGACGACTGTTGAAGACAGCAATGACTTGCGGGTTTTTCCACGGGTTTTAGTGATTTAGGGTAAGGTTTTTCAAGGCTTTGGCCGAAACCGCCCGCATTGCGCGCAAACCTTTGGGCTGGCGCACCATGGCAAAGCAAAAGCTGTACCAGACAATTGCAGTGAACCTTCAGCAATGCCGGCGACTCTCAAGCAAAACCCCGTTCAAGCACCAGACAGCCACTCACGGAGATAACCATGGCCAGAAAAACGGCGAAGACTGCTCAAGAAATACTGATGGAAGATTTCCAGACCCTGGTCAGCGATACCGAAAAGCTGCTGGATGACACCGCGATTCTGGCCGGTGACCAGGCTGATGAACTGCGCTCGAAGATCCACGACAGCCTGCTGCAGGCCCGGGAAACCCTGAAATTGACCGAAGATTCCCTGCGCGAACGCGGCAAGGCGGCGGTCACCGCCACCGAGGATTATGTACAGGCCAACCCTTGGCAATCCGTTGGCATCGCTGCCGGCGTGGGCTTTCTGATCGGCCTGCTGGCTACAAGGCGCTAATCATGTCTATCGGCGAAACCGGCTCGTCCACGGGCCCAAGTTCCTCATCGCGGCGCCTCGGCGCGGCTGTCCTGGGCTTGCTGCACAGCCATGTCGAGCTGTTCGGCATCGAGTTGCAGGAACAGAAGGCACGCACCGTCAGCCTGCTGCTGTTTGCCGGACTGGCACTGGTGTTCGCCCTGTTGCTGCTGGTGGGGTTGTCGGCGCTGGTCATGATCCTGGTCTGGGATACCTATCGCCTGACCGGGATCATCAGCCTATGCGTGTTTTACGTACTCGCCGCAGCGTTCTGCGGGTTGCGCTTGAAGGCCGCGGTGTTCGATGAATCCACGCCTTTCCACGCCACCCTCGAAGAGTTGGCCAACGACCGGGAGCGCCTGCTGCCATGAGCCTGACTGAACTGCCGCAAACCAATTCCCGGCGGGAAATGCGCAAGGCCTTGATCCGCCTGCGCATGGAAATGCACCGCCAGGAAATTCGCCACGAGTCCCAGCAATTGCTGCTGCCCTTGCAAAAGGTGCGCAACCTGGGCCAAAGCTGGCAGGACGGGTTCGGGATCAAACATGCGCCGCTGTGGGGCGTCGCCGCTGTGACCCTGCTGGGATTCTTCACCGGCAAAGGCGCCAAGGGTGGCAGCATCGGCACCATGACCCGCCTGGTAAGGCTCGGTGCGGGGCTGATTCCCTTGATCAAGCTCGCGATGCAGGGTGCCTCCCGCAAGTCCTGAGACAATTGGCTGCATTCTTGCAAACGGATCAGGCCCGGTTCCCTCCCTACAGGTACCGGGCTTTTTTCATGCCGAAGCACCCTAAGGAGGCTCTGTGATTGACGGGCAACCGCTCGCCTGTTTCCAACCATTTATCGACACCGCCACCGGGCGCATTGCCGGGGTGGAAGCACTGGGCCGCCTGCGCCAGGCAGATGGCCAACTGCACTCGGTCGGCCCACTGTTCGCCGATGCCCGCACGCCCACTTCGGCGCTGCGGCGCCTGGATCGCAAGATCCGCGACAACGCCCTGAGCCGCCTGCATGAAGCGCCTGAAGACTGGTTCCTGAGCCTCAATATCTCGCCACGCTGGATCACCCTGCTGCGACCGGGTCAAGCCCTGCCCAGCCTGAAACAGCTACACGCCCATGACGTCGATCCAAAGCGCATCGTGTTTGAGATCACTGAACTGGGAGGCGACAGCCAGCGCCTGGCCGAGGTCGTCGCCCGCTACCGCGAGGCGGGAGCGCGGATTGCCATTGATGACTTTGGTGCCGGGTATTCCCAACTGGATCGGGTCCTTGCCCTGCGCCCGGATATCCTCAAGCTGGATATGCGCCTGTTCCAGGCAGCGGCCCTCGGCGGACCCAGCGGTGAGGTGGTGCGCGCCCTGGCGCAAATGGCGGAAAAAACCGGATGCTGGATCATTGCCGAAGGCGTGGAAACCGAAGCGCAACTGCGCTTTGCCCTTGAATGTGGCGCACGGTATGTCCAGGGCTACCTGTTTGCCCAGGCGCAACTGGAGTGGTTCGCCGCCGACGCATTCGTCCCGCGTTTCGCCGTGCTGCGCCAGGCTTACGTGCAGCACAAACTGGCCGAGCGCGGGCGAATCATGCTGCTGCGCCAGCAACTGATCGAACTGATGCAGATCCTGCAAGGCTGGGCGCTGGCCCAGGAGCCTCTCAGTCAATTGCCCTGGCTGCCGGGCTTTCCCCGGCTGCTGCGGTTTTATCAGTGCGATCGCCACGGCACCCAACTGACCCCCAACTTCGAGTGGCGCCAGGATGCCTGGCAAGCCGACAGCCACTACCTGGGCCACAACTGGTCATGGCGCCCTTACTTCTATCACCTGCTGGCCGAAGGCTGGGAGGAACGCCGTTTGATTCTGTCCAGTACCTACCGCGATGCCACGACCAATCAATACTGCCTGACAGCAGGACAATTCTTCGATAACGGTCAGCGCCTGCTGTTAATCGATATTGACGCCGCCGGCCTGTAGTTTTTCGCTTGCTCCAGGCCCGCCGAACCGGGAAGCTGGGGGTCGACATTCATCCCACGGAGAGCCCTCGCCTTGGATTGGCCTACCCTGCTTACCCGCGAACGCCTTGGAAAACCGCTGCACAGCCCAGAAGAGCTGGGCCGCAGCCCGTTTCACAAAGACCATGACCGGATCATCTTCTCCGGGGCCTTTAGGCGCCTGGGCCGCAAGACCCAGGTCCATCCGGTGACCAGCAACGATCATATCCACACCCGGCTGACCCATTCGCTGGAAGTCAGTTGCGTGGGGCGCTCCCTGGGCATGCGCGTCGGCGAAACCATTCGCAGCGCCCTGCCTGACTGGTGCGACCCCAGCGACCTGGGCATGGTGGTGCAATCGGCCTGCCTGGCCCATGACATCGGCAACCCGCCGTTCGGCCATTCCGGCGAAGATGCGATCCGCCATTGGTTCCAGCAGGCAGCCGGCCGTGGCTGGCTGGACGACATGAGCAGCGCCGAGCGCAATGACTTCCTCAATTTCGAAGGCAACGCGCAAGGGTTCCGCGTGCTGACGCAATTGGAATATCACCAGTTCGACGGCGGTACGCGCCTGACCTACGCCACCCTGGGCACCTACCTCAAATACCCATGGACCGCCCGCCACGCCGACTCCCTGGGCTACAAGAAACACAAGTTCGGCTGCTACCAGAGTGAATTGCCGATCCTTGAACAGATCGCCCAGAAACTCGGCCTGCCGCAACTCGAGGAACAACGCTGGGCACGCCACCCACTGGTGTACCTGATGGAGGCCGCCGACGACATCTGCTACGCCTTGATCGACCTGGAAGACGGCCTGGAGATGGACTTGCTGGAGTACGCCGAGGTCGAGTCGCTGCTGCTGAACCTGGTGGGCGATGACCTGCCGGAAACCTACCGGCAACTGGGGCCCCAGGACTCCAGGCGACGCAAACTCGCGATCCTGCGGGGCAAGGCCATCGAGCACCTGACCAACGCCGCCGCGCGGGCGTTCGTCGAGCAACAGCAGGCGCTGCTGGCCGGGACCCTGCAAGGCGACCTGGTGGAACATATGCATGGCCCGGCCAAACGTTGTGTACTGAATGCCAAGGACATGGCACGCAAAAAAATCTTCCAGGACAAGCGCAAGACCCTGCATGAGATCGGCGCCTACACCACCCTGGAGATCCTGCTGAACACCTTCTGCGGCGCTGCCCTGGAACAGCATGGCGGCCGTACTCCATCCTTCAAGAATCGACGCGTCCTGGATTTGCTGGGCAACAGCGCGCCCCATCCTGACTGGCCGCTGCATCGCTCATTCCTGCGCATGATCGACTTCATCGCCGGCATGACCGATAGCTACGCCAGTGAGATGGCCCGGGAAATGACCGGGCGCTCCTACCCTCAATGACCCATGGCCCAGGCAGGTTTTCCTGCCTGGGCGCTTGCCTCGAAGAATCGACCTACGCAAGCACCAGAGCAGCCTGATCGAATTTGCCCCAACACCCGATGAATAATCACCCCTCTCTTATCCACCCCAGCGCTCAGCTCCTACATTCACGCAAACCCAAGATAGCCCGACGTCTTGCTCACAGGGCAAACAGACACAGGCACTGGCTGGCATCTTTGCGCCTACAGCTACTTCCACGGAACTTCCTATGCCCGAACGACAATTGCGCATCCTGCTGGTGGAAGATCACCCGTTTCAACTCCTGGCCATTCAGTGCCTGCTCAAGAGTTTCGGCTACGACCAACTGACACCCGCCGCAAATGCCGAGCAGGCAATCAAGTTGATGCGTACAACCGAGGTCCCCTTCGACGTGATGTTATGTGATCAATGCCTGCCCGACCTCACCGGGTTGGAGCTGGTGGAGATAGCCAGCCATGCAGGCTTTGTCAAAAGTGCTGTATTGCTAAGTGGCCTGCCCGCCCTCGAACTGGAATATTTGAAAACCCTGGCAATACAACGTGACTTGCGCCTGCTTGGATATTTGGCTAAGCCCTTGAACAAAGAAGCCTGGATCGAATTGATCAACCAATCAGCGCTAGCCCACGACTAACGAGTCCCCATCTGGCATTTACCCCCAAATCACCCGGCAAAGCTGAAGTACCCTACTGCATCAACATACCGAGAGCTGCCAAAGTAACTTTTCAAAATTTAACGTAGGACATTAAACGCATTCACAAATGAAATATCGCCCCCATCCCTCTTACAAATAACACTGCACAGCTTTCAAACCTTTCACCTAGGAAACTCTTACAACACGGCCAACAAAGCCTTAGCGCGTTGTAGTCCAATACCTTTTTTATGGTAGGAATTTTCCTGTTTTATATCTGCTCAGCCTTCCCTTCATGCTCCTACCCTACCTTCTGAGCTAATGTGCGCGCTTATTTGCACTAGTATGGAATTGGCTCATGAATACAGTCTTTATTATTGACGACCACCCGGTTATTCGACTTGCAATCCGAATGTTGCTGGAACATGAAGGTTACAAAGTTGTCGGCGAAACAGATAACGGTTGTGATGCAATACAAATGGTCCGCGAATGTCTGCCAGACCTCATCATACTTGATATCAGCATCCCCAAGCTCGACGGACTGGAGGTTCTCTGCAGGTTCAATGCAATGAGTACTCCAATGAAAACGTTGATTCTGACCGCCCAGTCCCCGACACTTTTTGCCACACGCTGCATGCGTTCAGGAGCCGATGGTTATGTCTGCAAAGAAGGTGATCTGAGTGAACTACTAAGTGCCATCAGGGCTGTACTTTCAGGTTACAACTATTTCCCAAGTCAAGCATTGAACACCACCGGCGCCGAACTCGGCGAAAATGAAGAACTGAATCTTTTCAAGTCAGTCAATGACCGAGAACTTATGGTCTTACAACTTTTTGCACAAGGCCGTACAAACAAGGAGATTGCCAAAGGTATGTTCCTCAGCAATAAAACGGTCAGCACTTATAAAAAACGACTAATGCAAAAACTCAAGGCCAAGTCCTTGGTAGAACTTATCGAGATGGCAAAACGCAACGCGTTAGTGTGAGAAACAGGATGCCAAGGCGTTTAAAGGACTATCTAATCATTTTGAGTGCCGGGCTGTGCTTGAGTACAGCCGTGTCAGCCACTCAAACCGCTCCAGAACGCTACTCATTGCTGAGTCGTGCCGGTACCGTTCAGTTGGACACCCAACTGAACCCCACGCAGCGCCAATGGCTACAAAACAAACGTGAGTTGGTGCTGGGAACCTCGACACCCGACTACCCGCCCTTCGACATAACCGCCAGCGGCCACGATTACGAAGGTATTACTGCCGACTACGCGGGGATCCTGGCCAAAGCCCTGGCATTGCCCGTCACGGTGTTGCGCTACCCCTCGCGGGAGGCGGCCATCCAGGCGCTGGAAGACGGGAAAATCGACTTGCTGGGCAGCGCCAACGGATTTGAAGCGAGCAACGCCGACATTGTCCTGTCAACGCCCTACGCGGTCGACCAGCCGGTACTGGTCACCCGTGACGCAGAAACCCGCCCGCTCAATGACGGGCTGGCGGGCATGCGCTTGAGCCTTGTCTACCACTACCTGCCGCTAAAGGACGTCGAAGCGCTGTACCCGAATGCGATCATCCAGGTCTATCCGTCTTATTTGAATGCGCTGAACGCCGTGGCCTTCGACCAGGCCGACGTGTTCCTCGGCGATACTATTTCCACCCATTACATGATCAACAAGGGCTACCTGAAGAACATCCGCATGGCCACTTTCGGCAAGCACGAAGCCTACGGCTTCAGCTTTGCCGTACACCGCAACCAGCAAACCCTGCTGGGCATCGTCGATGCGGTCCTGGCAGGCGTAGGGACCTACGAGCGGGAAAACATCGCCAAACGCTGGAGTGCGGGTAGCGATATCCTGTTGACCGACCACAAGCTGCAGTTGAGCCAACGTGAAGAGCGCTGGCTTAAGGACCACCCGGTGGTAAAAGTGGTCATCAACGGAACCCTCGCGCCACTGACGTTCATCGATTCCGACGGCCAGTTGCGTGGCATGACCGCTGACCTGCTGGAGTTGATACGGCTACGCACGGGCTTGCACCTGGAGTTCCAGAACACCCGCAACGTCAACCAAATGATCGAGCAGGTCGAGAACGGCAACGCCGATATTATTGCCGCCATCAGTCCCAGCCGCGAACGCGAAGCCAAGCTCGACTTCAGCCGTCCCTACCTGCAGAACTCCTACGTTCTACTGACACGCAAGGAGCCTGGAGCGCCCTCGACTCTTGAGCAACTAGCGGGAAAAAAACTCGCGATCACCGAAGGCAACCCCTTGGTGGACTATCTGCGCCGGGAGTATTCGCAGATCACCCTGGTGGAGGCCAGCGATACCTTCAAGGCCTCGGAAATGCTGGCCCAGGGGCATGTGGATGGGGCCGTCAACTCATTGGTTATTGCCAACTACTTCCTCTCATCTCATTTCTTCCAGGGCCAATTGCAGATCAGTTCGAGTATCGGTACACAACTGGCCTCGTTCTCCCTGGCCACCTCACGCAGCGCCACCGAACTGGCCTCGATCCTCGACAAGGCACTGCTGAGCATCGCGCCGGATGAACTTGGGGTGATCAACAACCGCTGGCGTGGCTACACAGCCGCATCCGACAGCTACTGGCGCAACTACCACCGCTTGATTATCCAGATCATCAGCGCCGCCGGGCTGCTGCTGCTTACATCCCTGGCCTGGAACGGCTATATGCGCCGGCAAATCAAGCACCGGCAGATGGCAGAGCGGGCCCTGAGCGATCAATACGAGTTCATGCGTGCCCTGGTCAATGAAACCCCGCACCCGATCTACGTGCGCGATCGCAACGGTTTGCTGCAGACCTGCAATGACAGTTACCTGCAGGTCTTCGGCGTCAAGCGCGAGGAGGTCATCGGCAAGAGTGTCATGCAGAGCAGCCTGGCCAGCGAGGCGCAAGCCAACCAGTATCATGCCGACTATCTGCGGGTGGTGGCCGAAGGCAAGCCGCTGATCGTTGACCGCCCGCTGCATATTCGCGGGCAACACCTGACGATCTACCACTGGATCCTGCCTTACCGTAACTCCGTTGGTGAGGTCCAGGGCATCATCGGCGGCTGGATCGACATCAGCGAACGTCGCCAATTGTTCGATGACCTGCGCGCAGCCAAGGACCGCGCCGATGAGGCCAATCGCGCGAAAAGCACGTTCCTGGCAACCATGAGCCATGAGATCCGCACCCCCATGAACGCGGTGATCGGCATGCTGGAGTTGACCCTCAAGCGTGCCGACCACGGGCACCTGGACCGCCCGGCCATCGAGGTGGCCTACAACTCGGCCAAGGACTTGCTGGAGTTGATTGGCGATATTCTCGACATCGCGCGCATCGAGTCGGGCCGCCTGAGCCTGGCGCCGGAGCGCGTCAACCTGCGCGAACTGATCGAGTCGGTAGTGCGGGTGTTCGATGGCCTGGCACGCCAGAAGAATCTCAACCTGCTGTTGGCGTTCAATCCCGGCGTCGACGAGCGTGACGTACAGATCGATCCGCTGCGCTTCAAGCAGATCCTCTCCAACCTGGTGAGCAACGCCATCAAGTTCACCGAACAGGGCGAGGTAAAGATCAAGGTGGATATCCAGGCCACCGGGCAGCCGCAGCAAATCCAGATGAAACTGGTGGTCGAGGACACCGGCATCGGTATCAGCCGCGACGACCAGCAACGCCTGTTCGAACCTTTTTCCCAGGCCGACAATTCCGGGCACCTGGCCAGGAGCGGCGCGGGTCTTGGACTGGTGATCTGTCGCAGCCTGTGCGAGATGATGGGCGGGCAACTGGCCTTGAGCAGCGTGCCCAGTGTCGGCACCCAGGTATTTGTCTCGCTGCAGATGACCAGCCTGGCACCTGCCTACCCGCTGATCGAGCTCAAGCCTGCGCCCCAGGATGCGGCAGCAATCCTGAATGTGCTGGTGGTGGACGACCATCCGGCCAACCGCCTGCTCATGTGCCAGCAACTGGGCTTCCTCGGGCACCGGTTCACCGCGGTCCAGCACGGCGCGGCGGGGTTCCAGGCCTGGCGCCAGGAACACTTCGACCTGATCATCGCCGACTGCAACATGCCGGTCATGAACGGCTATGAACTGGCCCGTGCGATCCGTGAACATGAACAACGGGAAAACATGCCGCCCTGCATCATCCTGGGCTTCACCGCCAATGCCCAGCCGGAGGAAAAACAGCGCTGCCGGGATGCGGGGATGAGTGACTGCCTGTTCAAGCCCATCAGCCTTACGACACTGGAGCGCCACCTGGCCGAGATCACCCCGACGGCGCCAGCGCGGATCTTCGACCTCGATAGCCTGAACGCCCTGACTGGCGGAGATCCGTTGTTAAGCCGGCGCCTGCTGGAAGAACTGTTGAGCAGCAGCCGTCGTGATCGCGAGGAACTGATGGCATTGCTCGCACAAGGCGCTCACCAGGACCTGATCGACCAGGCCCATAAGATCAAGGGCGCCGCCAGGATCGTCCAGGCCCGCACGCTGGCCGAGCAATGCGAGATGCTGGAGCAGGCTGGCGAGGATGCGGATCGGGCCCAACTGGCCATCTGGGTCAAGGCCATCGAAAACGCCATGTTCGATCTTGAGCAAGTGCTGCAAGAGCAACTGGATACCCTCACCCTGTAGGAGCCGGTTTGCCGGCGATGGTCGCTAACGAAGACGTGGGGCACCTGACGCCCCCACGCCATCGCAGGCAAGCCAGCTCCCACAGGCAATGCAGCTCATTCAGCAGGCAGTCAACCGCAGAAAAATTGCCGCCAGCCGCTCAATGCCCGCCTGATCCTCTGGCCTGAAACGCGCCAGTTTCGGACTGTCCAGGTCCAGCACCCCAATCAACCTCCCATCCTTGACCAAGGGCACCACCAACTCGCTGTTGGACGCACTGTCACAGGCAATATGCCCAGCAAACGCATGTACATCCTCCACCCGCTGGGTTTGCCGTGAAGCCGCCGCCGCACCACACACCCCTCGACCAAACGGAATCCGCACACAGGCGATCTGCCCCTGGAAAGGCCCGAGGACTAGTTCCTCATCACGGTTGAGATAAAAGCCCGCCCAGTTCAAGTCATCTAGCTGGTTGAACAGGAACGCCGAAAACTGCGCCGCGTTGGCGATAAAGTCACGCTCATCGGCCAGCAGCGATTCCAGTTGCGCACAAAGCATGGCGTAGCCATCAAGGCCGCTGCCCGCCTTCTGTAAATCGATCATGGCTGGCGCTCCAGCAATTTAAGGCCCACCCAGTACCGGGCGAATTGGTAGGCGCACCGGCCGTTGCGATTGCCGCGACCCGTGGCCCAGCGCACCGCAAGGATGTCGAGGGCTTCATCGCGCTGCCACTGCAAACCTGCCTTGTTCGCCAGCTCGCCGATCCAGTGCTCCACCACGTCCAGGAAGTGTTCCTGGGTGAACGGGTAGAACGACAACCACAGGCCAAAACGGTCGGACAAGGCGATCTTGTCTTCCACCGCCTCACTGGGATGCAACTCACCATCCACACGTTTCCAGTTGTCGTTGTCGCTCTGGTTTTCCGGCACCAGGTGACGACGGTTGGAGGTCGCGTACAGCAACACGTTTTCCGGGGCCTGCTCCAGCGAGCCGTCGAGCACGCTCTTGAGCACACGGTAGTCGCCTTCGCCAGCCTCGAACGAGAGGTCATCGCAGAACAGGATAAAACGCTGTGGCAGCTTGAGCAGTTGCTCGACCACACGCGGCAGGTCGGCCAGGTGGTCACGCTCGATTTCGATCAGGCGCAAGCCGGCCTTGGCATGCTGAGCCAGCAAGGCGCGGACCATCGACGATTTGCCCGTGCCACGCGCCCCCCAGAGCAACGCATGGTTGGCGGGCAGGCCGTCAAGAAACTGCTGGGTATTGCGCGCCAACTGCTCGCGCTGTTTGTCGACACCGATCAGGTCGGACAGGCGCATATCCAGGCTGACTTCCAGGGGCAGTAAAAAGCCGCTGCGCCCCTCGCGCTGCCAGCGGGCCGCCAGGCAGTGGTTCCAGTCAACCGCCACGCGAGGTGCGGGCAACAGGGGTTCCAGACGAGCAAGCACCGCATCGGCCCGCTCAAGAAAGGCATTCAATCGAGAATCCATGACTATTCCTGTGGCAAGTTCTTGAAAAAGATGGCGTATTGGCAACCCTGACGCAGTTGCCAGACGGCTGCACCTTAAAAAACGATTCATACCGGGCAAGGCTGGCGCTGAGGATGTTCAGCTATGCTTGCCGGGCGAAGGGAAACGTGAAGTGGCTCAGCACCCAATGGATATCAAGTTCGCCCACCGCTTGTCTTATAAACAAGCCAGACTGACTGTGCTGGTTGGTTTCGTGTTGGGAACCTTACTCAGCCTGATCCAAATCGGCATTGATTATGCCAGCGAAGACGCGTCCATCAACCGTGAAATACATGCGCTGCTTGAAATCAGTCACAACCCCGCCTCACGCATTGCCTACAACATCGACGCCGAACTGGCCCAGGAGTTGACCCTGGGCCTGCTGCACTCCCCCGCCATCACGCGGGCACAGTTGGTCGACAACAATGGCCTGGTGCTGGCTGACGTTGATCGGCCCCGCAAGGAGAGTAGCTACCGTCCTATCAGCGACTTTTTGTTCGGCGCCAACCGCCAGTTCGAAGACCGCCTGTACCTCACCCATATGCCCGGCGAATCCCTCGGCGTGTTACGCCTTGACGTCGACACCTACGCATTCGGCAGCCGATTCCTACGTCGAGCAGAGATCACCCTACTCAATGGCTTTGCTCGTAGCCTGATCCTGACCGGCATCCTCCTGGGCCTGTTCTACGTGATGCTGACCCAGCCCCTGGTGCGGATCATCCGTGAGTTGAGCACGCGCAGCCCCGGCAGCGCGCCCCTGGCTCGCCTGGATTGCCCGCCGGGGCACGAACATGATGAGATCGGCGTGCTGGTCAACGTCGCCAACCAACAGTTCGAGAACATGGAGACCGAAATCCAGCAGCGGCGCCACGCCGAGGACCGCCTGACCGAGTACCTTGGCCAGTTGGAAGACATTGTTTCGGCGCGTACCACCGAACTCAAGGCGATCAACCACCGGCTAAGCCAATCCAACGAAGAGCTGGAGGCCTCGAAAATCAACGCCCTGGGCATGGCCCAGGCGCGCGCGGCGTTCCTTGCCAACATGAGCCATGAAATCCGCACCCCGCTCAATGGGCTGCTTGGCATGATCGCGCTGTCTCTGGACAGCGCGCTGAACGCCGAGCAGCGCCAACAATTGTCGATCGCCCATGACTCCGGCAAGGTTTTGGTAGAACTGCTTAACGATATTCTCGACCTGTCCAAGTTTGACGCCGGGCAACTGGAACTCGAAAGCATCCCCTTCGACCTCGGCTCCCTGGTGGAAGACACCGCCAACCTGTTGTCGCAGAACGCTGCGCCCAGCGTGGAGTTGACCTGCCTGATCGATCCGCAGTTTCCTGCCCAGGTCGTGGGTGATCCGACGCGGGTCCGGCAGATTGTCAGTAACCTGCTGTCCAATGCCTTGAAGTTCACCCGGTTCGGTCGCGTCGATGTGCGTCTCAGTGCGCAACCCGACGGCGTGCGCATCGAAGTGTGCGACACCGGCATCGGCATTGCGCAGGAAGCCCAGGCGCGGATCTTCAAACCCTTCACCCAGGCGGGCGCCGGCATTACCCGACAGTTTGGCGGGACCGGCCTGGGGTTGGCGCTGACCCACAATCTTTGCGAAGCCATGCGCGGTCGGCTGACCATCAGTTCGGAAACCGGCTTCGGCAGCCAGTTCTGCGCCGAACTGCCACTTCCTGCACACACCCCAGCGACACGACTGGCGCCATTGAGCGGTGAAGTCGCGGTGATTACCGGGGCCAGCAGCGGGCTGGCAGAACTGCTGCACACCCTGTTGCCGCACTGGGGGCTGACGCCGCACTGCTACACCATCGACGATGACTTGACGGGCCTGGCACCGGACATCCTGATCACCGACTGCCCCGAATGCCTGTTCCGCCTGCGGCCGACCGTCAGCGCTCCGATCCTGCTGGTCACCGCCTACGGCAATTTCATGCCCAGCGAAGAAGTGGCCGCCCTGGCACCGCTGCAACAGCAGGCGCGCCCGCTGAGTCGCACGGCGCTGTATCAGGTCTTGCACCGTACCCTGCGCGCCGACAGCGAAATCGTCCTCGACCTGGCCCAATTGGAGACCAGCCCGGTTGCCCATCGGGCGCGCATCCTCTTGGTGGAGGACAACCCGGTCAATCAACTGGTGGCCAAGGGCATGCTCGGCAAGCTGGGCTGCGAGGTGGTGGTCGCGGCCCATGGCGGCGAGGCGCTGAAGCAGCTGGAAGAACAACGTTTCGATATGGTGCTGATGGACTGCAACATGCCGGTCATGGATGGCTACGAGGCGAGCCGGCAGATTCGCCGCAGCGGGCGCTGGCCGCAGCTGCCGATCGTCGCGCTGACCGCCAATGCCCTGGCCGAGGAACGCGAACGGTGCCGGGCCGCCGGCATGAACGACTACCTGGCCAAACCCTTTCGCCGCGAAGAACTCAACGCCCTACTCGACCTCTGGGTGCCGACTACGACAAATCTGTGATCTGCCGGAGCAACTGGTCCAGGCCATGGCGCAGGGTATCTGCCTGGCTCAGGTCCACGCCGCTGTCGCACAACAGGCGAGCCTTCAGCGGCTGGACGCGCTCACGCAGCGCCTGGCCCGCTTCGGCAAGGCTCAAGTGCACTTCACGCTCATCATGGGTACTGCGCCGGCGCGTGATCAACGTCAGTTGCTCCAGGCGTTTGAGCAGCGGCGTCAACGTCCCGGAATCGAGCAACAGCCGTTCCCCCAGCGCCTTGACCGTCGGCTGCGGCGGGGCAGCGGCATGCCACTCCCACAACACCAACATCACCAGATATTGCGGATACGTCAGGCCCAACTGGTCGAGCATTGGCTTATAGGCTCGTGTCACCGCCCGGGAGGCGGCGTACAGCTTGAAGCACAACTGGTCATCCAGGGCCAGGGATACGGCAGGCAAGTCAGTCATTTGAGCAGCGCTTCGATCTCTTGGGTCAATTCCTGGGGTTTGGTGGTCGGGGCAAAACGCTGGACCACCTGGCCGTCGCGGCCGATCAAGAACTTGGTGAAGTTCCACTTGATGCCCTTGGAACCCAGCAGGCCCGGCGCGCGCTGTTTGAGTTGCACAAACAGCGGATGGGCCTCGCCCCCGTTGACATCGACCTTCTTGAACAGGGGGAAACTGACGCCGAAATTCAGCTCGCAAAACTCGGAAATAGCCCCCTCGTCACCCGGCTCCTGCTTGCCGAACTGGTTGCACGGGAAGCCCAGCACCACCAGGCCCTGGTCTTTGTACTGCTGCCAGAGCTGCTCCAGGCCTTTGTACTGCGGAGTGAAGCCGCATTTGCTGGCGGTGTTGACCACCAGGATCGCCTTGCCGGCGAAATCCGCCAGGGTCTTTTGCTCGCCCTTGATGGTGGTGCAAGGGATGGACAGCAGGTTATCGCTCATGAGATCGCCTCGGACACAAAGAAGAACATGAAGCATAGTGTGCAATTGAATTGCATGCAATTTAATTGACCAGACTAATGACTCGACATCACCCCGCAGGAACCGGCTTGCCGGCTCCTACGAGGGGCATGGTGTCAGCGTGGAACCAGGTCCAGGCACACCGAGTTGATGCAATAGCGCAGGCCTGTAGGCGGCGGGCCATCAGGGAACACATGGCCCAAATGCGCATCGCACTTGGCACAGGTCACTTCCGTACGGATCATCCCGTGGCTCACATCCCGAATCTCAATCATCGCGCTATCAGCAATCGGCTCATAAAAACTGGGCCAGCCACAACCGGCATCGAACTTGGTCTTCGAGTCGAACAGCGGCTCATTGCAGCAAATGCAGTGATACACGCCATCGGTCGTAGTGGCGTTGTACTTGCCAGAAAACGGCCGCTCGGTGCCCTTGAGACGGCACACCTGATACTGCGCCGGGTCGAGCATTTCCCGCCATTCATCCAGGGTTTTATCCAACTTTTCCATCAATGCACCTCGACAACTGAAAAAGCCTGATCTGTGTCTTTTCCATGGATCAGGCGGCACGTATGATTGCGCCTCTTCAAAGCGCCAGTCTGGCACCCGCGTTATCGGCATTCAAACGTATTTATGGGTCAGGCCACACGCAGGATTCCCAGCACGGTAGTCTTCACATCGTCTGGATCGTTCATTTTCGGGATCACATCGCCATGCAGGTCAGCAAATCGAACAAGCTCGCCAACGTCTGCTACGACATTCGCGGCCCAGTGCTCAAGCACGCCAAGCGCCTGGAAGAGGAAGGCCATCGCATCCTCAAGCTGAACATTGGCAACCCGGCGCCCTTTGGTTTCGAAGCACCGGACGAAATCCTCCAGGACGTGATCCGCAACCTGCCCACCGCCCAGGGCTACAGCGACTCCAAGGGGTTGTTCAGCGCGCGCAAGGCAGTCATGCAGTACTACCAGCAAAAGCAGGTAGAAGGGGTTGGTATTGAAGATATCTACCTCGGCAATGGTGTCTCCGAGCTGATCGTGATGGCCATGCAGGCCTTGCTCAACAACGGCGACGAAGTGCTGGTGCCGGCGCCTGACTACCCGCTGTGGACCGCTGCCGTGACCCTGGCCGGTGGCCATCCGGTGCATTACCTGTGTGACGAGCAAGCCAACTGGTGGCCGGACCTGGCCGATATCAAGGCCAAGATCACGCCCAACACCAAGGCGCTGGTGATCATCAACCCGAACAACCCGACAGGCGCGGTGTATTCCAAGGAAGTGCTGCTGGGCATGCTCGAACTGGCGCGCCAGCACAACCTGGTGGTGTTCTCCGACG
Source organism: Pseudomonas sp. MF09156 (assembly GCF_059862305.1). Lineage (NCBI taxonomy): Bacteria > Pseudomonadati > Pseudomonadota > Gammaproteobacteria > Pseudomonadales > Pseudomonadaceae > Pseudomonas > Pseudomonas sp. MF09156. Next base: position 86,351 of record NZ_JCBCUR010000017.1, read on the forward strand.
AGATCTACGACAAGATCCTCTACGACGACGCCGTGCACATCTGCACCGCCTCCCTGGCCCCGGACCTGCTGTGCCTGACCTTCAACGGCCTGTCCAAGTCCTACCGGGTCGCGGGCTTCCGTTCCGGCTGGGTCGCCATCTCCGGGCCCAAGCACAATGCCCAGAGCTACATCGAAGGCATCGACATGCTGGCTAATATGCGCCTGTGTGCCAATGTGCCGAGCCAGCACGCGATCCAGACCGCCCTGGGCGGCTACCAGAGCATCAACGACCTGGTGCTGCCCGCCGGCCGCCTGCTGGAGCAGCGCAACCGCACCTGGGAGCTGCTCAACGATATTCCCGGCGTCAGTTGCGTCAAACCCATGGGCGCCTTGTATGCGTTCCCGCGGATCGACCCGAAAGTCTGCCCGATCCACAACGACGAGAAGTTCGTCCTCGACCTGCTGCTCTCGGAAAAGCTGCTGGTGGTCCAGGGTACGGCGTTCAACTGGCCGTGGCCTGATCACTTCCGCGTGGTGACCTTGCCCCGTGTGGATGACCTGGACATGGCCATCGGCCGCATCGGCAACTTCCTGAAGTCCTATCGCCAGTGACCTCGCTTTCGCTGTACGACCCACAAGAGGTCGTACAGCGAGTATCTGGCAACACATCTACGCGCCACACTGGCAGAAACACCCGTTGGCTTCACTCTCTTCCCTTCTACCCTGCACTTTCCAGTAATCACGGGGCCCAACGGCTTATGGAGGGGAATTTCCATGGGCATAAAGCCTCGGAAAATCCCTGCAAGGTTCTACATTCGCGCTGTAGGACACAGTTTGAAATAGTCGCCCGGTTGAATAGCCCACTGCCGCACCTTATATACCCCGCAGTACGCGACATATTAAGCATGAGGAGAATTCTACAACCATGATGCGCATCCTGCTGTTCTTGGCCACTAACCTGGCGGTCGTGCTGATTGCCAGCATCACCCTGAGCCTTTTCGGCTTCAACGGGTTCATGGCGGCCAACGGGGTTGATCTGAACCTCAATCAGCTGCTGGTTTTCTGTGCCGTCTTTGGTTTTGCCGGCTCGATCTTCTCGTTGTTCATCTCCAAGTGGATGGCGAAGATGAGCACCAGCACCCAGATCATCACCCAGCCGCGCACCCGGCATGAGCAATGGCTGCTGCAAACCGTCGAGCAACTGTCCCGCGAAGCCGGGATCAAGATGCCTGAAGTCGGGATCTTCCCGGCCTACGAGGCCAACGCCTTTGCCACTGGCTGGAACAAGAACGATGCTCTTGTTGCCGTCAGCCAGGGTTTGCTCGAGCGTTTCTCGCCCGACGAAGTGAAGGCCGTGCTGGCCCACGAGATCGGCCACGTCGCCAACGGTGACATGGTTACCCTGGCACTGGTGCAGGGCGTGGTGAACACCTTTGTGATGTTCTTTGCGCGGATCATCGGCAACTTTGTCGACAAGGTGATCTTCAAGAACGAAGGCGGCCAGGGTATCGCCTACTACGTGGCGACCATCTTTGCCGAACTGGTACTGGGCTTCCTCGCCAGCTCCATCGTGATGTGGTTCTCGCGCAAACGCGAGTTCCGCGCCGACGAAGCCGGTGCCCAACTGGCCGGTACTGCCGCGATGATCGGTGCCCTGCAACGCCTGCGCTCCGAACAGGGCCTGCCAGTGCACATGCCTGACACCCTGAATGCCTTCGGCATCAACGGTGGCGTCAAGCAAGGCCTGGCGCGGATGTTCATGAGCCACCCGCCACTGGAAGAGCGGATCGACGCACTGCGTCGTCGCGGCTGACAGCCAAAGGGTAGAAAAAGGGGCGACTGAATCGCCCCTTTTTTGTGGGTGCGTGTTTTACCGCTGCGCCAACTGGTAAACCCGCTCCTCAAGGCGCGTGACACCGCCCTGGGCGAACTTCGGGCTCTCGGCCAGGATATCCCGCTGCTCCAGGACGCTCAGGCGCCAGCGTCCTGCCAGCAGCCTCCGGACTTCCTCATCACTGACCGCGAACGGCGGCCCGGCCTTCAGGGCCTGCTCATAATCCAGGCTGATCAACAGGCCACTTTGCACCTGGGGCGCAATCGCCTGCAAATGCGCGGCATAGCGCTCACGCATCAACGGCGGCAAGGCAATCAGCGCCGCACGGTCATACAGGGCGGCGCACCCTGCCACATCTTCACGGCTCAATTCGAAGAAATCGCCGCACCACAGCTCGATAGTGCCAGCCTGATAAACCTTGAAACTGCCCCGCTGGCTGACTTGTGCAGCCAGGCACTGCTCCTGGAAAAACTCCTCCACGGCCTTTTCCGACAGCTCCACACCCAGGACCCGGCAGCCCTGCTGCGCCAGCCACATCAGGTCCAGGCTTTTGCCGCACAGCGGCACGAGCACCCGGGCCCCGCCGACCAACCCCAGCCCCGGCCAGTGTCGCTGCAAATAGGGATTGACCTCAGGCAGGTGAAAGCCGATCTGATTACGTGCCCAGCGGTCATGCCAAAAGGTGGATTCCATGAATAGCCCAAAAAATTCGATCAAATGGCGCTAAAACTTATATTAGATTTAGATCAATGATCTGATTAAAGATGGTCCCATCTTAACCTTGAGGACCCTGCTCATGCTGCCCAGCCTGTTTATTTCCCACGGCTCGCCCATGCTTGCCCTACAACCTGGCGCCAGCGGGCCGGTTCTTGCACGCCTGGCCGCCACCCTGCCCCGCCCCAAGGCGATCGTTGTGATGTCCGCACATTGGGAAAGCCGTGAACTGCTGGTCAGCGCCAGCCCTGCCCCAGAGACCTGGCACGACTTCGGTGGTTTCCCTCGCGAGCTGTTTGCGGTGCAGTATCCAGCGCCCGGCGATCCGGCACTGGCGCAACAGATCGTCGAGCTGCTCGCCGCCGATGGCCTGCCCGCCCGCCTAGACCACCAGCGCCCGTTCGACCATGGCACCTGGGTGCCGCTGTCTTTGATGTACCCGACGGCCGATATCCCGGTGGTGCAGGTCTCCCTGCCCAGCCACATGGGTCCGACGCTGCAAACCCGAATCGGCCAGGCATTGCGCAGCTTGCGCGAACAAGGCGTGTTGTTGATCGGCTCGGGCAGCATCACCCATAACCTCGGTGAGCTGGACTGGCGGGCCGGCCCGGAAAGCATCGAGCCCTGGGCACGAGAGTTCCGCGACTGGGTCGTCGACAAACTCGACACCCAGGATGAAGCCGCCTTGCACGACTACCGCCGCCAGGCGCCCCACGCGGTGCGCAGCCATCCCAGCGATGAGCACTTATTGCCGCTGTACTTCGCCCGCGGCGCGGGTGGGCAGTTCAGCGTGGCCCATCAGGGGTTCACCCTGGGCGCGCTGGGGATGGATATCTATCGCTTTGATTAGCCGCGGCTTTTTGTAGGGGCCCGGTAAAACCCAGGCAAAAAAAATCCCCGAACCAGTCGGGGATTTTTTTATGTTCGATCAATCAACCCAAGGGTCGATCAATCTTCGCGATAGCGACGCAGCTTGAGCTGCTTGCCAGCAACGCGGGTGTCCTTCAACTTGGCCAGCAATTTCTCCAGGCCATCTTCCGGCAGCTCCACCAGGGAGAAGCTGTCACGCACCTGGATGCGACCGATCGCTTCACGTGCCAGGCCACCCTCGTTGAGGATAGCGCCCAGCAGGTTCTTGGCAGCGATGCCATCACGCGCGCCCAGCGCGGTACGGCAGCGAGCACGGCCTTCGGCCAATGGAACCGGAGCACGACGCTCACGATCGCCACGGTCCGGACGATCACCGGTACGCTCTGGACGATCACCGCGCGGAGCGTTGTTCGGCACCAGTGGACGTTCTTTTTCGATCGCGGCCAGAGTCAGGGCCTGACCGTTGGTAGCCTTGCGCAGCAGGGCCGCAGCCAGGGCACGCGGGGTGCAACCGATATCGGCGGTCAGGCGGTCCAGCAGGTCGCCGTGGGTCGATTCAGCGTCAGCCACCAGCGGCGACAGGCTGTTGGTCAGTTTCTTGATGCGCGCATCGAGAACAGCCTGGGCATCCGGCAGACGGACTTCGGCAACTTTCTGACCGGTTACACGCTCGATCACTTGCAGCATGCGGCGCTCACGTGGAGTCACCAGCAGCAGTGCACGACCTTCGCGACCGGCACGGCCAGTACGGCCGATACGGTGAACGTAGGACTCTGGATCGTACGGCATGTCCACGTTGAACACGTGGGTGATACGCGGAACGTCGAGACCACGAGCCGCTACGTCGGTCGCCACAACGATGTCCAGACGGCCATCCTTGAGGGAGTCGATCACGCGCTCACGTTGGTTCTGGGCAATGTCACCGTTCAGCGCAGCGGCTTTGTAGCCTTTGGCTTCCAGGGCACTGGCCAGGTCCAGGGTCGCTTGCTTGGTGCGCACGAACATGATCAGGGCGTCGAAGTCTTCGACTTCCAGCAGGCTCAATACAGCCGAGGTCTTCTGGTCAGCGTGAACCAACAGGTGAGCCTGTTCGATCGCGGTAACGGTCTGAGTCTTGGTCTGGATCTTCACGTGTTGCGGATCGCGCAGATGGCGTTCGGCAATGGCGCGGATAGACTGTGGCAGGGTAGCCGAGAACAGTACGGTCTGACGGGTCGGTGGCAGTGCCTTGAAGATGACTTCCAGGTCATCCATGAAGCCCAGCTTCAACATTTCGTCAGCTTCGTCGAGAACCAGGTGGTTCACGGTCGACAGTACTTTTTCGTCACGGCGCAGGTGGTCGCACAGACGGCCCGGGGTGGCGACAACGATCTGTGCACCATTACGGATTGCTTTCAGTTGTGGGCCCATAGGCGCGCCGCCGTAAACGGCCACAACGGTAACGCCTGGCATTTGCTTGGCGTAGGTTTCGAAAGCGGTTGCTACTTGCAGCGCCAACTCACGGGTTGGCGCCAGGATCAGGGCTTGCGGCTCGCGCTTGGCAGGATCGATGCAGTGCAGGATAGGCAGGGCGAACGCGGCGGTTTTACCGGTACCGGTTTGCGCCTGGCCAATCATGTCTTGGCCGGCCATGATGATCGGGATCGATTGCTGCTGAATAGCCGAAGGTTCTTCGTAGCCGGTCGCAATGACGGCAGCAAGAATGTTCGGGTTAAGATTAAAAGCGGCGAAGCCGCCGGTTTCCTGGGTCATGGGTCTGCCTCTAAGTGCATCCGCAAAGACCCATGCTCCAAAGCTGCGCATGCCGTGTTGAGACTCAAGAGTCGCCCTGGCTGCTTTGTCGGCGGGGATTTGCGAAAACGAATGAATGAAAAAGATTCGTCAAGGGAGAGTCCGCTGTGCGGACGTGCAGCCGAAGCTGACTTCGGGGAATTGCGCTACCTAAACGCGGCCCGGTTAAAGGCCGGCGCGCACTATACCGGAAATCCCTGAAAAAGGGAGCTTTTTTTATCGGAAAAGACCATTCAACTGCTCTGCGTCACAGGCTTTGCGCTTCCTCGCAGGAGCGTCTATTTTTCAAAGGCCCGGCCCTGTTGGTCATTGCGCTTAAACGCTTCACCTTTTGCAGCGGGCCCTTCGGTCCGAAACTGCCTTTCGCGCCCGAGGATCCAGCCATGAGTCAAGCCAGCAGCAGCCGCGTCAGCCGTGAACTACAAGGGCATGTCCTGCTGCTTGGGCTCGATCGGGTAGCCAAGCGCAACGCCTTTGATCTCGACCTCCTCAACGAACTGAGCCTGGCCTATGGCGAATTCGACCGCAACGAAGAAGCGCGGGTGGCCGTGGTGTTCGGGCATGGCGACCACTTCACCGCCGGGCTGGACCTGATCAACGTCGCGCACACCATGGCCCAAGGCTGGCAACCGCCGCTAGGCGGCTGCGATCCGTGGGGTGTGTTCGCCGGGCCCAGGGTCAGCAAACCGGTGATCGTGGCCGCCCAGGGCTACTGCCTGACCATCGGTATCGAATTGATGCTCGCAGCAGACATCAACCTGTGTGCCAGCAATACGCGCTTTGCGCAGATGGAAGTACAACGTGGGATCTTTCCTTTTGGTGGCGCCACCCTGCGCCTGCACCAGATTGCCGGCTGGGGCAACGCCATGCGCTGGCTGCTCACGGGTGACGAGTTCGATGCCCATGAGGCCCTGCGCCTGGGGTTGGTGCAGGAGGTCATGGCCAGCGAAGACCTGCTGCCCCGGGCGCTGGCGCTGGCCAACCGGATTGCCAGCCAGGCGCCGTTGGGCGTGCAGGCGACGTTGACATCGGCACGCCAGGCGCGGGATGAGGGCGAGACCGCTGCGGCGGCCGGGTTGCCGGCGCTGGTGGAGAAACTGCTGGGCAGCGAGGATGCCAAGGAAGGGGTACGGGCGATGCTGGAGAAGCGGCCGGGGGTGTTCAAGGGGTTGTGAACAGACAGTGATGGCCTCATCGCCGGCAAGCCCGCTCCCACAGGGGGAGATCTTGGCCATGCAGAATAGCCACAGAACAAATGTGGGAGCGGGCTTGCCCGCGATGAGGCCAGTGCAGGCACCTAAGTCGCCGGCCGAACCGCCTTGATCAACGCCTGCAACGAATACCCCAGGCGCGGCGCCAGCGCCTCGGCCCGCGCAGAAACCGCCGCCAGGTCCAGCGTCTGGTCCAGGTCCGCCGGCACGATCAGGATCACATTGCCCTCCTTCACCGGCAACTCCCAGTAATGTCGATGATAAAGCCCACGCAACAACGCAGCGCCCAGGGGCTTGCCATCATCGGTGGCCCACTGGTTGATCACCAGCCAGCCACCCGGATTGAGCTTCTTCTGGCAGTTTTCCAGGAAAGTCCAGGCCAGGTGACCAACCCCCGGCCCGACATCGGTATACAAGTCGACGAAAATCAGGTCCGCCGGCTCCGCTGTCTCCAGCAATTCCAGGGCATCGCCAACACGGATGTACAGCCGTGGATCATCATCCAGCCCCAGGTATTCAATGGCCAGGCGCGGCACATCCGGGCGCAGCTCAATGGCCTCGACGTCTTCCAGCGGCAGGAACTTGAGGCAGGCCTGGGTCAGCGTCCCAGCCCCCAGGCCAAGAAACAGCGCACTTTCGGGCTGCTCATGGGACAAGGCGCCAATCAACATGGCACGGGTGTAGTCGTACTCCAGCCAACTGGGGTCGGCAGTGAACACACAGCTCTGTTCGATGGCATCGCCAAACTCGAGAAAGCGGTAGTCAGCCACTTCCAGCACACGGATCAAGCCGAAGTCATCATGGACCTCAGCCAACAGGCGCTCGACGCGCTCCTCAGTCATTTCATCTCCTAATGGGCCCGGGCACGGGTTCAAGCCGCCTGGTAGCAAGCGGGAAAGGCGCGATTGTCGGCCAAGCGGCGCCAGCAGGTCACGCACTAATTGCTGATAACATGCACGCTCCCGACATTCATTCGAGTTCACGATGAGCCAACCCTGGAGCCCCGACAGCTGGCGCGCCCTGCCGATCCAGCAACAACCCCGCTACCCCGACGCCGCGCACTTGCTGCAGGTCGAGCAGAGCCTGGCCAGCTACCCGCCGCTGGTGTTCGCCGGCGAAGCCCGGGAGCTGCGCCGCCAGTTTGCCGAGGTGACCCAGGGTCGCGCGTTCCTGCTGCAAGGTGGCGACTGTGCCGAGAGCTTTGCCGAGTTCTCTGCCGCGAAAATCCGCGACACCTTCAAAGTGTTGCTGCAGATGGCCATTGTCATGACGTTCGCCGCAGGCTGTCCGGTGGTCAAAGTCGGGCGCATGGCCGGCCAGTTCGCCAAGCCGCGCTCGGCCAACGATGAAACCATCGATGGCATCACCCTGCCCGCCTACCGTGGCGACATCGTCAACGGTATTGGTTTCGACGAGAAAAGCCGCGTCCCGGACCCCGACCGCCTGTTGCAGTCCTATCACCAGTCCACCGCCACCCTGAACCTGCTGCGCGCCTTCGCCCAGGGCGGTTTTGCCGACCTGCACCAGGTGCACAAGTGGAACCTGGACTTTATCGCCAACTCCGCCCTGGCCGACAAGTACAGCCAACTGGCAGACCGTATCGACGAAACCCTGGCCTTCATGCGCGCCTGCGGCATGGACAGCTCGCCACAATTGCGCGAGACCAGCTTCTTCACCGCCCACGAAGCACTGCTGCTCAATTACGAGCAAGCCTTCGTGCGTCGTGACAGCCTGACCAACGACTACTACGACTGTTCGGCCCATATGCTGTGGATCGGCGACCGCACGCGCCAACTCGATGGCGCGCACGTCGAGTTCCTGCGCGGGGTGAACAACCCGATCGGGGTCAAGGTCGGCCCGAGCATGAACCCCGACGACCTGATTCGCCTGATCGACATCCTCAACCCGGATAACGACCCCGGCCGCCTGAACCTGATCGCGCGCATGGGCGCCAACAAGGTCGGCGATCACCTGCCCAACCTGATCCGCGCCGTGCAGCGCGAAGGCAAGCAGGTGTTGTGGAGCAGCGACCCGATGCATGGCAACACCATCAAGGCCAGCAGCGGCTACAAGACCCGGGACTTCGCGCAGATCCTTAGCGAAGTGAAGGAATTCTTCCAGGTCCATGAAGCCGAAGGCACTTATGCCGGTGGGATTCATATCGAAATGACCGGGCAGAATGTCACCGAGTGCATCGGTGGCGCGCGGCCGATTACCGAGGATGGCTTGTCGGACCGCTACCACACCCATTGTGACCCGCGGATGAATGCCGATCAGTCGCTGGAGCTGGCGTTCTTGATTGCCGAGACGCTCAAGCAGGTCAAACGCTAGGGCAGGCGCGGCCTGATCCACCGCTATCGCGGGCAACCCCGACTCCCACCGTGGTCAATGTGGGAGCCGGGCGTGCCCGCGATAGCGCCCTATCTGCCAGCCTCCAGTGCCAGCATCGCCACCCGCAACCGGGTCGCGCTATGCCGCTGACAATTGATCTGCACCTGCTCCAACCCCAGCCAATCCGCCATCTGCCGCAAGCTCAATGCCAGCGCCAACATCCCCGCCTCGTCCAACCCCAGCTCTTGCTCGTGCACGGCATGTACCGCCAGCCGGCCATTGGCCCGCTCGGCGCGCAAGTCCACCCGTGCGGCGATGCGTTCGTTGTGCAGGAACGGCAGCACGTAATAGCCGTACACCCGCTTGTCCTGCGGGGTGTAGATTTCCAGGCGATAGCGAAAGTCGAACAGGCGCTCGGTACGGCTACGCTCCCAGATCAATGAATCAAAGGGCGACAGCAAGGCACTGGCCGCGACCTTGCGCGGGACGGTTGGCTCGGACAGGCAATATGCTGGCTGTTTCCAGCCCTGGACCTGGCACACCCGCAATTGCCCGTCCTCGACCAATTCGGCGAGGCGCCCACGACTGTCTGCTGGGTCCAGGCGAAAGTAATCGCGCAGGTCCTTTTCCGTAGCGATACCCAGCGCCGTCGCGGCATGCCGCAGCAGGCCACGCTGGGCGCTGTGTTCACTCAAGGGCGCCTGTTGCAGAATCGCCGCCGGGATGACCCGCTCCGGCAGGTCGTACAGGCGCTCGAAACCACGGCGCCCGGCCACCGTCACCAGGCCTGCGGCAAACAGCCATTCCAGCGCGTGCTTTTCATCACTCCAATCCCACCATGGCCCGGCGCGCTCTTCACGGGTCGACAGGCTGCCCGCGCCCAACGCGCCCTGCTGCTCGACGATGGCCAGCACGCGTCGGATAGTGGCCTGTTGCTCGCGACCAAAACGCGCCATCTGCTGATAGATCCCCTGCCCCTCGGATGCGCGCTGCATGCGCCAGCGCATCAGTGGATAAAGGGCCATGGGCAGCAGCGAGGCTTCATGCCCCCAATACTCAAACAACGTGCGCTGGTGCCCCTGGCTCCAGGCCGCCTGCTCGAGCAACAACGGCGAGTAACGGCCCAGGCGGGAAAACAGCGGCAGGTAGTGGGAGCGCACCACGGCATTGACCGAATCAATCTGCAACACGCCCAGGCGCTCGATCACACGGTTAACCTGGGCGGCCTTGATCTGCGCGGGCGGCTGGCGCCCGGAAAAGCCTTGGGCCGCCAGTGCCAGGCGGCGCGCCTGCTTGAGGGAAAAACTCAGTTCTGCGGGCATGTGCATCTCCTGATTGCGCCCGCGAACTGTAGCGCGATGCCGGTCATTTACCCAACGGGTCATTCCAGAAATGGCGGTGGCGTTCCTGCTCGACATCGGCCCGGGTCAAGCCAATATCCTTGAGTGAGTCATCGCTCATTTGCGCCAGCACCTGACGCTCGCGCTGCATGGCGTACCAACGAAATACCCTTTGAAACAGCCCGGCGAATGGACGTCTCACCAGCAACACATAACCTTTTTGGCCTTTCATCATCTCGCCCTCCAGTGGGGATGACTAAAGTCTGTGCCCAGGACTATGATCAATCCAACGAATGTTTCTTATGCAATACATCTCTGAGATTGATCAATTGAACCACTACCCGAGCATCGATACCGACGTGCTGCGCACCTTCGTCGCCATCGCCGACCAAGGTGGCTTCACCCGCGCCGGCGAGAAAGTCAATCGCACCCAGTCGGCGGTGAGTATGCAAATGAAGCGCCTGGAGGAGGACGTGCTGCAACGCAAGCTGTTCGAGCGCGACGGCCGGCAGGTCCGGCTCACGCCCGAGGGCCAGGTGTTGCTGGGGTATGCGCGGCGCATCCTGAAGCTGCACAGCGAGGTGTTCAATACCTTGCGCGAGCCGCATATGGTCGGGCTGGTGCGCATCGGCACGCCGGACGACTACGTGATGCGCTACCTGCCCGGTATCCTCAAGCGCTTTTCCAAGGCCTACCCGCTGATCCAGATCGAGATGCACTGCGAAGGCACGCCAGTGTTGATGCAGCGACGTGACCTGGCGTTGACGGTGGTCAGCCGCGAACCGGGAAATGAAATCGGCGAACTGCTGCGCAACGAGCGCATGGTCTGGGTAGCGTCACCGTGCTTCTGCGTGGATGAACACGAGACCCTACCCCTGGCGATCGCCGGCCTGGACAGCTTTTGCACGCAATGGGCCCGCGCCTCGCTGGACGCCGTGGGGCGCGAGTACCGCCTGGCCTATCACAGCTCCAACGGCGCGGCGATCCAGGCAGTGGTCGGAGCCGGGCTGGCGGTGACGGTCATGATGGAAAGCCTGGTCACCGAAGACCTGCGCATACTTGGCAGCGACGAAGGTTTCGGCCCGCTGCATACGGTCAACCTGCGCCTGCTGCGCAACCCGAACATGACCTCGCCCATCACCGAATGCCTGGCCGAGTACATCCTCGACGGCTTCAGACTTTAAAGGTCAACATCACCGCGCACACCACCAGGAAGCCGCAGAACAGACCGCGCAGCAGGCGCTCTGGCAATGCGTGGGCGATTTTCACCCCCCAACTGATACTCAGCAGCCCACCGACCGCCAGGGGCACGCCGATCAGCCAGTCCACTTCCTGGTGCCATGCGTAGGTCACCAGGGTCACGCCGGTACTGGGCAAGGCCAGTGCCAGGGACAGGCCCTGGGCAACCACCTGGGTGGTGCCGAACACACTGGTCAAGACCGGCGTTGCAACCACCGCGCCGCCGACACCGAACAGGCCTCCCATGGATCCCGACGCCGCGCCCAACACACCCAGCCATGGCCAGGAATAGCGCATCTGCGCAGAAGGTGGCGCATTGCTGGTGACCATGCGCAACAGGTTGTATGCCGACAGGGCCAGCAAAAATGCGATAAAGCCAATGCGCATCACGCCCGCATCGATGCCCACCGCCCAGATCGACCCCAGCCAGGCAAAGCAAAAACCCGTGATTCCAAGCGGCAAGGCATGGCGCAGCTCAATGCGATTGCGCTGGTGATAACGCCACAACGCCAGCATCACATTGGGTACGACCATCACCAGCGCCGTGCCTTGGGCAATCTGCTGATCCAGGCCAAACAGCACGCCCAGCACCGGAATCGCGATCAGCCCGCCACCAATGCCAAATAGCCCGCCCACGGTACCCAGGGCTATGCCCAGCACCACATACATCGCCATATCCACCACAACCACCCCCCTGCACTGTCTCAAGCCCTGCATGCTACGCAGTCCACTCTGGCATGGATACGCATAGCAACGCACAATGGCTATGCCAAATCCGCACAAGCGAGCGCCCTATGAGCCCCACTACCCTGACCGATCAACTGGGACTGTTTCTCGATGTGCTGGAGGCCGGCAGTTTTTCCGCAGCGGCGCGACGCCATCCGCTGACCCCCTCCGCCGTGGCCCGGCGCATCGACAGCCTGGAAAGCGCCTTGGGCAGCCAACTGTTCCTGCGCAGCACTCATGCGGTATTGCCCACCCCTGCCGGGCTCGCGTTTGCCGAGCGCGCGCGGCGGATTGTGCGGGAGCTGCAATTGGCTCGGGCCGAGGCCGTGTCGCTGAGCCACGCGCCCGAAGGCCTGATTCGCGTGGACGCACCCGCCGCGTTTGGCCGGCGACACCTGGCGCCGGCAATTGCGGACTTCCTGACGGTCTACCCGGGCCTGGACGTACACCTGCATCTGATCGACAGCTTTGTCGACATGCAGGGCGAGCACCTGGGCAAGGTGGACCTGGTGCTGCGCGCGGGGCATATCGTCGACACGCGGTTGATCGCCACACCCTTGGCCAGCATTGTGCGAATCGCCTGTGCCAGCCCGACCTACCTGAAAAACCGTGGCACACCGACCCATCCCAGCCAGCTCAACGAACACGACGGCCTGGATTGGGAAGGCCTGGCGCCGATGTTCGCCTGGCGCTTTGAACTTGATGGGCGCAAGAACATTTACCGTCCGCAGCGTATCCGCATGAGTGCCAACAATGCCGAAGCCCTGCTGTCCGGTGCCCTGGCCGGGCTGGGCATCGCTCACCTGCCTACCTGGCTGGCCAGCGAATACCTGGTTCGCGGTGAACTGGTGCCGTTATTCTGCGAAAATGGCCTACCGACCGCAGAAAGTGCCGGCATCTACGCCCTGCGCCTGGAGCAGCAGGCCAACGCCCGCAGCCGCCTGCTGCTGGAGTACCTCAAGAGCCGTTTCAGCCCCGTCCCACCGTGGGATCTGGCGTTGCAAAGTGGCTGGGGCTGACTGCTGCTATAGCCACCAACCCGGAGCAACTGTTCGCCGCTCATGTAGGCATCGGCCAGATTCCCGGTGGTTTTGGCCTGGATATCGACCTTTACGTATCCCTCCACGGACGGGAGTAAAACGAAGCGCAAAGCCTGGTGGACGCCGCGCATCAGGTCTGCCCGTACTCCAACGCGACCCGTGGCAATGTCGATGTGCGTTTGCATATCACCGTGTGACTGGCCAGCAGGCATAAAAAAACCCGACTCTTGGCCGGGTTTTTTATCAGTGACGCCAGAATTACTTCTTGGCGCGACCTTTGTACGAACCACCTTCACGGGTGTCGATCTCGATCATGTCGTCGATTTCGATGAAATCAGCAACTTGCAGTTCGGTACCGTTAGCCAGCTTGGCAGGCTTCATCACTTTGCCCGAAGTGTCACCGCGAGCGGAACCTTCGGTGTAGGCAACCTTACGCACGATGGTGGTCGGCAGCTCTACGGAAACCAGACGCTCTTCGAAGAAAATAGCTTCGCAGACGTCGGTCATGCCTTCTTCGATAAACGGCAGAACGCCTTCGATATCTTCAGCGTTCAGTTCGTACATGGTGTAGTCGGTGGTGTCCATGAACGTGTAGGTGTCGCCGCTGATGAAGGACAGGGTCGCTTCCTTGCGGTCGAGGATCACGTCTTCCAGCTTGTCATCGGCACTGTAAACGGTTTCGGTCTTGTAACCGGTCAGCAGGTTCTTCAGCTTGGTCTTCATGATCGCGCTGTTACGGCCCGATTTGGTGAACTCAGCTTTTTGAACCAACCATGGATCGTTGTCGATCTTAATTACGGTACCGGGTTTCAGTTCTTTACCAGTTTTCATTGCATATATCCGAAATTTGGATGGGATTGACAAAAATCAAGGTGGCGTATCATATCCAATTTTCATAAAACTGTACCAGCGCCGTCGCAAGATCAGCCTGCGAGGCCTGTTCCAGACACCATTTCTCGGCATGCACGGTCAGTTCCGGCCAATGTTCAAGCACGGTTTCCCAGCTTGAGGCCATGTCGCTATCCGTGTTCCAGGCCTGCCATAGGGCAATCAGCGCAGTTTTCGCGGGTGCAGACAGGTCCTGGGTGTACAGCGCGAGGAACGCATCGAGCTTGTCCAGGTGAATGTCTTCATCCTGGCGGTAGATATGCCATAGCAACGGGCGCCCAGCCCATTGCGCGCGCACAAAGGAGTCTTCACCGCGCACGGCATTGAAGTCGCAGCACCACAGCAAGCGGTCGTACTGCTCCTGGCGCACGAACGGCAGCACCTGCACCGTCAGCATACCGCGCACATGAATATCCCCTGCCGCCAATGCCTCCACTCCCAGCCAGCGCTGCACATCGCCGAGGATGCGCCCTTCCGGCACGAGCAGATGGGTGGCTTGCCCGTCCGCTGCCAATACCTGCAGCCAACTGGCCAGGCCGGCATTTTCGTAGGCAAACAGCGAGATCAACCGTGCGCCCACCGCCGGAAAAACACCCAAGCACTGTAGGAACTGTTGCTGGGCCTGGGGATCACCCTGAAACGCCTGACGCCGCTCGATCAACCCGGCCTCACGCAGCAAGCCGCCTGTGCCCGGACGGAAGCCTGGAAAGAAGAAGTACTTTTGCACGCCCTTGAACTTGACCGATAGCAGACCGTGACAGCCGACCACCCACTCCTCGGCACTCAGGTAATCCAGGTTCATCCACAATGGCATGCGCTCGCGGGCTGCCATGGCCTCCATGTAGTCCGGTGGCAATTGGCAGGCGAAGGCGGCGATCACCACGTCCGCCGTCGGCGTGGCCGGCCAGTCTGCGGGCCAGTGGCGCACATCCACACCCTCGCGCCACTGCTGCGCCAACTGCACATCCACCTCGGGGCACATGCGCTCGAATGCCCGCAGGTCATCGACCCACAGTCGCACCGCACAGCCCTGTTCTGCCACCAGTTGCCGGGCCAGGCGCCAGGTCACGCCAATGTCGCCGTAGTTGTCGACGACGCTGCAAAAAATATCCCAGCGGGCTTTCATTCCGGGCTCCATCAGTCAAAGGCTCGATTGTCCGCATAAATGCCGCCAGGCAGAAGGGTTGATCGCGATTATTCTGCACACAGGCTGTGCGACAATCCAAAGCTTGCCGCAACCGCCCGCCAGGAGGCCGTCATGTCCGATCGTCCGTTGTCGATGTTCAAACTCAGTATTGCCGTGGCCCTGGGCCTGTGGCTGGGCTTTGTCGCCATCGCGCTGACAGGCTGGCTGGCCTCGCGCTACCTGCTTGAACAACCCGTGGCCGCCGTCACCCAGGCCGTTCAACAACTGGGCAAGCCGCCAGCCGCAACCCCAGAGCCGCCAAACCGGATGTTCGAGCAATACCAGCAAAACCTGCACAAGCAGGAACAACAACAGGCGCTGGATCAGGCCCGGGACAACCCGCGCAACCTGGCCAACCCCAAATGCCAGTTCTGGCTCCAGCAGGACCAGAACGCCCCCAACGACAAGAGCCGGGCCAACGTCCTGCAATTTTGTGATTGAGCTGTAAGCCCCCATGAATAAACACGCCGTCCTCCAGTTGATCCTGGAAAAACTCGCCGCCGACCTGGATGTGGCGCAACGCGCCGCGCAAACCGCCTATGAAACCGCAACCCACGAAGAAAACATCGCCGAGAACAAGTACGACACCCTGGGCCTGGAAGCCTCTTACCTGGCCGCCGGGCAAGCCAAGCGCGTCGAGGAAATCAAACAGTCACTGGTGGTGTGCCAGAACCTCAACCTGCGGCCCTACGAGGAACAACGGGGGATCGAGGTGGGCGCCCTGCTCGGCCTGGAAGATGACAACGGCCGTCAGCAATGGCTGTTCCTCGCGCCGGACGCGGCAGGCCTGAAAGTCTATGTAGTGGGGCAGTTGGTGACCGTCATCACCCCTCGCTCGCCGCTGGGCAAAAGCCTGCTGGGCAAGTTCGAGGGCGATGAGGTGGAGATTCTGGTGGCAGGCGCCCGGCAACAATTCGTGGTGACCGAGGCCCGCTAGGCCGATCAGTGAACCGGCAGTTCAACGCCGTCGAACAGTTCTTCGAGTTCCTGCTTGTTATGGCACTGGATCGCCTTGGCCATGACTTCACGGGTCAGGTGCGGGGCGAACTTCTCGATGAAATCGCACATGAAGCCGCGCAGGAACGTGCCCCGACGGAAGCCGATCTTGGTCACGCTGGACTCGAACAGTTCGCTGGCATCCAGCACCACCAGGTCGCTGTCGAGCTTGGTGTCGACGGCCATCTTGGCCACGATGCCGACGCCCAGGCCCAGGCGCACGTAGGTCTTGATCACGTCGGCATCAGCCGCAGTGAACACTACTTTTGGCGTGAGGCCGCGATGGCTGAAGGCTTCGTCGAGTTTGGAGCGGCCGGTGAAGCCGAACACATAGGTCACAATCGGGTATTCCGCCAGCGCTTCTAGGGTCAGCTTCGGCAGTTTGGCCAGTGGGTGGCCCTGGGGCACCACGACGCAGCGGTTCCAGCGATAGCACGGCATCATCACCAGGTCACCGAACAGCTCCAGGGCTTCGGTGGCGATGGCGAAGTCGACGGTGCCATCGGCCGCCATCTCGGCGATCTGCATCGGCGACCCCTGGTGCATGTGCAGGGCCACGTCCGGGTACTGCTTGATGAACGAACTGATCACCGGCGGCAGCGCGTAACGGGCCTGGGTGTGGGTGGTGGCAATCGACAGGGTGCCTTTTTTCTCGTTGGAAAATTCCTGGGCGATCTGCTTGATGCTTTCGACCTTGCGCAGGATTTCGCCGGCAGTGGTGATGATGCGCTCACCGGCAGGCGTGACACGGGTCAGGTGCTTGCCGCTGCGGGCGAACACTTCGACGCCCAATTCATCTTCGAGCAGGCGGATCTGTTTACTGATACCCGGTTGCGAGGTGTAGAGGCTTTGAGCCGTGGCGGAAACGTTGAGGTCGTGGTGCGCCACTTCCCAGATGTAGCGCAGTTGTTGAAGCTTCATATGTGTCCCTCAAAGCAGATAGACGCCACGGATATCAGCGACGGTATATAACTATATTAAAGGTTGGATTGATAAATCTAGAACTTTTTATCGTTTACGCCCCATCACACATCTTCACTGCGTCGACGCTGCAACAAAGGCACCAGATACACCGGCACCTGGGACAACTGCAACACCCGCGCCGCCGTCCGCCCCAACGGGGTCGAGATTCCTGCGCCCTGGCTATGACTTCCTACGATCAACAAATCCACCGAGAGTTTCTGCGCCTGGTCGAGAATCACTTGGGCGGGGTCCCCCTGGATCACCCGCACCGAACGAATCGCCTGCAAGTCCTGCTCGCCGTCCTGCAACTCTTCACGAAAACTGTCCAGCACCCGCTGTTCGATGTTCGCCATTACCGTGTTCAGCCCCTGGCTCTGCCATTCGCTCAAGGCCTGCTCATCAAGATAGGTTTGCAGCACCGATTCTGCGAACAGCCCGATCGGCTCCACCACATGAATCACATACAGGTCCGCCTTGAACGTACGCGCCATCGCCAGCGCATGTTGCATCACGTAAGGCGCATACACACCCAGGTCTGAGGCATACAACATCGACCGAATCATAGAACCTCCTGGACTGCCAGGATGGCGGGGATTGTTTCAGCTTAGCAGCGCCTCCGCGACTGCGATGAACTTAGCTCGGGACCTGGACTTTGGGCTCATTGCTCACGCCATGGGGCACATGTCCGGTGGCCACGACCTCCCTGGCTTTTTCGCAATGGCCGGCCTGGTCGTCAAAAAAAACATCGGCAGCGAACGCTTCAAGAAACGCTGATTTTTCCAGGCCACCGAGAAACAGCGACTCGTCCAGGCGGATATCCCACTCACGCAAGGTGCGGATCACCCGCTCGTGGGACGGCGCCGAACGTGCCGTCACCAGCGCCGTGCGGATCGGGCATGACTCATCGGGGAACTCGCGCTGCAACAGATTGAGGGCCGCCAGGAATCCCTTGAATGGCCCACCCCGTAGCGGTTCGCGGGCCGCTTGCCGCTCGCTGGCCTGGAAGGCTTCCAGGCCGCCACTTTGGTAGACGCGCTCGGACTCGTCGGAGAACAGCACCGCGTCACCGTCAAAGGCAATCCGCAGCTCGGCACTGGACGCGCGACGGGCGCCGCCGGACAAAATGGTCGCTGCCGCAAAACCGGCATCCAGCGCGCTGCGCACATCTTCGGCGTGAGTCGAGAGAAACAGGTGGCTGCCAAACGCCGCCAGATAAGGGTGGGGGTTACGCCCACCGACAAAGGCTGCGCGGGAAATATCCAGGCCGTAGTGCTGGATCGAATTGAACACGCGCAGGCCGGTATCGGCACTGTTGCGCGACACCAGCACCACTTCGACCCGCGCACGGCCGAGGCTGGCATTGAGGGTCAGGAGTTTCTTGACCAGGGGGAAGGCATCCCCCGGCTCAAGGATTTCTTCCTCGTGGTCGATCTGGTATTTGCGGTAGGCCTCGACGCCCTGGGCCAGGTAAACCTTATGGCTTTCGCCCAGGTCGAACAGGGCCCGCGAGGAAATCGCCAGTACCAGTTTGTCGCTCATGCCTTTGGCCATGTCTGCTCCTCAGCTATTGCGGCGATCAATAAAGCCCAAGGCCTGATACAGCGCCTGCATCCGCGGCAATTGGCAGCCGGCGGCCCGGGCGGCGGCCAGCGGGCGGGCGTAGATCGCGGCCAGTTCCAGGGGGCGCTGGTGCAGGTGATCGTGATACATGCTGGGCCAGTAGTCCGTCAAACGCTCGGTCATGCTGAACATTTGCTCAGCGTAGCCCGGCGCGATCTCATGGCCGCACGCCTGGGCGCCCTGCACCACTTCGGCCATCAGGCCCTGGATCAACTCCCGACTGGATTCGTCGGCCATCAACTGCGAGGTATTGGCACCGAGCAACACCGACAGGCCGTTGTACGGCACATTCCACACCAGTTTATGCCAACGCGCCTGGTCCAGGTCTGGCATGGCCTGGGAGTCGATCCCGGCCTGGCGGAACAGGCCCGCGCCCTCCTCGACAATCGCCTGGCGGCGTACAGCATCATCCGTCGCGTTGCCGCTGTGATAGCCAAGGCTGACCCGGCCCATGGCCTGGTGCTCGACGATCCCCGGCCCGGAACGGTGCACGCAGATGTAACAAAGCCCGCCAAGCAAATGCAGGGACGGCGGCAGATGCTCGCGCAGGCCATCTTCGACACCCAGGCCATTTTGCAACAGGACAACCTTGGCATCGGGCGCCGCCACCTGGGCAATGGTTGGCGCCAGTTCAACGTTGCCGGTGGTCTTGGTGCCCACCAACAGCCAGTCGCAAGGCGGCATGTCGGCCGCATTGGCGTAGGCCTGGACCGGGTGCAGACTCAAGGCGCCATGCACCGCGCTATTAAGTTGCAAGCCGCGCTCACTGACCGCTGCGAACTCACTGCGCAGCAGGAAATGTACGTCGAACCCGGCGCGCGCCAGCATCAACCCGTAAAAACCACCGATGGCACCGGTGCCGATAATCCCAATGCGTGGCCCTGGCTCAACTGCATTCGTCATGGCAACTCCTCTGGTTCCTGTTTGAGCGCCTCATCTATAGCGGCACTGAGCTCGCCGGCGTTCAGGCCAACCTGTAGCGCACCGTGCAGTTGACCCTCGCACACTACAAATATGGCCGGCAAATGAAAGATCCCGTAACGCTGCACTGCGCCACCATTATGCCCAGCGTCGACCCAGCAGATGCGCGCAACCGGCAGGTTCCACCCCGGCATCTGTTGGCGTGCCCAGCGGCAACTGGCACAGCCAGCGCCGGTAAATACCAGCAGCGAAGCGCCAGGTAGCGCCAACAACTGCTGGTCGATATCCAAATCCGTCAATTCAAACGCTTTCACTCGATCTGCACCACGACCTTCAACCAGGCAACACACTATCAGGGCGCACGACAACGCGCGCAATTGCCCATTGTCGAGCAGGCTTGTACGCGCTAAGGTTCGGCTCCCCGCTGCATTTAAATCATGCTGTGCTCCGCCGCACGGGGTTCGCTGGCGGCCGGCACCCGTGACCCTGACGAGTAACACGATGGCTGATTTACCGATCAACGACCTAAACGTCGAATCCAACGAGACCCTGATCACGCCCGATCAGCTCAAGCGCGAAATCCCTTTGAGCGACGCTGCCCTGCAGACCGTCACCAAGGGCCGCGAAGTCATTCGTGACATCCTCGACGGCACTGACCACCGCCTGTTCGTGGTGATCGGCCCTTGCTCGATCCACGACCTCAAGGCTGCCCACGAGTACGCCGAGCGCCTCAAAGTGCTGGCGGCGGAAGTGTCCGACACCCTGTACCTGGTGATGCGCGTGTATTTCGAGAAGCCGCGCACTACCGTCGGCTGGAAAGGCCTGATCAACGATCCGTACCTGGACGACTCGTTCAAGATCCAGGACGGCTTGCACATCGGTCGCAAGCTGCTGCTGGACCTGGCTGAAATGGGCCTGCCAACGGCCACCGAAGCCCTGGACCCGATTTCCCCGCAATACCTGCAGGACCTGATCAGTTGGTCGGCGATCGGTGCGCGTACCACCGAATCGCAAACCCACCGCGAAATGGCCTCTGGCCTGTCCTCGGCCGTGGGTTTCAAGAACGGGACCGATGGCGGCCTGACCGTGGCGATCAACGCGCTGCAGTCGGTTTCCAGCCCGCACCGTTTCCTGGGGATCAACCAGGAAGGTGGCGTGTCCATCGTCACCACCAAGGGCAACGCCTATGGCCACGTGGTACTGCGTGGCGGCAATGGCAAGCCCAACTATGATTCGGTCAGCGTGGCCCTGTGCGAACAGGCCCTGAGCAAGGCGAAGATCAAGCCGAACATCATGGTCGATTGCAGCCACGCCAACTCCAACAAGGACCCGGCCCTGCAGCCGCTGGTGATGGAGAACGTGGCCAACCAGATCCTGGAAGGCAACCAGTCGATTATCGGCCTGATGGTCGAGAGTCACCTGAACTGGGGCTGCCAGGCGATTCCAAAGGATCTGGCCGACCTGCAATACGGCGTATCGATCACCGATGCCTGCATCGACTGGTCCGCCACCGAGACCACCCTGCGCAGCATGCACGCCAAGCTCAAGGACGTATTGCCCAAGCGCAAACGCACCTGACGCACACAAAAACGCCGGGCTAAGCCCGGCGTTTTTTTATGCCTGCATGCTGGCTTTTACAGCTTCGCGGCGTGGCGCTGGTGGCGCTCCATGTAGCGCTCCACGTAGGAGCAGGACGGGATTACCGTATAGCCCATACTCTCGGCGTATTGCAGCGCCTCTTCGGTCAACGCAGCGGCAATGCCACGCCCACGTAGGGCATTGGGCACAAACGTGCGGTAGATATCCAGGGTCTGCTTCCCCAGGTCCATGTAGGTCAGATAGGCACGATGACCGTCCACATTGGTCTCGAACTGATGACCAGCCTGGTCATGGTGGATGGACAACGCCTCGCTCATCACTACTCCTCGCGGGTCTTGGTTTCTGACCCCTACCTTACCGATGTTTTTCCGGCGAAGGAACATCTACGCCACCCCGTGCCGGTTTCGACAACGAGAAAAGCCCTACAGCACTCACGCCCCGCACCAAGGAATAGTAGGCACCAATCCTGTCATTGCTCAAGAGACGCTCGTCATCCATCGGGCTGGCGGACATAGAAAGGGCTGATCGAACATCCTGTGGTCGATAGCCTGAACATTGCCGACAGTTGAAGCTTGAGACGAACCACCGCTTTTAAAGTCACCTCTACATGCGCGAAAGATGCCCATCAGCGTCTGGACAATCTGAACAATAGTATTGGCGCAGATATATAAATTGACATCGACTTACAACGTTTAACACTTGCCAGGCGGCGCTTTCAGCCTGGATCCAATCTTTGACCGCGCAGCACAAACTGGATAATTTTTATACAAACTCGCTAAAGATTAGCCAAAATAGATTCGGCACAAGAATTTTTTTTGCTTCTTGCGCTACGTCAGTTTACTTACTACAAGTAATGGGTAGTATGTACGCCGGCTATTAGCTCACTCTGAGATACTAGCCATTAAATAGAAAGTCCTTGAAGGGGAACACGATGAACAACGTTCTGAAATTCTCTGCTCTGGCTCTGGCCGCAGTTCTGGCTACCGGTTGCAGCAGCGTCTCCAAAGAAACCGAAGCTCGTCTGACTGCAACTGAAGACGCAGCAGCTCGCTCCCAGGCTCGTGCAGACGAAGCCTACCGTAAAGCTGATGAAGCTCTGGCTGCTGCTCAAAAAGCACAACAGACTGCTGACGAAGCTAACGAGCGCGCTCTGCGCATGCTTGAAAAAGCTAGCCGCAAGTAATAATCCTTCGGGGTTGTTATCAAGCCGATCCATTTTTGGATCGGCTTTTTATTGCCCGGGATTGGGCTTTAGATTCCAGGCAATAAAAAGCCCGCCAGGGGCAATCCGTGGCGGGCTTCGTCTGGCACCAGTCACTACTGCTGCAGATCGACCGGCATGCTGCTGACCATCGGCGCCGTGCCCGGCTCGCCGATTTGCGCGGGCAAGCCATCTTCGGCCGCCACCACATCACGCACCTCATCCCAGTTGACCCGCAGGTTATTGGCCAGGTCTTCACGCTTGAGCATGGCGTTGATCACAGCGGTGTGCTTGTCGACCACCGACGGCGTACCGTCGTCATTCAAGGGCGCGTGCGCCTCCAGGTAGACCTTGCCGCCGCTGATACCGAACTTGTAGGCATCATTGATGATCCGCACAGGCGTGCCCACCGGAACCATCTTGGCCATCTCCAGCACGTTGCTGTTGAACATGCGGAAGCAGCCATGGCTGGTACGGGTGCCGATGCCGAACTTCTTGTTGGAGCCATGAATCAGGTAGCCCGGCGTCCCCAGGGTGAACTTGAACGGACCCAGGGGGTTGTCGGGACCGGCCGGTACCACGTTGGGCAGCGGGTCGCCGTCTGCCGCGTGCTCGGCCTTGATCGACGCGGGCGGGGTCCAGGTCGGGTTGGGGGTCTTGGCAATGATGCTGGTATGGGCAATCGGCGAGCCCCAGCCCTCACGACCGATCCCCAACGGGAAGGTGTACACCACGTCCTGGCCCTTGGGGTAGTAGTACAGACGGTACTCGGCCAGGTTGATCACGATGCCTTCCCGGGGACCCGGTGGCAAAATGAAACGGGTCGGCAGCACAATCTCCGCCCCAGCCCCCGGCAACCAGGCATCCACGCCGGGGTTGGCCGCGACCATCTCCGAATAGCCCAGGTCATAGGTAGCACCGAGGTCGGCAAAGGTGTCTTCGTACTTGGCCTTGATCACCTGGACCTGGCCGACAATGTCTTCACCCGGCGGCGGCAGGGGCAGTTGCAGGGCCGCGACAGGACCGGCTGCACACAAGGCAGCGAGAGACAGGCAACGGGTGACGACAGGCAAGCGCGACAACATCCGGAAAATCCTTCGCAGATCGACGGGGGTAAAATGGCGATTGTAGCGTGTACCTGCCCTTAAAGCTCGAAGCGCAGCTCAGGCCAGATAGGCGGCGTACCACGCTTTTGCGATTCGAGAATCGCCCGGCACAAGGGGCATAGGCGCTGGTCCTGGAAGATCGAGCGATCCACCGAGGACCAGCGTGGCTGGGCTGGCAGCAATGTGCCGCAGAGCGTCCGGTCGATGGTACCGCCCAGTTCCAGCTGGCGCGTCACCAGGTGTACCTTCACTTCCTGGCAGGCGAACAGATCCAACTGCTCGTCGGGCTCGATCAGTTGGTAGGCAAACAGGGACCAGGCGGGACGCGACGACATCGGGGGCTCCAAATCGGGGGCGCCACCTTAGCCGAAAGACCGCTGCTAGAAAAGCGTCATAACAGCGGTTTTAGCGTCGGCCAGACATTTTCCAGCAACTTGGCCTGGGCACCGACTGCCGGGTGCAGCTGATCAGCCTGCATCATGTCCGGATGGCCACCCACGCCCTCCAGGAAAAACGGCACCAGTGGGACGTTTTTTTCCTTGGCCAGCACACCATAGACCTCAGCAAATGCCGTGGTATATCGCGGGCCATAATTGGGCGGCAACTGCATCCCCAGCAGCAACACCTTGGCGCCACCGGCCTTGGACTGGTCAATCATCGACGCAAGATTTTGTTGCAATTGCGCTGGAGGCTGCCCGCGCAAGCCGTCGTTGCCGCCCAACTCGATCACCACCACGTCCGGCTTATGCTCTGCAAGCGCCGCCGGCAGCCGCGCCAAGCCTCCGGCGCTGGTGTCGCCGCTGATGGAGGCATTGACCACCTTATCGTCGAAACCCTCCTTCTTGAGCCGTTGCTCCAGCAGTGCCACCCACCCTTTGCTGGTATCCAGGCCGAAACCGGCACTGATACTATCGCCAACGATCAGGACAGTACCCGCCGCTGCGTTCTGGGCCATGCACATCAGGGCCAGGCCAGCACTCAAAAACCATATTCGCATCGGATTCTCCATGGGCGCATGCATTCTCACCGCGCAGAACCTTAGCAAAGTGGTTCCCAGCGCGGAAGGTGAACTGACCATCCTGCACGAACTGAGCCTGGAACTGAACAAGGGCGATAGCCTGGCTATCGTCGGCAGCTCCGGTTCCGGAAAATCCACGCTCCTTGGGCTGCTGGCCGGGCTCGACCTGCCCAGCAGCGGTGAAGTCACCCTCGCCGGCCAGGCCCTGAGCGTCCTCGATGAGGACCAACGGGCACGTATCCGCGCCGAACACGTCGGCTTTGTGTTCCAGTCATTCCAATTGCTCGACAGCCTCAATGCCCTGGAAAACGTCATGCTGCCCCTGGAGCTGGACGGTCGCAAGGATGCCCGCGAACGCGCCCGGCACTTGCTCGAGCGGGTCGGCCTGGGCCAGCGCCTGACCCATTCGCCCCGCCAGCTCTCCGGTGGCGAACAACAGCGGGTCGCGATTGCCCGGGCGTTCGCGGCCGAGCCGGACGTACTGTTTGCCGATGAACCCACCGGCAACCTCGACAGCCATACCGGCGAGCGCATCAGCGACCTGCTGTTCGAGCTCAATAAAGAGAACGGCACCACCCTGGTGCTGGTGACCCACGACGAGCGCCTGGCCCATCGCTGCCGACGCCTGATCCGCCTTGAAGCCGGCCTGATGGTCGAGCCCCTGGAGCCTTGATGGCACGATTGCCGCTGTTGCGTCTGTTCAGCCTTGCCCTACGCCAATTACTGCGCGATGCCCGCGCCGGTGAATTGCGTGTGCTGTTCTTCGCCCTGCTGGTGGCGGTGGCCGCCAGCACTGCCATCGGCTACTTCGGTGCACGGCTCAACGGTGCGATGCTGCTGCGCGCCACCGAATTCCTCGGTGCCGACCTGGTGCTGGAGGGCAGCTCGCCGGCTCGCCCCGAGCAGATAACCAGCGGCACACAACTGGGCCTGACGCACGCCAGGGTGGTGGAATTCTCCAGCGTTATCGCCACTGACAACGGCATTCAGTTATCGAGTATCAAGGCGGTCAACGAGCAGTACCCGCTGCGCGGCCAACTGAAAAGCGCGGCCGAACCCTTCGCCGAAGAAACCTCGGGCGGCGGGCCGAAAGCCGGCGAGGCCTGGGTCGAGGCACGCCTGCTGACGGCACTGGACCTGAAAGTCGGCGACAGTATCGATGTCGGCATGAAAACCCTGCGCCTGGCCCGGGTGCTCACCTATGAGCCAGACCGGGCCGGCAACTTCTATAGCCTCACCCCACGGGTGATGATCAACCTGGCCGACCTTGAGGCCACCGGCGTAGTCCAGCCGGGCAGCCGGGTCAGCTACCGCGAACTGTGGCGCGCGCCACAAGCCAGCACCGCCCTGCAAACCTACCGCGATCAGATCACCCCGGGGCTGGCCGCCAACCAGCGCCTGCAAGACGCACGGGACGGCAACCAACAGATCGGCGGCGCCCTGGGCAAGGCCGAGCGCTACCTGAACATGGCCAGCCTGGTCGCTGTGCTGTTGTCCGGGGTGGCTGTGGCCTTGTCGGCAAACCGCTTTGCCAGCCGCCGCTTCGACGCCAGTGCGCTGTTGCGCTGCCTGGGTCTGTCGCGCCGGGAAACCATGCTGCTGTTCAGCCTGCAACTGACCGTCCTGGGCTTGCTGGCCAGCCTCGCCGGTGCGGCGCTGGGTTGGCTCGCGCAACTGGGCCTGTTTTACCTGTTGCACGACCTGTTGCCGGCAGACGTACCACCCGGCGGATTGCTGCCCGCCGTCGCCGGGATCGGTACCGGGCTGGTGGCCCTGGCCGGCTTCGCTTTGCCGCCATTGGCCGCCCTGGGCCGAGTGCCGCCGCTGCGGGTTCTGCGTCGCGACTTGCTGCCGATCCCCTCCAGTACCTGGATGGTGTATGGCGCGGCATTGTTTGCCCTGGGCCTGATCATGTGGCGCCTGAGCCTGGACCTGGTGCTGACCTTCGCCCTGCTGGGCGGTGGGGTGATCGCCGCGCTGATCCTCGGTGGCCTGCTGCTGTTGCTGCTGCAAAGCCTGCGCCGCCTGCTGGCGCGCGCCGCCCTGCCCTGGCGCCTGGGGCTGGGCCAGTTGTTGCGTCACCCGCTGGCGGCGGCGGGCCAGTCCCTGGCATTTGGCCTGATCCTGCTGTCGATGGGCTTGATCGCCCTGCTGCGTGGCGAGTTGCTCGACACCTGGCAGAACCAGTTGCCCAAGGATGCACCCAACTATTTCGCCCTCAAC
Source organism: Pseudomonas sp. MF09156 (assembly GCF_059862305.1). Taxonomy (NCBI): domain Bacteria; kingdom Pseudomonadati; phylum Pseudomonadota; class Gammaproteobacteria; order Pseudomonadales; family Pseudomonadaceae; genus Pseudomonas; species Pseudomonas sp. MF09156. The sequence goes on from NZ_JCBCUR010000017.1 coordinate 113,149, forward strand.
ATCCTGCCGGCCGACAAGGATGCCTTCGGTGCTCGCCTGCTTGCACTGCAGGCCCAGGCCGCGCCCTTGTATCCGGTGGTGCCGGGGCGCCTGATCAGCATCAACGGTGAGCCGGTGCAGGAAATTGTCAGCAAGGATTCCAGTGGCGATCGTGCGATACAACGGGACCTGAGCCTGACCTGGGCGGCGGACCTGCCCCCTGGTAACACCCTGACATCGGGCGCCTGGTGGGCGGATCAGCCGGGCGATGAAATACCTGGAGTATCGGTAGAAGCCAAGGTCGCCGAAAGCCTCAAGCTCAAGCTCAACGACCACCTGATCTTCACCGTTGGTGGGGAAAACCGTGAGGCTCGGGTCACCAGCCTGCGGGAAATCAACTGGGATAACTTCCAACCCAATTTCTTCATGATTTTCCAACCGGGCACCCTGAAGGACCTGCCAGCCACGTACCTGACCAGCTTCTACCTGGCCGCCGGGCATGACCAGCAGATCGTCGATCTGTCCCGGGCTTTCCCGGCAGTGACCATCCTGCAGGTCGAAGCACTGCTGGCCCAACTGCGTAGCATCCTGGCCCAGGTCACGCTGGCTGTGGAATACGTACTGCTGTTCGTCCTGGCGGCGGGCATGGCGGTGCTGTTCTCCGGCCTGCAGGCCACCCTGGACGAGCGCATTCGCCAGGGTGCCCTGTTGCGCGCCCTGGGGGCGGAACGCAAGTTGCTGGTCAAGGCCCGGCGTATCGAGTTCGGGCTGCTGGGGGCGGTCAGCGGACTACTGGCGGCGCTGGGTACCGAGTTGGTGACCCTGGTGCTGTATCGCTATGCCTTCGACCTGGTCTGGCACCCACACCCGTGGCTGCTAGTGCTTCCGCTGATCGGCGCCGTGCTGATCGGCGGTGCCGGGGTATTCGGCACCCGCCGCGCGTTGAACGCCAGCCCGCTGGCGGTACTGCGCGAAGGCTGAGGAAAAAACCGGCTCCCCTCTGGGAGCCGGGACGGCAATCTTGCAGGCGCCATCGCCGGCAAGCCGGCTCCTACGTGATGTACTCGATGCCGGTGATCCACCAGCACACTTCGCCGCCTGGCGTCTGCACAATGGCCTCATCGTCCACCTCCTTGCGCAACAAGGCCCTGGCCATGGGTGAGTCAATGGAGATGTAGTCCATGCGCTCATAGATCTCGTCATAACCCACGATCCGGAAACGCTTGGTCTCGCCCTGCTCGTTCTCGATATCCACCCAGGCCCCGAAGAACACCTTGCCCTCCTGCTCGGGCATGTACTCCACCACCCGCATGTCTTCCAGGCGCTTGCGCAGGTAACGCACCCGGCGATCGATTTCGCGCAGCAGCTTCTTGTTGTACTGGTATTATCACCCCAAACCCAGAACTACTATTTCCCTCCCCCACTCCCGAATCCACACACAACACCCACCCACCAACCCAATCCCACCCCCGGAAAGCCAGTCAGCCCTCACCCCTCCCAAGCCTGATCGCCCTCCCCCAAACTGAATACTCCTCAAGAAAGGATCCAGCCCACGGCGCGGCGCGCACCCAGAAAAAACCTCGCCCAGAGTGCGCCCCACTCCGAACCCTCCCCCTTGATCACCCAAACAAAAACCGCCCCCTCCCCAACTGCCATTTTTCTGACACCCACCTCGGAGGGAGAGGGACTGGCAAATCACCCCAGAGCCCTCCCCCATTTTCGAAGCGCTATGGCCCTCTGCCGGAGAGTGCCCCGCCAGAACGAAAGCTATCTATATAGAGAAGCACTGTGAGTGAGGTGCGACTGGAACGGTGGCATCCATGAAGCCTGTCCGAGGACTGCTCGTACCAACCCGAAGCAAAAGCTCACCCGCATCAGCCGATCCCATCGAGTATTGCTTCCAAGAGATAGGCGCCCAGCACGACACTGACGCTGATCCACCCAAGCTGCTGGAGCCGACTTCACCCTGCTGGCATGAGGAGGTGCACCGGAGCATAAAGAGACCTATCGAGCTCACGCTCCCAGAAGCAGCGATGCCACTCATCCATCACCCCAACCCGGGGCGCGGAACCAGAGAAGTAACCCGTGGAGCGCACTGCAGAAAAGCAAGCCCGCGAGATCGCCCCCAAGGCAGCACCTCCCTTTATCCTGGCAAACCTCCTAGCTCCACCCCCATGCATCATTTCCCCCTGGGGCCGGAGCATGAAGCGCGACCGGAGCAACCGCCCAGCCCCACAGCAGCACCTCAAGGAACGCCAGCCGACGCCACCCAGCTCGGTCGGAGCAAAACGAATTCATCCGGCGAGCATCTACCGACAACAACCCCCGCCATAACACATGACCACGCCAGCCCCTACCCAACCGCGAGTCAAATCCCACCCAGCACCTCATCGCCTCAGCACTACGTCTGATGACGTGCACACGGCTGTGGGCTGAAGCTGGAAGAGAACGCGAACGAGGTGACCCAGGTCGGCAGCGACTAGAGCCCACTGATTCCCATACGGGTGCGGGTGCGGGTGCGGGTGCGGGTGCGGGTGCGGGTGCGACAAAAAGTAGCCCGAATGGGCTGTTTTCTGAGAAAGCGCAGTGGTAACATTTTATACCAATGGACATTTGAATAGTACACCGAGTGTACTTAAGGCGTCAAGCATGTCAGCTGAGATTTTTTTCAGTGCCGCATTTCCAGCAGAGACCTATGCACTCGCATCCCGCCAGCCCTTGACCGCCAAGGCCGGCGCGCCTACTCCCCGCGTACGTCGTCACCACCTGAGCCCAGATCCAAGACCAGATCCAAGCCTAGACCCTAACCAAATGCCATCCGCAAGCCAGCTCCCCACCTGCCTGGGAGCACAGCGCTGATGCAAATCATGAAGATGCCGCCGCTGACGGCCATCAAGATCAAGGTCGAATACCAGAGCCCCACCCGGCTCAAAAAAATTCGCCTTCCGGGATTGATCACCAGCCAGGGAGTACTCGTCTCCTTGCTCCAATACCTGAGCGAGAAAACCAGGAGTAATTCGTGGCGAGCGAAGGTGACCTCCTCCGTGGCGATGCTCTTGGACTACATCACGCTGAGCGGCATTCCCTTCCACAATCCGACCACGCTCCTGAAATCGTTTCGGGCCGCATTAAAGAGCGGGACTATCGACCTCAACCTGGAAGATCCGACGGGCCTCTACTGGCCCAACCGCAGCCAGGAGAATGCGGATGACATCATTTGCCTACTGACCGGATACACCGACTGGCTGACCAAGCAGCCGGGGCACAACGGCGTGGTCATGAATCCGATTAGAGAAGCCACGAAGCACGAAGAGAAACTGAACTGGTGCGCTTATCACCATCGTCAAGACAACAAGCTTCTCAGCCACTTAACGTCAGACGAAGAGCGAGAGATGAATCATTTTAGGCGTGAAGTAGGAAGAGAGAGAGCATCACCTGTGATCCTTGACGAAGTTAAACGTTTTCCCCAAGAGCACTTCAACACGCTGATTGATGACGGTTGCCTAGTAGCCAGCTCTCGCAGTGAGCACAAGCATCTGCGTATTGATTACAAAAGCCAGGCCATGATCCTTCTGATGCATTATGGCGGGCTTAGAAAGAGCGAGCTATTCCACATCTATCTTGACGATATCGAAATAGACGTAGAGCGCTGCGAGGCCATCGTCAGAGTCCATCATCCGTCTAAAGGCAGAGCGCCTGAGAAAGGCTATAAAGATCGTGAAGAATACTTGCTTCGCAAGTTTCGCATGAAACCGCGAACAGACTATCTGAAATCGGAATCGCTGCACGCGGGCTGGAAAGCACCCACGACGAACAAGCAAATGTTTTTTACCATCGACTTCTATCCACCTTCTAAGTCTCAGGAGTTCCTGCTCGCCTTTCAAAACTATCTTCTATACCAACGGGTAGACGCTGGAGGTAGACATCCTTTCGCCTTTACGAACTCAAAGGGCAGACCTGAAAGCATTAAGAACTTCCAGCGCCTTCACAGAGCCGCTGTCGAGAGGATCGGATTGCGCTGTTACAAATACGACGGCACAAGTGAACACGGCCATCGGCATGCGTATGGTTACCGACTTGCAGAAAATGGCTTTAGCCAAATTGAAATTCAGCGCTCGATGCATCATGCACATCCTGATTCTTGCCTTGTATACCTACAACCGACAGATCAGGAAGTGCGGGAACGGATGCGCACTGTCGAATCAAGAAACAACGCCAAACAAACTGCCGAAAACTGCGCAACTGAAGAATATGCGCCTCCCGGTCGACCTATCGCCAGCTACCGGCGGATAACAAGACCCAGGAATTAACAATCGCGCAATAAGCGCCAAATACGCCACAGCTGCCGACCACCTGCCTTTAACCTAGAAGACCCAGACAGCTAATTAAAACTTTTGCGCACAAGGCTCAAAAGCGAACTTGCACGCCTACGCACCTGAAATTTCTCTCCATCGATATAAGGACTACAGACCATGGCACCCAAGCAAAAATTCTATGAAACCTATGAAGAAGCGCGGGCAGCGTGCATTACGTTAGGAATCAATACAGTCACCGAGTATAACAAACGGCGCACTGAAGACCCCATGCTCCCTTCAGCCCCATACCAAATTTACGTTAATCAATGGACAGGCTATGGCGAATTTTTCGGCAAGATAAAAGTCAAGATTCATGATTATGAAGAAGCGAAGGCTGTTGCCCTTGGACTAGGCATAACCTGTGCACAAAGCTACCAAGAGAAGTACAAGCAAGATCCGCACCTACCCTCTCGCCCAGACGTACAATATAAAAAGGAATGGATCAGCTGGAACGACTTCCTCGACAAAGGAGAAAAGTACCAGGACTTTTTTGAAGCAAGGCTGATTGCGCGCTCCTATAATTTCAGAACCTTACAAGACTACAAAGACACCTGCTTGAGTGTCGATCCAAAGCTTTATGCTGCTCCTCATCTTATATATAAAGAATGGAACGGCTGGTACGACTATCTCGGCATTGAGAGACGTCCCACGCTACTGACATACCAAGAAGCCAAGGCCTTCGTCGCTAAGCATGGCATCAAAACGGGCCGCCAATATTACGAATTGAAAAAGTCACATCCCGAGCTTCCAGCCTCGCCATACAACACTTACAAAAAACACTGGGTAGACTGGCCGACCTTCCTTGAGCAAAACACTAACACCTATAAACTTTACTCCGAAGCACAGCAGGCTGCACGAGACGCAGGCATCAGCACAGCTGAAGAGTATGCTGCTTGCTATTCAGAAGAAGATCCAAAACTCCCAAAAGACCCGTCTAAAGCATACAAAGACGCATGGATGAGCTGGGAGCATTTTCTTGGTACAGTCCCAACATATAAAACTATTGATCACGCGACAGCGGCTGTCCAGCGACTCGGAATTAAAACCAAGTCCGAATATTTGAACCGATTCCGAGAGGACAGCCTGCTGCCGAGATGCCCGGACATCATCTATAAAGACCAGTGGCCTGAGACCGGCTGGAGAGCATTTCTTTATGGTGATTTCTACCCAACAATGCATTCTGCGGGTGCAGCTGCCAGGGCGCTTGGAGTTGTGACCACTAAAGATTACGCAAAACTTGCGCACCTTGACCCAAAGCTCCCGCTGACGCCCCGCGAGGTGTACAAAGAATTTACTTCCTGGCAGGAATTTATCCTTCCTGAACGGTGCTCCAATTACGAGGAAGCAAAATTCGCCGTTAAAGTAATTGGCATAAAAAATAGCGCTGAGTATCGTCAAAAACAGGCACTCTACCCCTGCCTGCCTGCCAACCCACATCGTGATTTCCATAACGACTGGATCGACTGGTATGATTTTTGCGATATCGTTCAACCTTACTCCTTCGAAGAAGCCAAAGACTTGCTGAAAGAGCTAAGCATTCTTTCCGCCAGTGATTATAAAAAACATATTGTAGCCAGTGATGATCGGCGCTTCCCATTCGCACCGGACAAAGTGTATCAAGCTTCATGGATCAACTGGGCTGATTATTTGAGCCGGACGCAACCGTACACTATCGTCACCATCCCTAAAAGCCATGCAGCCTGGCAATTTGTTATCGGAGCGCACTTAAAAACGGTAAGAGGCGGCAGCGTCAAAGAGAACTACTTGGTGAGGTTTGTCCGAGACTTCCTCGCCCCACTAAAGATTGGCCAAGATCCTACAGCAATATTCACTACCGACAGATTCACACTGACGGAATTCGAGTTATTCATTGGGAGCATCAAAGAAACTCAACAACGCAAAACTGTACACGCGCTGCGAGAGTTTGCAGAGAGCTTTATCAAAGACAACCTGTGCATCACTTGCGAGGACACCGGTGAGCGCACTCTGATTCCCGGCGCGCGCGATCCATTCGCGCCACTGAACAAAGACATTGGCGTCGTCATAACTCCCACGGAGACTGTTAAACCTGCGCTGGCTTACCACTTCGTCGACGAACTCAAAGAATGGATCATCCCCCCGAACGCCACAAGCTTTTCCGACCTGACCCACCTGCACGAGTTCAAAGCAGACTGGTTTGATATTGACGAAAACAAAATTGACCGTGACGACCCAGACTGCGTCTGGAAGTGCGAAAAAGGAAAGTATAAAATCTGGTTCCCGGGTTCTTGGATGCATACTTACGCACTGGCATCTGTTCCTGTTCGCGGAATACAACTGGCTTACGTCGATTCAGGTGAAGGCGACGATGAAATTCCTGTGCTGGAAGATGGAAAAATTATTTGGAAACCCAATCCCTCGCCATTTCGTGGCTGCAAGGAGAGCCAGGGATTTGTAAAGAAGTACCCCAAGGACGAAATTGGTATGCACATCACGACCAATAAGACGTCACGCACCAAGCCAGAGTACGATATCCCTTGGTTGCCGGAGGCGCTGGCAATCTGGTGCATCCGCTTTCGAAATTGGCAAACAAAGTACAACCCCATTAGGGATGCTCCGATCAACTTGCCGCGCAGCGATGGCAGGCCGTAATTCACCAGGCAATCAGCGCTATTCCCTGAAAACGGCCTAATACAGTGTGCAGCGGAGCGTTTTCCGCCCGGTTCTCCGTGTTAA